>NZ_JADDRL010000067.1 GCF_021538895.1 Streptomyces olivochromogenes | reverse complement strand
TACGCCTGGCTGCGCGAGCACGCTCCCGTGCACCGGACGAAGCTGCCGAGCGGGGTGGATGCCTGGCTGGTCACGCGGTACGGCGACGCCAAGCAGGCCCTCGCCGACGGCCGCCTGTCCAAGAACCCGGCGCATCACGACGAGCCCGCGCACGCCAAGGGCAAGACCGGTATCCCCGGCGAGCGCAAGGCCGAGCTGATGACCCACCTGCTCAACATCGACCCGCCGGACCACACGCGGCTGCGCCGGCTGGTGAGCAAGGCCTTCACGCCTCGTCGCGTCGCCGAGTTCGCCCCCCGCGTCCAGGAGCTCACCGACCACCTCATCGACCAGTTCGCCGCGCGGGGCTCGGCCGACCTCATCCACGAGTTCGCCTTCCCACTCCCCATCTACGCCATCTGCGACCTGCTCGGCGTCCCGCGCGAGGACCAGGACGACTTCCGGGACTGGGCGGGCATGATGATCCGGCACGGGGGCGGGCCCAGGGGCGGGGTCGCGCGGTCGGTGAAGAAGATGCGGGGCTATCTCGCCGAGCTCATCCACAAGAAGCGCGAGGCCCTGCCCGACGACCCGACCCCCGGCGAGGACCTCATCTCCGCCCTCATCCGGGCCTCCGACCACGGTGAGCACCTCACCGAGAACGAGGCCGCCGCGATGGCCTTCATCCTGCTGTTCGCCGGGTTCGAGACGACCGTGAACCTCATCGGCAACGGCACCTACGCCCTGCTCACCCACCCCGAGCAGCGCCACCGCCTCCAGCGCTCCCTCGACGCCGGCGAACGGGACCTGCTGGAGACCGGGGTCGAGGAACTCCTGCGCTACGACGGCCCCGTGGAGCTCGCCACCTGGCGGTTCGCCACCGAGCCGCTCACCATCGGCGGACAGGACATCGCGCCCGGCGACCCGGTCCTCGTCGTCCTCGCCGCCGCCGACCGGGACCCGGAGCGGTTCGCCGACCCGGACGTCCTCGACCTCGGCCGGCGGGACAACCAGCACCTCGGGTACGGCCACGGCATCCACTACTGTCTGGGCGCCCCGCTCGCCCGCCTGGAGGGCCAGTCCGCGCTGGCCACCCTCCTCACCCGCCTCCCCGACCTCCGGCTCGCCGTGGACCCGGACGAGCTGCGCTGGCGCGGCGGGCTGATCATGCGCGGGCTGCGGACCCTGCCGGTGGAGTTCACACCCGTCCGGTAATGACCGGAACAGGCAGTTCCGTAGATCCGTACCCCGAGCGACACCTGACACTCCATCAGGCCTGTGATCTTCACGTGATCTACGCGGCATTAACTTGTGACAAGTGATCGTCTGCCTATACGTTCACCCCTCGACGCGGTACTCCTGCAACACCTGCCGCGCCGGTCAATGCTGTCGCACGAAAGGTCTCCGCATGCTCTCCGGGAACGGACGCCACCGTCGCCCCCGTCAGGCTCCGGCTCTTCTCGTCGCGGCCGGAGTGACCGGCTCCGCCATCGCCATCCCGCTCCTCGGTGCCACCGCCGCGAACGCGGCCGACGGAAACACCTGGGACAAGGTGGCCGAGTGCGAGAGCGGCGGCTCCTGGAGCGCCGACACGGGCAACGGGTACTACGGCGGCCTGCAGATGTCCCAGGACGACTGGGACAAGTACGGCGGCCTCCACTACGCCGTCAGCCCCGACCAGGCCAGCCGTTCGCAGCAGATAGCCGTCGCCGAGCGGATCCTCGCCGACCAGGGCACGGAGCACTGGGCCACCTGTGCCCTGCTGTCCGGGCTCACCGCGAACTCCGGTTCGGTCGACGTCGACACCGGTGTCGGGGGATCCGGCTCGCAGGGCAACGGCCACGCCTCTTCCGGCGATTCGGATGAGTCGTCCGGTTTGTCCGACTCGTCCAACGGGTCCGACGAGTCCGGCGACCCCGACTCCGACGGCGACGCTCCGTCCCCCGGCTCCTCGCCGTCCGCCTCCCCTTCGTCGAGCGCCGACACTGGCAAGAAGGACGAGGGGAAGAACTCCACTAAGTCGGACAAGTCGACATCGCCCGACTCCAAGGGCTCCGGCGATTCACAGGGAACCCACAGCTCGGTCGCCGAGTCCCCCAAGGTGGACGACTCGGACAACTCGTGGCAGAACGGCAGTTCTTGGAGCCTGGTTGACACCGGGGCGAGCAGCGGCGGCCGCCATCGCGGGATCAGCGCGGACGAGGACGCGGACGAAAGTGCCGTAAGCGGACAGACCGACACAACTTCCGGCCGTCACGCCTCTCGTGGGGACTCCACCTACACCGTGCGCACCGGCGACACTCTCGCCTCCATCGCGGACTCCCTTGACGTGGACGGCGGATGGCGGGCGCTCTACGCCGCCAACAAGAAGTCCATCGGGGCCGACCCGAACGACATCTCCGCCGGTCAGACCCTGGAAGTTGGCGGCGAAACGGGTGCAAAGTAGCGAGAGTTGACATCCCGGTTCGGGCTTAATGTCCGCTTTGGTGAAAGTGTGGGATGAGTCTCAGAAGCCCTGATCGTCTTTGAAATTCCCCGGATCGCGTGTCTACGGTCGAGACCGCTCGTCACCACGAGCCCCGGCTGCCGCAACGCCGAATCCTGCCAGCGGCCGTACGGGAACAGTCGTCGCGTCACGCGCCGTAGGCAGGAGCGGGGGACCCAAGGTAGGTGCCGGGCCCGGCAGTTGATGCCGGATCCGGCTTGGGGTGAAGCCACGCCTTCTCGGAAGGTGTGGCCGGGCAACTCAACCGGCCCGAACCCGACAGCTCACCTCGCAGGCGTCGGTGAGGGGATCGATCCATGCTGTTTTCCGGCAAGGGCAAGCACCGTCGTCCGACCAGGGCCACCCGCGCCATCGCGATCGCCGGTGTCACCGGTGCCGCCATCGCCGCTCCGCTGGTGGCCTCCGGCAGCGCTTCCGCCGCCACCGCCTCCGAGTGGGACAAGGTCGCCCAGTGCGAGGCCGGCGGCAACTGGTCCATCAACACCGGTAACGGCTACTACGGCGGTCTGCAGTTCTCCGCCTCCACCTGGGCCGCCTACGGCGGCACGAAGTACGCCGCCACCGCCGACAAGGCGAGCAAGGCGCAGCAGATCGAGATCGCCGAGAAGGTCCTCGCCGCCCAGGGCAAGGGTGCCTGGCCGGTCTGCGGCACGGGCCTGTCCAGCACCCCGTACGGCGGCTCCGCCGCCGCGCCCACCACCCGCTCGACCGAGCCGCAGGCCGCCACCCGCTCCACCAAGCGTCCGGCCGTGACCAAGACCGTCACCACCCCGACCGGCAAGAAGGTCAAGAAGGGCGACGGCGAGTACAAGGTCGTCAAGGGTGACACCCTCGGTTCGATCGCCGCGAAGCACAAGGTCAAGGGCGGCTGGCAGAAGCTGTTCCAGCTGAACAAGGGCATCGTCCAGGACGCCGACCTCATCTACCCCGGCCAGCAGCTGCACCTGAAGTAATACGTGGCCCGCAGCTGAGCCACGGCGCCCTCACACTCGTGCCCCCACAGTGGAGGGCACTTGAGGTCACCCCCGTCCCCACGGTCTCCCCGCCCCGGCGCGTCTTCCCCCGTACGCGCCGGGGCGGGGTTTTTCGTGTGCCGTTCGCCGGGGCTTCGAGTCGTTTTCCACTCTCCCTTTGTTCCGACAGGAAACAATGGGTACCGTCAGACCCTGTCCACGGGACGGTCGGTCGGTGGCCGACGGCCCCGGGACGGTTAGGCTCTAGTCGCAAGGCACACCAGCCCCGCACTTCCAGCGTCACATCCCAAGAAGGAGATGCTCGTGCCGTCCATCGACGTCGTCGTAGCCCGGGAAATCCTGGACTCCCGAGGCAACCCCACGGTCGAGGTCGAGGTCGGCCTCGACGACGGCAGCACGGGTCGTGCCGCCGTTCCGTCCGGCGCCTCCACCGGCGCCTTCGAGGCCATCGAGCTCCGCGACGGTGACCCCAACCGCTACCTCGGCAAGGGCGTCGAGAAGGCCGTCCTCGCCGTGATCGAGCAGATCGGCCCGGAGCTGGTCGGCTACGACGCCACCGAGCAGCGCCTGATCGACCAGGCGATGTTCGACCTGGACGCCACCGACAACAAGGGCTCGCTCGGCGCCAACGCCATCCTGGGCGTCTCCCTCGCCGTCGCGCACGCCGCCTCCGAGGCCAGCGACCTCCCCCTCTTCCGCTACCTGGGCGGTCCGAACGCGCACCTGCTGCCGGTGCCGATGATGAACATCCTGAACGGCGGCTCGCACGCCGACTCCAACGTGGACATCCAGGAGTTCATGATCGCCCCGATCGGCGCGGAGTCCTTCTCCGAGGCCCTGCGCTGGGGCACCGAGGTCTACCACACCCTCAAGAAGGTGCTGAAGACCAAGGGCCTGTCCACCGGTCTCGGCGACGAGGGCGGCTTCGCACCGAACCTCGGCTCCAACCGCGACGCCCTCGACCTCATCCTCGAGGCCATCAAGCAGGCCGGCTACGTCCCCGGTGAGCAGATCGCGCTCGCGCTCGACGTCGCCGCGTCCGAGTTCTACAAGGACGGCAAGTACGAGTTCGAGGGCAAGTCCCGCTCGGCCGCCGAGATGACCGAGTACTACGAGGAGCTCGTGGCGGCCTACCCGCTCGTCTCCATCGAGGACCCGCTGTTCGAGGACGACTGGGCCGGCTGGAAGGTCATCACCGACAAGCTCGGCGACAAGGTCCAGCTGGTCGGCGACGACCTGTTCGTCACCAACCCGGAGCGCCTGGCCCGCGGCATCGAGGAGGGCACCGCCAACGCCCTGCTGGTGAAGGTGAACCAGATCGGTTCGCTCACCGAGACCCTGGACGCCGTCGAGCTGGCCCAGCGCAACGGCTTCAAGTGCATGATGTCCCACCGCTCCGGCGAGACCGAGGACGTCACCATCGCCGACCTCGCCGTCGCCACCAACTGCGGCCAGATCAAGACTGGTGCCCCGGCCCGCTCCGAGCGCGTCGCCAAGTACAACCAGCTGCTGCGCATCGAGGAGATCCTCGACGACGCCGCGGTGTACGCCGGCCGCAGCGCGTTCCCCCGCTTCAAGGGCTGACGCAACCTGGGGTAAGGCTTAGCCAGTCGTACGTACGTCCCCGTACCCGGTCCCGTACCGTGTGCGGGGACGTACGCGCGTATGAATCGGGAGGCGGGGACCATGGCCGTGAAGGACCGGGACCGGTTCTCCACCGCGACCAGGCTGCGGCTGCTCGGCGAGCAGACGGCGGCCCGCGTCTACCGTTCCCAGACCAAACGGCAGGCCCGTCGCTCCCGGCTCACCGGCCGGGCCGCGCTGCTCGCGCTCGTCCTCTGCACGATGGTGGTGGCCCTGGCCTATCCGATGCGCCAGTACGTCTCCCAGCGCGGTGAGGTCGCCGACCTGCGACGGCAGCGGGAGCAGGCGGCGCAGCGCGTCGAGCAGCTCCGCGATCTCAAGGCCCGGTGGCAGGACGACGCGTACGCCGAGCAGGAGATCCGGCGGCGGCTGCACTACGTGATGCCGGGGGAGACCGGCTACGTCGTGATCGACCCCGGCGCGGCCAAGCAGACCCGCGCCGAGCTGGGGGCGGCCGACCGCCCCTGGTACGCGAACGTCTGGGACGGCGTCGACAAGTCCGACGCCTCCGACCGCTGAGCCACTGACTTCCCGCCGACCGCGCCCGGGAAGCCGGTGGCCGACAGCCGGTAGCCAGCGGCGTCGAGGCGGGCGTGCCCGCGGGTCGGTGGCTTCGAGTTGGTCAGGGCCGGGGAGCGGGTGGCGTCGAGGCGGGCGTGCCCGACGGGTCGGTGGCTTCGAGTCGGCCGCTGCCGAGGAGCGGGTAGCGTCGAGTCAGCCGCGTCCGAGGAGCCGGTAGCGTCGAGTCGGCCGCCGATGTCGAGTCGGCGGCTTCGCGCCGACCCCGGCCGGCGAGCCGGTAGGTTCGAATCAGCCCCGGCCAGTGAACCGACAGAAAGACAGCCTGAAGACAGTCATGGAAACGCCTCCGCCGCCCACTCCGCGCACCGAGCCCACCGACGCGGACGTCGAAGCCTTCAAGCAGCAGTTGGGCCGCCCGCCGCGCGGGCTCCGGGCGATCGCGCACCGTTGCCCCTGCGGGCAGCCGGACGTCGTGGAGACGGCACCCCGCCTGCCCGACGGCACCCCCTTCCCCACGCTGTACTACCTGACGTGCCCCAAGGCGAACTCCGCCATCGGCACCCTGGAGGCCGACGGCGTGATGAAGGAGATGACGGAGCGGCTCGCCACCGACCCGGAGCTGGCCGCCGCCTACCGCGCCGCGCACGAGGACTACATCCGGCGCCGGGACGAGATCGAGGAGCTCACGGGCTTCCCGAGCGCCGGCGGCATGCCGGACCGGGTCAAGTGCCTGCACGTGCTGGTCGCCCACTCGCTGGCCGCCGGGCCGGGCGTGAACCCCCTCGGCGACGAGGCCATCGCGATGCTGCCCGAGTGGTGGCTGAAGGGGGCCTGCGTGACGCTCCCGAAGGAGGACGACCAGTGACCCGAGTCGCCGCCATCGACTGCGGTACGAACTCCATCCGCCTGCTCGTCGCGGACGCGAACCCCGAGACGGGTGAACTCGTCGACCTGGACCGCCGTATGACGATCGTGCGGCTCGGCCAGGGCGTCGACCGCACCGGGCGGCTCGCCCCCGAAGCGCTGGAGCGGACGTTCGCCGCCTGCCGCGAGTACGCGGCGATCATCAAGGAGCACGGGGCCGAGCGGCTCCGCTTCGTGGCCACCTCCGCCTCCCGGGACGCCGAGAACCGCGACGAGTTCGTCCGGGGCGTCCTCGACATCCTCGGGGTCGAGCCCGAGGTCATCTCCGGCGACCAGGAGGCCGAGTTCTCGTTCACGGGTGCGACGAAGGAGCTGACGGGCCGGGACGACCTGGCCAAGCCCTTCCTCGTCGTGGACATCGGCGGCGGCTCCACCGAGTTCGTCGTCGGCGACGCGCACGTGCGCGCCGCGCGCTCCGTGGACGTCGGCTGTGTCCGGATGACCGAGCGGCACCTGGTGCACGAGGGCGTCGTCGCCGACCCGCCGAGCGAGGAGCAGATCGCCGCCGTACGGGCCGACATCGAGGCCGCGCTCGACCTCGCCGAGCGCACGGTCCCGCTGCGCGAGGCGCACACGCTCGTCGGTCTCGCCGGCTCGGTCACCACCGTGTCGGCGATCGCGCAGGAGCTGCCCGAGTACGACTCCGCCCGCATCCACCACTCCCGCATCTCGCACGACCGCGTCCGCGAGATCACCGAGCGGCTGCTGCACTCCACGCACGCCGAGCGGGCGGCGATCCCCTCCATGCATCCCGGCCGGGTCGACGTGATCGGCGCCGGTGCCCTCGTCCTGCTCGCGATCATGGAGCGGATCGGGGCGGACGAGGTGGTCGTGAGCGAGCACGACATCCTCGACGGCATCGCCTGGTCGGTGGCGTAGGCCGCAGCGGCAGGGTGGTCTGGGTCTCCTTTACTACTGAGTAGTAGCACTCCGCTGAGCGTGATGGATAGCGTATGAGCGTGCCCGAGGGGCCCGTCCGGACCCCTCGGTGATGCGCCGTCGGAAAAGTTCGTGAAGTTCTTCACAAGGATTTCGTGCCTGGTGAGGGACGGAAAGAGGCCGACAAGCCCTTTCGGGGGCTCCAGGGCCCCGCGAGCCCGCTCGGGACACTGTGACGAGGGTGCCTCGCGATCGGATCGTGAGTGGCTGGTCCACGGAGCCCGGCGGCCAGGAGTGGCAGCTCAAGCGGCATTGACAACGGGCTCTAGTGAACCGTGGTTCCGCTCGGGACCATGACCTGCGTCACGCGGGCCGCGGAGTGTAGCACGGGCGCTCAAGGAGCTTGTGAAGGGGCGCACGAGCGACCCTCCAGGGGCGGGTGGATACTCGATGCCATGAGCACCACGGAGCGTCCCAGGATCCTCGTAGTAGGCGGTGGGTACGTAGGCCTGTACGCAGCTCGGCGCATCCAGAAGAAGATGCGCTACGGAGAGGCGACCGTCACGGTCGTCGACCCCCGGTCGTACATGACCTACCAGCCCTTCCTCCCCGAAGCCGCCGCCGGCAGCATCTCCCCTCGGCATGTCGTCGTCCCGCTGCGGCGCGTGCTGCCGAAGGCGGAGGTCCTCACCGGCCGGGTCACCACCATCGACCAGGACCGCAAGGTCGCGACGATCGCCCCGCTGGTCGGCGAGGCGTACGAGCTGCCCTTCGACTACCTCGTCGTCGCGCTCGGCGCGGTCTCCCGCACCTTCCCGATCCCCGGCCTCGCCGAGCAGGGCATCGGTATGAAGGGCATCGAGGAGTCCATCGGCCTGCGCAACCACGTCCTTGAGCAGCTCGACAAGGCCGACTCCACGACGGACGAGGAGATCCGCCGCAAGGCGCTCACCTTCGTCTTCATCGGCGGCGGTTTCGCCGGTGCGGAGACCATCGGTGAGGTCGAGGACATGGCCCGCGACGCGGCCAAGTACTACAAGAACGTGTCCCGTGAGGACATGCGCTTCGTCCTCGTCGACGCCGCCGACAAGATCCTTCCCGAGGTCGGGCCCAAGCTCGGCCAGTACGGCAAGGAGCACCTGGAGAGCCGCGGTGTGGAGATCTACCTCTCCACCTCCATGGACTCCTGCGTCGACGGCCACGTGGTGCTGAAGAACGGCCTCGAGGTCGACTCCAACACCATCGTGTGGACCGCGGGCGTCAAGCCGAACCCGGCCCTGGCCCGCTTCGGTCTGCCCCTCGGCCCGCGCGGCCACGTCGACTGCGAGCCCACGCTCCAGGTCGCCGGCACCGACTACATCTGGGCCGCGGGCGACAACGCCCAGGTGCCCGACCTCGTCGGTCGCAAGGCGGGCAACGAGAACGCCTGGTGCCCGCCGAACGCCCAGCACGCGCTGCGCCAGGCCAAGGCGCTCGGCGACAACGTGATCTCCGGTATGCGGGGCTTCCCGCAGAAGGACTACGAGCACGCGAACAAGGGTGCGGTGGCGGGTCTCGGCCTCCACAAGGGCGTGGCGATGATCGTCATGGGCAAGATGAAGATCAAGCTCAAGGGCCGCCTCGCCTGGTACATGCACCGTGGCTACCACGGTCTGGCGATGCCGACCTGGAACCGCAAGATCCGCATCTTCGCCGACTGGACGCTCGGCATGTTCCTCAAGCGCGAGGTCGTGTCCCTGGGCGCGATGGAGAACCCGCGCGAGGAGTTCTACGAGGCGGCCAAGCCGGCGCCGGTGGCTGCCGCCAAGAAGACCGAGGAGAAGGCCAAGGCCTCCTGACCTCCCCGGTCCCCGAACAAACCGAAGGACCTCCCGCCATCCGTGGTGCGGGAGGTCCTTCGGCGTTCCTGGGGGCAGTTCTTCGGCGGTTCTTTGCGGTGCGCGCGGTCGTGTGGTGCGGGGAGTGCGCGGCGTCGCTCGGCGGCGCGTGGGCGCGTGATGAGGGCAGGTTCTTTGGTGGTTCTCCGCGGTGCGTGTGGACGCGTGGTGCGGGGAGTGCGCGGCGTCGCTCGGCGGCGCGTGGGCGCGTGATGCGGGCAGGTTCTTTGGTGGTTCTCCGCGGTGCGCGTGGTCGCGTGGTGCGGGGAGTGCGCGGCGTCGCTCGGCGGTGCGTGGGCGCGTGGTGCGGGCAGGTTCTTCGGTGGCCCTCCGCGGCGCGCGCGGTCGTCTGGCCAGGGGAGTTCCTCGGTGTTCTGCCGCGACGTGTGGAGGCTCCCCACACCACACGGCCGCGCCCACCGCGGCGCAACGCCGAGAAACCTCCCGCGCCAAGGTTCTTGGTGTCCCCGGCGGCGTGCGGACGCGTGATGTCGCAGGTTTCTCGGCGTTCCTTCGTGGTGTGTGGGGGCGTCGTGCGGTAGGTCTCGTGGGGTTCGGACCGGGCGTGTGGGTGAGGTTCGCGCGGCTGTAACTCCTTCGCGGGACTGCGCCGGGCGCTCGCCGGTGTTTACGTGGTATCCGGACACCGGGATCCTTCGTCACGGAGGTGCGCCATGGCCGACGCCGCGTCGCGGCTGACGAGTCTCGCCGAACGGCTGCTGGGAGAACCGCTGCCGCTGGGCGTCCGAGCCTGGGACGGCTCACGCTCCGGTCCGCCGGACGCGCCGACCCTGGTCGTACGCAACCGACGCGCCCTGCGCCGCATGCTGTTCAAGCCGGGCGAGCTGGGCATGGCCCGGGCCTGGGTCGCCGGCGACCTGGACATCGAGGGCGACCTGTACGGCGTCCTGGAGGTCATGGCCGGACTCGTCTGGGAGCGCGAGAAGGGCAGCCGCGGCCTCCTGCGGACGCTGCGCGACCCCGACGCCCGCTCCGCCGCCGGCGAGCTGCTGAGGCTCGCCGGACCGCCGATCCCGCCGGCCCCGCCGGGCGAGGAGGTCCGCAGACGACGTCACCTGCACACCCGGCACAGCGACAGACGCGCCATCAGCCACCACTACGACGTCGGCAACGACTTCTACGGGATCGTCCTCGGCCCGTCCATGGTGTACTCCTGCGCCTACTGGGAGGACGGCGGGACACTGGAGGACGCCCAGCGCGACAAGCTCGAACTGATCTGCCGCAAGCTCGGCCTGACCCCCGGTCAGCGCCTGCTGGACGTCGGCTGCGGCTGGGGCGCCATGGCCGTCCACGCGGCCCGCGAGCACGGTGTGGGCGTCGTCGGCGTCACCCTGTCCCAGGAGCAGGCCGCCTACGCCCGCAAGCGCGTCGCCGACGAGGGACTCGCCGACCGGGTCGAGATCCGCGTACAGGACTACCGCGACGTCCGCGACGGGCCCTACGACGCGGTCTCCTCCATCGGCATGGCCGAACACGTCGGCGCCGAGCGGTACCTGGAGTACGCGACCGATCTGTACGGCCTGCTGAAACCGGGCGGCCGGCTCCTCAACCACCAGATCGCGCGCCGCCCGCAGTCGGACGAGACGACGTACCAGGTGGACGATTTCATCGACGCCTACGTCTTCCCCGACGGCGAACTGGCCCCCCTCGGCACCACCGTCACCCAGCTGGAGCGGGCCGGCTTCGAGGTCCGGGACGTGGAGTCGATCCGCGAGCACTACGCCCTCACCCTGCGCCGCTGGGTCACCCGCCTGGAGGACGACTGGCCGCGCGCGATCCGCCTCACCTCGCCCGGCAGGGCCCGCGTCTGGCGTCTGTACATGGCCGCCTGCGCCCTCGCCTTCGAGCGCAACCGGATCGGCGTCAACCAGGTGCTGGCGGTGCGCACCCCCGCGCCGGGCGCGTCAGGACTGCCGCTGCGCACCCGAACGTGGGGCGCCTGAGGCCCGTACGCACGAGGGGGCCCCCTCCGTCGCCGGAGAGGGCCCCTCGGCCGTCCCTACCGCCGCCTTGCGGCTACTGCCTCGCTACTCCGACTTGATCGCCGTCAGCATGTTCAGGCGGGCCGCGCGCCGGGCCGGCCACAGGGCGGCCAGCACGCCGACCGTCGCCGCCAGCAGGAGGAACAGACCCAGCCGGGCCCACGGCAGCACCAGCTCGTACGTCGCCATCTTCGCGCCGAGCAGCTCACCGGCCGCCCAGCCGAAGAAGATGCCGAGGCCGATGCCCAGCACCCCGCCGAAGAGCGAGATGACCAGGGACTCCAGCCGGACCATCCGCTTGACGGCCTTGCGGTCCAGGCCGATCGCGCGGAGCATGCCGATCTCCTGGGAGCGCTCGAAGACCGACATCGCCAGGGTGTTGATGACACCGAGGACCGCGACGATCACCGCCATGGCCAGCAGGCCGTAGACCATGTTCAGGATCAGCGTGAACGACTGCGCGACGGAGTTGGACAGGTCCTGCTTGTCCTGGACCTTGATCGCCGGGTTGGTGCCGAGCGCCTTCTCCAGCTTGTCCTTCGTCGCGTCGGACGCGCCGCCCGCCGTCTTCACCATGATCTGCATGTCGGAGGGGTCGCTCTGGTGCGGGGCCAGGGCCGTGTTGTCGAGCATGATCCCCCGGATCATCTCGTTGCCCTCGTAGACCCCGGCGACCGTCAGCTTCTGCGCCTTGCCGTCCTCGTAGTGGGCGGTGAAGCTCGAACCGGCCCTCCAGCCGTAGGACTTGGCGAGGTCGGCGTCGACGACGACCCGCGAGCCGGCCACCTCGAAGGTGCCGTTGTCGACCTTCAGGTCGGTCAGCTTTCCGATCGCGGAGCCGTCGACGCCGGTCAGGAACTCGGTCTGGCCGTTGATGCGCGCGGGCGCGTTGCGCATCGGGCTGCTGGCGGTCACGCCGTCGGTGGACTTGATCGTCGTGTAGACGTGCGGGGAGAGCTCGTTGCCGTTGGCCATCGACACCACGTAGTCCGCGCGGATGGCGGAGCTGGCCATCTTGTCGATGCCCTGCTGCAGGCTGCCCGCCATCACGGTCATGCCGGTGATCAGGGTGAGGCCGATCATCAGCGCGGAGGCCGTGGCGGCCGTACGGCGCGGGTTGCGCACCGAGTTCTGGCGGGCCAGGTTGCCGGAGACGCCGAACACGCGCAGCACCGGGGCGGCGGCCGCGATCAGCGGGCGCGACAGCAGCGGGGTCAGGACGAACACGCCGATGATCAGGAGGACCGCGCCCAGACCCATCGGGGCCTGGCCCGACGAGCCGTCCATGGAGGTGGCCACCAGGACCACGGCGACACCGGCCGCCGAGAACAGCGCGCCGAGCGTGTTGCGCAGCACCAGCGACTTGGTGGTCGCCTTGGCGTGCACGCTGCTCATCGCGGCCACCGGCGGGATCTTCGCGGCCCGGCGGCCGGGCAGCCAGGCGGCCAGCATGGTGATGACGATGCCGACGGCCAGCGCACTGGCCACCGTGCCCGGGGAGACGACCAGCGGCCCGTCCGGGACGGTCGCGCCGAGGGTGCTCATCAGGGAGCGCAGGCCGGCGCCGATGCCGATGCCCGCGACCAGACCGGACACGCCGGCCACCGTGCCGACCACGAACGCCTCGATCAGCACCGACCGGGTGACCTGGCGGCGGGAGGCGCCCACCGCGCGCAGCAGCGCCAGTTCCTTGGTGCGCTGGGCGACCAGCATGGTGAAGGTGTTGGCGATGATGAACGTGCCGACGAAGAGCGCGATGCCCGCGAACACCAGCAGGCCCTGCTTGAGCCCGCTCATCGACGCGGAGATCACCCTGGCCTGGTCGTCGGCGAGTTGCCGGCCGGTGGTGGTCTCGACGAGCTTCTTCGGCAGGGCGGAGTCCAGCGCGCTCTTCAGCGCGGCCTGGCTGGTGCCCGCCTTCGCCCGCACGTCGATCTCGTCGTACGCGCCCGGCTTGGCGAACAGCTTCTGCGCGGTCGCCGTGTCGAAGAGGGCGAGGCTGCCGCCGGCCGCGACGTTGCCGTCGTCGGTGGTGAAGATGCCGGTGATCTTCGGGCTGAGGACCGGGCCGTCGACGGATATCCGGACGGTGTCGCCGACCTTGTAGCCGGCCCGCCGCGCGGTCTCCGCGTCGATGGCGACCTCGTTGCGGCCGTGCGGTGCCGAACCGGACTTGAGCGGGTAGCGCGGGTCCTTGTCGCCCCAGTAGTTCCCGCCCTCGGAGCGGAAGCCCCCGCCGATCAGCTTGCCGTCCTTGTCGGCGATGGCGGTGAAGCCGTTGACGACGCCGAGGGCGGACGCGGCGCCGGGAACCTTCGCGCTCTTGTCGAGCACGGACTGGGTCAGGTCGGGCGTCTTGCCGAGCTTGTCGCCCTCGGAGTCCTGGTACTTGGCCCGGACGGCGACGTCGACCTGGTCGAAGCCCTTGGCCGAGCTCTTCTGGTAGGCGTCCGCGATGGTGTTGGTGAAGACCAGCGTCCCGGACACGAACGCCACGCCGAGCATGACGGCGAGCACGGTCATCAGGAGCCGGGCCTTGTGCGCGAGTACGTTGCGCAGAGCGGTGCGGAACATCAGCTCGTCCGGCCCTTCGCGTCGAACTGCTTCATGAGGTCGAGCACGGAGTCGGCCGTCGGGCGCAGGACCTCGTCCACGATGCGGCCGTCGGCCAGGAAGATCACGCGGTCCGCGTAGGCGGCGGCCACCGGGTCGTGCGTCACCATGACCACCGTCTGGCCCAGCTCCCGCACGGAGTTGCGCAGGAAGCCCAGCACCTCGGCGCCGGAGCGCGAGTCGAGGTTTCCGGTCGGCTCGTCGCCGAAGATGATGTCGGGCCGGGAGGCGAGGGCACGGGCGACGGCGACGCGCTGCTGCTGGCCGCCGGAGAGCTGGGAGGGGCGGTGGCTGAGCCGGTCCGACAGGCCGACCATCCGGATCACCTGGTCCAGCCAGGCCTTGTCGGGCTTACGGCCCGCGATGTCCATCGGCAGGGTGATGTTCTCCAGCGCCGTCAGCGTCGGCAGCAGGTTGAACGCCTGGAAGATGAACCCGATCTTGTCCCGGCGCAGCTTGGTCAGCTGCTTGTCCTTCAGGGAGCCCAGCTCGGTCTCGCCGATCCGCACGGACCCGGAGGAGAACGTGTCCAGGCCGGCCACGCAGTGCATCAGCGTGGACTTGCCGGACCCGGAGGGGCCCATGATCGCGGTGAACTCGGCCTGCCGGAAGTCGACCGAGACCCGGTCGAGGGCGACCACCTGGGTCTCGCCCTGTCCGTAGATCTTCGACAGATCCGTGGCCCGCGCGGCCACGGCGGTGGTCCGGGGGGCGATGGGTGTGGTGGTCACGGGTGGGCGCTCCTGTCGGGACGTGGTTCGAGGGACCGATCCATCGTCTCCGCCGCCCACCGCCGTGTAGTCAGCCGCTGTTCCGGTTCCGAGGGGCGACTGAGGACGGACGGGAGGGCAGCGCGTCATACCGACGGGAGGGCCTCGCGTCATACCTGGGGATGACGGCCGAGTCGGAGAAAGGGTGACGACCCGTCGAGAACAGGTGGAGCCCCCTCGTTCGGACGGTGAAATTCCGTCATTCCGCGTACGCGCGCACCCACCACGCGTAACGCTATTGGCAAGTGCGGATGGCGCTTGCGGCGGGCTGATGCTCCCTCAGACGTCAATAAAATAAGACAACATCGGTCCGCCCGTCCGCTGTTCGGGGGATGTATCCCGATAGGCTCGGGACCTCGAAGCGGAGCCCATGGCCTGCCCGGATGGTGGAATGCAGACACGGCGAGCTTAAACCTCGCTGCCCCTCGCGGGCGTACCGGTTCAAGTCCGGTTCCGGGCACTTGCCGCGCCTGCGGCGCAACGAGCGGGCCACCTTCGGGAGTGATCCGACAGTGGCCCGCTGGTTGCTGTCGGCTTCCCCATCGCCAAGGCCGGTGTGCGGCACGCGGATGCCTTCGACGAACAGGCGTGCGCGGCTCCTGTCATGCCGCTGACCCGCGCAGGCGACGCCTGTCGCGTTTGGGCCACGTCGCACATGCGACACCTGTGGCCAGTGACAGGCCCGGTCGTACCGACGAATGCTTTCGGCCAGTTGTGGCGTGCAGCTGTACGAAAGGTGTTCCCCTGATGGCAAGAATCCGCCGCTTGGCGGCGATATCGACCGGATTGCTGGTGGTGGCCGGCGTGACGCCGGCCGTCGCCGCAGGACGTGCGCCGGCCACCGGCCTCGTCACTCGCCCCGCCGCCGTACCGGGGGCCCACTCCGCGACCGTTCGGCTGGTGACGGGCGACCGGGTGACCGTGACGTCGCTGCCCGGCGGACGGCGAACCGCATCGGTGCGGCCCGGCCCCGGGCGCGAGCACGTGCCCTTCGAGACGTTCGAGGGCGACGACAAGTCGCTGACCGTGATGCCGTTCGACGCCCAGGGGCTGGTGTCCGCCGGGACGCTGGACCGTCGGCTCTTCAACGTGACCGCCCTGATCTCCCAGGGCTACGACGAGGCCCACACGTCCGCGCTTCCGCTGATCGTCTCCTCCGCGCCGTCCCGGCAGGGAGCCAGGGCCGGCGCACGGGCCTCGAAGGCCGCCGCGGACCTCGCCGACCGGCTGGTGGCGCTCAAGTCGACGCGCTCCCGCACCCTGGCGAGCATCGACGCGCGGTCCGTGCGGGTCTCCGGCAAGGACCTGGGGACGTTCTGGAAGACGCTGAACCCCGGTGAGAAGTCGGACGCCGCCCGGGCCGCGGTCACCCCGCGGGTCTCGCTGGACGGCAAGGTCAAGGCCATGCTGGACCGCAGCACGGCGCAGATCAACGCCCCCACCGCCTGGAAGGCCGGCTACGAGGGCCAGGGCGTCAAGGTGGCCGTGCTCGA
The DNA here is from genome assembly GCF_021538895.1 of Streptomyces olivochromogenes. Classification (GTDB taxonomy): domain Bacteria; phylum Actinomycetota; class Actinomycetes; order Streptomycetales; family Streptomycetaceae; genus Streptomyces; species Streptomyces olivochromogenes_A. The sequence continues at coordinate 38,269 of NZ_JADDRL010000067.1, read as the reverse complement.
CACCGGCATCGACGCCGACCACCCCGACCTGGCCGGCCGCGTCGCGGAGGCCGAGGACTTCTCCGGCAGCGGGAACACCGGTGACCACTTCGGCCACGGCACCCACGTCGCCTCCATCGTCGGCGGCACCGGCGCCGCCTCGGACGGCACCCGGCGCGGTGTCGCGCCCAAGGCCGACCTGCTGATCGGCAAGGTCCTGGACGACGACGGCTACGGCACCGAGTCGGGCATCATCGCCGGCATGGAGTGGGCGACCGCCGAGCACGCCAAGGTCGTCAACATGAGCCTCGGGGCGCCCGAGCTGACCGACGGCACCGACCCGCTCAGCCAGGCCGTCGACAACCTGACCGCCTCCACCGGCACGCTCTTCGTCGTCGCGGCCGGCAACTCGGGTCCGGATCCGTATTCCGTCGGCACGCCGGGCGCGGCCGACTCCGCGCTGACCGTGGGTGCCGTCGACCGCGACGACTCCCTGGCCCCCTTCTCCAGCCGCGGCCCGCGCTTCGGCGACGAAGCGGTCAAGCCCGACGTGACCGCCCCCGGCGTGGGCATCGTCGCCGCCCGCGCGGCCGGCACCACCCTGGGCGACCCGATCGACGCCAACTACGTGGCGCTGTCCGGGACCTCCATGGCCACCCCGCACGTCGCCGGCGCCGCCGCGCTGCTGGCCCAGCAGCACCCGGACTGGAGCGCCCAGCAGCTCAAGGACGCCCTGATCAGCACCGCGCACACGGTGCCCGGCACCAAGGTGACCGAGCAGGGCGGCGGCCGCATCGACCTCGCCGCGGCCACGGGCCCGATCACGGCCACCGGCTCTGTCACCCTCGCCCCCCTGACGACCGGCGGCACGCAGGGTCAACAAGAGGCGGCCACCCTCCACTACACCAACACCGGCGATCACCCGCTCACCCTCTCCCTGGCCGTGAACCTGGCCACCGAGAACGGGCGGGTCATGCCCGACGGAGTGGTCAGCCTCGACGCCGGCACCGTGCAAGTGGCCCCCGGTGCCACCGCCGACGTGCCGCTGCGCACCGACGCGACGCACGCGGTCCGCGGCAAGTTCTACGGATACGTCACGGCCAAGTCCGCCGACGGCACCGTGCTCGTCCACACCACCGTCTCCCTCGTGGTGCACGCCCCCCAGCACCGGCTGACCGTGGTCTACCGCGACCGCAACGGCCAGGTCGTGCCCGGCTGGCTGCCGAACATCTGGGGCCCCGACGGGTTCGTGGGCTACACGGACCGCGACGCGGGAGTCGCCGTCGTGGAAGAGGGCACGTACTACCTCAGCGCCGGCTTCTACGACCGGACCGATGACGGTGAAGAGGCCGGCCAGATCGTCGACCCCGAGGTGAAGGTCACCCAGGACATGACGGTGACCCTGGACGCCTCGAAGGTCACCGAGGTGAAGATCCGCACGCCTCGCCCCGCCGAGCAGCACGGCGTCCTCAGCACCACGTTCTACCGCGAGATCGACGGTCAGGGCCTGATGCAGGGCGCCCTGTTCTTCGACACCGTCAAGCGGCTCTACGTCAGCCCCACCGCCCAGGTCACCGACGGTGTCTTCGAGTACTCCTCGCGCTGGCAGATGACGGCCCCGCAACTGCGGGCCAAGGTCTCGGGCAGCTCGCAGCAGTTCGCGCCGTACTACCAGGTGACCTCCCCGGTCTTCGGGGACCGGGGCGCGCAGCTGACCGCCGTGGCCGCCGGCCTGGCGGCGGCGCCCGACTTCCGCGGGGCGCGCGGCAAGCTGGCCGTCGTACGGGACGACAACTCCGCGTGGTACGACCGACGGGATCTCGCGCAGGCCGCCGCGGACGCCGGGGCCAAGGCGCTGCTGGTGGTGCAGCCCGAGGGTTTCTCCGACTGGACCCGGTGGCAGCCGGACGGTGACCGGATGGCCCTGCCCACCATGCAGACCTCCTGGAAGAACGGGTCGGCTCTGCTGGAGCGCATCGAGAAGGGCACCACGACGGTGGAGTTCTCCGGTACGGTGCGCAGCCCGTATCTGTACGACGTGATGCAGGTCTCGAAGGGCTCCATCCCCAAGCAGGTGGTCTACACCGTCTCGGATCGCAACACCGCGGAGGTCCGCAGCACGTACACCCGCACCGGTGCCTCGTCCTGGGCGAGCGAACAGCGTTTCGCGTGGCGGCCGTTCCAGGACACCGCGTGGAACCAGTACAGCCGCTACGTTCCGCTGGGGCAGGAACGCGTCGAGTACGTGAGCGCCGGAGACACGCTGTGGCAGCACGTCGTGCACCACAACATCGTCACCAATGTCGACTTCCCGCTGTCGGCCGGCATGCACGACTTCACGCACACCTACCAGGCAGGCCGGCGAGCCACGGAGCGGTGGTTCGGAGCGGTGGTCCGCCCGTCGATCCCGCGCGGCAAGGGCCTGTCGTCGGTGCGCAACGGCGACACCCTGTCGGTGTACGTCCCGGAGTTCAACGACTCCGGCGCCGGTCACTGGTCGTTCGCGGAGGCCGACCCCTTCGGCGGAATCGGCGGCGGCCCGGGCGTGGCTTTCGTGAACGACACGTCCAAGGCGGTGCTGTACCGCAACGGTGAGCAGATCGCCACGTCCGACAACGGCGCGTGGGGCAACTTCGAGGTGCCCGCGGGCAGCGCCGACTACCGGCTCGACCTGACCACCGCCCGCACCTCGGACGACTGGCGCTACGCCACCGACACCCACACGTCCTGGACGTTCCGCTCGGGCACCGCGGCCGAGGCGACCCTGCTGCCGCTGCTCCAGCTCGACTACGACGTACCGGTCGACGCACAGAACGCGGTGGGACGGGCGCGGGAGCACACCCTCGGCCTGACCGTCCGCATGCAGGAGGGCATGGCCGCCCCGCGCGGCGTGAAGCTGAAGGTCGAGGCGTCCTACGACGACGGGAGGACCTGGACCACGACACGCACCGAACAGCAGGTCGGCGACGGACCGTTCACCGCCACCGTGGAGCGGCCGTCGAACGTGCACGGCGACGCGTACGTGACGCTGCGGGTGACCGCGACGGACTCCGCCGGCAACAGCGTCCGGCAGACCGTGAAGCGCGCGTACCTGCACCGCGGCACCGAGTGAGCCGTCGGCGACGCTGACGCGGACCATCCCGACCGAACCGCGGCGGGTGCCAGGGCCATACGGTCTCCGGCACCCGCCGCGGTGTGCGTTCCGGGCGCTTCCCGCACCTGTCTCGCCCCAGGGGAAGACGCCCCAGGAGCGTTGACAGCGGACGCTTGTGGCCGGAGACTCCCGTTGGAAGTGGGTGAAGAAAACTTCACTATACGAACGAACAGCGAGCGACAGTCACTCCGGGAGGACACGACCGATGCGTACCACCGTCGGCATCATCGGGGCCGGCCCCGCCGGGCTCCTTCTCGCGCGGCTGCTGCGCGGCGCGGGTATCGACTCGGTCGTCCTGGAGAGCCGCGACCGCGCCCATGTCGAGCACCGGCAGCGGGCCGGGATCCTGGAGCAGGGCACGGTGGACGTGCTGCGTGCCGCCGGGGCGGGGGAGCGGATGGACCGGGAGGGACTGCGGCACGACGGGATCGAGCTGCGGTTCGCCCGGCGACGGCACCGCGTCGACTTCCCGGGTCTCACCGGCGGGCGGTCGGTGATGGTCTACGCCCAGACCGAGGTGTGCCGGGACCTCATCGCCCTGCGGACGAAGGAGGGCGGCCCGCTGCTGTTCGAGGCGGAGGCGCTGGCCGTCGAGGGCGCCGACACGGACGCCCCGCGCGTCCGCTTCCGGCACGCGGGGCGCGAGGACGTGCTGGAGTGCTCCTACGTCGCCGGGTGCGACGGGTTCTGGGGGGTGGCCCGGAAGGCCGTACCCGCTTCCCTCTCCCGGGTGTTCGAGCGGACGTACCCCTACGCCTGGCTCGGCATCCTCGCCGACGTCGCCCCCTCGCACGACGAGCTCGTCTACGCCCGCCACGACCGCGGCTTCGCCCTCCTGTCGATGCGGTCCCCGTCCGTCTCCCGCCTCTACCTCCAGGTGCCCGCCGGCACGGAGGCTGGGGAGTGGAGCGACGAGGACGTCTGGGGCGAGCTGGAGCGGCGCTTCGAGACCACCGACGGGTGGCGGCTGGAGCGTGGGCCGATCACCCAGAAGTCGGTCACGCCGATGCGCTCGTACGTCCACGAGCCCATGCGGTACGGCCGCCTCTTCCTCGCCGGGGACGCCGCCCACATCGTGCCGCCGACCGGCGCCAAGGGACTCAACCTGGCCGTCGGTGACGTCGTCACCCTCGCCCGGGCGCTGGCCCACGAGAAGGAGACCGGCTCGCCGGAGCTCCTGGACGCGTACTCCGAGACCTGTCTGCGCCGCGTCTGGCAGGCCGAGCGGTTCTCCTACGACATGACGACCCTCCTGCACCGCGCTCCGGACGCCACCGCCTTCGACGACCGGCTCCAGCTGGCCCGGCTGGAAAGGATCGCCTCCTCGCGCGCGGCCGGGACCGACCTGGCCGAGGCCTACACCGGCTTCCCGGTCGGCTGACCGGCGGTCCGTGCGGCCGGCCGGTATCCGGCCGGTTCCGGGCAGGTAGCGGGTTGGTCATGGAGTGGTGCCCTCCATGGCCGGGAATCACGCGTCCGCGTAGCGTGTTGGCCAGCACGTCATGGGAAAGATCCTCCCCAGGTATTAGGGTCGATCCTTTGCCAACCTATTACTCTTGAGCCAAGGCCACTAAGGGTGGCCATGGAGGAGTGCAATGAGGAGCAGCAACCCGGTCTTCTCGCGACGGGGGTTCAGCCGCGACAACGGCTACGCGGGCTTCAACGCCGCGCCGCAGGCCGGGTACGCACAGGGCAACCCCTACGCCCAGGGCAACCCGCACGCCCAGGGCGGCAACCCCTACGCGAGCAACCCGTACGCACAGCAGGACCAGCAGTACGGCGCCCCGCCGCAGGCCCCGGTCACCACCGGCCGGATGACGATGGACGACGTCGTCATGCGCTCGGCCATGACGCTCGGTACGGTCGCCGTCGGCGCCGCACTCGCCTGGGCGCTGCTGCCGGTGTCGACCACCAGCTACGGCCTGGCGTTCGTCTCGGCCATCATCGCGATGGTCCTGGCGCTCGTGCAGAGCTTCAAGCGCACGGCGTCGCCCGCGCTGATCCTGGGATACGCCGCCTTCGAGGGCGTCTTCCTCGGCGTGATCAGCGAGATGTACAACAGCCAGTGGAGCGGCGCCCCGTTCCAGGCGGTGCTCGGCACCATGGCGGTCTCGGCCGCGACCCTGCTGGTCTACAAGGCCGGCTGGATCCGCGTCACCGCTCGCTACGCCCGCATCGGTATGGCCATCGCGATCGCGTTCGTGCTGGTCACGGCGGTCAACCTGCTGCTGGTCGCGTTCGGCGTGGCCAGTGACGGCGGTCTGCGCAGCTTCGGTCCGCTCGGCGCGATCGTCGGCATCATCGCGATCCTGATCGGCGCGTTCTTCCTGACCCTCGACTTCAAGCAGATCGAGGACGGCATCGCCTACGGCGCCCCGCGCGAGGAGGCCTGGCTGGCCGCGTTCGGCCTCACCCTGACCCTCGTGTGGATCTACGTGGAGATGCTGCGGCTGGTGGCGATCTTCAGCAACAACGACTAGCACGACGCCGCGGCCGACGCCGCGCGAAAGGGCCCCGGGATCCTCCCGGGGCCCTTCGTCGTTCCGGTGGTGCGCGCCTAGAGCAGCTTGCGCGCGGCCCTCCTCAGGTCGAATTCGTGAACGATTGCCTTGGCGTGGCCGTACGCGAGGTTGTGCTCGTGGCGAAGCCAGCTGACCTTCTCCTCGAAGCGGAAGAGAGCGGGTCCATCTTCCATGGTGCGAAGCCAGTCGGAGACTTCACGACCGGTGCAGTGGGGGATGCGGGCGAGCATATTGCGATGGGTCTCTTCGGAGAAGACTTGGGACATCGGCGCCTCCGGACGCATTCGAAGCCGGTCCTTCACGTCACCGTGCCTGAGCGTTGGCGTATTGGCAACAGTCCCGCCGCGACGCGTAGTCTCGCGACGTGGTTGACACGACACCTCTGACCCGAGCTGTGGAGCACTTCGCGGACCGTCTGCGAGCCGCACCGCAGAGCCGGCTGCAGCGCAGCGCGGCCGCCGAAGCGCTGGACCTGGCCAGGGAGTTGGCACGCCGTGCCCAACGGATCGAGGACCCCTCGGGGGAGCCTCATGAGATGCCCGACGCCGGGATGTTCGCGGTGGCCGACCAGATCACCGTCGCCGGACACGACTTGGCACTCGTGCTGAAAACCGACGCCGAGGTCGAGGAGGCGGTGGTACTGGTCGAGGAGGCACAGAAACGCGCCGGGGTCTGAGACCTCCGGCGCGCGTGTGCGGTGCCTGGGTACGACCCGCGTCTACAGGGACGCGATGACCCGGTCCGCCAGGATGTACACGTTCTCCTCGCCGCACGCGAACGTCAGCGTGTACGCCCCCGAGATGCCCGAACCACCGAGCAGATACGGGGTCTGGCCCGCGCGCAGGGCCGCCGCCAGCCGCTCCGCGGTCTCGCGGTGGCCCGGCGTCATGCACAGGGTCGTGCCGTCGGCGAAGACGTAGACGTCGAGGGTGCCCAGCGGGCCGGGGCGGACGTCGGTCAGTTCGACGCCGGCGTCGGCCAGCTGCTCCAGCGTGCTGACCGTGCGCTCGTGGTCGTTCCCGGCCGGCGACTGCACCGGTACGAAGTCGGGGTGCGAGGGGTGACGGCGGCGGGCCGCGGCCAGCTCCGGGGAGTCCCCGGGGAACTCGTCGGCCTCCGCGCTCGACTCGGTCACCGGCTCCAGCGGCTCCAGGCCGACGAAGTCGGACTGGCGGGGCAGGAACGGTTCGCTGTCCGGCAGGCCGAGCAGCGAGGGCGCGTCGGAGGTGTCACGCGCCTCCTGGGCCGCCCAGAACGCGCGGGCCTCGGCCAGCTCCCGCTCCCGCTCCTCGGCGAGCGCCTCGGCCACCGCGGCCCGTATCTCCTCGGTGTCCGCCGTGGTGCGCGCGGCGGGCAGCAGGGCACGCGTCGCGGCCGCCTGGCTCTCGGCGAGCTGGGTGTGCAGCTCAGCGACCTGGCGCCGCAGCAGCAGGACGGTGCGCAGGACGGCGACGCCCACGGCGCCCGTGGCGACCGTGGTGAGCAGCAGGGCGATCGGCATGGCGCTCACTGACGTTCTCCCGGTTCAAAGTCGACCCCCGACTTCCTACATCAGCTTGAAGGGCGGACTAACCAGCTGTCAGTGCGTAACGTCACGAACCGGGCAGGACTTTGGGCCTGGTATTTAGCCGCGAAACCGCTCTGACCTGCATGTATCCCTTCGGGAAGGGAGATAGGTCACATCCTGGGGGAGATTGGATCACAAATCGGCCCGGAGTTCGGATGTTCCCCGAACTCCGGGCCAGAGGGTCACGGTGGGTCCCTCGGTGGTTGCTTACGGGTAATGCGTGGGGGTCAGCTGAGGCGCTCGATGACCATCGCCATGCCCTGGCCGCCGCCGACGCACATCGTCTCCAGGCCGAACTGCTTGTCGTGCCACTGGAGGGAGTTGATGAGCGTGCCGGTGATCCGGGCGCCGGTCATGCCGAAGGGGTGGCCGACCGCGATGGCACCGCCGTTGACGTTCAGCTTGTCGATGTCGATGCCGAGGTCGCGGTAGGAGGGGATCACCTGGGCGGCGAAGGCCTCGTTGATCTCGACCAGGTCGATGTCGTCGATGGTCAGGCCGGCGCGGCGCAGGGCCTGCTGAGAGGCCTCGACCGGGCCGAGGCCCATGATCTCGGGGGACAGGCCGGAGACGCCGGTGGACACGATGCGGGCGAGCGGGGTCAGGCCGAGCTCGCGGGCCTTGGTGTCGCTCATGATGACGACCGCGGCGGCGCCGTCGTTCAGCGGGCAGCAGTTGGCGGCGGTGACCAGGCCGTCGGGGCGGAAGACCGGCTTGAGGCCGGCGACGCCCTCCAGGGTGACGCCCGCGCGCGGGCCGTCGTCCTTGGAGACGACGGTGCCGTCCGGGAGGGTCACCGGGGTGATCTCGCGCTCCCAGAAGCCGTTCTTGATGGCTTCCTCGGCGAGGTTCTGCGAGCGGACGCCGAACTCGTCCATGTCCTGGCGGGTGACGCCCTTCCAGCGGGCGAGGTTCTCGGCGGTCTGCCCCATCGCTATGTAGGCGTCCGGGACGAGCCCGTCCTCGCGCGGGTCGTGCCAGGTGGTGCCCTCCTGCTGCGCCACGGCGGCGGTGCGGGCCTCGGCCTCGGCGAAGAGGGGGTTGTGCGTGTCCGGCAGGCCGTCGGAGCTGCCCTTGACGAACCGGGAGACCGTCTCGACACCGGCCGAGATGAAGACGTCGCCCTCGCCGGCCTTGATGGCGTGCAGCGCCATGCGGCTGGTCTGCAGGGACGAGGAGCAGTACCGGGTGATCGTGCAGCCGGGGAGGTGGTCCATGCCCATCTGCACGGCGACGATCCGGCCGAGGTTGTGGCCCTGCTCGCCGCCGGGCAGGCCGCAGCCGAGCATCAGGTCGTCGATGTCCCGCGGGTCCAGCTCGGGGACCTTGGCGAGGGCCGCCTGGATGATCGTGGCGGTGAGGTCGTCGGGGCGCAGGTCCTTGAGGGAGCCCTTGCCGGCGCGGCCGATGGGGGAGCGGGCGGTCGAGACGATGACGGCTTCGGGCATCACGGCTCCATGGGCGTACGTACTCAACGGTACGGGGATGGGCAGGGCTGCTTGGGAAGTTACCCGTACGTACCTTGTCGGTCACCGGTGTCGCGATGTGACACTGGCCGCAATTTTCTAAGCGCTTGCTTTTCTCACGAGGGCTGCGTCGACGGCTCGGTCGTCGGCTCCGGCTCGGTCACCCGCCGCCTGCGCCGCCGCTTCAGCAGCGCCCAGGGCCCGCGCGGACCCGTGGGCATGGCCGCCGTGACCTCCGTACCGGCCTCCGCCGCGGCCTCGGCGGCGGCACGCGCGACCGGCAGGAAGCCCTCGCGCCGCGAGACGTCCGGCCGCTCCTCGTCCGCGGGCCACAGCCCCAGCGCCGCGCACACCGTCGGCAGCAGCGCCATCGAGGCCGTCGCGTACCCCTCGGCGGAGGGGTGGTAGTTGTCGGGGCCGAACAGCTCCCGCGGGTTCGCCGCGAACTCGGGGCCCAGCAGGTCGCCGAGCGACACCGTGCGGCCCCCCTGCTCGATCACCCCGATCGTCTGGGCCGCCGCCAGCTGCCGCGAGGCCCTGCGGGCCAGCCAGCGCAGCGGCTGCTGCACCAGCTCGATGGTGCCCAGGTCGGGGCAGGTGCCCACCACCACCTCCGCGCCGGCGGTGCGCAGCCGTCGTACCGCGGCCGACAGATGGCGCACCGAGCGCGTCGGGGGCATCCGGTGGGTGACGTCATTGGCGCCGACCATGATCACGCAGACGTCCGGGGCGGGGAACGGACTGGCCAGGACCAGGGCGACCTGGCGGTCCAGTTCGTCGGACTGCGCCCCGGGAAGCGCCACGTTGCGCAGGTCCACCGGGCGCTCGGCCACCGCCGACAGGCCCGACGCCAGCAGCGCGCCCGGCGTCTGGCCCGCCCGGTGCACGCCCTGCCCCGCCGCCGTGGAGTCACCCAGCAGAGTCATGCGCAGGGGCGGTTCGCCCGGGACGGAGTAGGAGAGGCCGTACAGGCCTTCCGCCGTGGGGACGTGGTTGTCCGTGCCGTTGCCCACATGGCGCTTGGCCATCTGGACCTCGGCCAGCACCAGCCCCACGGCGGCCGCACCGACCAGCCCGACCCCGCCGCCGCCGTACGCCGCACCGGCCGCGATACGCCGGGCCACCCTCGCCCTGGACATGTTCGTCATGCGTCGCCGCCACCTCCTCGTTGCCGTACAACCACTCCTTGCCCCGTACAGCCCGTCGGCCAATCTCAACGGGGAGTGAACGCCCGCCGCGCGACACCCGAGGGCCGTAGGCTGGCGGAACCACTGAGACCACATTTTTTGCAAGCAACCGGAGACAACGGTGCGATTCCACGACTCGATGATCAGCCTCGTCGGCAACACCCCGCTGCTGAGGCTCAACAGCGTGACCAAGGGCATCCAGGCCACCGTCCTGGCCAAGGTGGAGTACTTCAACCCGGGCGGCTCCGTGAAGGACCGCATCGCCCTGCGCATGATCGAGGCCGCCGAGGAGAGCGGGGAGCTGAAGCCGGGCGGCACGATCGTCGAGCCGACCAGCGGCAACACGGGCGTCGGGCTCGCCATCGTGGCCCAGCAGAAGGGCTACAAGTGCATCTTCGTGTGCCCGGACAAGGTGAGCACGGACAAGATCAACGTGCTGCGGGCCTACGGCGCCGAGGTCGTCGTGTGCCCCACCGCCGTGGCCCCCGAGCACCCGGACTCGTACTACAACGTGTCGGACCGGCTGGTGCGTGAGACGCCCGGCGCCTGGAAGCCCGACCAGTACTCCAACCCCAACAACCCTCTTTCGCACTATCACTCGACCGGCCCCGAGCTGTGGGAGCAGACGGAGGGGAAGATCACCCACTTCGTGGCGGGCGTCGGCACCGGCGGCACCATCTCCGGCACCGGCCGCTACCTGAAGGAGGCCAGCGACGGCAAGGTCCAGGTCGTCGGCGCGGACCCGGAGGGCTCCGTGTACTCCGGCGGCTCCGGTCGGCCGTACCTGGTCGAGGGCGTCGGTGAGGACTTCTGGCCGACCGCCTACGACCGCACCGTCGCCGACGAGATCGTCGCCGTGTCCGACAAGGACTCCTTCCAGATGACCCGCCGCCTGGCCAAGGAGGAGGGGCTCCTGGTGGGCGGCTCCTGCGGCATGGCCGTGGTCGCGGCGCTGCGGGTCGCCGAGCGGCTCGGTCCCGACGACGTCGTGGTCGTCCTGCTCCCCGACAGCGGGCGCGGTTACCTCAGCAAGATCTTCAACGACGAGTGGATGGCCGACTACGGCTTCCTGGAGGACGAGGGCTCCAGCGCCCGCGTCGCCGACGTCCTCAACCACAAGGAGGGCGGCCACATCCCCTCCCTCGTGCACATGCACCCCGAGGAGACCGTCGGCCAGGCGATCGAGGTGCTGCGCGAGTACGGCGTCTCGCAGATGCCGGTCGTGAAGCCGGGCGCCGGTCACCCGGACGTGATGGCCGCCGAGGTCGTCGGCTCGGTCGTGGAGCGGGAGCTGCTCGACGCCCTGTTCAACAAGCGGGCCTCGCTGGAGGACCCGCTGGAGAAGCACATGTGCGCCCCGCTGCCCCAGGTCGGCTCCGGCGAGCCGGTCGGCGACCTGATGAACGTGCTCGGCACGGCGGACGCGGCGATCGTCCTCGTCGAGGGCAAGCCGACCGGTGTGGTCAGCCGGCAGGACCTGCTGGCCTTCCTGGCCAAGGGTGGAAAGGCGTAGCGAACCTGCGGTGAACGGCCCGTGGCGGAGGGAAACTTGCGGTTTCCTGTCCAGGTGGTGGACTTCGCGGAAGTGGTACGAGCGTGTCACGTGCGCGCAGCACACGCTTAACACGGGTCCGGCACATTAGGGGGTGTCGGCAGGGCGGGAGCGGCTCCCCGCCCCGGCCGGCGCCGAACGGCGCCTAGGACCTCCGGAGCGGCTCCCGGACCTCCATGGACGCCACGGACGCGCAGCCCGGCCCTGACCCGGCCCGCGTCCCTCGCGGGGACCGCCGTCGTCCCGCCCCCCGGCAACGGGGGTGCGGCGGTCCCCGCGCACATCTCTTTCAACGCACGGGGTTCGACGACCCGTCGGCCGGTCGGCACCCGTGACGGACCGTCACTCCTCCCAGTCACTGTCCTGGGAGGACCCGCGGCGGCGGCGGAAGAGGCCGGGAGTGGTGCGCGCGGCCTGGACCGCGTTGACGCCGACGATGCCGCCCCAGGCGACGAGCAGTCCGGGCAGATGGCCGATGCCGCCGCCGATCGCGGACAGCGGGATCGCCAGCACCAGCGAGATGATGCCGAAGCCGAACCGCTCGCCCCAGGTGTCGGTGGCCTTCGGGGACCGGGCGCCACGGGCGACCTGCATCTGCTGCTCGGCGAGTTGCCTGCGCAGCCGGCGCTCGACCGCGCCGTCGATGCGCTGGTCGACCTTCTCCAGGAACGAGTCGACCAGGGCGGACTCGTACTCCTCGCCCAGTTCCCGGCGCGCCTGCAGCGTGGCGTCGAGTTCCTTCTTCAGGTCGGCGTCCCGCGCTTCGATTCCCGTCATACGGGCCAGGTTAGGCAGCCGGGCCGCCCGTCGCACTGGGGCTAACCCCCCTGTCCGCGCGGAGGTTCAGGGCAGCAGGGAGACGAGTCCGGTGTCGAGGTCGAAGCGGGCGGCGGCGATGTGCGCCGGCGCGAACGCCGGGTCCGCGCGGATGGCGTCGCGGACCCAGGCCGTGTGCGCCCGCATCGCGTGCTCGGCCCAGTCGCCGGGGGCCGCGCGGGTCCGGCGGGCGGCGGGTGCGATCTCGGCGACCAGCAGTTCGAGGTGGCCCGGCACGCGCGCCCCGGTGCGCAGGTGGTCCAGGGTCGCGGCGACCGCCCCGCACCGCTCGTGCCCGAGCACCAGCACCAGTGGGATGCCCAGCTCCTGGACGCCGTACTGGACGGAGCCGAGCACCGCCTCGTCGAGGACCTCGCCGGCCGTCCGGATGCACAGCAGGTCCCCGAGCCCCTGGTCGAAGACCAGCTCCGGCGGCACGCGCGAGTCGACGCAGCCGACGATCACCGCGAACGGATCCTGCCCGGGGGCCAGCGTGCGGCGTCGCCCGCCGTCCTGGTGAGGGTGCCGGGGGCGGGGCACGTCGGGTGGGAGCGGACGGGGCGCGTCGGCCGCCGCCGAGGGGGCGGCGGCCAGCGCGCCGACGGCGGTGGCCGTCAGAAAGGCCCTGCGGTTCCAGGCCATGCGGCTTCCTAGGGTGTCGTGCTGGGTGCGCTACTTCACCGTAAGCATCCGAACGGTCACCCTGTGTGTCCCTCTAATAACGCTTGGCTCTTGCCCGGCTGTATATCGTCATGCAGAGTTCTTGGTGAGTGAATAGCTCGTCAAAGGGCGAGGTCTGGATCGAGGGGAGCTGGGGTGTGATGGCGTCGCGCACGATGGACGCACCCGGATCCGTGCGGTCCGGACCCGTGGTCCTCGACGGGAGGGGCCTCGGCGTCGAGGACGTCGTACGCCTCGCCGACGCGACCGCCCGCCCGGTTCCGGCGGGCGACGCACTGCGCCGGGTGGAGGAGTCCTGGACCGCCGCCCTGCGGATAGCGGCCGGCGGACGGGTGTACGGCCGCTCCACCGGCGTGGGTGCCAACCGCACCGAGGACGTGCCCACCGAGGCCGCCGCCGGACACGGTCTGCGCCTGCTGCGCAGCCACGCCGGCGCCATCGGCGAGGCGCTCCCGGCCCGCCAGGTGCGGGCGATGCTCGCCGTGCGCGCCAACCAACTGCTCGCCGGCGGCGCCGGACTGCGGCCCGGCGTGGTCACGGCCCTGTGCGAGGCGCTGGAGTCGGGCGCGTACCCGGTGGTCAACGAGTTCGGCTCGGTCGGCACCGGCGACATCGCGGCCCTGGCGCAGCTGGGACTCGCGCTGGCGGGGGAGCACCCGTGGTGCGGGCCGGGCGCCCCCGCCGCCCAGTTGCTGGACAACAACGACGCCCTCGCCCTCATCAGCAGCAACGCGCTCACCCTCGGCCAGTCCGCGCTCGCCCTGCACGAGCTGCGCGGGCTCATCGGAGCCACGCAGGTCGTGGCGGCGCTGTCCCTGCTGGCCGTCGACGGCTCGCACGAGGCGTACGCCGCCCCCGTGCACGCCGCCCGCCCGCACCGGGGCAGCGTCGACGTGGCCCGCCGGATGCGGGAGCTGATCGGCGCGGCGGACCGGCCGGCGCCGCCGCTCGGCCGCATCCAGGACCCGTACGGCTTCCGCTGCCTGCCGCAGATCCACGGCCCCGCCCAGGACGCGGCGGACGCCCTGGAGCAGGTGCTCACGGTCGAGATCAACGCGGCCTCGGAGAACCCGCTCATCTCCCCCGAGGATCTGGCCGCCTACCACCACGGCGGCTTCTACCAGGCCCAACTCGCCCTCGCCCTGGACCACTTCAGGCTGGCCGTGACCCAGGTGGCCCGCCTGTCCACGTCCCGCCTGTCCACCCTCAACGAGCCCGCCTACACCCGCCTGCGCCCCTTCCTCGCCGACCAGGAGCCCGCCTCCTCCGGCGTGATGATCCTGGAGTACGCCGCCGGAGCCGCCCTCGGCGATCTGCGCGCCTTCTCCGCGCCCGCCTCCCTCGGGCACGCTGTACTCTCCCGGGGCGTCGAGGAACAGGCCAGCTTCGCCTCGCTCGCCGCCCGGCAGACGCTGCGTGCCTGCGGTGCGTACCGTCTGGTGGTCGGCTGCGAACTCGTCGCCGCCGTACGGGCGCTGCGCCAGCGCGACCTGAAGCCCGACCCGGAGCTTCCGGTGGGGCGTGCGCTGGCCCTCGCCGAGTCGGTGCTCGACGAGGACCCGGCCGACCGGCCGCTCACGGACGACGTGACGGCGGCGGCCCGACTGCTGGACCGGTTCACGGTCATCTGGAGGGGGAGCACGTCATGAGTGTGGACAGGAGCACGGGTGTGGCGGACAGTCCGGCCACCCGGCTGCAGACGCTCTTCGAGGGGCACCGGCTCACGCCGACCCAGCGGCGCATCGCGCACAGCATGGTGCGGCGCGCCGCCGACGTGCCGTTCCTGTCCAGCGTGGAGCTGGCCGAACTGGCCGGGGTCAGCCAGCCGTCCGTGACCCGCTTCGCCGTCGCCCTCGGCTTCGACGGCTACCCGGCCCTGCGCCGGCACCTGCGCGAGGTCGTGCCCGCCGAACCGGCGCCGGGCTCGGGGTCGTACAACGAGTACCAGCAGGCCGTCGAGGCCGAGATCGAGAACCTGCGGCATCTGGCCCAGATGCTGGCCGATCCGCGCCCCGTGCAGGAGGCCGGCCGGCTGCTCGCCGCCTCCCGCCCGCTGCCCGTGCTCGGGCTGCGCGCCGCGGCCTCCCAGGCGTACGGCTTCGCGTACTTCGCCGGCAAGGTCCACCCGGACGTCCGGCTGCTGGACGAGGGCGGCACGATGATCCACGACCGCATCGACGGCGCCGTCCGCGCGGGCGCCTCCGCGCTGCTGTGCTTCGCGCTGCCGCGGCATCCGCGCGAGGTCGTCGACACCCTCTCCTACGCCAAGGAGGCGGGGCTGGCCGTGGTCACGGTCGCCGACTCGGCGTTCGCACCGGTCGCCAAGCACTCCGACCTGCTGCTGCCCGCCGCCGTCGGCACCGGACTCGCCTTCGACACGGCGTGCGCGCCGATGCTGCTGGGGCGGGTGCTGCTGGAGGCCATGTGCGACGACCTGCCCGAGGCGCAGGTACGGCTGGAGGAGTTCGACGCGCGGGCGGCGGCCCGGGGGCTGTTCGTGGAGTGACGCGCGTCTCTCAGAGTCGTCTCACCTTGGCTCGTTAGCCTGCCCGCCCGACGGGAACTGTGCCGCGAGGACGAGGAGGCGGAACGTGGCGCGCGGAGTACGTGAAGAGCGCCGGGAGCGCGGAGGACGCGGCGTACGCGGAGGACAGGCCCTGGCCCGGGTGGCCGTCGTCGTACGGGCCGGGGCGGCGCCCTTGTGGTGGTGCGGGGTGTTCGCGGCGGGCATCGGCGCGGCGGGGCCGGGGGTGACCGGGCGCCGGATCGGCATGTTGGCCGGGGCCGCCCTGTTCCTCGTCGGCGCCGCGGTCGTGGCGCTCACACGCCGACGGCGCTACACCGCCCTCGCCGAGGGCGCGTCCCGCGCGGGCAAGCACGACCTGCTCCAGGACCGCGCGGTGACCGTGCGCAACTGGCGCCGGGGCCACCGGTGGTGGCTGCTGTTCGCCTTCGCCGTCGCGCTGGGCAGCTCCTTCGTGGTGCCCGCGGCCGGCGGCATGCTGCTCGCCGGGACGGGCACCGGGCTGTGGCTGAAGGCGGCCTGGCTCGGCCGACGCGAACGGGCCGGGGAGCAGTTGCTGCGGCTGCGCGTCGACTGGCTCGACCGGCGTGGCGGGAGCCCGGCCGGCAAGGCCGCCAAGGGCTACCGCGGCACGGGCATCGCCGCGGGCGACGCGGCCCCGGGCGGGACCCGCCGCCGCACCGCCGCACTCGTCTGACCGCGGTCCCGGCCCGCGAGCGGCCTCGGACGTGGAGGGGCCTCGGACGTGGAGGGGCCTCGGACGTCGGGGACTCGGACGTCGGGGACTCGGACGCCCGAGGGAACTCGGCCTTCGAGCGGCCTCAGACCTCGAGTACCTCCTCGATCCTCTTCAGCTGGTGGCGGGCCATCGCCAGGTTGGCGCGGGCCTGGTCGAGGACCAGGTAGAGGAACAGCCCGTTGCCGCCACGGCCCTTGAGCAGCCGGATCAGGTGGTACTGGTTGGACAGGGTGATCAGGATGTCCTCGATCTCGCCCTTCAGGCCGAGGTGCTCCATGGTGCGCATCTTGGCCCGGATCACGTCGGTGTTTCCGGCGGCGGCCACGTTCAGGTCGAAGCTCTTGCCGCCGCCCATCGTGCCCAGCGCCATGCCGCTGGTGTAGTCGACGAGCGCGACGCCCGTGGCTCCCTCGATGGAGGTGAGGGCCTCTTTCAGCGCGGTTTCGGTGTTGGCCATGACGGTGCTCCCTCGTTCTGTGTGATTCGACTAGTCGGTAGTGGTTCGCGGTTCGGTGACCGCGCTGGTGCGTGGTGTGCGGGTGGTTCTGGTGCGGGCGGTGGACCGGGCCTCCGTCCGGGCGGACCGCTTGGCCGCCGCGGCCTCGGCGGCGTCGACCAGCTGCCCGATCCGGGCGCCCGCCCGGCGGCCCTCCAGGTGCAGCCGGCCGACGTTGACCCGGTCCTCGGCGAGCAGGGTCAGTACGGCGGTCTCGCCGGCCGCGTAGGTGGCGACGTAGCCGTCCGCGCCCCGGACCAGCAGCTCCCGGAAGCCGCCCTGGTCGGTGGCGTCCGACATCCGGCGGGCGACCCCGAGCGCGGCCGCAGTGAGCGCCGAGAGCCCCTCCGGGTCGACACCGGGCGTGTCGTGGGCGATGACGAGACCGTCGACGCCGGCCGCCAGGGTGCCGGTGAGCTGGGGGACGCGGCTGCGCAGCCGGCGCAGTTCGTCCAGGACGGCGTCGATCTCGGGCTCGGCCGCCATCAGGTGTCTCCTCTCGGCGGGTCGTTGGCGTTCAAAGGGCCTCCAGCGCATCTCTGAGCCTCTTCAGCAGCGCGATGTCGGGGTCGGTGACCTGGGGCAGGGGTGGGGGTGACGGTCCGGGCGCCGTGCCCGGTGCGACGAGTCCGGCCGCCGCCAGCCGCCGCACGTCCACCAGCGTCTGGAACGTCCGTCTGCCCAGCTCCCGTGCGATGTCCGGTGCCGCCCGCACGCCGTCCACCAGCTCCAGGACCGCGCGCTGGCGGGACGTGACCGGCGGGGCGGCGACGGGGTCGGCCCGGATCAGCGGCGCGCTGTCGGTGGCCGGGTCCGGCCAGATGCGGTGCAGCAGCTCGCGGCGGCGCACGGTCTCCCGCTCCAGGGCGGTGACCGGGACCGGACGCAGGGGCGCCGGGCCGGGTGCGATGCCGTAGCGGAAGCGGCCCGGGGTGCTGCTCGGGGCCAGCGCGAAGTACCCCGCGTCGAACAGCGCGCCCAGGTGGCACAGCTCCAGCACGCCCGTGGTCAGCCGGCCGGCGTCCAGCAGCAGCCGGGCGGCGCCGGGCAGGCTGTCGGTCCGGCGCCCCGCCTGCTGCCAGTCCGCCGTGCCGAGCGGGCCGTGGGCCGTCAGGAGCAGGTCGAGACCGGGGGCGAGACGGCTCTCGGC
The DNA here is from genome assembly GCF_021538895.1 of Streptomyces olivochromogenes. Lineage (GTDB taxonomy): Bacteria > Actinomycetota > Actinomycetes > Streptomycetales > Streptomycetaceae > Streptomyces > Streptomyces olivochromogenes_A. The sequence continues at coordinate 20,436 of NZ_JADDRL010000067.1, read as the reverse complement.
GTGCACCACGTGACCGTCGGACAGGTGCAGCGTGCCGTGCTCGCGGATGAGGACACCGGTGGCGCGCTCGTCGGCGAGCCGGCTCAGCATCGGCGACAGGGCCCCTTGGGTCCGCCCCTGCCCGCCCTCCTTGCCCCGCACCGGCAGCGGTGGTGGGGTGCCGACCATGGTCATGCCAGCACCAGCCGATCCGCCATCTCCCCGAGCCGGATCCGGGCGAGGGCGAGGTTGCCCTCGTCGCGGGCCAGCCACAGATGCAGGAACACGGTGCTGTCGAAGGACGTGACCACGAACCGCAGCAGGTGGTAGCTGTCCCGGTTGCTGACGATCAGGTCCTCGACCGGGGGCCGTTCGCCGTCCGGCTCGGCCGCGAACGCCCCGTGCTCGGCGGCCAGCCGGGCCAGCTCGGCGGCCTCGGCCGCGGTCGTCTCGTGGTCGCCGCCGGGGGCTTCCCCGACGGTGCCCAGCGCCAGCCCGCTCGTCCAGTCCACCAGTGCGGCGCCCCTGGCGCCGGGCACGCGCATGGCTTCGAGCAGACACTCGTCGATTCCGGGCACCGCGGTTCCCCTCCCACCTGGGACTCCGGCTGAGTGACTGTGAGGCTACGCACCGTGTGCGGGGGGAGTGAGCCTTCCAGCATTTCCCGGTGGAACTTGCCGTCGGCGTACTAAGGTGGGTCAACTTGCCTTGATTTCAGGCACGTTCATCGCGGGCGCGACGGGAGTGCGTCAGCGGTTTTCTGGTGTGCTCAGGGTGGTGAGGGCCGATGCGTGCGCCCCTCCGGCCTCGGCCACGATCTCGTCCAGGGTCTGCGGTTCGCGCACCGTCGCGAAGGCCGTGCCCCCGGCACCGTCCGGCGCGAAGCCGTAGATCCCGGGCCGGGCGAGGGAGTTGTAGGCGTAGTGGTGGGCGAAGTAGTACGCGCCCGTGTCCAGCGCCGCCGCGTAGTCGCCCTGGTCCAGACGCGGCAGCGCCCGCGCCTCGGCCAGCAGGTCGCCCGCGAAGCAGGCCGGGCCCGCGACGTCCTGGACCACCTCGGTCCCGGACTTGGGCCGCCCCTTCGCGTCGTACGCCACGATCCTGAGCGGCCAGGCGGCGGGCACGTACACCGTCCGCGTCGCCACCTGCACGCCCGCGTGGGTCACCGCGACCCGCCGCCCGCCGGCGCTCTTGGCGTACTCCACCCGTGCCACCACGGTCCCGTGCTTGGCCAACAGGGACCGCCCGAACTCGGTCACCAGCCCGTACCGCCCGTCGAACAGCCCCGGCACGGCCTCCCGCAACAGCCGCGCGTAGCGCGCGTACGTCGGCGTCGTCGCGTCCGAGGCGAAGTTCACCGGCAGCCCGCCGCCGATGTCCAGGGTGTCGATCTGCCGCCGTCCGGCCCGCGCGTTGATCTCCTCGGCGAGCGCGTACGTCTCCGCCGCCCCGCGCGCCATCAGCGGCAGCGGGATGCCCTGCGAGCCGGTGTGCGCGTGCAGCCGGGTCAGCCACGGCCGGTCCAGATACGCCCGTACGACCCACTCGCGGGCCCCCTCGTCGCGCAGCGCCACCCCGAACTTCGAGGTCGCCGTCGCCGTCGAGGTCGATTCGATGGAACCGCCGCCGAGCTGCGGATTGACCCGGATCCCGAGCGGGGAGCGGCTGGGCGCCGACCGCATCAGGGCGTCGATGCGCTCCAGCTCCTGCGGGTTGTCCGCGTTGACGGCGATCCCCAGCACCAGCGCCTCGCGCAGTTCGGCCGGGGTCTTGGCGGGCGAGTCCAGGACGGTGCGGGCCGGCGGCACCCCGGCCGCCCGGGCCAGCGCCAGCTCGCCGGGGCTGGCCACCTCCGCGCCGATGCCCTCCGCGTCGAGCAGCCGCAGCACCGGCACCAGCGGGGTCGCCTTCACCGCGAAGGCGTGCAGCACCGGCGTCCCCGGCGCCAGCACCGCGTCGAAGGCCGCCCGCAGCGACGCCGCCGACTCCCGGATACCGGCCACGTCCAGCAGCCCGACCACGGGCGCCGCGGGCCCGAGCAGCCCCCGCTCCACCGCGGCCCGCACGGCCGCGTCGCGCCGCGCGACCCGCTCCCCGTCGCCCCCGTACTCGCCCGCACCGCCGCCCGCGCCGCGCCCGCCGGCGCCGTCGCTCCCGCGCCTGCCCGTGCCGCCGTCGCCCCCGTGCCTGCCCGCGCCGTCGCTTCCACGCCTGCCCGCACCGCCGTCGCCAGCCGCGTAGCCGCCCGCGCCGCGCCCGCCCGTGCCGCCGTGCCCGCCCGCACCGCCGCCCGCACCGTGCTCGCTCGCGCCGTCGCCGCCGTGCCCGCCCATGCCGCCGTCACCCCCATGGCCGGCCGCGCCGCCTCCGTGCCCGCCCGTGCCGTCGCCGCCGCCGTGGCCCCCGTACCCGGCCGCGCCGCCCGCGTCCCCGTACCTGCCCGTGCCGCCGTCCACAGCGCCCCCCGTGCTGTCGTCTGCCGTGCCCATGCATCCAGCCAAACACTCGCGACGCGCCCACGCTGGCGCGCCGATGTATTGACTAGTTCTATTCAGAGCGCGAGGATGTGAATAGCCGCAGTAAAAATCCACTGGGAGCAATCCGCTAGGAGGCAGACCATGTCAGGACCCCGCCCCGTACGAGCGCCGCGCGGTACGGAACTGAGCGCCCTGGGATGGCAGCAGGAGGCCGCCCTTCGGATGCTCCAGAACAACCTGGACCCCGAGGTCGCCGAGCACCCCGACAAGCTCGTCGTCTACGGCGGTACCGGCAAGGCCGCCCGTGACTGGCGCTCCTTCGACGCCATGGTCCGCACGCTGCGCACCCTCAAGCAGGACGAGACCATGCTGGTCCAGTCCGGCCGCCCGGTCGGCGTCATGCAGACCCACGAGTGGGCCCCGCGTGTCCTGATCGCCAACTCCAACCTGGTCGGCGACTGGGCCAACTGGGAGGAGTTCCGCCGTCTGGAGGCCCTCGGCCTGACCATGTACGGCCAGATGACCGCCGGGTCCTGGATCTACATCGGCACCCAGGGCATCCTCCAGGGCACCTACGAGACCTTCTCCGCCGTCGCCGCGAAGAAGTTCAACGGCACCCTGGCCGGCACCATCACCCTGACCGCCGGCCTCGGCGGCATGGGCGGTGCCCAGCCGCTCGCCGTCACCATGAACGACGGCGTCGCGATCTGCATCGACTGCGACCCGCGGGCCATCGAGCGCCGCATCGAGCACCGCTACCTGGACGTGAAGGCCGACTCCCTGGAGCACGCCCTCCAGCTCGCCGTCGAGGCCCGCGACGCCCGCCGTCCGCTCTCCATCGGACTGCTCGGCAACGCCGCCGAACTGCTGCCGCGCATGCTCGCCGAGGGCGCCCCGATCGACATCGTCACCGACCAGACCTCGGCCCACGACCCGCTGTCGTACCTGCCGCTGGGTGTGGAGTTCGAGGACATGGCCGCCGCCGCGGCCAAGGACCCGGCCGGCTTCACCACCCGCGCCCGTGAGTCGATGGCCAAGCACGTCGAGGCGATGGTCGGCTTCATGGACGCCGGCGCCGAGGTCTTCGACTACGGCAACTCCATCCGCGGCGAGGCCCAGCTGGCCGGCTACGACCGCGCGTTCGCCTTCCCCGGCTTCGTCCCCGCCTACATCCGCCCGCTGTTCTGCGAGGGCAAGGGCCCCTTCCGCTGGGCCGCCCTGTCCGGCGAGGCCTCGGACATCGCCAAGACCGACAAGGCGATCCTGGAGCTCTTCCCGGAGAACGAGTCCCTGCACCGCTGGATCAAGATGGCCGGCGAGCGCGTCCACTTCCAGGGCCTGCCCGCCCGTATCTGCTGGCTCGGCTACGGCGAGCGCGACAAGGCCGGCGAGCGCTTCAACGACATGGTGGCCTCCGGCGAGCTGGCGGCCCCGCTGGCGATCGGCCGCGACCACCTCGACTGCGGCTCCGTCGCCTCCCCGTACCGCGAGACCGAGGCCATGCTCGACGGCTCCGACGCCATCGCCGACTGGCCGCTGCTCAACGCCATGGTCAACGTGGCCTCCGGCGCCTCCTGGGTTTCCATCCATCACGGCGGCGGCGTCGGCATGGGCCGTTCCATCCACGCCGGCCAGGTCTCGGTGGCCGACGGCACGAAGCTGGCCGGCGAGAAGATCCGCCGTGTCCTCACCAACGACCCGGGCATGGGCGTCATCCGGCACGTGGACGCCGGGTACGACATCGCGGAGTCGGTCGCGCAGGAGCGGGGCGTGCGCGTGCCGATGCGTGAAGGTGACGACGCGTGACCTTCCACAGCATGTGGGCGGAGCTGCTGCCGGTCGGCCGCAGCTCCGCCTCCGGCGGCTACCGGCGCTACGCCTGGACCGGTGCCGACGCCGACTGCCGTGCCTGGTTCAAGGAGCAGGCCGAGGCGCGCGGGCTGACCTACGAGGTCGACCGGAACGGCAACCAGTGGGCCTGGCTCGGTGACCCCGCCGCGGGGGACGCCGTCGTCACCGGGTCGCACCTCGACTCCGTACCGGACGGTGGAGCCTTCGACGGGCCCCTCGGGGTCGTGTCCTCCTTCGCCGCCCTCGACGAACTGCGCGACAGGGGAGCGCGGTTCGCCAAGCCCCTCGCCATCACCAACTTCGGCGACGAGGAGGGCGCCCGGTTCGGGCTCGCCTGCGTCGGCTCACGGCTGACCGCCGGGCAGCTCACCGTCGAGCAGGCGCACCGCCTGACCGACGGCGAGGGCGTCACCCTGCCCAGGGCGATGGAGGCCGCCGGGTACGACCCCGAGGCCATCGGACCGGACCCCGAGCGGCTCGCCCGCATCGGCGCCTTCGTCGAACTGCACGTCGAGCAGGGCCGGGCCCTGGACCTGTCCGGCGACCGGGTCGGCATCGCCAGCGCCATCTGGCCGCACGGCCGCTGGCGGTTCGACTTCCGGGGCGAGGCCAACCACGCCGGCACGACCCGGCTGGTGGACCGGCGCGACCCGATGCTGTCGTACGCCGAGACCGTGCTCGCCGCCCGCCGCGAGGCCGAACTCGCCGGCGCCGTCGCCACCTTCGGCAAGATCTCCGTCGAGCCGAACGGCGTCAACGCGATCCCCTCGCTGGTGCGCGGCTGGCTCGACTCCCGCGCCGCCGACCAGGAGACCCTGGACACCGTGGTCACGGGGGTGGAGAAGGCCGCGCGGGAGTACGCCGCCGCGCACGGCGTCGACCTCGACGTCGCCCGTGAGTCCTTCACGCCCGTCGTCGAGTTCGACCACGCCCTGCGCGACGAACTGGCCCGCATCCTCGGCCAGGACACGGAGCTGACGGTGCCCGTCCTGGGTACCGGCGCCGGACACGACGCCGGAATCCTCTCCGGCAGCATTCCGACCGCCATGCTGTTCGTGCGCAACCCCACCGGCGTCTCGCACTCCCCGGCCGAGTTCGCCGCCGAGGACGACTGCCTGGCCGGGGTGACCGCGCTCGCCGACGTACTGGAAGGGCTGGCCTGCAGGTGACCACACGGACCTATTGGCTGGAGCATGCCTGGCTCGACACCCACGTCGAGCCGGGCGTGGCCCTCACTGTGTCGATCAGCGGCTCCGCCGCGGGCACGGACGGCCGGATCACCGCCGTCCGCACCGACGTGCCCACCCCGCCCCCGGGCGCCGAGATCCTGCGCGGACTGACCCTGCCCGGGCTCGCCAACGCCCACAGCCACGCCTTCCACCGGGCGCTGCGCGGCACCGTCCAGGTCGGCTCCGGGACCTTCTGGACCTGGCGCGAGGTGATGTACTCCTTCGCCGACCAGCTGACCCCGGAGACCTACCACGCCCTCGCGCGCGCCGTGTACGCCGAGATGGCGCTGGCGGGCGTCACCTCGGTCGGCGAGTTCCACTACGTGCACCACGCGCCCGGCGGCACCCCGTACAACGACCCGAACGCCATGGGCGAGGCGCTCGTCGCGGCGGCCGCCGAGGCCGGCATCCGCATCACCCTCCTCGACACCGCCTACCTCTCCTCCGGCTTCGGGCAGCCGCCCAACGCCCACCAGCTCCGTTTCTCCGACGGCAGCGCGGAGGCCTGGGCCGAACGCTGTTCAGTTCTCAAGGAACGCGATCACGCACGGATCGGGGCGGCGATCCACTCCGTACGGGCCGTGCCCGCGGACCAGTTGGCGACGGTGGCCCGGTGGGCCGAGGAGCGGCGGGCCCCGCTCCATGTGCACCTGTCCGAGCAGACCGCCGAGAACGACGCCTGCCTCCGGGCGCACGGCCGCACGCCCACCCGGCTGCTCGCCGACCACGGCGTCCTCGGGCCGCGCACCACCGGCGTGCACAACACCCATCTCACCGACGAGGACATCGCCCTCATCGGCGGCTCGGGCACCGGCACCTGTATGTGCCCGACGACGGAACGCGACCTGGCGGACGGCATCGGCCCCGCCGTCGCCCTGCAGCGGGCCGGTTCGCCCCTCTCCCTCGGCTCCGACAGCCACGCCGTCATCGACCTGCTCGAAGAGGCCCGCGCGATGGAGCTGAACGAGCGGCTGCGCACCCGCACCCGGGGCCACTGGACCGCCGCGGCACTGCTGCGCGCGGCCTCGGCCGACGGTCACGCGGCCCTGGGCTGGGACGAGGCCGGCACCATCGAGCCCGGCGCGCTCGCCGACCTGACGACGATCGCGCTCGACTCGGTCAGGACCGCCGGGCCACTGCCCAGGCTCGGCGCCGAGACCGCCGTATTCGCCGGGACGGCAGCGGACGTACGGCACACGATCGTGGGAGGGCGGCACGTCGTGCGCGACGGCGCGCACACGCTCGTCCCCGACGTCCCGCAGGCACTGGCGGCAGCGGTCGACGCGCTGCGCGGCTGACCCCGAACCCCCCACCCACACCGGCCACCGACAAGGACGCCAAGGACCCCAAGGACGATGCCATGAGCAGCACCGCCATCACCAACATCGCCACGCTGGTCACCAACGACCCCTCCCTCGGTGACGGAACTCCCCTCGGTCTGATCCAGGACGCGGCCGTCGTCATCGACGGCGACCGCGTCGTGTGGACCGGTGAATCCAGCAAAACACCCGCCACTGACAATCACGTCGACGCCGGCGGCCGGGCGGTGCTGCCGGGCTTCGTCGACTCCCACTCCCACCTGGTCTTCGCGGGCGACCGCACGCAGGAGTTCAACGCCCGCATGTCGGGCCGCTCCTACACCGCGGGCGGCATCCGCACCACGGTCGCCGCCACCCGCGCCGCCACCGACGAGGAGCTGGAGGCCAACCTCACCCGCTACCTGGCCGAGGCCCTCCGCCAGGGCACGACGACATTCGAGACGAAGTCCGGGTACGGCCTGACGGTCGCCGACGAGTCCCGCGCCCTGCGCATCGCCGCCCGGCACACGGACGAGGTCACCTACCTGGGCGCCCACATCGTCTCGCCGGACTACGCCGACGACCCCGCCGCCTATGTCGCCCTGGTCACCGGCGAGATGCTCGACGCCTGCGCCCCGCACGCCCGCTGGGTCGACGTCTTCTGCGAGAAGGGCGCCTTCGACGGCGACCAGGCCCGCGCGATCCTCACGGCGGGCAAGGCCAAGGGCCTGCACCCCCGCGTCCACGCCAACCAGCTCTCCTACGGCCCCGGCGTCCAGCTGGCCGTCGAGCTCGACGCGGCCAGCGCCGACCACTGCACCCACCTGACCGACGCCGACGTCGACGCCCTCGCGAGCGGCCGCACGGTCGCCACCCTGCTGCCCGGCGCCGAGTTCTCCACCCGCGCCGAGTGGCCGAACGCCCGCCGTCTGCTGGACGCGGGCGTCACGGTCGCCCTGTCCACGGACTGCAACCCGGGCTCCTCGTTCACCTCGTCGGTCCCGTTCTGCGTCGCCCTCGCCGTACGGGACATGGGCATGACCCCGGACGAGGCGGTCTGGTCGGCCACGGCGGGCGGTGCGGCGGCGCTGCGCCGGGACGACATCGGCCGCCTCGCCCCCGGGGCGCGCGCCGACCTGATCCTGCTCGACGCGCCGAGCCATGTGCACCTGGCCTACCGGCCGGGAGTTCCCCTGGTCGGCGGAGTGTGGCGGGCGGGCGTGCGCGAGGTCTGATCAGGCGGCCCCCGCGTGCCAGCGCTGCGCCGACCCCCCGTTCAACGGGTCCAGGGACGGCCAGTCGTCGCCGTGCGCGGTCAGGCCTGTCTCGATGGCGATCTCCGGGCGGATCACTCCGTCGGAGTCCACGTCGAACCGGAGGTTCTGGCCGTTGCGGCCGTACACCGAGTCGCACGTCCAGATGCCGACGCCCCGATCGACGGAGCCGCGGCTGTCCAGGCAGTAGTCGGGATCCGCGGCCGACTGCAGGACGCCGCGGTCGGAGTCGACGCGCCAGCGCTGGGTGGGTGAGCCGTTGCAGGTGGCGGTGACGACGTCCGTGCCGTTGTCGAACCAGCCGTCGTCGACGTCCAGGCAGCGGCCCGTGGCGGCGTTCACCACCTGGGCGTAGGCGCTGCCCGGTGGCGCGAACGTCGGGGTCGGGGTCGGGCTGGGTTTCGGCTTCGGCTTGCGCTTCGGCGTGGGGGACGGGGTGACCGGCGGGTGTGAAGTCCTCGTCGGAGACGGGGACTCGGAGGTGGGGGACGGGGGCGGCGCGGAGACCGTGGCCGTCGCCGTCACGGTCACCGGCGGGCTGGTGGGTGTCACCGTCGCCGCCTCGTTCTGGTGCCGCGAACCCGTCGGCGACAGCAGCAGGACCAGCAGCGGCGCCAGGGCCACGCCGAGGGCCGCCGAGGTCAGCAGCACGCGCCGCCCGGGCGGCCGGCTCCCGTGCCCCAGCGGCTCGCTCGCGACCGGCGGGTCGCCGTCCGGCGCGGCGCCCCGGATGTACGCCGCCCCGCCCCACGGCAGCAGCCCCTCCGCCAGTGCCGCCCGCGGCGCGTCCCGCAGGGCGGTGAGGTCCTCGTAGGCGGCCGTGCAGTGCGGGCAGTGCGCCATGTGGGCGTGCAGGTCGGCGCTGTAGCGGGCGTTCTCCGGACGGGCCGACTCCTCGATGAGCCGGCGGAAGTCGCCGCAGCGCGGGTCGTCGGAGGCGGCCAGCCGGGACTTCAGACAGGCCTGGGCGAGGGTCTGGAGCGCCTGCGGCGTGCCGTACCGGACGTCCTCGCGGCTCGCGCCGAGGTAGGTGGCCGTCGTGTCATCGGGTTCGCCGTCCAGGATCCCGTACCAGATCAGGCCCTGGGCACGGGAGGGAAGCGAACGGAACGCCTCCAGCATCGGCGGGACCGGGCCCCCGGGGAGCCGGGACGTGTTGAGGATCAGCAGGAGGGCCGGGTCCAGGCCCGCCGACCGCTGGTCCTGCGCCCAGGAAGCGGCCAGCCGGGCGGTCAGCAGCAGGAGTTGGTGCCGCAGGGGTACCTGCGGCTCCACTCCGCGTGCCGTCTCCCGGGCCGCCGTGGTGAAGACCTGCATCGCCAGCTGCCGTGCCGACGACTCGCTCGCCGTGCACAGGCCGGCATAGGCATGGACGGCGGCGCCGTGCCGCCGGCGCAGCTCGCGCAGTGCCGGGTATGCGGTCGCCGTGCGGGCCCGCAGCAGCCCCGTCAGCCGCGCGTCCGGAGCGTCCGCGTGCGTCTCGTCCGTACCCGCGTGTGTGTCGTCGACGTCACCGTCGTCGGCCGGGTCGACGCCCTGGCCCATGTCCGCGCCTCCTTGCACCCCGTGCGGCCGGCGCGTCCTCGTTGACGTACCGGCCGGTTTGGCGTGCCCATAGTGGTGGAGGGGGGCCTTTGGGGGAAGGTGTTTCTATGGGTAACCCGAGTGGCCCGTGTGCGGTGGGAGGCTCATTCCTCCAAGGTCAGTCCCCGGCGGAGTCGTACCAACGTCCGTGACAGGAGCCGCGACACGTGCATCTGCGAGATGCCGAGCTCGTCGCCGATCTCCGACTGGGTCATGCCCGCGACGAAGCGCAGGGACAGGATCTTCCGGTCCCGGTGCGGGAGTTCGGCGATCAGCGGCTTCAAGGACTCGACGTACTCGATGCCTTCGATCCCGTGGTCCTCGTAGCCGATGCGGTCCGCGAGCGCGCCCTCGGAGTCGTCCTCGTCGGGCTGGGCGTCCAGCGAGGAGGCCGTGTACGCGTTGGACGCGGCCATGCCCTCGACGACCTCGTCCCCGGACAGGCCCAGGTGCTCCGCGAGCTCCGCCACCGTGGGGGCGCGGTCCAGCCGCTGGGCGAGCTCGTCCCCGGCCTTGGCGAGATCGAGCCGCAGCTCCTGGAGTCGGCGCGGGACGCGTACCGACCACGAGGTGTCGCGGAAGAAGCGCTTGATCTCACCGATGATGGTCGGCATCGCGAAGGTGGGGAACTCGACACCGCGGGAGAGCTCGAAGCGGTCGATCGCCTTGATCAGGCCGATCGTGCCGACCTGGATGATGTCCTCCATCGGCTCGCTGCGGGAGCGGAACCGGGAGGCGGCGAACTTGACCAGCGCGAGGTTGAGTTCGACCAGCGTGTTGCGGACGTACGCGTATTCGTGGGTGCCCTCTTCGAGGGACTCCAGCCGCTCGAACAGTGTCTTGGAGAGGGCCCGCGCGTCCACCGGACCGACCTCGTCGTACGGCGGGATCTCGGGGAGCCCGTCGAGGGGATCCGCGTGGTCCGTGAAGGGATCCAGTTGTTCCGGTGGGGGTGTCGACGTCGCCGTCCGGGTATGCGATGCGTCGAGCCGGGCTGACATGGTGCCTCCATCGTTCTCGGCATAAGGCTGCCGAAGCCGTTCACGTGCACTGCGGTGTGCGGCGCCTCCAAAGCCGGCCGTGTCGGTTACGTGTCCCTACTAGCCCTACCCGCTTTCCGGACCCCATCGCAAGTGCATTCTGTGGCTATATGTCCGATTGTGGGCGGTTGTTCGGGTGTCGGACGGCGCAGGGAAGGCGTAGTGTTCGAGAACGTTGAGCAGGGCAGGCACGACCTCGGGAGAGAGACGCATGGACCACGGGACGGTCGGCAGCGCACAGTCGGGCCGGCTTCTGGTGGAGGTGCGAGAAGAGGGCTCCAGCGCGGTGGTGACGCCGGCGGGTGAGCTCGATCACCACACCGCCGATCTGTTGCGTGAGCCACTCGACGACCTGCTGGCGAAGGGTTTCTCACGGCTCGTCGTGGACTGCTCGCGGCTGGAGTTCTGTGACTCCACCGGTCTGAACGTGCTGCTCGGTGCCCGCCTGAAGGCGGAGGCCGCCGGGGGCGGGGTACACCTGGCGGGGATGCTCCCGGTGGTGGCCCGGGTGTTCGAGATCACAGGGGCGGAGGCGGTCTTCACCGTCCACGACTCCGTCGAGGCGGCCCTGGCCGAAGAAAGCGGCTGACCCGAAGCCGTGTCGCGGCCGCGCCGGACAGGGGGGTGTTTCGCCGGATCTGCCGGGCAGGAGACATCCTGGACCTGTTGGGCCACGGGGGTCGTGGAACCGGCGAACGCCCTGCGTACGACGTACGTAGTGACAGGTATCGAGCGATACAGACCTCTGCATCGTGTGAATCGTGAACTGGTGAATCGGTGAGGTGAAGCGCTGATGAGCACCACCCGGCCCTGCTCGCCGGGCGACCGCGGCCCGGAGCCCAGCGGTGCTTCCGGGGCGTCCGAGGGGGAAGCGCCGCGGACCGGCGGGTCCGTGGGGGCGGCCGTGTCGAACGTGTCGGCCACGTCGACCGTGTCGCCGGAAGGCTCCGAGCGCCGTCAGGGCCATCAGGTCCGCAGGCTGCGCCTGGTCGGCGAGAGCGGGGTCGTCCCGCTCGCGCGCGACTTCACGCGCCAGGCGCTGTACGCGTGGGGCTGGCTGCCCGCCGCGACGGCCGACCGGCGGGCCGCCGCCGAGGACGTCCTCCTCGTCGTCTCCGAGCTGGTCACCAACGCGTGCCTGCACGCCGAGGGCCCCGAGGAACTGTTCCTCGCCTGCGACGACAAGGTGATCCGCCTGGAGGTCACCGACCGCGGCACCGGCCAGCCGGCCCCCCGCACCCCGCACCGGGCCGGGCGCCCCGGCGGGCACGGCATGTTCATCGTGCAGCGGCTGTGCCTGGACTGGGGGGTCGTCCGCACCCCGGGCGTGGCGGGCAAGACGGTGTGGGCGGAGCTGGGCGCACCCGCGTAGGAGGTGACGGGCGGCCTTCGCCGCCCGCCCGGCGCCCGCCCTGCCTCGGCCCCGTGCCCCGGGCCGTCGTCACCGGCGACCCCTCTCTCCACTCGAACCCCCTTTCGCGCACGCCGGATCGTCACAACTCCGGGGTGCGCCGTGTCTTCCTTCCTCACGACCCCGGGCGTACCTTGACGGCCGATCTGATGTGCCGTCAGGAACGAGGTGGACCGCCGTGTCGTACCCCAAACGAGCCGCCGCGCTCGCCTCCGCCGCGGCCCTGGCCGGCTCGGTGGTGCTGCTGGCCGCCCCGGCGGCCAGGGCCGACGTCGTCGACGTCAACTACCAGTGCAAGACACCCATCGGCGACAAGAGCGCCGTCTCGCCGATCGACATCAAGGGCGTCAAGAGCGGCAGCGGATACAAGATCACCATGTCCTGGCAGAAGGGCGTCTCCTCCAGCCCGGTCGAGCTGGGCAAGGGCGCGATGAGCCCGAGCGCCACCATCAAACTGGGCGGCGCCGACAGCGGCACGCTCGCGGTGTCCGGACCGGCCAACCAGGCCGCGATCCCCGCCAACACGCCCATCAAGATCAACGACTTGAGCGGCACCTACACGCCGAAGAAGACCGGCAAGGTCACCTTCACGCCGGACGTGCTCACCATCAAGGCGCTCGGCACCACGACGACCTGCACGCCGGCCAACAACCCCAAGCCGTCCCTGAGCCTGGACGTGACGGCGGCCGGTGGTGGCGGATCCACGGGGACGTCCCAGGGCGGCTCGCAGAGCGGCACCGACTCCGGCGGCCAACTGCCGCAGACCGGCCCCGAGGACTCGGCGATCGCGCTCGGCACGCTCGGCGGCACCGTCCTGCTCGCGGGCGCGGCGGGCGCCCTGTGGCTGACGCGGCGGAACCAGACCGTACGCCGCTGAACACCCGGGTCCTCGACCGCTGGAGCCGCCGATGCCGTCCGCCGCCCGTGCCCTGTGCCTGTCCCTGCTGACCCTGCTCGCCACCGCGCCGCAGGCCGCGGCCGCCTGGGGATCCCCCCTGCTCGAAGGGCACGGGGGCTGGTCCCTCGCGCCCGCCGGCGGCGGACGCCCGTCCTTCTACGCGGAGGGCACGCCCGGGACGGTCCTGCGGGACACGGTGTCCGTGACCAACCCGGGCGGAAAGCCGGTCACGGTACGGCTGCGCGGCACCGGCGTGCGCGTCACCTTCGCCGGCGCCGGCCTCCGCGTGCCCGCCCGCACCCGGGCCGACGTCCCCTTCACCCTGGCCGTCCCGGCGCAGGCGGCCCCCGGCGACCGCCCCGCGGCGATCACCGCACGGTCCGACGACGGCCGGACCGTCACCGTCCCCGTCCGCCTGCGCGTGACCGGCCCCGCGCTGTCCGCGCTGACCGTCGAGCATGTCGCCGTACACGCCGACCGCATCACCTACGACCTGGTCAATAGGGGTACGACCGTCCTCGTACCGACCCTCGCGGTGCGCGCCGACGGCGTCTTCGGGCGGGTCCTGGACCGCGCACCGCGCACCCTGCCCGTCCGGCTGGCGCCGGGCCGCCGCCTGACCCTCGACGAACCGTGGCACGGGCGGCCCGCCCTGGACGCCGTCGACGTACGGCTGACGGTGACGGCCGAGGGCGGCGCGCGCGACTCGGCCGAGGTGTCCGCGCGGTTCGTGCCGTGGGGCGCGGTGGCCTTGGGCGCGGGGCTGGTCTCCATGGCCGGGGCCGGCCTGGTCGTACGACAGCGCGGGCGCCGAGGGCCCGAGTCCGGGCCGACGACCGCGTCCGAGGGCGCGCGGGCCGAGTTGACGGGAGCGGTGCGGTGAGCGGCAGACTGCGGATCCCCGCGCTGGCGGCGCTGCTCGCGCTGCTCCTGCTGCCGTTCGCGGCGCCGGCGGCGTCGGCGGACGGCCCGACGGTGCGGCTGTCCGCCTCCCAGGCCGGGACCGGAGGTTCGGTCACCGTCAGCGGCAGCGGCTGGCGCCCGCACACCCTGCTGATGGTGCTGATCTGCGGGCAGGCCACCCCGTCCCGGGGCGTGATCGGCGGCACCAACTCCTGCGCCAACGGCGACGGCAGGGCCGCCACCACCGACGCCGAGGGGGCCTTCGGCAAGAAACTGCCGGTCACCGAGCCGCCGGTGCCGTGCCCCTGCGTGGTGCACGTGGCCACCGCGACCGGGGCGAAGGCCGAGGCGGACGCCGTCCTCCAGGTCGCCGGGCACGCGGTGGAACCGCTGCCCGCCGAACCGTCCGGCGGCCGGCTCTCGATCCTCACCGACACCCGGCTCAGCGGCTCCGGCGGGCTGTTGACCTGGTTCGGCGCCCCGCCCTCCCGCACGCTCGTCCTCACCGTCGGCAACGTCGGCTCGTCCGCCGTGAAGAACCCCGTCTTCCAGGTCGGCACCTCGCACGGCGTGTTCGCCCCGCAGTGGGACGACCAGCAGTGGCGCGGCACCCTCGCACCCGGCGGGAAGGCGCGGATCAGCCTGCCCGTCGAGCTCTCGGCCGGGGCGCACGGCGACTACACCGTCTCCCTCAAGTACGGCGGCAGGGTCCTCGCCGAACAGCCCTGGGGCGTCGGCCGCCCCTGGGGCGTGACGCTGTTCTGGATCCTGGTCTGCCTGGTCGTACCGGCCGCCGTGTTCCGCGCCGGCATGGCGGTGGTGGACCGGGTACGGCCGCGCGCGGCGGGCGGCGTCCGGCACCGGGGACGCCCTCGGCTCGCCCTGCGGATGCCGGCCCTCCGCGCGCCGGACACCTCCGCCACCTCGACTTCGACCCTGCCGTGGTTCACCCCGGACTCCGATCCGGGCACGGCGGCCGGTCGGCTCTCCGCACCGCACGACGACAGCCCGACGAGTCCTACGACTCCCACCACGAAGGGACCCACGTGAGTATGCGAAGGAGAGTCACACTGGCCGGCGGACGGCGGGCGGGCGCGCTGGCGGCGGCGCTGGTACTGGGCTCGGCGGGTGTCGTGCTGAGCCTGGCCGCCGGGCCCGCCCAAGCCGCCGAGGTGTCGTTCGCGACGCACTGCGTACCGCCCGCGGGCATCGACCCCGTCGACGGCACCACCAAGGTCGAGATCACCGCGCCGGCCACCGCGAAGGTGGGCGACACCGTCGACGTCGTGTGGAAGTTCACGCAGGCCGCGTCGAAGAACCCGAACATCATCGACCTGCCCGCCAACTCGGTGCAGCCGTCCGGCACGCTCAAGGCGGCCGGCGCGCAGACGTCCGACATCGCGATGCAGGGGCCGCGGCAGAACCCCCCGATCCCCAAGGGCGCTGCCATGGTGCTGTCCGACATGAAGGGCACCCTGAAGCTGACGGCGCCCGGCGAGGTGACGCTGACGCCGGACGCGTACACCGTCAACGCCATGTCGACGGACACCAAGTGCACGCCCAAGGAGACCGTGCAGAAGGCGGCGACCATCCAGGTGACGGTGGGCGGCGGGAGTTCGTCGAGTACGACGCCGACGCCGTCGGGCTCGGCCACGCAGTCGGCGACGCCCACGCCGACGAACTCCTCCAGCGCCTCCGCCTCCGCCTCGGCGAGCCCGAGCGACGGCACCGGCCAGACCGACTTCACCGGCAAGGAGGTCCAGGTCCCCTACGCCTGCAAGACGCCCATCGGCGACAAGAACGCGACCTCGCCCGTGCAAATCAACGCCAAGAAGAACGGCGGGAGTTTCGACCTCACGGTGCAGTTCAAGAAGTCGGTGATGGACAGCCCCGCCGACATCCCGGCCGACTCCGTGAAGCCGTCGATGGAGGTGGCCCTGGGCGGCGCCGACAAGGGCACCGTGCATGTGGAGGGTCCGACCAACTCCGCTCCCATCAAGTCCGGCGAGCCGATCGAGATCCCGGACCTGACGGGCACCTACAAGCCGGGCGCGAGCGGTGAGTCGACGCTGTCCCCGGGCGTCCTGACCATCAAGGCCCTCGGGACGACGACGACCTGCACGCCGACCAAGTCCGAGGTGTCCCTCACCCTCGACACCACGCAGCAGGCGAACGGCGCCTCGGGCGGCTCGTCGACCTCCGGCGGCTCCTCCTCCGGCGGCAGCAGCGGCAGCGGCGGCCTGGCCGAGACCGGCGCGAGCGACCACGGCGCCCTCAAGGCCCTCGGCCTGGTGGCGGGCACCGCGATCCTGCTGGGCGCGGCGGTGTTCACGTTCATGCCGGGACGGCGGACCCGCTGACATGCGCGGAGGGCCGCCGCACCCCCAGGGGTGCGACGGCCCTCCGACCGGCTCGGGACGTACGTCAGTGCACGTCGCCCATGAGCTCCTTGACCCGCTTGCGGTACATCCACACCGCCAGACCGGCGACCACGGCGAGGACGGCCTGCAGGGCCACGATGCCCGTCTTGTTCAGGTCGACACCGGCGATGGAGAGCAGACCGGTCGTGGCGTCACCGGCGGTGACGGCCAGGAACCAGACACCCATCATCTGGGAGGCGTACTTCGCGGGCGCCATCTTCGTGGTGACGGAGAGGCCGACCGGGGAGACCATCAGCTCACCGACGGTCTGCACGAAGTAGATGGCCACCAGCCACATCGCGGCCGCCTTGTGACCGCCCTCGGCGATCGACAGCGGAGCGAGGAAGAGGAAGAAGGACGCGCCGATCAGGACCAGGCCCATCGCGAACTTCACCGCGGTGCTCGGCTCCTTGCCGCGCCGCGCCAGGGCCAGCCACGCCCAGGCGAAGACCGGGGCCAGCGCCATGATCATGACCGGGTTGACCGACTGGTACCAGGAGACCGGGAACTCCCAGCCGAAGACGGTGTTCTTGGCCGAGGACTCGGCGAACAGGGAGACCGTGGAGCCACCCTGGTCATAGATCATCCAGAACACGGCCGCGGCGACGAAGAACCAGATGTAGGCGCTCATCTTGGACCGCTCGGCGTGGTTCAGGTCCTTGTCGCGCTTGATGCGGGCGATGACCACGACCGGGATGATCAGACCCGCGATGGTGATCGGAACCAGCAGCCAGTTCAGCGTGTAGACGCCGGAGACACCGACGACCAGGTAGAAGACGGCCGCGACGCCCGCCCACAGGGCGGCCTTGGTCAGCGTGGCCTTCTTCTCGGCGTCCGACAGCGGCGTGGGGACGATGTCGGAACGCGAGCTCAGGTGGCGGGTGCCGAGCAGGAACTGGGCCAGACCCAGCGCCATGCCGAGCGCGGCGAGCGCGAAGCCCAGGTGCCAGTTGTAGTTCTCACCGACGGTACCGATGACCAGCGGAGCGGCGAACGCACCCAGGTTGATGCCGATGTAGAAGAGGGTGAAGCCACCGTCGCGGCGCGGGTCATCCGGGCCGTCGTAGAGGTGACCGACCATCGTGGAGATGTTGGCCTTCAGCAGACCGGAGCCGATCGCGACCAGACCCAGACCGGCGAAGAAGGTGCCGGAGCTGGGCAGCGCCAGCGTGAGGTGGCCGGCCATGATGATCGTGCCCGCGACCGCCACCGTCTTGCGGGGGCCGAGGAGGCGGTCCGCGAACCAGCCGCCGGGCAGGGCGAGCAGGTACACGAGCGACAGGTACACCGAGTAGATCGCAGTCGCCGTGGCCGCGCTCATGTGCAGCCCGCCCGGGGCCACCAGGTACAGCGGGAGCAGGGCCTTCATGCCGTAGTAGGAGAAACGCTCCCACATCTCGGTCATGAAGAGAGTGGCCAGTCCGCGGGGGTGGCCGAAGAAGGTCTTCTCGGAACCGGGGGTGCCCGGGTCGACCGAGTCCTTCGTCAGGCTGGACGCCATGGTCGTTCCTTGCTGGTCGGGACGCGCGTTGGAGCGTTGCGCGCCCGGTGGGGGATTCGGCCGGCACCGGCGGGTCGGTCCGTCCACCCCACGCCCAGGGGGAGTCCGCCCCGGATCGCGGAGCGGTGGACGGCGACCACCGGGATCCACGCGCCGTGACGCGTCGTGCGTCCGGAGCCCGGCCAGAGGTCATTCCTTTCAAGGCCGGAGGAGGTCCGGCCCGCACACAAAAGAGACCTTCAGCGTCAAATGCCCGCCAAAGGTCCCCGGTGTACTACAGGCGTTCACCGTCACTTTACGTCAGGACACTGCCGGATATGGAAGGACTTGAGACAGGGATCACAGGTGTCCACGGAACCTTGGGAGCTGATTCGAAGGCCCTTCCTACGATCGCACCTGTTGGCCATAGGTTCATACCAAGGTGACACAAGGTTCGTACCAGTGCGCCCCAAGGTAAGAATCCCGGGTTCCGATCACACCCCAGCACGACGCGCGGGCGGACTACCATCACCTCATGACCCGTGTACTGCTCGCCGAGGACGACGCGTCCATCTCGGAGCCGCTGGCCCGTGCCCTGCGCCGGGAAGGTTACGAGGTGGAGGTGCGCGAGGACGGACCCACCGCGCTCGACGCCGGAATGCAGGGCGGCGTCGACCTGGTCGTGCTGGACCTGGGCCTGCCCGGCATGGACGGCCTGGAGGTCGCCCGCCGGCTGCGCGCCGAGGGCCACACGGTGCCCATCCTCATCCTGACCGCGCGCGCCGACGAAGTGGACACCGTCGTCGGCCTCGACGCGGGCGCCGACGACTACGTCACCAAGCCCTTCCGGCTCGCCGAACTGCTCGCCCGGGTACGGGCCCTGCTCCGGCGCGGTGCCGCCGAGCCGCAGCAGCCGCCGGCCACGCACGGGGTGCGCATCGACGTCGAGTCGCACCGCGCGTGGATGGGCGAAGAGGAACTCCAGCTCACGGCCAAGGAGTTCGACCTGCTGCGGGTGCTCGTGCGCGACGCCGGACGGGTCGTGACGCGCGACCAGCTGATGCGCGAGGTGTGGGACACCACGTGGTGGTCGTCCACCAAGACCCTCGACATGCACATCTCCTGGCTGCGCAAGAAGCTCGGCGACGACGCGGCGAACCCCCGGTACATCGCCACGGTGCGTGGGGTCGGCTTCCGCTTCGAGAAGAGCTAGCCGCTGCCGCCGGGCCTGGCCGACTACGCGCGTCACGCCGTTGAGGACCGGTGTGTCCGGATCCCGGGGCACACTGGTCGTCGTCAAGCCATCGCCCGGAGGGCCTCGTGCGTCGTCGTCTCATCCAGTCCACCCTTGCCGTCGTCCTGGTGGTGATCGCGGTCTTCGGCGTGTCCCTGGTGATCGTCGAGACCCGCACCATCAGCAACAGCGCCCAGGAAAGAGTGGATTCCGAGGCGGTGCGGCTGGCCAGCATCGTGGACAGCCGGATCCTCGGCGCGGAGGACGTGACCGCCGAGATACTGCGCAACCAGGTCACCAAGGACCAGCACGCCCAGATCCGCATCCCCGGCCAGCCGCCCATCGAGATCGGCACCAGGCCGGAGGGCGACGTCATCCGCGCCACGCAGCAGGGCGAGGAGGGCGAGTCGGTCACCGTGGAGGAGCCGCGCTCGTCCGTCACCCGGGAGGTCGGCCGTACGCTGCTGATCATCGGGGCGGTGGCGCTGCTGGCGGTGGTGGCCGCGGTCCTCCTGGCGGTACGCCAGGCCAACCGCCTGGCCTCCCCCCTGACCGATCTCGCGGAGACCGCCGAGCGCCTCGGCTCCGGCGACCCGCGGCCCCGGCACAAGCGGTACGGCGTCCCCGAGCTGGACCGGGTCGCCGATGTGCTGGACTCCTCGGCCGAGCGCATCGGCCGCATGCTGACGGCGGAGCGCCGGCTGGCCGCCGACGCCTCCCACCAGCTGCGTACGCCGCTCACGGCGCTCTCGATGCGGCTGGAGGAGATCACCCTCACCGATGACCCGGACACGGTGAAGGAGGAGGCGAACGTCGCGCTGACGCAGGTGGAGCGGCTGACGGACGTGGTGGAGCGGCTGCTCACGAACGCCCGCGACCCGCGCACCGGCTCCGCGGTCTCCTTCGACCTGGACGAGGTCATCCAGCAGCAGCTCGCCGAGTGGCGGCCCGCCTATCGCAACGTGGGCCGGGCGATCGTCAGCTCGGGCAAGCGGCATCTGCGGGCGGTGGGTACGCCGGGCGCGGTGGCCCAGGTCCTGGCCGCGCTGATCGAGAACTCGCTCATGCACGGCGGCGGCACGGTGGCGCTGCGCACCCGGGTCACCGGCAACCAGGCGGTCGTCGAGGTCACCGACGAGGGCCCCGGCGTCCCGGCCGACCTGGGCGCCCGCATCTTCGAGCGGACGATCAGCGGCCGGAACTCCACGGGTATCGGCCTGGCCGTAGCCCGCGACCTGGCGGAAGCCGACGGCGGCCGCCTGGAACTCCTCCAGTCCCAGCCCCCGGTCTTCGGCCTGTTCCTCTCCCGCACCCCACCTTCCCGAAAGCCGGACGGGGACTCCCCGACGGTCCGCTGA
>NZ_JADDRL010000066.1 GCF_021538895.1 Streptomyces olivochromogenes | reverse complement strand
CACGACGAGCCTGCCGGGAGCGGCGGCGGGGGCGGGCACCAGTGCGTATGCCGAGGAGGGGGCCGACAGGGGGATGAGCATGCGCGACGAGGAGGCCCACAGGGGGATGAGCACGCGCGGTGAGGGAGAGACCGGCGCGGGGTTGAGCTCGCGTGACGGGGGAGAGACCGGACCGGGGGCGAGTATGCGCGGCGGGGAAGACGCTGGCGCGGGGCTGAGCTCGCGGGGCGAGGCAGATTCCGGCGTGGAGGCGGGTGCGCTCGGCGAGAAGGAGGCCGATGTGGCGGGCGCGTGCGGTGATGGACGAGCTGGCGCGGGGATGGGCTCGCGCGGCGAGACGGATGCCGGCGTGGAGACGGGTGCTTTCGGTGAGAAGGACGCCGACGCGGCGGGCCTGAACGCGCTCGGCGACGACGAAACCAGCGCGGAGAAGGGCACGCGCGGCGAGCGAGAAGCACACGGCGACCTCGGCGCCCCCTCTCGGGAGGCCGGGCTGCGCTCGGCAGAAGGGGACGAGTACACGGCGGAAGGGGCAGCCACCGACCCCAACCGCCCCGACCGCAGCTCCTCTTCCGGCCCCGACGCTACCGACGCCAGCCCGGGCGCCCGGGGAGTCGCCGGTGCCACCGACCCCCACCCCGCTCCAGGCCCCGCGGCAGCCACGCCCCACGAGAACGTCGACGCCGGGCGGGCCCCCGCGAAGCCGGATGGCTACGACCAGGCCTCCGTAGAGCCGGACGGCCACGACCACACCCCCATGGAGCCGGACGACTACGACGACGAGGCCCTCGCGGAGTCGTACGGCCACGACGACGAGGCGCTCGGGGAGATGAAGAATCAGCGGGGTGCCGCGCTCGCCGCTCGGCTCAGTGCGGAGCTGGCCCGGGAGGAGGCCCCGGGGACGGTCGGCGCGGCGCAGGGCGGGGCGGGCGCGTCCGGTCAGGGGCCCGGTACCGCCCTCTGGGACGACTGCACCCTGCCCCTCTTCCCGCTCCAGCCCCCACGCACGGCCCGCGAACTGCTGGCCGACCACGTCACGGCAATGGTCTGTTGCGCCGCGATGGACACGGCCGGCGCGACCCCCGGACTCGACTGGCTCGACGGCCCGTCTCTGCTGATCAACGGCGAGAGAGCCGCCGATCTGAACTCCCGAGTCCTCAGCCTCACCGAGGACGGCGACCCGGCCCCGCTGCGAGCCTGGCTGATCGAGTCAGGGATACGCCCGGAGAAGCCGGTACGACTCGTCTGACCTCGGTAAACGCCGAAGGTAACGGAGGGCGAACTTCCACTTCAGGTCAATTCGCAACGAATAGTGACCACGCGCGTGCGTTATGTGATGTGCTGGGACCGATCGCGCGCATGGCAAGGGCTTGCGACATACGACAGGAGCACGACAACCGCCCGGCCGTGCCCATCGACACCACACGCACGAGACACACGGGACCACACGGACGAACGGCACCGCACGAACGTCACTGCACACATCACGGGGGCCCGAGGGAGGGGAGCGACCATGGGATCGGAGCAGATCCGACGCTGGGAGTCGGGAGCACTCGCGCACGCCGTCACGGACCCCTTCGGCCAGGGCCCGGTCCCCTGGCTGCGCGGAAGCGAGACGTACTTCGACGACACGGGCCATGTCGTCCCCTGGTACGTGGATCCGAGCCGGCAGCAGCCCACCGGCGAGAACCCCCGCGTGCCCGCGCCACGCGCCTCCGGCGGCCCCCGCGCCGCCGACGACGTGCACCGCCAGATCAAGGGCTTCACCTCCACCGGCGCGGTCGCGCCCGGCGAGGCAGTCGACTTCCACATCACCGTCGACCCGCCCCAGCAGTTCAGCGTGGACATCTACCGGATCGGCCACTACGGCGGCGACGGCGCCAGCAAGATCACCACCAGCCCCCGCCTCTCCGGCATCGTCCAGCCGGCGCCGCTGGCCGCCGACCGCACCGTCTCCTGCCACCACTGGTGGCTGTCCTGGCGGCTGCAGGTCCCCTCGTACTGGAGCATCGGCGCCTACGTGGCCGTCCTGACCACCGTCGACGGCTACCGCTCCCACGTGCCGTTCACGATCCGCGACAACCACCCCGCGGACCTGCTCCTGCTGCTCCCCGACATCACCTGGCAGGCCTACAACCTCTACCCCGAGGACGGCCACACCGGCGCCAGCCTCTACCACGCCTGGGACGACCGGGGCCGCCTGCTCGGCGAGGCCGACGCCGCGACCACGGTCTCCTTCGACCGCCCGTACGCGGGCGCGGGCCTGCCCCTGCACGTCGGCCACGCCTACGACTTCATCCGCTGGGCCGAGCGCTACGGCTACGACCTCGCCTACGCCGACGCCCGCGACCTGCACGCCGGCCGCGTCGACCCCACCCGCTACCGGGGCCTGGTCTTCCCCGGCCACGACGAGTACTGGTCGTCGCAGATGCGCCGCACCGTCGAGCTCGCCCGGGAGAACGGCACCTCGCTGGTCTTCCTCTCCGCCAACACCATGTACTGGCAGGTGGAGCTCGCCCCCGCCCCGTCCGGCGTCCCCGACCGCCTGCTCACCTGCCGCAAACGCAAGGGCCCGGGCAAGCCGGTGCTCTGGCGCGAGATCGACCGCCCGGAGCAGCAGTTGGTCGGCATCCAGTACGCGGGCCGTGTGCCCGAGCCGCACCCGCTGGTGGTCCGCAAGGCGGGCCACTGGCTGTGGGAGGCGACTGGCGCGCACGAGGGCGACGAGATCGAGGGCCTGGTCGCCGGCGAGGCCGACCGCTACTTCCCGCGCACCCCGCTGCCCGAGCACGAGGACCGCGTCCTGCTCGCCCACTCCCCCTACACCGACAGCGACGGCGCCCTGCGTCACCAGGAGACCTCGCTCTACCGCGCCCCCTCGGGCGCCCTGGTGTTCGCCTCCGGGACCTTCGCCTGGTCCCCGGCGCTGGACCGCCCGGGGCATGTGGACACCCGGATCCAGCGCGCCACCGCGAACCTGTTGGACCGCATCTGCAAACGTGACTGACCCCCTGTCGGTGGTCCATGTCCGATACGGGACAATCGAGCCATTGGACAGAACTCCGGGGAGGAACCGTGTCCGGATTCGTAGAAAAGCCCGAGCCGACTCAGGTTCCGGGCCTGGTGCACCTGCACACCGGCAAGGTGCGCGAGCTGTACGAGAACGAGGCGGGCGACCTCGTGATGGTCGCCAGCGACCGCATCTCCGCCTACGACTGGGTCCTGCCCACCGAGATCCCCGACAAGGGCCGTGTCCTCACGCAGCTCTCGCTGTGGTGGTTCGACCGGCTGCGCGACCTGGCCCCCAGCCATGTGATCAGCACCGAGCTGCCCGAGGGCGCCCCCGCCGACTGGGCCGGCCGCACGCTGGTCTGCAAGTCTCTGAAGATGATCCCGGTGGAGTGCGTGGCCCGCGGCTACCTCACCGGCTCGGGCCTCGTCGAGTACAACGAGTCCCGGACCGTGTGCGGCCTCGCCCTGCCCGAGGGCCTGGTGGACGGCTCCGAGCTGCCCGGCCCGATCTTCACCCCGGCCACCAAGGCCGAGGTCGGCGAGCACGACGAGAACGTGTCGTACGAGGAAGTGGCCCGTCAGGTCGGCGCGGAGACCGCCGCCCAGCTGCGCCAGGCCACGCTCGCCGTGTACTCCCGTGCCCGGGACATCGCCCGCGACCGGGGGATCATCCTGGCCGACACCAAGTTCGAGTTCGGCTTCGACGGCGACACGCTGGTCCTGGCCGACGAGGTCCTCACCCCGGACTCCTCCCGCTTCTGGCCGGCCGACCAGTGGCAGCCGGGCCGCGCGCAGCCGTCGTACGACAAGCAGTTCGTGCGCGACTGGCTGACCTCCGCCGAGTCCGGCTGGGACCGCAAGAGCGAGCAGCCCCCGCCCGCGCTGCCCGAGCGCGTGGTCGAGGCGACCCGGGCGAAGTACGTGGAGGCGTACGAGCGTCTGACGGGGTCGAGCTGGGCGTAGCCGGCCGTGACGCGCGAGCCCTCGGAGAGATCCGGGGGCGACGTGCGAGCCCCGAAGCGCGGGGCAACGCGAAAACCCCCGGCCGCGGCCGGGGGTTTTTCACTGGAGCGGACGACGAGGCTCGAACTCGCGACCTCAACCTTGGCAAGGTTGCGCTCTACCAACTGAGCTACGTCCGCATTGCGCCGTGGCGCGAGAGCAACTATACCCAACCTCGCTCCCGGGCGAGACGCACTGCCGCGTGCCGGTTGTCGGCCCCGAGCTTCGTGACGGCGGACGAGAGGTAGTTCCGCACGGTTCCCGGTGACAGCGCGGCCCGCTCGGCGATCTCCGCGACCGGCGCCCCGTCGGCGGCCAGCTCCAGGACCTCCGCCTCGCGGGCGGTGAGCGGCGAGTCGCCGGCCGAGATCGCGTCGGCGGCCAACTCCGGGTCGACGTAGCGGTTTCCGGAGTGCACGGTACGGATGATCTCCGCGAGCCGCCGCGCGCTGACCGTCTTGGGGACGAACCCCCGCACACCCGCCGCAAGGGCTCGTTTGAGGTGTCCGGGCCGTCCATGGCCGGTGACGATCAGCACCTGGCAGCCGGGCAGTTCGGCCCGCAGGGATGTGGCGACCTTCACACCGTCGGCGCCGGGCATCTGGAGATCCAGGACTGCCACATCGGGCAGGTGCGCCCGCGCCATGGCCAGCGCCTCGGGGCCGGTGGCCGCCTCGGCGACCACGACGAGGTCGTCCTCCAGGGCGAGCAGCGCGGCCAGCGCCCCGCGGATCAGATGCTCGTCGTCGGCGAGCAACAGCCGTACCGGGGAACTCATGAGGCAACTCCGCTCACACTCGTCACGGGCACCTCGGCCACCAGCCGGAACCCGTCCTGTCCGACGGCACCCGCCGTCAGGGTCCCGTCCAGCACGGCCAGTCGCTCCCGCAGCCCCGCGAGTCCGGAACCCCCACCCCCGTCGGGGGCCGCGGACACTCCGTCGTTCTCCACCGTCAGCACCACGCGCCCCTCCAGCACCCGCAGACTCACGGCACATCGCCCGGCGTCCCCGTGCCGCAGCACGTTGGTGGTGGCCTCCCGGACCACCCAGCCGAGCGCGGACTGCACGTCGGAGGGCAGCCCGTCGGCGGCACCGGTGATCTCGCAGTCGATCCCGGCCGCCGTCAACACGCCTTGCGCGCCGACGAGTTCGACATCGAGGTCGGCCTCCCGATAGCCCCGTACGACATCGCGCACCTCCCGCTGCGACTCCTGTGCGATGCGCTGCACCTCGATCATCTGCTCCACCGCCTCCGGCCGCCCCCGCCGGGCCAGTTGCACGGCCAGCTCGCTCTTGAGGGCGATCACGGACAGGTTCCGCCCCAGGACGTCGTGCAGATCCCGCCCGAACCTCAGCCGCTCCTCGGCGACGGCGAGCCGGGCCTCGATCTCGCGGGCGCGTTCCGCCTCCCAGAGCACGGACAGGGTCCAGGCGCCGCAGCGCGCGGCCGTCAGGGCGAAGCCGGTGGCGAAGCCGCACACCACCGTCGTGGCGAGCACACCGAGACCGTCCAGGCGCACGATCGAGAGGGCGCCCACGACCAGCGCCGTGAGGACCGCGGACCGGCGCAGGAACACCGGGACGGACACGATGAGCGCGTACGGCAGCCCGAACGGCACGAGCACCGCCGCGATCGCCAGCCGGGCCGTGAGCGGATCGGTCCCGTCGACCGCGGCGAGCGCCGTGATCAGGGCGAGCGCCAGGCCGAGCAGGACGGCGGCGGCGCGCTGGGAGCGGGGCGGCAGTTCGACGCGCCCCAGGTAGTGGTCGAGCGCGGGCCGGACCAGCCGGCCCGCGGCCGCGCACTGCAGCAGGTCCACGGCGACCAGCAGCCCGCCGAGCACCATCGGCACGGGCCGCCGGTCGAGCCCGCTCACCAGCGGCAGCATCAGCCAGCTGAGCGGAAGCACCCAGATGGTGGCGTACCAGCTGACCACGCTCTGCAGCTCGACGCGCTCCGCCTTGCTGCGCTCCCGCCAGTGACGCTGATGCAACCGCCGTATCCGCCCCACGATGTGCCCCCCGGTACTCAGCGCCGCGGTTCCCACCGGAACCACCGCCGTACAGCAAACACCGCCACGACGGTCCAGGCCAGCGCGATCGCGACCGTCATCAACACCTCCTGCGCGCTCAGCCGGCCGGTCCAGCCGGCGCTGATGAGCCGGATCGCCGGGGACAGCGGAAGCAGTTCGCAGACGGAGGCGATCCGGTCGGGCAGGACCTCGGCGGGGATCGCGATGCCGGAGCCCATCATGGACAGGAACACCACCGGCACCGCGGTGACCTGCGAACTCTCGGTGGTCCGGGTGAAGGACGCGGTGAGCGCGGCCAGCGCGGCGCTCAGCACGAGCCCCGCGACCAGCCCGAGCAGCATCAGATACGGCGCCTTGGGCACCCCGGCGTGCAGCAGCACCGCGCAGCCCGCGCACAGCAGCAGGGCCTGGGCGAGGCCGAGACCGACGGCGGGCAGGGCCGTGCCGGTGAGGATCTCGGCGTCGGAGAGCTCGCCGGTGCGCAGCCGCTTGAGGACGAGTTCCTCGCGGCGGGCGACGTAGGCGTTGACCAGGGAGGTGTAGACGGCGAAGAGGAAGGAGAAGCCGATCGCGGCCGTCATCACCACCGCGCCGGCGGTCAGCCCTTCCTTCTTCAGGTCCAACTGGTCGATGGCGGGCCGCACGGTGAACGGCAGCGAGAGTGGTACGACGAGTGCGACGAACACGACGCCGCGGTTGCGGCCGAGGAGGGTGAGTTCGGCGCGGGCCAGCGCGCGCAGCCGGCGGCGCGCCGGTGCCCAGGTGACGGTGCCCCCGCTCATGCCCTGACCTCCTGCTCCCGTGCGATCCCGAGGAACGCCTCCTCCAGCGAGGCCGAGCGCACCTCCAGCCGGTGCAGCTCGACCCCGGCCCGCTCGGCCCAGGCCAGCACCCGGGTGGCGGTCCGCTGGAGTTCCCGGGTGCGCAGCCGTACGACCCTGCCGTCGAGCTCGTGCCCGCACACCCCCAGTTCGGCGAGCGGCGGCAGGTCGCCGAGGAAGTACCCCGCGGGCAGTTCGAAGGAGATCCGGGACGGCCGGCCCGCGGTCACCTCGGCGGGGGTCCCGGACGTGGCGATGCGGCCCTCGTGCAGGATCGCGAGACGGTCGGCGAGGCCCTCCGCCTCCTCCAGGTAGTGCGTGGTCAGCAGCACGGTGGTGCCCGCGTCGCGCAGCGTCCGTACCAACTCCCAGGTGTCCCGGCGCCCTTCGGCGTCGAGCCCGGTCGTCGGCTCGTCCAGGAACAGCACCTCGGGCTCGCCGAGCAGCGCGAGCGCCAGGTCCAGGCGCCGCCGCTCCCCGCCGGACAGCTGCTTGACCCGCACCTGGCTCTTCCCGCCCAGCCCGACCAGGCCGAGGGCTTCGGCCTCGGGCCGGGCGCCGGTGGTGCATCCCGCCCACATCCGGGCGGTCTCCGAGACGGTCAGGTCCGAGGGGAATCCGCCCTCCTGAAGCATCACGCCGGTGCGTGGGCGTACGGCGGCCCGCTCCAGGAACGGGTCGTGGCCGAGGACCCGCACGCGGCCGCCGGACGGAGGCGCGAGCCCCTCCAGCAGTTCGACCGTCGACGTCTTTCCGGCGCCGTTGGTGCCCAGCAGCGCGAAGACCTCCCCGCGGGTCACGGAGAAACCGATGCCGCGCACCGCCTCGAACCCGCCCCCGTAGACACGCCGGAGGTCGGTGACCTCGATCACGTGCTCGTGCTCGTCGATGTTCATGGCTCAAGCGTCCCGGCGCCCCGGGCCGGGCAGCAGTGCGCGCTGTCATCACTCGGCATGACAAATGTCAGACGTGTACGGGAACGAAAAAACCCCGGTCGCGATGACCGGGGTTTCCTTGGAGCGGACGACGAGGCTCGAACTCGCGACCTCAACCTTGGCAAGGTTGCGCTCTACCAACTGAGCTACGTCCGCACTGCTCCCGATCGGCTCCCACCGATCGGTGCGAGCACCAGCCTACCTGATCCTCCCCCAAGCTCTCGACAAGCTCGAGCAGGGGGGACCCCCACGCCTGCGTGTGACGGTAGTGGTGCCAGAGCGGGTGACAGGAATTGCACACTGCGCCTTCCCCCTGGAAGGGGGATGTTCTGCTACTGAACTACACCCGCATGTACTCCGTGGGTCTCGGCCCTTCGGCCTCGCCCCTCGGCGTGCTCCAGACATTAGCTGATCAGCAGGGGGGTAGCGCAAGTCGGTTGCCCGCGGCGCCGCCGCCGGCCGCTCGCGGCGGCCAAGTCGGCTGTCCTCAGGGCCCGGTGACGGACCCTGAGGACCACCCCTCGCGGGCGTCACTGTGCCGCGCTGAAAGCCTCGTAGACCTTCTTGGGGATGCGGCCGCGTGCGGGCACGTCCATCTTGTTCGCCTGCGCCCAGGCGCGGACGGCGGCGGGGTCGGGTGCGACCTCCGTCTGGCGGTACGCCTTGCCCGACTTCGCCCGCTTGCGGCCGGCCGCCACGTAGGGCTCCAGGGCCTTGCGCAGTTTCTTGGCATTGGCTTGATTCAGGTCGATCTCGTACGACTTGCCGTCGAGTCCGAAGGCGATCGTTTCCGCCGCTTCCGAGCCGTCGATGTCGTCAAAGAGCGTGACCACGACCTTCTGCGCCACGAATATCGGTCCCTTCGTGCGACATCCCGTCTTGCGATGACGTGCCAAGACGCCACGGCGTTACAGCGGAGATGTCGACTGTCCGCCTGTTATTGGGCAAAGTATCGGCTATTGCCAATTCATTTGTACAGTGCCCGGCATTGCAATGTGAAGCCCGACTAAATCCTTCCGCGTGTCCGGGCGCAATAGGTGCCGCGGACTGATCACCGAACTTTCCCAGATTTTTTCGCCAGGGCCCCTGCTCGACACCTGATCGTGACGCCCATCACGTAGTTTCCTACAACTCTACCCGCGTAGAAATTTTGTGCAGGTAGTCTGAAGGGACCTGCTCAGCACCACACACCGGGAGTGCCAGTGGCACGCGTCGTAGTCGACGTCATGCTCAAGCCGGAGATCCTCGACCCCCAGGGCCAGGCGGTGCAGCGCGCACTGCCGCGGCTGGGATTCGAAGGCATCTCGGACGTCCGCCAGGGAAAGCGATTCGAACTGGAAGTTGACGGGCCGGTCGACGAGGCCGCGCTCGCCCGCATCCACGATCTTGCGGAATCCTTCCTCGCCAACACCGTGATCGAGGACTTCACCGTCAAGGTGGAGGAAGTCGCGGAGGCCGCGAAGTGACCGCTCGTATTGGCGTCGTCACTTTCCCGGGAAGTCTCGACGACCGGGACACCCAGCGCGCGATCCGCCTCGCGGGCGCGGAACCGGTCGCCCTCTGGCACAAGGACAAGGACCTCAAGCAGGTCGACGCCGTGGTGCTGCCCGGCGGTTTCTCCTACGGCGACTATCTGCGGGCCGGGGCCATCTCCCGGTTCTCGCCCGTGATGGAGACCGTCATCGAGCAGGCGAAGGCCGGACTTCCGGTCCTCGGTATCTGCAACGGCTTCCAGATCCTCACCGAGGCCCACCTCCTTCCCGGCGGGATGCTCGGCAACGACCACCTGCACTTCATCTGCCGCGACCAGAAGCTGCGGGTGGAGAACGCGGAGACCTCCTGGACCAGCGACTACACCGCCGGTCAGGAGATCCACATCCCGCTGAAGAACATGGACGGCCGGTACGTCGCCGACGCGTACACGCTCGACAAGCTGGAGGCCGAGGGCCGGGTCGCCTTCCGGTACCTGGACTTCAACCCGAACGGCTCGCTGCGGGACATCGCCGGCATCACCAACGAGGCCGGGAACGTCGTCGGCCTGATGCCGCACCCCGAGCACGCCGTCGAGCCGCTGATCGGTACGGGCCGTACCGACGGCCTCCCGTTCTTCACCTCGATCCTCAAGAAGCTGGTCAACGCATGAGCCGGACGCCTCTGGACACGGTCGAGCACGCGGCCGGGACCCCCGACGTCGCGCTGCCCTGGGCCGAACTCGGCCTGAAGAAGGACGAGTACGAGCGGATCGTCGAGATCCTGGGCCGCCGCCCGACCGGCGCCGAGCTCGCCATGTACTCCGTCATGTGGTCCGAGCACTGCTCCTACAAGTCGTCGAAGGTGCATCTGCGCCAGTTCGGCGAGAAGGCCCCGCAGAGCGACGCGCTGCTCGTCGGCATCGGCGAGAACGCCGGTGTCGTGGACGTCGGCCAGGGCTACGCGGTCACCTTCAAGGTCGAGTCGCACAACCACCCCTCGTACGTCGAGCCATACCAGGGCGCGGCCACGGGCGTCGGCGGCATCGTCCGCGACATCATCGCGATGGGCGCCCGCCCGGTCGCGGTCGTCGACCCGCTGCGCTTCGGCGCCGCCGACCACCCCGACACCAAGCGCGTCCTGCCGGGTGTCGTCGCCGGCATCGGCGGCTACGGCAACTGCCTGGGCCTGCCCAACATCGGCGGCGAGGTCGTCTTCGACTCCTGCTACCAGGGCAACCCGCTGGTCAACGCCGGTGCCATCGGCGTCATGCGGCACGAGGACATCCACCTCGCGAAGGCGTCCGGCGCGGGCAACAAGGTCGTCCTGTACGGCGCCCGCACCGGCGGCGACGGCATCGGCGGCGCCTCGATCCTCGCCTCCGAGACCTTCGACGACGCCAAGCCCTCCAAGCGTCCCGCCGTCCAGGTCGGCGACCCCTTCCAGGAGAAGCTCCTCATCGAGTGCACCCTGGAGGCCTTCAAGGAGAAGCTGGTCGTCGGCATCCAGGACCTCGGCGCGGCCGGCCTGTCCTGCGCCACCTCCGAGCTCGCCTCCAACGGCTCCGGCGGCATGCGCGTCACGCTGGACGACGTGCCGCTGCGCGACTCCACGCTCTCGCCCGAGGAGATCCTCATGAGCGAGTCGCAGGAGCGCATGTGCGCGGTCGTCGAGCCGGAGAAGGTCGACCGCTTCCTGGAGATCTGCGCCAAGTGGGACGTCATCGCCACCGTCATCGGTGAGGTGACCGACGGCGACCGCCTGGAGATCTACTGGCACGGCGGCAAGATCGTCGACGTCGACCCGCGGACCGTGGCCCACGAGGGCCCGGTGTACGAGCGCCCGTACGCCCGCCCGTCCTGGCAGGACGAGCTTCAGGCGGACGACGCGAACAAGCTGCCGCGCCCGGCGAGCTCCGCGGAGCTGAAGGACCAGGTCCTGAAGCTGGTGGGCTCGCCCAACCAGGCCTCCAAGAAGTGGATCACCTCGCAGTACGACCACTTCGTGCAGGGCAACACCGTCCTCGCCCAGCCCGAGGACTCCGGCATGATCCGCGTCGACGAGGAGACCGGCCTCGGCGTCGCGATCGCCACTGACGGCAACGGCCGGTACGCCAAGCTCGACCCGTACGCGGGCGCCCAGCTGGCCCTCGCCGAGGCCTACCGCAACGTGGCCACCACCGGTGCCAAGCCGCTGGCCGTCTCCGACTGCCTGAACTTCGGCTCGCCCGAGGACCCGGCCGTCATGTGGCAGTTCGCCGAGGCCGTGCGCGGTCTGGCCGACGCCTGCCAGCAGCTGGGCACCCCGGTGACCGGCGGCAACGTCTCGCTCTACAACCAGACGGGCGAGGTGGCCATCCACCCGACCCCGGTCGTCGCGGTCCTCGGCGTCATCGACGACGTGGCGCGCCGCACGCCGGTGGCCTTCCAGGAGGAGGGGCAGCTGCTCTACCTCCTCGGCGACACCCGTGAGGAGTTCGGCGGCTCGGCCTGGTCCCAGGTCGTCCACGACCACCTCGGCGGCCTGCCCCCGAAGGTCGACCTGGAGCGCGAGCGGCTGCTCGGCGAGATCCTGATCTCCGCCTCCCGCGACGGCATGATCGACTCCGCGCACGACCTGTCCGACGGCGGTCTGATCCAGGCGGTCGTCGAGTCGGCCCTGCTCGGCGGGAAGGGCGCGCGGTTGGTCGTACCGGACGGGCTCGACGCGTTCACCTTCCTGCTGTCCGAGTCGGCGGGCCGCGCGATCGTCGCCGTGCCGCGCTCGGAAGAGGTCCGTTTCAACGACATGTGCGGTGCGCGCGGCCTCCCGGCCACCCGCATCGGTGTCGTCGACGGCGACGCGGTGGAGGTCCAGGGCGAGTTCGCGCTCCCCCTGACGGAACTCCGCGAGGCCCACGAGGCGACCATCCCGGCGCTGCTGGCCTAGTTTTCCGCACACCCGCGAAGGCCCCGCCCGTTTCGACGGGCGGGGCCTTCGGGCTGCTCCGGCTCAGGCCGGCACCGTCTCCCGTACCGGCTCCGCCCGGGCGGGCCGGGGCCTCGGCAGGCGCAGGGCGAGCAGCAGGCACAGCGCCATCACACCGGCACCGCACAGGTACACCGTGTCCATCGCCGAGACGTACGCCTCGACGCCGGCCGTGTGCGCCGCGCCCCGCAGCGAGGCAAGGGCACCGATGTCGCCGGGGCCGTCGTACAGACGGGTGAGCAGGCTGCCGAAGAGGGCGACGCCGAGGGCGGTGCCGAGGGTCTGGAAGAACCGGACGCCGGTGGTGGCGACGCCCAGCTGTTCGCGCGGGGCGGCGTTCTGGACCAGCTGGACCAGCTGGCCGAGCAGTTGGCCGAAGCCGATGCCGACGAGCAGCAGTTCGGCGCGCAGCTGCCACAGAGAGGTGTCGCCGGCGGTGGTGGCGAGGAGCAGGAAGGCGGCCAGGGAGACGGCCGACCCGCTGATCACGAAGGTCCGCTCGGACCAGCCGCGTTCGGCGAGGTGGCCGGTGACGACGCCGACGACGGTGATGCCGAGGGCCATCGGGAGGAGGAAGAGTCCCGCGGAGGAGCTGGTGATGCCGCGGGCCACCTGGAGGTAGACCAGCACGTAGTACATGGCGCCGACCATGGCCGCGCCCATCAGACCCTGGATCGCGAAGCCCAGGCGCAGCTCCGGGACCCGGAACAGGGTGGGCGGCAGGATCGGTTCGGCGGTGGTGAACTGGCGCCGCAGGAACAGGGCGAGCGTGCCGGCGCAGGCCAGGGCGAGCCCTATGACCTGCGGGGACGACCAGGCGTACTGCTTGCCGCCCCACTCGGTGACGAGCAGCAGGGTGGTGGAGAAGGCGGCCGCGAGGGCCGCGCCGGTGAAGTCGATCGAGCGGCTTCGGGCCTGGTGGGGCAGCTTGAGGACCACGACGGCCGCGGCGAGGGCGGCGAGACCGAGCGGCAGGTTCATGTAGAAGGCCCAGCGCCAGCTCGCGTGGTCGGCGAGCACCCCGCCGAGCCACGGGCCGACCGCCATGCCGCCGCCGGCCACCATCCCGCCCGTCCCGGCGCCCTTGCCCTTCTTCTCGTCCGGCCCCTTGAGCTGGGCGATCACCACCATCGTGACGCTCATCAGGCCGCCCGCCCCGATGCCCTGCACGGCCCGGGACGCGATGAGCTGGCCGATCGACTGGGCCGCGCCGCACAGCGCCGAGCCCGCCAGGAAGGTGCCGAGGGCGCCGAGGAACACCCACTTGGCACCGAGGACGTCGCACAGCCTTCCGTACAGCGGGAGCATCGCGGCCGATGCCAGCGAAAAGGCGCTGACCAGCCAGGGGATCTTGTCGATGCCGTGGCCGGGGTCCAGGTCGCGGACGATCGGCACGGTGGCGGCGGACACGATCTGCATGTCCAGGACGGCAAGGACGATCGTCACGAGGCAGACGAGGAAGCCGATTTTGCGCTGGGTCTCGGTCATGGGCACCACCATGCAGCCTGTTCATGTACTGGGTCAATGTTTTGGCTAGGATTAGATTTCATCCCAGCTCAAATCTAAGCTCGGCTTAAACTTCATCTTGGTAAGGTGGTCGCATGGCTGAGGCGATGGGGCTGCGCGAGCGCAAGAAGCTGCAGACGGCGATGCGGATCTACCAGGTCGCGGTCGGGCTCTTCGCCGAGCGGGGTTTCGACGCCGTCTCCGTGCAGGAGATCGCCGACGCCTCCGAGGTCTCGAAGATGACCGTCTTCAACTACTTCGGCACCAAGGAGGACCTGATCTTCCGGCCGATGGAGGAGCACTTCGGCGACGCGGCCCGCGCGGTGCGCGAGCGGCAGCCGGGCGAGTCCGCCGTCGACGCCGTACGCCGGCAGTTCCTGGAACTGGTCGAGACGAGGGACCCGTCCATCGGCCTCAACCCCGAACCCTCCACCCGGCAGGTGCGCCGGATCGTCCTGGAGACGCCGGTCCTGATGGAGCGCGTCTTCCTCGCCGTACAGAAGGGCACCCGGGAGCTGGCCGACGTGCTGGCGGCTGAGACCGGTGACCTGATGGTGGCCACGGTCGCCGCCGCCACGCTCAGCGCCGCCCGCAACGCCCTCGTCGAGGAGCACCACCGCCGCATCGACGAGGGCGAGAGCCCCGACCAGGTCGCCGCCGACGCGCCCGAACGCGTCCGCAAGGCCTTCGACCTGGTCGAAAAGGGCCTGAAGGACTACGCCGTGAAGGCATAGGGTCGCCGTCATGCCCACGGCCAGGAAGCGCGCCCGTACCTACGACCCCGCCAAGATCCGCGGGGCGGTGTCCGCCCAGCTCGCAAACGTGCGCGAAGCCGTCCGTGGCCTCGGCCCGGAGCAGCTCGCCCTCCCCACACGGCTGGGCGAGTGGACCGTACGGGACCTGATCGCGCACATCGGGATGGCGGTCACCGCCGTCCACCGGGCCCTCGAACTGCCGGCCCCGGCCCGGCAGGACGTCACCGTGGTCCAGTGGCCCTTCGCCACCGCCGCCAACTCCGCCGCCATCGCGGACTTCACCCGGCGGCTCGTCGAGGAGCACCCCGATCTCGACGCCTACCTCGCCGACGTCGACCGGAGCCTCGGCCTGCTCCTCGACGAGCACCCGGGCTCCCGGCTCCTCGAAACCAGCGCGGGCTCCCTGCCGCTCGACGACTACCTCGTCACCCGCACCGTCGAACTCGTCGTCCACACCGACGACCTCAACGCCGCCGTACCGGGCCTGGACGTGCCCCACGACCGGCAGGCCCTCGCCGCGGCCACCCGGCTCCTCGCCGACGCGCTCGCCGAGAAGGCGCCCGGCGGTTCCACCGAGGTGCGGATCCCGCCGTACGCCGTCGTGCAGTGCGTCGAGGGGCCCCGGCACACCCGCGGCACCCCGCCCAACGTCGTCGAGACCGACCCGCTCACCTGGATCCGGCTCGCCACCGGGCGCCTCGCCTGGCCGGACGCCCTGGAGGCGGCGCAGGTCAGCGCGAGCGGGGAGCGGTCGGACCTCGGCGGGCTGCTGCCGGTGATGTCGTAGCGGGAGCGGGCCGACCTGTCCTGACCGTGGCCCACGGGCCGCGCCGCCCCCGGGGGAACCGCCCGCCGCGCGAGCCCGTCGAATCGGCATGTACAGGCACACGCAGCGCATGGTCCTGACGGCCGTCGCGGCCCTCGTCCCGCTCGTGGCCGCCTGCGGCGCCAAGAGCGGCGGCAGCGAGACCGTCGGCAGCGGCTCCGCGGACGGCGGGAGCGCCGGCGGTGGAGCCGTCGCGGTCCGGCAGCAGGTCACCGGCGTGGGCTGGGCCGTGGACAGCCTCACCGTGGACGGCGTCACCCAGCGCGCCCCGGCCGGAGCCCGGCTGGAGATCGACGACCGGGGCAGGGCCCAGGGCAACTACGGCTGCAACCTCTTCGGCGCGCGGGCCTCCTTCGAGGGCGACCGCGTCCGGCTCAGCGACACCTCGGCCACCGAGATGGCCTGCGCGTCGCGGCCCATGGCCTTCGAACGCACCCTCGCCCAGGCCCTCGCCGGGGGCCCGCTCACCACCGCGGTCAAGGGCGACAAGCTCACCCTGACCACCGCCGGCGGCGACCGCGTCCGGCTCAGCAGGGAGGAGGACGCCCCCCTGTACGGCACCGAGTGGATCGTCACGACACCAAGTGCCGAGGGCCGGGCCCACCTCACCTTCGACAAGAAGACCGGCAGGGTGACCGGCAGCCTGGGCTGCAATCACGTCACCGCCGATGCCACGGTGCGCGACGCACGTATCACGCTGGGCAGGGCCGCCACCACCCGAATGGTGTGCGACGCCTCACTCATGCACGCGGAAAAGAGCCTGCTTCGGCTCTTCGACGGAGTGGTCAGCTACCGGCTGGATTCCCACAACCTGACGCTGACCAGCAAAAACGGCGAACGAGTAGCCGCCGTCGCGGCCGGCTGAGCGCCGGGGGCCGCGCGGGCCGGGGCACTCACCAATTCGGACCAGTGGTCGATCTCGCCTACACTCGGTGCCGTGGCACGTGGTGACGGTCGACTCAATCACGATCTGCTCCCCGGCGAGAAAGGCCCCCAGGACGCGTGTGGCGTCTTCGGTGTCTGGGCTCCGGGCGAAGAGGTCGCAAAGCTCACGTACTTCGGGCTCTACGCCCTCCAGCACCGGGGTCAGGAATCCGCGGGAATCGCGGTCAGCAACGGCTCCCAGATCCTCGTCTTCAAGGACATGGGCCTCGTCTCCCAGGTCTTCGACGAAACCTCTCTCGGTTCGCTCCAGGGTCATATCGCGGTCGGACACGCCCGCTACTCGACCACCGGGGCCTCCGTGTGGGAGAACGCCCAGCCGACGTTCCGCGCCACCGCGCACGGTTCCATCGCGCTGGGCCACAACGGCAACCTGGTGAACACGGCGCAGCTCGCCGAGATGGTCGCCGCGCTGCCCAAGGACACCAACGGCCGCTCCACCCGGGTGGCGGCCACCAACGACACCGACCTGCTCACCGCGCTCCTCGCGGCCCAGGTCGACGAGGACGGCAAGCCGCTGACCATCGAGGAGGGCGCGCACGCGATCCTCCCGCAGGTCAAGGGCGCCTTCTCGCTCGTCTTCATGGACGAGCACACCCTCTACGCGGCCCGTGACCCGCAGGGCATCCGCCCGCTGGTCCTCGGCCGCCTGGAGCGCGGCTGGGTCGTCGCCTCCGAGTCCGCCGCCCTCGACATCTGCGGCGCCAGCTTCGTCCGCGAGATCGAGCCGGGCGAGTTCATCGCCATCGACGAGAACGGCCTCCGTAGCTCTCGATTCGCGGAAGCGAAGCCCAAGGGCTGCGTCTTCGAATACGTGTACCTGGCGCGCCCGGACACCGACATCGCGGGCCGCAACGTCTACCTCTCCCGCGTCGAGATGGGCCGCCGCCTGGCCAAGGAAGCCCCCGTCGAGGCCGACCTGGTGATAGCGACACCGGAGTCCGGCACCCCGGCCGCCATCGGCTACGCCGAGGCCTCGGGCATCCCGTTCGGCGCCGGCCTGGTCAAGAACGCGTACGTCGGCCGGACCTTCATCCAGCCCTCGCAGACCATCCGGCAGCTCGGCATCCGCCTGAAGCTGAACCCGCTCAAGGAAGTCATCAAGGGCAAGCGCCTGGTCGTCGTCGACGACTCCATCGTGCGCGGCAACACCCAGCGGGCCCTCGTGCGCATGCTGCGCGAGGCGGGCGCCGCCGAGGTCCACATCCGGATCTCCTCGCCGCCCGTGAAGTGGCCCTGCTTCTTCGGCATCGACTTCGCCACCCGCGCCGAGCTCATCGCCAACGGCATGACGATCGACGAGATCGGCACCTCGCTCGGCGCCGACTCCCTGTCCTACATCTCCATCGACGGCATGATCGAGGCGACCACCATCGCCAAGCCGAACCTGTGCCGCGCCTGCTTCGACGGCGAGTACCCGATGGAGCTCCCGGACCCCGAGCTGCTCGGCAAGCAGCTCCTGGAGACCGAGCTGGCCGCAGGGCCCGCAGCCACGGCCGCGGCCGACGCGATCCGTCGCCCGTAAGCCCCGTAGAAACCAACCCGAAAGATCCCAGGCAATGTCTGAGAGCCGTTCCACCGGTGCTTCCTACGCGGCTGCCGGAGTCGACATCGAGGCGGGCGACCGCGCCGTCGAGCTGATGAAGGAGTGGGTGAAGAAGACGCAGCGCCCCGAGGTCCTCGGCGGCCTCGGCGGCTTCGCCGGCCTCTTCGACGCCTCCGCCCTCAAGCGCTACGAGCGTCCGCTGCTCGCATCCGCAACGGACGGCGTGGGCACCAAGGTCGACATCGCGCGCCAGATGGGCGTGTACGACTCGATCGGCCACGACCTGGTCGCCATGGTCATGGACGACATCGTGGTCTGCGGCGCCGAGCCGCTGTTCATGACCGACTACATCTGCGTCGGCAAGGTCCACCCCGAGCGCGTGGCCGCCATCGTGAAGGGCATCGCGGAGGGCTGCGTGCTGGCCGGCTGCGCCCTGGTCGGCGGCGAGACGGCCGAACACCCGGGTCTGCTGGGCGAGGACGACTTCGACGTCGCCGGCGCCGGTACGGGCGTCGTGGAGGCCGACCGGCTGCTCGGCGCGGATCGTATCCGTACGGGTGACGCGGTGATCGCCATGGCGTCCTCCGGGCTTCACTCGAACGGGTACTCCCTGGTCCGGCATGTCCTGCTGAACCAGGCCGGGCTGTCGCTGGACGCGCACTTCGAGGAGCTCGGCCGCTCGCTCGGCGAGGAGCTCCTGGAGCCCACCAAGATCTACTCGCTGGACTGCCTGGCGCTGACCCGCACCACCGATGTGCACGCCTTCAGCCACATCACCGGCGGCGGGCTCGCCGCCAACCTCGCCCGGGTCGTCCCGGACGGCCTGCACGCGATCGTGGACCGCTCCACCTGGACCCCGGGCGCGATCTTCGACCTCGTCGGCAGGACCGGCGACGTCGAGCGCCTGGAGCTGGAGAAGACCCTCAACATGGGCGTCGGCATGATGGCGATCGTGCCGCAGGAGTCGGCGGACGCGGCGCTCGCGACGCTGGCCGACCGCGGGGTCGAGGCCTGGGTCGCGGGCGAGATCACGGACCGCGGCGAGCACGAGACCGGCGCTGCCCTGATCGGCGACTACGCCTGACACCCGAGGGGCCCTGTCGCCTGAGCGTCAGGGCCCAAGGCCTTGTGGCCCCGGTAGGCAGCACGAAACCCGGTCCGGCGCTGAGGCCCCGGACCGGATGAAGTGCAGTCGCTACGAAACCGCGAAACGCGCTACGTCAAGCGCCGCGACGATGCGACGTGGGACCGGACTGGTCGTCCTCGTCGTCCTCATCGTCGTCGTTGTAGAGATCCGCGTACTGGGCGTACGGGTCGTCTTCCTCGTCGTCGTCCTCGAACGGCTCGCCGTTCGGCGGCTGGCTCGAAGTCGAAGCGCCCAGCTCGTTGGCCAGACGCGACAGGTCAGTCCCGCCGCTGTTGTACTTCAGCTGGCGGGCGACCTTCGTCTGCTTGGCCTTGGCCCGGCCGCGCCCCATGGCTCGACCCCCTCGGTGACGGGGCTCGACGGCCCCAGAGTCTTGACACGCGTTCATGATCTGGAACGGACTCTCTGGAGAGAGACCGGTCCGTAGGGCTTCCACGGTACCTGAGCCCACGCCCATACGGTACGTCGCCCGCATGACGTGCCTCGGCCCAGAACCCGCGGGGCGCCCCGTCCCCGCTGGTCAACCGCGATTTTAACCACTTATTGGCGGCCGACCCGCCGACGAACGTGAGAGTTCTCTCTAACTGTCCGCCGACGGGTACCGGCAAACCCCGCGGAACCTCAGCGTCCGCGTGCCGCGGCCGCCTCGTGCATCCGCTGCTCGGCGATCCGGTCGGCCGCGGCGGCCGGCGGGATCCCGTCTTCCTTCGCACGTGCGAAGATCGCGAGCGTGGTGTCGAAGATCTTCGCCGCCTTCGCCCGGCACCGCTCGAAGTCGAACCCGTGCAGCTCGTCGGCGACCTGGATGACACCGCCGGCGTTGACCACGTAGTCCGGCGCGTAGAGGATCCCGCGGTCGGCGAGGTCCTTCTCCACGCCCGGGTGGGCGAGCTGGTTGTTGGCCGCGCCGCACACGACCTTGGCCGTGAGCACCGGAACCGAGTCGTCGTTCAGGGCCCCGCCGAGCGCGCAGGGGGCGTAGATGTCGAGGCCCTCCACCCGGATCAGCGCGTCGGTGTCGGCG
Organism: Streptomyces olivochromogenes; assembly: GCF_021538895.1. Classification (GTDB taxonomy): domain Bacteria; phylum Actinomycetota; class Actinomycetes; order Streptomycetales; family Streptomycetaceae; genus Streptomyces; species Streptomyces olivochromogenes_A. The sequence continues at coordinate 35,479 of NZ_JADDRL010000066.1, read as the reverse complement.
ACCGCCGTCACACCCTCGGCGTGCTGGTCGAGGATCCGCCGTACGGCGTCCTCGCGCACGTCCGTGATCACGACCTCGGCGCCCTCGTCCCGCAGGTGCCGGACCAGGTGGTGCCCGACCTTGCCGACGCCGGCGATGCCGACCCGGCGGCCGCGCAGCGAGGGGTCCCCCCACAGGTGCTGGGCGGAGGCGCGCATGCCCTGGTAGACGCCGAACGCGGTGAGGACGGAGGAGTCGCCCGCGCCGCCGTTCTCGGGCGAGCGGCCGGTGGTCCAGCGGCACTCGCGGGCCACGACGTCCATGTCCGCGACGTAGGTGCCGACGTCGCAGGCGGTGACGTAGCGGCCGCCGAGCGAGGCCACCATCCGCCCGTAGGCGAGCAGCAGCTCCTCGGTCTTGTCGTGCTCCGGATCCCCGATGATCACGGCCTTGCCGCCGCCGTGGTCCAGGCCGGCCATGGCGTTCTTGTACGACATGCCGCGCGCCAGGTTGAGGGCGTCGGCAACGGCCTCGGCCTCGGTCGCGTAGGGGTAGAAGCGCGTACCGCCGAGCGCGGGGCCCAGAGCGGTGGAATGGATGGCGATCACGGCCTTGAGGCCGCTGGCGCGGTCCTGGCAGAGCACAACCTGCTCATGGCCCCCCTGGTCCGAGTGGAACAGGGTGTGCAGGACATCAGCAGGTGCGCCGGTTACGTCGGTCACGGTGGTGACTCCTGAGTAAGTAGCGGCGGGTGGTGACCAGCTCCCGTGCGGGTGGCGGGTGCCGTGGCATGAGCGTAGAGCCTGTGCCCGCCCACCATCCGCGCAGTGTTCAGGATCACCCCCGCGGGGCTTCGGCGCACGTATTCGCGTGGCACGATTTGCAGTGGTTTCCCGCTCGGCCGGGCACGTCACCCACGAGTCCCGTGCGGGTCCCGTACGGGTTTCGAGCCGGGTCCGGTGGGGAGGGAGCAGGCGTGCCCAAGGTGTCCTCGGTGATCGTGCCCTACGCGACGTACCTGCGCGTGTACGAGCCGCTGGCCGCCTTCCCGGAGTCGGAGCGCGGTCACTGGGCGCGCTACGCCCGCCGCCCCGAACACCCCTCCTACCAAGACGAACTCCGTCGCTCCCTGGCCGACTTGCTGCCCACCCCGCCGGTCGTGGTCCCGGTCCAGGAGAGCGCCGACGCGTTCGTGCTGGACGTCGACGGGGTGGTCTGTGTCTGTCCCTGGCGCACCCGGCTGCGCGGCTGGCAGGCCCTGGGCGGACTCGCCGACGAGCTCCCGCCGCCGGTCCTGGACGCCGTACTGCCCCCGGTCGTGCGCCGCCAGGCCGGCCAGGACTACGAGCGCTGGCTCGCCCGCAACCCGGACGCCCGCCCCTGGATCCGCACCGCCACCTGGCAGGTGCCGCTGAACTGGTTCGTGCTGGTGTCCGACGAGGAGCGGGAGTACGCCAAGGGGAGTGCCGAGGAGGCACCCCTGCTGCGCTACCGGACGCCCATGGTGCAGGCCAGACGGCGGGTGGCGCGGGCGCTGCGCACGCTCAGGGACTCCATCGAGGAAGGGCCGCTGATCGACGGCCTGGTGGATGTGGGGCGCTGGCTGGAGGAGTTCCATCCGCGATCCCTCGTGGAGCTGGACTACGGCGGCCTGGTGCACGTGGTGCCGGCCGACGCGCTGGAGGGCGATCACTCGGCGGCCGACGTCGCGGAGGGCATCGACGCGCTGCGCCGGGGCGACGGGCTCGCCGCGGGCGCGGCGTACGGGCGGCTCGTGGACCGCTGGCGGACGGTGCGGGACCGGCGTTCGGCGAACTGACGGTGTCACGCGGGTGGACCGCAGGCATCCGCTGTGACGCGTGTGACCTGAATCACAGCTGAGGAGTCGTCGAACAGCGTACCGTCATGGCGCTTAGGTCACTTGACGGGATGTTGGTCCTGATCCGGGCTTTTGCGTCAAGGGTGATGGAGCGCACTTACGCGGACCTTGCGCCGCTTGCCCTCCCTCATGCCAAAATAGGACAAGGAGTCCGGGGAGACTCCATCCGTCCAACTGTGCTCCATTCTGGCCGGAATCTCTGCATTGCACGCTTTGGGGGGTCTCGTGACTCCTGATCGCCGCTGTGACTGATCGTCACAGTGACGTGACTGTCCGCTATGGCATGGTCCATCGGCTTCCGCGGCTGATGACTACCTGGGATGGCAATTCCATCGGTTTGGCCGACGCGGCTGGACAGATGGTGTAGTTGTAGTGCCGAGGACAAGCCGTTCGTCCTATAACCGACTCGACCCGCGTCCACCATTTCGGGCAACGCGGGTCAAGGTGCAGAATTTAGAGGAAAGAACCGAGAAGGTTCGGTTCTCCCGAGGAGGCCGCTCATGACCGCTCGCACCCCTGATGCCGAGCCGCTGCTGACCCCGGCTGAGGTCGCCACGATGTTCCGCGTCGACCCCAAGACGGTCACGCGGTGGGCGAAGGCTGGCAAGCTCACTTCGATCCGTACGCTCGGCGGGCACCGCCGCTACCGCGAGGCTGAGGTCCGCGCTCTGCTCGCGGGCATCCCGCAGCAGCGCAGCGAGGCCTGAACAGAGGCCCGAACAACTGCATAACCGGGCAATGCGGCGGTCCCCCAACCGGCCGAAACGCCCGAACCCCTAGCTTCAAGCGACGCGGGACCTGCCCCAACAGGGCCCTCGCCCAGGCCGATCAGAAGTTTCTAGGCAAGCGATACAGGGTGCGTCGTAGATCGCGCTGGACTCCGCCGGGTCCAGCGCGATCTTTTTTGTGTGCTGGTCACCTGGGCGTGGGGGCCCCGTGAGCGGGCTTGTCGGAGTCTGGGGAGGGGTGTCGGATCCTCTGTGGACACCCTCCGGGGGTCGTGCAATTGCACATATTAAATTGACCCGTTGTAGGTGGGTTGTAAGTACCGCCGTTTCAAAAACTCATGCGGTGACACCCGTCACACGCCGGGGTGCTTGTTGGCTCCGGCCCTGGTGCGCTAGAGGAGTCGTGCGTTCCAGCGTCCCACGGTGGAGCGGGTGTTGGGGCCGGCCGGGTCGGCCGCCGGAGTGGATCATGTAGTGGAGGGGCTCTCGTCCCCGACGGCCTCCTCGGTCGTCTCGGGCGTACTGGAGCTGGTGGCCATCGCCAGCCGCAGCAGGCGATGGCAGATGGGGCAGTGGCGCGTCAGATGCCGGTAGGGCGAGGCGGCCGACAGATGCGCCCGGAGCAGCGCCCGCGTCTCGTGCCTGACCGATGCCGCCATACGCCACCTCCAGGGGCCGTACGAGGGGGAACGGGCCCTGCTTTCTGGGTACCGACGGAATGTGACGCCGTCAAGAAGCACAACGCCGCCCGCCTCAGGGGGGCAAGCAGAAGGCCCGCATCCGTTTCCGGATGCGGGCCTCAGATGCGGTCCTGACGGGATTTGAACCCGCGGCCTCCACCTTGACAGGGTGGCGAGCACTCCAAACTGCTCCACAGGACCAGGTTTCGCTGCGCCCGCCCGGCGGAGCCGGAGATCGGCACTGCGTGCGTTGCGCTGCGAGAAGAGACTGTACAGGAGGGCGAGGGTCCTGGTCGAACTCACCCAGCGTGCACGCCCGACTACGGAACCGCGGCGTCGATCGCCTTGACGATCCGCTTGTCGGAAACGGGGTACGCCGTGCCCAGCGCGTGGGCGAAGTAGCTGACCCGGAGCTCCTCGATCATCCAGCGGATGTCCAGGACGGAGGACGGCACGGGACGGCCCTGCGGCAGCTGCTCCAGCAGCCAGGCGTACTCGTCCCGCATCTCGTGGACCTTCTCCATGCGCGTGGTGTCCCGTTGGACACCCGTCGGCATCTGCTGGAGACGGCGGTCCGCCGCGACCAGATAGCGCATCAGGTCGGGCAGCCGCCGTATCCCCGCCCACGTCACGAAGCCGGGCTTCACGAGGTCGTCCAGCTGGGCCCGTACGTCCGCGAGGTTCGCCAGCAGGGCGGGGCTGCGTACGGCCTTCAGGCGGCGCTCACAGGCCTGCCAGGCGGCGAGGACCTGCTGCACCTGCGCGACCGTACGGACCGTCGTGTCGACGATCTCCGCACGCACCTTGTCGTACAGCTTCCGGTACGACTCCTCGTCCCACACCGGCCCGCCGAAGTCGCCGACCAGCTTGTCCGCCGCCGCCATCGCACAGTCGTCGAACAGCGCCTGGATGGAGCCGTGCGGGTTCGCCGACAGCGCGAGCTTCTGCGCGTTCGTCAGCTTCTCTGACGCGAACTTCGCCGGATTGACCGGGATGTTGCGCAGGATCAGCCGGCGCGTGCCCTTCCACATCGCCTCCGCCTGCTCCGCCTCCGTGTCGAAGAGCCGCACGGAGACCGTGTCGCCGTCGTCGACCAGCGCCGGGTACGCCTTCACCGGATGGCCGGCCCGACGCGTCTCGAAGACGCGGGTCAGGGAGCCGATCGTCCAGTCGGTCAGGCCCGCGCGCTCCAGGGACTCGCCGCCCTCACGCTCGGCGGTGGCCGCCGCGGCCTGCGACAGCGCCTGGCGGGCCTTCGGCTTCAGCTGGAGCCTCAGCGCCTCCAGGTCCTTGTCCTCGGCCAGCTTGCGCCGCCGCTCGTCGACGATCCGGAAGGTGACGCGCAGATGGTCGGGCACCTTCGCCCGGTCGAAGTCGTCCGCGGTGAACGGGACGCCGACCATGCGCTTCAGCTCGCGCGCCATCGTCACCGTCAGCGGCTCCTGCAGGGGCACCGCCTTGTCCAGGAACGCCTTCGCGTAGTTCGGCGCGGGCACGTAGTGGCGGCGGATCGGCTTCGGCAGGGACCGGATCAGCTCCGTCACCAGCTCCTCCCGCAGACCCGGGATCTGCCAGTCGAAGCCCTCGTCCGTGACCTGGTTGAGGACCTGCAGCGGGACGTGGACCGTCACACCGTCCGCGTCCGCGCCCGGCTCGAACTGGTACGTCACCCGGAACTTCAGCTGCCCCTGCCGCCACGTGTCGGGATAGTCGGCCTTGGTGACCGCCTCCGCCGACTCCCGGATGAGCATCGCCCGTTCGAAGTCGAGGAAGTCGGGCTGCTCCTGCCGTTTGTGCTTCCACCAGGAGTCGAAGTGCGCGCCCGAGACCACGTGCTCGGGCACCCGCTGGTCGTAGAAGTCGAACAGCGTCTCGTCGTCGACGACGATGTCCCGGCGCCGGGCACGGTGCTCCAGCTCCTCGACCTCGCTCAGCAGCTTGCGGTTGTCGGCGAAGAACTTGTGGTGGGTGCGCCAGTCGCCCTCGACGAGCGCGTTGCGGATGAAAAGCTCCCGGCTGACCTCGGGGTCGACCCGGCCGTAGTTCACCTTCCGCTGCGCGACGATCGGTACGCCGTACAACGTGACCTTCTCGTACGCCAGCACCGCCGCCTGGTCCTTCTCCCAGTGCGGTTCGCTGTAGGTCCGCTTGAGGAGGTGCTCGGCGAGCGGCTCGACCCACTCGGGTTCGATCCTGGCGTTGACCCGGGCCCACAGGCGGCTCGTCTCCACCAGCTCCGCCGACATCACGAACCGCGGGGGCTTCTTGAAGAGGGCCGAGCCCGGGAAGATCGCGAACTTGGCGTTGCGGGCGCCCAGGTACTCGTTGCGGCCGCCCTCCTTGCGGGGGCCGGGGTCCTTGGACTCCTTCACGTCCTTCATGCCGATGTGCGAGAGCAGACCGGCGAGCAGGGAGACGTGCACGCGGTCCGCGCCGGCGTCCTCCTCGTTGAGGTGGATGCCCATCTGCTTGGCGACCGTGCGCAACTGGGTGTAGATGTCCTGCCATTCGCGAATGCGCAGGAAGTTGAGGTACTCCTGCTTGCACATGCGCCGGAAGGACGAGGAACCCCGCTCCTTCTGCTGCTCGCGCACGTACCGCCACAGGTTCAGATAGGCGAGGAAGTCGCTCGTCTCGTCCCGGAAGCGGGCGTGCTGCTGATCGGCCTGCGTCTGCTTGTCGGCGGGGCGCTCGCGCGGGTCCTGGATGGACAGCGCGGCGGCGATGACCATGACCTCGCGGACACAGCCGTTCTTGTCGGCCTCCAGCACCATGCGGGCCAGCCGGGGGTCGACCGGCAGCTGGGCGAGCTTGCGGCCGTTGTCCGTGAGCCGCTTGCGCGGGTCCTTCTGCACCGGGTCCAACGCGCCCAGCTCCTGCAGCAGCTGCACGCCGTCACGGATGTTGCGGTGGTCCGGCGGGTCGATGAAGGGGAACTTCTCGATGTCGCCGAGGCCGGCCGCGGTCATCTGCAGGATGACCGAGGCGAGGTTCGTCCGCAGGATCTCGGCGTCGGTGAACTCCGGCCGGGCGACGAAGTCGTCCTCGCTGTACAGCCGGACGCAGATGCCGTCGGACGTACGACCGCAGCGGCCCTTGCGCTGATTGGCGCTCGCCTGCGAGACCGGCTCGATGGGCAGCCGCTGGACCTTGGTGCGATGGCTGTAGCGGCTGATCCGGGCGAAGCCGGGGTCGATGACGTACTTGATGCCGGGGACGGTCAGCGAGGTCTCGGCGACGTTGGTGGCCAGAACGATCCGTCGACCGGTGTGCGGCTGGAAGACCCGGTGCTGCTCCGCGTGCGAGAGCCGGGCGTACAGCGGGAGGATCTCGGTGAAGCGGTACTGCTTCTTGGTGAGCGCGTCCGCGGTGTCCCTGATCTCCCGCTCACCGGACAGGAAGACGAGGATGTCGCCCTTCCCCTCGCCCATCAGCTCCTCGACCGCGTCGGTGATCGCGGTGATCTGGTCCCGGTCGGCGTCCGCAGCGTCCTCGGCGTACTCCTCCAGCAGCGGCCGGTAGCGCACCTCCACCGGATACGTCCGACCGCTCACCTCGATGATCGGGGCGTCGCCGAAATGCCGGGAGAAACGCTCGGGGTCGATCGTGGCCGAGGTGATGACGACCTTCAGGTCCGGCCGCTTCGGCAGCAGCTGGGCGAGATAGCCGAGCAGGAAGTCGATGTTGAGGGACCGCTCGTGGGCCTCGTCGATGATGATCGTGTCGTAGGCGCGCAGCTCGCGGTCCGTCTGGATCTCGGCGAGCAGGATGCCGTCCGTCATCAGCTTGACGAACGTGGCCTCGGGGTCCACCTGGTCGGTGAACCGCACCTTCCAGCCGACGGCCTCGCCGAGGGGCGTCCGCAGCTCCTCGGCGACCCGCTCGGCGACCGTACGGGCGGCGATCCGGCGGGGCTGGGTGTGCCCGATCATGCCGCGGACGCCGCGCCCGAGCTCCATACAGATCTTCGGGATCTGCGTGGTCTTCCCGGATCCGGTCTCACCGGCGACGATGACGACCTGGTGATCGCGTATGGCGTCGGCGATCAGGTCCTTCTTCTGGCTGACCGGCAGCTGCTCGGGGTAGGTGACCTCGGGCACCCGGGCACGCCGCTCGCCCATCCGTACCTCGGCCTTCGCGACCTCGGCCTCGATCTCGGCGATGACGGCGGCTCGTGCCTCCGGCTTACGGATCTTTCGCGCACCTTCCAGCCTCCGGCCGAGTCGGTGCGCGTCGCGCAGCGTGAGCTCGGTCAGACGGGGGGCGAGGGCGCCGAGGGCGGGGGCGGGATGCGTAGACATACGCCGTCCAGGATCTCACCTCGCCGAAATACGTGGCGAACGCTTTTGCCTCCGGCGGTGCGGCCGGGGGCGTCACCCTGTTGTCACGGGGTGCGCTGCGGCGGCGGCACCGTCGACGGCTCCCGCAGCCGCGAGCCGTCACCCAGGGCGATCGACCTGGCGGTGTTGGAGACGGCCTTGATGCCGAGGTAGGCCGTGGTCATGCTGCTGACCGCCGTGAACGCGGCCGTGAGCACACCCACGATCACCGCCTTGTCCCCGTCGAGCCGCCACACCCCGAAGATCGCCACTCCGGCGATCGCGAGATTGCTGACCACCACCGCGAGCAGCCCGTACCGCGCCCGGTCCTTCTCCAGTTCGGTGTCCCGAATGGCTCTGGCCTCATCCCGACTCATCGTTCCCGCCCCCCAGAAATCACGGTCGACCAGCCAAAACGTAGCGCTGCGCGGTAGCCGTGCCAAGCCGGGCGCAGAACAAACCAAAACCTGAACAATCCCCCGTGGCGACGACCGTGTTCGGCGTTACTGTCCGGAGTTCCTGGCTGCGCGGAGCATGTCGGCCACGGGGCTGCCTTCGGCGTTCGGCCCCTTCTCGATCACCGCGACGTTGCGGTAGAGGTGCATGCCCTTGATCCGGGTGTCGGTGGCCAGCGGTTCCCGCGCGTCGGAACGGAGGAACTCCTCGTGGTGGAGGCCGTCGATCAGCGTCTTGAGGAAGCCGACGGTGTAGTTCGGATCGCTGAGATCCGTGTCGTTTCCGCGGAACACCCCTGGCCAGTACGCGGTGTGCAGGTCCTCGATGACGTACAGGCCGGTGGGACGCACATGGGGGAACAGGTGCCGGAAGGTGGTGATGACGTCCTGACTGATGTGGCTGCCGTCGTCGATGACGATGTCGAAGGGTCCGTGGCGCTCGGCGAACGCGGTGAGCTGCTCCGGCTTCGACTGGTCCGCGGTGACGGTCGTCAGCCGGGGGGCGTCGAGCGGGCGCTTGTCGACGATGTCGATCCCGTAGATCAGCGCCCGTGGGAAGAAGTGCTTCCACATACGCAGGGACGCGCCGCCCGCCTCGGGATCGTCGTAGCCGCCGATCCCGATTTCGAGAATCGTCAGCCGGTGGTCGCGCAGCGGGGCGAAGTGCCTCTCGTAGTGCTGCGGGTACTGGTGCAGCGCTCCCCACTTGTCGGTACCGCACCGGACGGCGAGCTCCGTCAGATCGGCCGGCTCCCGGCGGTCCAGGACCCGCACCACGCGCTGCGCCACGGCGTAGTAGGACGGGGGCGTGGCCACGCGGCCGAGAGAGCGGGCGATGATCTCGCTGCCGGGCCACTGGATGGTGCGCGTGGCCGCCGAGACGAGTTCGCGGGGTCCGAAGAGGGCCTGTGCCACCTCGCTCATCTCCTGAGAGACGACCGGCGGCGGCAGTTCGCCGTCCGGGGCGGTGCCCTCGGTCGATCCGTCGTGGACGCCGAGTCCCTTGGATCCCACCGCGATGGTGGCCGTCTGGCCGTGTTCTCGGTGGCGGAGCAGGAGAACCAGGGAGGTCCTGCCGTCCGGAAGGGGGACGACCTCCTGGAGGCGGGACCGGAAGATGATCTCGTCGAACAGTACGTGCGCCGTCTCTTCCGCACCGAGATCGTCGATCACGGCGGCGACATCGTTGTCGCGCGTGGAGGTGGCGGCGAGCAGCCTCCTGATGATTTCGGTCGATGCCTCGGCACCGTTCGGCCTGCCGACCCTTTCCGTCACCGTGGTCATGAATTACTCCTCGTGTCGGGCTTCAACCGAAAATCGCCTTCTCCCAGAGCGGCACCAGGCAACTGATCGTCTGCTGCGCCGCCCGGACGCGGGCGGCTTCACCCATTCCCACGCGCATGTCGTGGTCATGGGCGAGGGCGCTCAAAAAATGTCCCCATTCGTCGTCGCGGCGTACCAGGAACCCGGTAATTCCGTCTTGGACGTAGTCCTGATAGGGCCGCACGGCGGACGCGACCACGGGGATGCCGAGAGCTCCGCACTCGATGGCCTTGAGCGCGGATTTGCTCTGATTGAAAATATGCTCTCTCAATGGGGCGATGCCGATGTGGTAGTCGATGGTCCGGAGATACTCTTCCACGTTGGCCACCCATGGTGTGAACCGGGCGCGTTCTTGCGGAACGCCCACCATGCCGACGTAATTGACGCCGAGGCAGTGAATCTCTGTTCGAGGGTGGGAGTCGAGGAAACGGTGGATTTGCCCACCGTGCCGTTCCCAGTCCATTCGATGGGTCGCCCCGCCGCCCCAGCCGAGGGTGATGGTGCCGTCGTCGCGCTGTCGTGGCTGGTGGGCGAGGAGCCAGTCCGGAACCGCGTTGGGAATGAGGTGCACGTTCGGGTTCCACTGCCGCAGGCGATCGGCCAGTGGTTCGGTGGTCACCGTTACTGCCGCCGCGACCTCGATGTTGCGCCGAAGATTGACTCGGATCTCCTCGTCCCCGAAAAACTTGTGGTCTCTCGGGGAGGAGGGATCGATGTTCCACAAATCATCATCGATCTCGAAGACGAGCTTGTGCCCATCGGCGGCCAAGTCCTGCCACAGCCGGGTGGCGTGAGGGTGGCAGATACGTTGCCCGATGACGATCGTGTTTACGTCATCGCGTACAAAGTCCGGCATGAGGACACTGCTTGCAGTGGTGTGTCCGCGTGCCGCAAGCTCCTGGAGAGGAAGCTGAATGCGATAATATCCGCCGGCCCGGTCGGCCTGCCAACCGAAGACTTCGATATCGGTCATTCAGGTGCTCCAGAGGTCCGTCAAGGAAGAAGTGGCAAGGAGACGACTCTCCCAATTGCAGATGAGGCGTTCGAGTAGGCGCGCCGAATCTTGACTTCTCCACGGCGGTCACACCCGTCACCGCAAATGGCATTGCGGGGCCGCATACGAAAACACCCCCGACCGGAGACCCGGCGGGGGTGTTCGCCCTGGTAGGGCGGTGGTGGCTGGGGCCGGGGTCGAACCGGCGACCTATCGCTTTTCAGGCGATCGCTCGTACCAACTGAGCTACCCAGCCACGAGGCTTCCGAGGAAACCTCAGCGGTCCTGACGGGATTTGAACCCGCGGCCTCCACCTTGACAGGGTGGCGAGCACTCCAAACTGCTCCACAGGACCAAGCGTTTGCGTGCAACAGTGTCGCACACGGTCTTGCGTGCCCCCAACGGGATTCGAACCCGTGCTACCGCCTTGAAAGGGCGGCGTCCTAGGCCGCTAGACGATGAGGGCTATCGGCCCGCCTGGGCGCTTCTCAGCGCGTCGGGGACGTGAGAAGCATATGGGATGGCGGGGAGTATCGCCAAAACGGTTTACGGGCCCGAGGTCGTCGACCTCCCGGAGGGTGTCACGGACGGGGCCGTGGGGCCGGGTGTGGCCCCGGGTTGGTTCTCCTCCGGGAGGTGGCGGCTGACCTCGGCCGTCGTCAGCCCCAGCCCGCCCAGCTTGATCGCGTCCCAGGCCTGCAGCCGCCGCGTGTCCCGGTCGAAGTAGAGGATCGACGCCTCGATCGGCGCCGGGTACTTGTGCTCCACGGCCCGCAGTCCACTGCCGCCCGTGGACCCCTCCAGCCGCAGCCGAGTGCCGTACCGCATGACCTCCGTCTCCTCGTGGTGCAGATGGCCCGCCAGGACCAGCGGCACCTCCCCGTCCGTCTCGCGCGCCGCCGCGGGCTCGTGGGCGATCGCCACGTCCACCGGCCTCCCGGCCGCCCGCTGGTCGCGCAGCGCCGAGGCGAGGCGGTCCCCGGCCAGCCGCTCCGCCGCGTCGCCGCCGGGCCGCACGGCGCGGTCGGGGGTGAACTGCGGGTCGCCGATGCCGGCGAACCGCAGGCCCGCGACCGTCTCGGCCCGTCCGTCGTCCAGGACGCGCACGTTCTTCATCCGTTCCAGGTACCGCTGGGTGACGGGTGAGTCGTGGTTGCCGCGGACCCAGACGTACGGCACCCCCAGCTCCGCGATCGGGTCCAGGAAGGCGTTCTCGGCCGCCGTGCCGTGATCCATCGTGTCGCCGGAGTCGACGATCACGTTCACGTCGTACTGCTTCACCAGCGACGCGATGATCTTCCAGCTGGCGGGGTTGAGGTGGATGTCCGAGACGTGCAGCACCCGGATGGTGCTGGGGTCGGGCTGGTAGGCCGGGAGGGTGGAGGTGACGTCGTACAGCTTCGTCACGTTCGTCACCAGGCGCGCCAACTCCTTCTGGTAGACGTCGAATTCGGTGACGATGCTGCGCGCGTTGCCGACCAGGGACGGCGCCGAGGACAGCAGGCCGGAGAAGCGGGGTTCCAGGACGGACTTCGGGTTCCAGGTGGCGTACGCCGTCGCTCCGGAGGCCGTGAGGAGGGCGAGCGCCAGGCCGCCGGCGGCCAGGGCGCGGCGCGGGCGGCGGTAGACCGCGAGGCCGAGTGCCGTCGCGCCCGAGACGACGGCGACGCCGGAGCGTACGGCCAGGTCGAGCGTGCCGTGTTCGACGTCCCGCGCGACTTCCTCCTGGAGGCCGGAGAGACGCTCGGGGTGGTCGACCAGCGCCTGTGAGCGGACCGGGTCGAGCTGGTCGACGTTGACGTCGAGGCGGACGGGAGCCACGTGGCTGTCGAGCGTGAGCGCGCCCAGCGGGGAGACGTTGATCTTCGTGCCGCCGTCCAGGGACGGGCGCAGGGTCATCGTGGTGTTCATGGGGCCGACCTGGGCCCGGACGTTCCCGACGATCAGCAGGCCGAGCCAGGCGCCGATGAGGACGACGGCCGTGAGGCCGAGGGCGCGGCCCCAGGGGCGTGCCTGGGCGGCGAGTTCGAGGGTGGGCAGGGCGCGGGACGCCCGGCGCGAGCGGCTCGGGCGAAACCGGTTCAGGGCTGCGACGGGGACGGGGACGCGGACCATTGGTCCCGTATGCCCAAGTAGGGGCATGGGTATGCGGGGGCGGGAGCGATGTGCCCGTGCCCGCCCGGCCGGCGCGCGCACGGATCCGCCGCCGACCTCGCACGACTCCGCCGCCGACGCCCGCACCGCTCGGCGCCGCTCGTACGGTCGTTTCGTACCGGACAATGACCCTGTGCTGGAGATGACGCGCGAGGAGTTCGAGGAACTGGTCGCCGAGGCGCTCGACCGGATCCCGCCGGAGTTGACGCGGCTGATGGACAACGTCGCGGTGTTCGTCGAGGACGAACCGCCCGCCGACGACCCCGAGCTGCTCGGGCTGTACGAGGGGACCCCGCTGACCGACCGCGGCGAGTGGTACGCGGGCGTGCTGCCGGACCGGATCACCATCTACCGGGGGCCGACGCTGCGCATGTGCGAGACGCGGGCGGACGTCGTCGCGGAGACCGAGGTCACGGTTGTCCACGAGATCGCCCACCACTTCGGCATCGACGACGAGCGGCTGCACGCCCTCGGATACGGCTGACGGCGACCGCCGGGACCGGCGCGGAGACGCACACGAGTGCGACCGGCGCCCACGCGAGACGTCCGCGAGTGGCGTCCGCTTCGAACGGGCCGCGTGTCCTCTTGCGGGCGGCGGGAGTTGGGCACGGCGACTCCTTCATCCTCCCCCGGAGGTGGCCGCCGTGCGCCCCTTGTACGTACCCGTCCGTCTGGCCGCCACGGTGCTGATCGCGACCGCCGCCGCAGGCTGTGTGAACGTGGGCGAGGACGACGGCCGCCGGGCCACGCCGTCGCACGCGGCGGGACAGCGCGGCGGAGAGGCGCCGGACGGCGGTTCCGCGTGGTCGGGCGGCGGTGTGGGGTACGACGGCCGGGCGGGTGACGGCAAGCACGAGCACGGCGGGAAGAAGAAGCCGGGGAAGTCCGCGTCGGCGTCGGCCAGCCCGTCGGCGGCGGGCAGCGGGTCCGCGTCCGCGGCCGGGCCGGGACCGTCGCACAAGCCGGTCCCGACGGACCCGGGACCGACCAAGGCGCAGCCGACACCCACTCCGACGCCCCCGGTGACCGAGCCCCCGGCAACCTCCGAGCCGCCGCCGGTCACGGACCCGCCGACCGCCGAGCCGTCGTCGTCCGCGCACGAGGGGACGGGGCCGCAGCTGGTGGAGCGGGAGCCCGCGCCGGTGGCCGGGTCGCCGGTGTGGAGCCGTAGCGCCAGTGCGGGGACGTGACGAGCGTCTCCAGGGCTCGGTTTGCCTTGGGGGGCGGTGGGTGCGTATGGTGGTAGATCGTTTGATCCCATTTGCCCGGCGCCAAGGCAGAGCGCGCCGTGTGGCGCGTACTCTCCCTTGCCGTGGCGGACCGCATCGAGGCGGTCGTAATGCGAATCACGGAGTTGACGGGCGCGTGCCGACGAGACTCCGGAAGGTTTCGCATTCGCATGTCCATTTCCAGTACTGATCACGTCGTCGTGCCCGAGGCCGTCGAGGCGCCGCAGGCCCTCGTCGCCGAGGAGACCGTCGAGAGCGGCGTCGAGGAGACCCCCGAGGCCACCTTCGCCGACCTCGGTCTCCCCGAGGGCGTCGTGCGCAAGCTCGCGCAGAACGGCGTGACGGTCCCCTTCCCGATCCAGGCCGCGACCATCCCGGACGCCCTGGTCGGCAAGGACATCCTCGGCCGTGGCCGCACCGGCTCCGGCAAGACCCTCTCCTTCGGTCTGCCGACCCTGGCCACGCTGGCCGGCGGCCGCACCGAGAAGAAGCGCCCCCGCGCCGTCATCCTCACGCCGACGCGTGAGCTGGCCATGCAGGTGGCGGACGCCCTGCAGCCGTACGGCGACGTCCTCGGCCTGAAGATGAAGGTCGTCTGCGGCGGTACGTCGATGGGCAACCAGATCTACGCCCTGGAGCGCGGCGTCGACATCCTCGTCGCCACCCCGGGCCGGCTGCGCGACATCATCAACCGCGGCGCCTGCTCCCTGGAGGACGTGCAGATCACCGTTCTCGACGAGGCCGACCAGATGTCCGACCTGGGCTTCCTGCCCGAGGTCACCGAGCTGCTCGACCAGGTCCCGGCGGGCGGTCAGCGGATGCTGTTCTCCGCGACGATGGAGAACGAGATCCAGACCCTCGTCGACCGCTACCTCAACGCCCCCGTCTCGCACGAGGTGGACGCGGCGCAGGGCGCGGTGACGACCATGTCGCACCACATCCTCATCGTGAAGCCCAAGGACAAGGCGCCGGTCACCGCGGCCATCGCCTCCCGCAAGGGCCGCACCATCATCTTCGTCCGCACCCAGCTGGGCGCCGACCGCGTCGCCGAGCAGCTGCGCGACGCGGGCGTGAAGGCGGACGCGCTGCACGGCGGCATGACCCAGGGCGCGCGCACCCGCACGCTGGCGGACTTCAAGGACGGTTACGTCAACGTCCTCGTCGCCACCGACGTCGCCGCCCGCGGTATCCACGTCGACGGAATCGACCTGGTCCTGAACGTGGACCCGGCCGGCGACCACAAGGACTACCTGCACCGCGCGGGCCGCACCGCGCGTGCCGGCCGCACCGGCACGGTCGTCTCGCTGTCCCTGCCGCACCAGCGCCGTCAGATCTTCCGTCTGATGGAGGACGCGGGCGTCGACGCCGCGCGCCACATCATCCAGGGCGGTGCCGCCTTCGAGCCGGAGGTCGCCGAGATCACCGGCGCCCGGTCCATGACCGAGGTCCAGGCCGAGTCCGCGGGCAACGCCGCGCAGCAGGCCGAGCGCGAGGTCGCGCAGCTCACCAAGCAGCTGGAGCGTGCGCAGCGGCGCGCGTCCGAGCTGCGCGAGGAGGCCGACCGGCTGGTCGCCCGGGTCGCCCGCGAGCGGGGCGAGGACCCGGAGGCGGCGGTGGCCCAGGCGCAGGAGCAGGCCGAGGCCGAGGTCCAGGCGGCGGTCGAGGTCTCCGTCCCGGAGCAGCCGGCCGCGCGGGACTTCGACCGTGGCGCCCGCGAGGAGCGTCCGGCGTCCACGTCGTCGTACGAGCGCCGCGAGCGTCGTGACGACCGTGGTGGCCGTTCCTTCGAGCGTCGTGACGACCGCGGTGGCTTCAACCGTGACCGCGACAACCGTGACAACCGCGACAACCGTGAGCGTGGCGGGTTCGGCCGCGACCGTGGGTTCGAGCGTCGTGACGACCGTGGTGGTCGTTCCTTCGAGCGTCGTGACGACCGCGGTGGCTTCAACCGTGACCGCGACAACCGTGACGGCCGCGACAACCGCGAGCGTGGTTTCGAGCGCCGTGACGACCGTGGCGGCCGTTCCTTCGAGCGCCGTGACGACCGCGGCGGCTTCCGCCGGGACGAGCGTGGCGGCCACCGTGGCAGCGACCGCCCGTTCAACCGGGACCGTCGCGACGACCGCCCGGGCTTCCGCTCCGCCGGCCACGACCGCCCCTTCGGCCGTCGTGACGACCACCGGGGCGGCAGCACCGGCTCCTTCGGCCGCCGCGAGGACAAGCCGCGCTGGAAGCGCAACGGCTGACGCCGAGTGACCTGACAGACAAGGGCCCGTACGACTTCGTTCGTGCGGGCCCTTGCGTTGTTTCCGTCGCGCAGTTTTTGCCTACCGATGACGCTGTAGTGGTTGCTACGATCCGCCTGCTTGGCATGGACAGAGCGGGCGAGGGGGAATCGCCGCCGTCATGCCGTTCTTGCTTCCCTGGGGAGGGACCCTTTGACTCGGCGTGTACGCGCACGCTCTTTTGTGGTCCGGCGTGGCCGGATCGCCCTGACTCTCGCGAGCCTGGCCGCACTGGGCGCCGGCTCGCTGACCACCGCGGGCCCGGCGGCCGCGGACACCACCCCGACGCCGATCACGACGGACGGCGTGTGGGGCATCGACTACGCGGGCGGCTTTCTGACCAGCGTGGAGAACACCCCGAGCGGCTACCAGTGGGTGATCGGCCGGCAGATCTCCGCCGACGGCTCCACGGTGCTGGCCAAGACGTCGCGCGGTTACGCCGACGTGTACGCGGGCGGCAGCCACGTCCAGCGGGTGCCGTGCGACGCCGGCTCGCAGGGCTGCGTGCCGCTGCGCTCCTTCGGCAACACGTACACCGGCTACTTCATGGACGACGGCAGCGGCAAGCAGGTGGCACAGGTCCACCTGACCCAGAACTCGCTGAGCGGCACGGACGAGCCGACGGTCACCGGCGGCCGCTTCGTCGACGCCACCGGCCGCTACTACGTCTACCAGGCGTCCTCGACCGGCAAGCAGTACGTCGACGCGGTCCACTCCTACCGCACCGAGGACGTGCGGCTGACCCGGCGCATCACGGCCGCCTCCGTGTGGGGTTCGGCGCTGTGGACCCCGGGCTCGGGCAACGGGGTCGTGACCTCGTACGACCTGGAGTCGAAGAAGACGGTCGCGACCGTCTCCACCGGCGCTCCCTGCACGGTCAAGGAGCTTCAGGTCATCCGCCGCTGGATCTACTGGAACTGCGGCCCGACGGGCGCCGCGGGCGTGTACGACCGTACGGCGAAGAAGAACATCACGGTGCCCTCCGGCCCCGCCCTCGTCGGTGACGGCTACCTCGTCCGGCACGACCGGACGGCCGGCAAGCTGATGCTGACCGACTACCACTCCGGTACGGCCGCCGCCCCGCGCGCGATCGCCGACCTGCCGGCCGGGAGGACCGCCGACCAGCGGCGGCTGACCTGGACGGTGGACAAGCTCGGCGGCGACATCGCGTACGTCGGCGAGGACAAGTCGATCCGGATCGTGCAGAGCGGGGTGCCCACGCAGTCCCTGGCGAAGATCGAGTCGGACGTGGCTGGCGACTCGGTGGACGTGAGGGGCAACAACGGGGTCAACTACTGGGACAGCATCTGGCAGTTGAACAAGCCGGCGCACTGGACCTTCACCGTGAAGGACGCGCTGGGGCACACCGAGCGCACCCTCACCGGCAGCGGCGCGCACGTCGAGGTGAACTGGGACCTGAAGACGGACTCCGGCGCCTTCCCCTTCAACGGCCCCAAGACCTGGAGCCTGCGAGCCACGGCCGACGACGGTGGGGGCACGTACACCACGGGTGGCACACTGGCCTACAACGGCGGCCGTCAGGGGTTCCACGACCAGGGGTACTCCAGCAACGGCGAGTTGGTCACGCTCAACTCCTCGGGCGCTCTGACCCTGCACTACACCAAGGGCGACGGCACCTTCGGCCCCAAGTACTCCGGCTCCGGCTGGCCCGCCGGTACGGTGGCCGTCCCCTTCGGCGACATGGGCAAGGACCGGTGCGCCGAAATGCTGGTCCGCATGCCGAACGGCGAGTTGCGGCGCTACGCGGGCCGGTGCGGCTGGGAGTACACCCCCTCGAACAGCCACACCTCCCTCGGCACCGGCTGGAACGCGTACAACGTGCTCACCGCCCCCGGCGACCTGACCGGTGACGGCCGTACCGACCTGCTGGCGCGCAAGGCTTCGACCGGTGACGTCTATCTGTTCGCCAACGACGGCGCCGGGAAGCTGAAGGCGGGCGTCAAGATCCGGGCGTGGTCGGCGTACAAGAGGATCGTCGGCGCCGGCGACCTGAACGGCGACGGCTTCGGCGACGTCCTGGCGCTGGACAGGTCGGGCACGCTGTGGCGCTACGACGGCACCGGGGCGGGCCGGCTGACGGGGCGCGTGAAGGTCTTCTCCGGCTGGGGCGCGTCGTACAACGCGGTCGTCGGCGTCGGGGACATCACCGGTGACGGCAAGAACGACCTGGTCGCGCGGGACACCGCGGGCAACCTGTACCGCCAGACCGGCACCGGCAGGGGCTCGTTCTCGGCACGGGTGAAGATCGGGACGGGCTGGCAGAGCTACAGGGGCCTCTTCTAGTCAGCCCCGAACCGGCCGATCCCTGACGGTTCCTGCGCCGTTCCGGCCACTTCGCCACCCCCGACGCGGCCGCGTCCCCGATACCCGATCGGAGACGCGGCCGCGTCCGGCTATGCTCGGGGAGGCAACATCGCCTGGGCCCTTAGCTCAATTGGCAGAGCAGTGGACTTTTAATCCATTGGTTGTGGGTTCGAGTCCCACAGGGCCTACGGCTGCGGGGGAGGGTTCACCCCCTCTGACCTGCCACGCGGCGCTCGGGCCGGCTTCGGTCGGCTCGGGCGCCGTCTCATTTCGAGACGTCAGGAGTTCGCCGGCGCGCGCCGCGTCGTCGATTCGGGCCAACGCCTTCGGCGTCAGCCCGCGCTGAGCTCCGCCAGCGGCAGCGTGTGCTGGGTCTGCAGCACCTTCGCGCGCAGGTAGCGGACGTTGTGGGCGGTGGTGAACACGCCCGTCGGGACGCGGTCGCGGACCTCGATGCCCAGGTCGCGCAGTTGCTCGGCCTTGTCGGGGTTGTTGGAGAGCAGGTCGAGCCCGCCGATGCCCAGGGCGCCCAGCATCTGGGCGGCGGCCGTGTAGTCGCGGGCGTCCTCCGGCAGGCCGAGGGCGGCGTTCGCCTCGTACGTGTCGAGGCCCTGGTCCTGGAGGGCGTACGCGTCGAGCTTGTTGTAGAGGCCGATGCCGCGTCCCTCCTGGCGCAGGTACAGCAGCACGCCGCCGCGGTCGGCGATGCGCTCGACGGCCTCGCGCAGCTGCGGGCCGCAGTCGCAGCGGGCGGAGCCGAAGACGTCTCCGGTCAGGCACTCGGAGTGCAGGCGGACCAGCGGGACCGGGCCGGGGTCGCCGAGGACGACGGCCAGGTGCTCCTGGCCGTCCGTCAGGCCGTGGAAGGTCACGAGTTCGGCGTCGACGGCGTAGCCGTCCTGGAAGCGCAGCGGTACCCGGACACGGGCGCGCGGCGTGGCGGCGGGGAAGTCGGACATGCGGGTTCTCCGGGTTCCGTGACCTTGTGCTGCTTCAGGGACACCTGCTCAGGGCCTGTTTCAGATTTGAAGCAGATCCTCGGTTGTGGACCCTACCCCATGCTTTAAAGTTGAAGCAACAGGTTTGTGGTGGGGTTCATGAGCAGGGCGACGACGGTGCCGAGCGCCGCAGCCACGGCACATCGCCGGGCGGTTCGCCCGGATCCTCGCCCTGGAGCCCCTGCGCGACCCCCGTGAAGATCTCCTCCAGCTGCTCCACCTGCCGCGGGGTGAGCCGGTCGAACAGGAGGGCGCGGACCGTGTCGACATGCCCGGGCGCCGTGCGCTCCAGTACGGCCATCCCCTCGTCGGTCAGCGCGGCGACGCTGCCCCGCTTGTCCGAGGGGCAGCCCTCCCGCCGCACCAGCCCGTCCTTCTCCAGGCGTGCCACCGCGTACGTCAGCCGGCTGCGGGTGATCTTCGACCGCTCCGCGAGCTCGGTCATCCGCAGCCGGCGCTCCGGGCTCTCGGAGAGGTTGGCCAGGATGGAGTAGTACAGGTGGGGCATGCCGGCATCCTGCTGGAGCTGCCGGTCGATCGCGTCCTCCAGGAGGTGCGTCGCGGCGATGTACGCGCGCCAGGCGCGCTGCTCCTCGGGGGTGAGCCAGCGGGTCGTCATACCGCCAGTGTAAGTTTGTTTCAAACTTGAACCAAGCCCTTGTTTCTCACCGGCCTTCACCAGGGAGAGCGCGCCGATGCCGTACCCGTACGTCCTGCTGTCCGCCGCCGTCTCCCTCGACGGCCATCTGGACGACACCGGCCCCGAGCGGCTCCTCCTGTCCGGCCCGGCCGACTTCGACCGCGTCGACGAGGTGCGGGCCTCGGTCGACGCCATCCTCGTCGGCGCCGGCACGATCCGCGCGGACAACCCGCGCCTGCTGGTGTACTCGCCCGAGCGGCGGGCCGCCCGCGTCGCGGCCGGACAGCCGGAGTACCCCCTCAAGGTCACGGTCAGCGGCTCCGGCGACCTGGACCCGGACGCGAAGTTCTGGCACACCGGCGGCGACAAGGTCCTCTACACGACCGAGAAGGGCGCGGAGCGGGCCCGGGGGCTCGGCCTCGCGGCCGACGTCGTCCCGCTGGGCGCCGACCTCGACTGGCCGGCCCTGCTCACGCACCTGTACGAGGAGCGCGGCGTCCGGCGCCTGATGGTCGAGGGCGGCGGCACCGTCCACACCCAGCTGCTCCAGCAGGGCCTTGCCGACGAACTCCAGCTGGTCCTCGCGCCGTTGTTCGTCGGGGACCCGCGGGCACCCCGGCTGTTCGGACCGGGGAGCTACCAGGGCGGCCGGCTGCGGCTCGTGGAGACGCGCCGGATCGAGGACGTCGTCCTGATGCGCTACGAGCCGACCGCCCCCGGAACCGGGCCGTCGGTCACCGCGGCCGACCGGCACTGGATGCGGATCGCGTGCGAGCTGGCGGCGCTGTGCCCGCCCTCGGGGACGGCGTTCAGCGTGGGCGCGGTCGTGGTGGCCGCCGACGGGACGGAGCTGGCGCGCGGGTACTCGCGCGAGGGCGACGATCCCGTCGTGCACGCCGAGGAGGCGGCGCTGGCGAAGATCGACCCCGCCGACCCGAGGCTGCCCGCCGCCACCGTCTACAGCAGCCTGGAGCCCTGTGCCCGGCGCGCCTCGCGGCCCGCGCCCTGCGCCCGGCTCATCCTGCGAGCCGGGGTGCGGCGGGTCGTCACGGCCTGGCGGGAGCCGGACACCTTCGTGGCGGGCGCCGACGGGAGCGGGCTGCTCGCGGCCGAGGGTGTCGACGTCGTCGTACTGCCGGAATTCGAGGCCCGTGCCAAGGAGCCGAACCGTCATCTGCTGACCGGTGAATAAACCCTGGTGCTGGGCGTCCCGCGCATGGCGTATGCTGGTGTCACCGACGCGGGGTGGAGCAGCTCGGTAGCTCGCTGGGCTCATAACCCAGAGGTCGCAGGTTCAAATCCTGTCCCCGCTACTGAAGGCTCAGGGCCGGAATCCAGTTCATGGATTCCGGCCCTGAGTGTTTCCCGGCCCGGGTGTCCCCTCCTGGGCGCCTACCGGCCCGTTGTCACGAACAGTGATCGGACGGAAGCCCTCCGCATAGCAACTGACACACCGTCAAATGAGGGCGACCTTCCGGGTTCATGCTGGGGTGTGGTCAAGTCGCCCGATTTTCACCGCTCATGGAGGGGTAAGTCCCGCCTGAAATTCGTTAACGATCAAGAAGAAGAGCTTGGAATCTGGCCGCTGGGTCTATTAACGTTCGATAACGCAGCGCGGTCGTCCCAGCCGTCACAAGAGGCGGCTCCGTGCGCACGCGCCGAATCCCGCGAGGGAACCGGGGAACCACCACCTTGGGGTGAATCGCGCCAATGCCGCCGTGTAACCACGGCCGGTATACGCGCGTAGGAGACCTTCCTGCTCCGAACCCGTCAGCTAACCCGGTAGGCGGAGGAAGGAAAGGAGTACGCCCGAGTGGCGTCCAACCGGCCTGCCCCCACAGCCCCCTTCGTGCCGAGCCAGCGCACCGAGACCTTCGGCTACGACAGCTACCGCACCGACGAGGGCCCCTGGGAGGAGTGGAACCCCACCGAGGAGTCCCTCCCTCCGGTACGCGGCCGGCATCGGGTCTCCAAGCAGCGCGGCGGCGGACTCGCCCGCAGCTCCACGGTTCTGGGCGTCGGCGTCATAGCCGCCGTCGGCGCGGGCGGCATGGCCAGCGCCAACACCGGCAAGCCGCCGGTGTCCATCTCCATGCCCGACCTCCCCTCCGTCGGCTCCCTGCTCGGCGAGGACGACTCCTCCGCCCCGGCGCCCCAGGGCTCCGCGACCGCGCTCAGCAGCGTCGGCGTGACCTCCGCCGACACCGCCCAGGGCACGCACGACGCCGGTGAGGCGCTGCGCAACCGGATCATGGCCCAGGCCGAGAGGCAGCAGGGCCAGGTCGACACCAAGGCCGCTGCCGCCGCCGTGGCCGCCGCCGACAAGCAGGCCGCCGCCGTGGCCGCCAAGGCCGAGCAGGCCGCCGCCGCCAAGGCCGCCGCCGCCAAGGAGAAGGCGGAGGCCGAGGCGAAGCGGAAGGCCGAGGCCGAGCGCCTGGCCGCGCTGGCCAAGCAGTACACGCTGCCGACCTCCTCGTACACGATCACCTCGACCTTCGGTCAGGCCGGCGCCATGTGGTCCTCCGGCTACCACACGGGCCTCGACTTCGCCGCCCCCACGGGCACCCTGATCAAGGCCATCCACAGCGGCACGATCACCGAGGCGGGCTGGGCCGGCTCCTACGGCTACCGGACGATCCTCACCCTCGACGACGGCACCGAGCTGTGGTTCTGCCACCAGTCCTCGATCAGCGTCTCCGCCGGCCAGAAGGTCAGCACGGGCGACGTCATCGGCCGCGTCGGCGCCACCGGCAACGTCACCGGACCGCACCTCCACCTGGAGGTCCACCCCGGCGGCCAGGCCACCGGCATCGACCCGATGACGTGGCTGCGCGGCAAGGGCCTCACCCCCTGACCCTCCCCCCGGGGCACTGACGGGTCCCCGGCTCCTTCCCTCTCCGGTCTTTCCCCCTCCGGTCCCCGGCGGTCCTGACGACAACCCCCCGACGTCAGGACTGCCGGTCGGTGTTTGCGGGATCTTTGCGGTCGGTTCCCCCGTCTCGCGGAATCGGCCGGCCCGGAACTCTCGTTGATCCACGACATGACGTCCCTGCACAAGCTCGGCTCCTCCGACCTTGAGGTCTTCCCCCTCGCCCTGGGCGGCAACTTCGTCGACACCGCCGACTCTTACTCGGCGTGGGTCGAGGGCCACCGGGGCGGCGAGTCCGAGACGATCATCGGATGGGGGTCCCCCCTGCACGAACGAAGTTGAGAGCTTGGGGGAGGACCAAGGCGCGCGGCAACCGCTCCGACTCGACGAACTGGTGAGGGCGAGCAAAGCGGCACATCGGCGCCTCCAACATCTCGGCGGAGCGGCTCCAGGCGTCCCTGGACTTCTCGGACCGCGAGGGACTGGCCCGGTACGTGGCGCTCCAGCCCCACTACAACCTCGTCTCCCGCGACACCTACGAGGGCGCCCTACAGGACGTCGCCGCCCGCGCGGGAGGCACCGCCAAGCATCTCGCCACCGAGCGCGGCCGGAGGGTCCTCGTCCCCTGGACGAGATCGCCGCCGCCCACGACACCCCGGTCCCGACGGTGGCCCTGGCCTGGCCGGCCACCCGGCCGACGGTGACGGCCCCCATCGCCTCGGCCCGCACCACGGACCAGCTCCCGGCCCTGCTGGGGGTGGCCGGCCTGACCCTGACGGCCCAGGAACTGGACCGCCTGGCGGAGGCCTCGGCCTGACGGTGCTTCTGCCCGACGGCGGCTCCGGCCCGACGGCGGCCGACGGTCAGGTCCGATACGGGTTGTACGCGGGATAGGGCGCCGCCGGCCGGCCGTACGTGTGGCCGTGCCCGTGCCCGTACGGCACCGGCACCCCGTACACCGGCCGCGGCGGCGCGGCCGTCCGCGCCGCGTACTCCATGGCCGGTCGCGCGATCTGCCGCCGGTTCCACAACTCGGTCAGCAACTCCCGCTCCCGTACGACGTAGTCGGCCCCCGCCCGCCCGCGGCGCCCCCGGTGCCGCAGGAAGGCCAGCGACGTCGCGTAGGCCTCGTACTGCGCCACGGCCCGCGCCCCCGGCTTGCCGAGGTGGTGCCCGGCGTACTCCCGCGCCATCCGCCGCGCCCGCATCGAACCGAGCACGAACGGCTCGGAGAGCCCCAGCCAGCCGGCGAGCACATAGGCCGGCAACTCCTCCCGCACGGTCCGCAGCTCCCGCTGGCGCGTCCAGATCGCCAGCCAGGTCAGCACCCCGAACGCGGGCACCATGAACGCCCCGTACACGGCGAAGAAGCCGTACGGGCCGAAGGTCGAGGAGCCGTTCCAGAACGCGTGCATGCTCATCGCGAGCAGCAGCCCGCCCAGCGGCACCAGGACGCGCCGCGCACGCTGCCGGTCGGCGGAGAGTGCGGCGATACCGAAGCCGAGGCCGGTCATGACGGTGAAGAGGGGGTGCGCGAACGGCGACATGATCACGCGCACGAAGAAGGTGGCGGCGGTGACGGAGGCGATGCCGCGGCCGCCGTTGAGCTGGTCGGCCCCGAAGGCCGTGCCGAGATAGAGGATGTTCTCGGTGAAGGCGAACCCGGTGGCGGTGACCCCGGCTATCACCACGCCGTCGACGATGCCGGTGAAGTCCCGCCTGCGGAAGAGGAAGACCAGGAGCACGGCCGCCGCCTTGGCCGACTCCTCGACGATGGGCGCTATGACGGTGGCGCCCAGGGTGTCGGCGCTGCTCGGATCCGCGGTGGCCGTGGCTATCCACTTGGTGGCGAAGCTGTTGGCCACGATGGCTATCAGCGCCGCCGCGCAGGCGCCCCAGGCGAACGCGAACAGCAGGTTCCGCCAGGGCCCCGGCTCGACCTGGTCCAGCCAGCGGAAGGCGGCCACGAGCAGCGGCACGGGCAGCACGGCGAGCCCGATCCCGACCAGGAACCCCTCGGTGCCGGTCTGTTCGCGCACGAGCGCGAGGATGACGAGCCCGGAGAGCGCGAGCAGCGTGATGATCGCCGTATACCGCACCCCCTTGCGCTGCCACCAGCGCGGGTGGCGGAGCGCACTTTCGAAGGAGCCTGCGGGCGGCGTCGGGTACGGCGAGAAGGTGGCCACGGCATCGACCCTAACGAGGACTCCGGTTACTGCTGCTCCCGGTGCTGTACGCGACGGAAGAGCAGATCATTCACCACATGTCCTTTGTCCAGTCCCTGGCCCTCGAAACGGGTCAGCGGCCGGAAGCCGGGACGGGGCGCGAAACCGCCTTCGGGACAGGTGTTCTCGAAGTCCGGGTGCGCCGTCAGCACTTCCAGCATCTGCTCGGCGTACGGCTCCCAGTCGGTCGCGCAGTGCACGATCGCACCCGGCTTGAGCCGGGTGGCGGCCAGGCTGAGGAACTCCGGCTGGATGAGTCTCCGCTTGTGGTGCCGCTTCTTGGGCCACGGGTCGGGGAAGTAGACGCGCAGCCCGTCGAGCGAGTCGGGGCGCAGCATCTCCCGCAGCAGGATGATCGCGTCGCCGTTGCCCACGCGGACGTTGGACAGCCCGTGGTGATCGGCGAGGTTGAGCAGGTTGCCCTGTCCCGGGGTGTGCACGTCGACGGCGAGGATGTTGGTGCCGGGGTCCCCGGCGGCCATCGCGGCGGTGGCCTCGCCCATCCCGAAGCCGATCTCCAGCACGACGGGACCGTCGTTGCCGAACAGGTCGCCGAGATCGATCACCTGCTGACCGTCGATGTCCAGCCCCCACTTGGGCCACAGCCGCTGCAGGGCGTCCGCCTGCCCGGACGTCACCCGGCTGCGCCGCGGCTGGAAGCTCCGGATCCGTCGCTCGAAGTGCGAGCCGGCCGGATCGGCCTTGGGGCCGTCGGGAAAGCGCGGCTCGCCCTTGGCCCGGGTGTGCCGGACGGAGATGCCGGGGACGTGCCGGGGGGCGTCGGGGGTGTTCAGCGAGTCAGCCACAATGAGTCGATTTTACGGGGTGGGGGGCGGCGGACACGGACGCGGAGCGGTCCTCTTCCGGTCGCGCGCCTCACACCGACGACAGGACCGCCAGCGCTCTGCGGGCCACCTCCCTGCCGATCGGCAGCGAAGCCGTGGCCGCCGGCGACGGCGCGTTCAGCACGTGCACGGCCCGTGCTCCCTCCCGGATCAGGAAGTCGTCGACGAGTGTCCCGTCCCGCAGCACCGCCTGCGCCCGCACACCGGAGGCGGCCGGCACCAGGTCCTCCTCGCGCACCGCGGGCAACAGCCGGCGCACCGCCTCCGTGAAGGCTCCCCGCGACACGGAACGCCGCAGCTCACCGGCGCCGTACCGCCAGTGCCGCCCCGCCATCCGCCAGGCTCCCGGCCACGCCACGGTCCCGGCCAGTTCCCGGGGCCGTACGACGCCCCAGCCGTACCCCTCCCGTGCCAGCGCGGGCACGGCATTGGGTCCGATGTGCACGCCCCCGTCGATCCCGCGGGTCAGATGCACCCCGAGGAACGGGAACGCCGGATCCGGCACCGGATACACCAGCCCGCGCACCAGGTCGGGCCGGGCCAGCTCGTAGTACTCCCCGCGGAACGGCACGATCCGCATCCCGGGCTCGTCCCCGGTGAGCCGGGCCACCTCGTCGCAGTACAGCCCGGCGCAGTTCACCAGCACCTGCCCGCGCACGACGTCCCCGGCCGCCGTCAGCACGGCCACGCCGCGCTCCGGCCGCCGGTCCACCCGGACGACCTGCGACCCGTAGCGGATCTCCGCGCCGGACGCCTGGGCCAGCTGCCGGGCGACCGCCACGAAGTCGCACACACCCGTCGTCCCGACGTGTATGGCGGCGAGGCCGCGCACCTCCGGCTCGTACTCGCCGATCTGGGCGATCCCGAGCTCCCGCACCGGGATCCCGTTCTCCCGGCCGCGCTGCACGAGCGCGTGCAGGCGCGGCAGCTCGTCCCGCTCGGTGGCGACGATCAGCTTGCCGGTGACGGCGTGCGCGATGCCGTACTCGGCGCAGAACTTCACCATCTCGGCGGCGCCCCGCACCCCGTACCGCGCCTTCAGCGAGCCCGGCCGGTAGTAGATGCCGCTGTGGATGACGCCGCTGTTGCGACCCGTCTGGTGCCGGGCGGGGCCCGGCTCCTTCTCCAGCACGGTCACCCGCGTGCCCGGCGCGGCACGCGTGATCGCATACGCCGTCGACAGACCGACGATCCCGCCACCGATCACCAGCACGTCACAGTCGTACGCACCCTCTCGCACCTGCACCACCTCCCGGCATCGATAGTGCACTGCGCCACTGACAACGTCTTCAAACCCGGCGGGAGGGGCCGGCGCAGCCGTGGCCCCGAGGGGCGCGGGGAACTGCGCGACCAGCGACGGATCACCGCGGCCCCAGGACCACGGTGACCCGGCAGACGCCAAGGACCCGGCACCCCGAGCGGAGCGCCTACGCGGGAGCCAGCAGCGGGCGCGCCCGCTCCCGCAACTCCACCACACGAGGTTCGTCGCCGTACGGCTCCAGCCGGTGCAGCAGGTCCTTCACGTACTCGGTGGTGCGCGCCGACGATATGCGCCCGGCGACCTCCACGGCCCGTACGCCCTGCTCGCAGGCCGCGTCCAGGTTGCCCGACTCCAGTTCGGCGACCGCCGAGACGACCAGACGCAGCCCGTGCGAGCGCACGAACTCCTCCGTCGGCTTCGACAGCGCCTGCTCGGTGAAGCGTCGGACCTGGCGCGGTGCCTTCAGATCGCGGTAGCACTCCGCGGCGTCGGCGGCGAACCGGTCGTAGGAGTAGAAGCCGAGCCAGGACGGGTCGTTGTCCCCCTCCCGGGCCCGCTCCAGCCAGCCCTCGGCGGCCTTCAGGGCCGTGCCGGCCGCCTGTGCGTCACTGGCGCGTGCGTGCGCGCGTGCCTCGACCAGGCGGAAGAAGCTCATCGTGCGGGCGGTCGCCAGCCCCCGGTTGCGCTCCACCGCGGCCTGCGCGAGGTCGACGCCCTCGTCGCCGAAGCCCCGGTAGGTCGCCTGCAGGGACATGGACGCCAGGACGTAGCCCCCGAGGGGGACGTCGGCGGCCGCACGCGCGAGGCGCAGCGCTTGGATGTAGTACCGCTGCGCCGCCTCCTGCTGGCCGGTGTCGAAGGCCATCCAGCCCGCGAGCCGGGTGAGTTCGGCGGAGGCCCCGAACAGGGCGCGGCCGACCTCGTCGGAGTACGAGCCGAGCAGCAGCGGTGCCGCCTCCACCCGCAGGCACTCGGGCACCATCGACGAACGCCAGTCGCCGCCTCCGTATTTGGAGTCCCAGCGCCTGGCGTCCTCCGCGGCCTCCCGCAGCTTCTGCACATCGCTGTGGCCGACTTTGATCGGTGCCCCGGAGCCCTCGGAAGGGTTCGCGTCCCGTGCCACCGAGCTGTCGGCGGGGGTTATCAGCCACCGTGAGGCGGGCGTTGCGTATGCGCTCACCGCGAACGATCCGGCGAGCGACTGCCAGATGCCGCCGGAGCCGGCCCGGCGTCCGGCGAGGTCGAGACGGTACAACTCCGTCGCCGACCGCACCGCCTGTCCGACGTCTCTGGGGAAGGCGAGACCCACTTCCGGCGCGGGATCCGCGTCCGCCAGGCCGATCTCGTGGAGCGGCACCGGGCGGCCGAGCTTCTGGCCTATCGCGGCGGCGATGAGGTGCGGCGCGGCGCCCTGCGGCACCATGCCCTTCGACACCCAGCGCGCCACCGACGTCTTGTCGTAGCGAAGTGTCAACCCGCGTTGAGCGCCAAGATCGTTGACGCGTCGCGCGAGTCCTGCGTTGCTGATTCCCGCGAGGGCGAGAACGGCGCCGAGCTTTTCGTTCGGCCCGCGTTGCTCCCTGGACATGCGCCACCCCTCGACACAGACGGCTGCCGCGCTGGCATAACCACGCGGCATTCGTAAACCCAGCGTAGTTCGCCGGATCCCAAGCGTTAAGGGGCATTGTTCCGGTTGGCGGGATTGTGGTCCGTGCCGGACGTCCCGCCCTGTACGCACCGTGCACGGCACCCCGTGGCGTGCCCCCGTTGTGTGGCCGTGCGCCCGTCCGTGCGCTCTTCTCCGGCCACCGGGGGAGCGATTCCATGGCTCTTGCGTGGGTCGGCCCGCTGTACTGGATCCAGCGGGCTGGGGGACACCGCCACCTTCATCCCCGCGGGTGGCGGACCGGTCCGGGAGGCGATGCCCGCCTCCCGGACTGTGCGCTGTCCGCGCGGTGCGCGGACCCTGTACGGAGCGTGTGCAAACCTGTTCCCGCGTCGCCGATTTGGCTGAAAATCGACCCCCCTTCTCGCGGGCGATTACCGCTCCTACCACGGGAGTTGAGGGCGCTAAGGGCGTTTTTGGGGAGCGTTTCGGGGGCGCATTCGAGTCGCAGTTCCCTTGCGTCGTACGGGGGTTCGCTTCCGTGCGAGCGGGCGCGCGTCGGCGCGTTCCCCGCATCGAAGGCGGCGCCGCCGCCCCTCCGGGGCGCGTTCTTCATGGCAGCATGGTGAACCGTTCGTACCGTGCAGTGGTTGTCCACAGCCTGTGGAGGCGTCGATGCGGTGGTTGGTGGGATGGAGCAGCGCCGCCGCCGGTGCCGCCACGATCGGCTCCGCCGGCGCCACCGGATACGACGGCGAGACCGTGCACCCGGTCGGCTCCCAACTCCTGTGGGGCGATCCCGATCCGCTGTGGGCGGTCGGCGACTGGCGTCCCGACGAGGTCCGCGTGGTGCGGGCCGACGCGCAGAACCGCATCGCCGTCCTCGGCACCTGCGGCGCCTCCGACGAGGAACTGCGGCTCGGCCTCTTCACCGCGCGTGGGGGCGCACTTCGGCATCTGACGGCCTGGTCCGGCAGCTACACGGCCGTCGTGCAGGTGGGCCGCCGGATCACCGTCTGCGGCGATCTGGCAGGTGCCCGCCCGGTTTTCCACACCCCGTGGGCGGGCGGCACGGCCTATGCGACCGCCGCGCTCCCCCTCGCCGACCTGATCGAGGCCAACCTCGACTTCGGCCATCTCGCGGCCCTGCTCGCCGCCCCGGACGTACCGGCCGCACTGCACGACTCGACCCCCTACGACGGCGTACGACGCGTCCCGCCGGGCCACGCGCTGATCCTGCGCAACGGAGCCCGCGAGATCGCCGGGTACGAGCCGGTCGCCTCCCTCGCGGTGGCGGCGCCCACGGCCGACCCGGACCGTGCCGTGGACGCCGTCCGGGACGCGCTGGTGGAGGCGGTACGCGCCCGCCTGTCCGCGCCCCGGCACGTCCCCGGCACCGACATCGACCCCGGCCCGGTGCCCGGCATGGGCCCGGCCGAACGGCGTGCCGCGCGCGGGATGCCCGTGGCCGGCATCGGGGCCGACCTGTCCGGGGGGCCCGCCTCGGGGACGCTGGCCCTGCTGGCCGCGGGCCTCCCCGGTATGCCCGGCATGCCCCTGGGGCACGGCACCGGCGCCGGCGAGCGGCTGCTGGCCGTCACCTTCAACGACCTGGCCGTCGGCGGCCGCGAGGCCGAGCTGGAGCGGGCGGGTGCGCTCGCCGCCAACCCCCGCCTGCACCACGTCGTGGTGACCGGCGCCGAGGAGGTGCTCCCGTACGCCGACCTGGACGGCCCGCTGACGGACGAACCGGGACCGTCCCTCATCTCGGCGGCCCGCCACCGCGCCCGGCTGGCCTCCGGCAGCGCGGACCACTTCACCGGCTACGGCGCCCGCCAGGTCCTGGACGCCCACCCGGCCCGCCTCGCGGACCTGCTCATGGACCGCAAGCGGCGCCACCTGGTGCGCCCGGTCGCGGCCCTGGCCAAGGCGGACGGCTCGGTGATGGTCCCCGCGCGCGTGTACGGCGCGGCACGGCGGCTGGCACGGACGCCGTACCGGGCGGGCCTGGAAGTGCTGGCCGAACGGCTGCTGCGCCGCCGCTTCGACGAACCCGGAGGCGCGGTGGGCGCGTCCCTCGCGGCCCTCACCTGGGCCAGACCGGGGCCGGCGGCCCGCTGGCTGACCGGGGAAGCACTGGCTGAAGTATCGGTTCTTCTCCAGGGGTCGGCGAACCGCTCCGGAGTCGGCCCCGGCCAGCGTCCCGGCGACTATCGCGCGCGTGCCGCGCTGGCCCGGTACGCGGCGGACATCCGGATCCTGGAACAGGCGGCCGAGATCCGCTCCCAGCGGCTGCACGCCCCGTTCCTCGACAACCAGGTCGTCCGCGCCTGCCGTGCCCTTCCCGAGGCCCTGCGCGTCCAGCCCGGCGCCCGCGCCGCCATCCTCCGTACGGTCCTGGAGGGCGCCGGCATCACCGACCTGCCGCCCGGCTGGGGCGCCCCCTCCCACGCCTCCTCGGCGGTCGCCACCCGCACCGGGCTGCGCGTCGCCGCCGACTCCCTCGTCTCCCTGTTCACCACACCGCTGCTCGCCGAGGCCGGCCTGATCGAGGCCCGGGTGGTCCGCAAGGCGCTGCGCGGCGCGGCGGCCGGCGAACCACTGCCCCTGGACGGCCTCGCGGACCTCGTCTCCCTGGAACTCTGGCTCCGCCGCCTCCTGGCCCGCCGGGGCACCTGCTGGACCGGAACCCCGGCACGCGCGCGTGCGGTCCCCGCGGGCATCACCCCGAGAAGGGGCGCGCTGGCGTCCGGCGCGTGAGCGTCGCCCTGGGGAGAGGCCAACGGGCCGCGCTACGGGTTGTCGAGGGGGTGTCGGGGGTTTCGCCCCGAGCCCGGCCCCGGTGGTTCCCCGGCCTCCGCACCGGACGCCGCTCCGGCGACGCCCGGAGCCTCACGCCGCACCCGGATCCGAAACCCGGTGCCCCGCCCCCACGCCCCGGTGACAATGACCCGGTGCGGTTCAGAATTCTGGGTGTGACCCAAGCGGCGGACGATCAGGGCGCCCCCATGGCCATCGGCGGCCCCCGTCTGCGCTCGCTGCTCGCCGCGCTCGCCCTGCGCCCCGGCCGCACCCACACCCCCGAGGCCCTGATCGACGAGGTCTGGGCGGACGACCCGCCGCAGGACGCCCCGGCCGCCCTCCAGGCCCTGGTCGGCCGGCTCCGCCGTACCGTCGGCCGGGACACCGTCGCCTCCACCCCCGGCGGCTACCGCCTCGAAGCGACCGAGGACGACGTCGACCTGTACGTCTTCGAGCGGCTGGTCCGCGCCGGCACCGCCGCCCTCCACCGCGGCGACCCGGCCACCGCCGCCCGCACCCTCACCGAGGCCCTCGCGCTCTGGCACGGCCCCGCCCTGGCCGACCTCCCCGACCGCACCGCCGCGACCCGCCCGGAGGCGCTGCGCCAGGAGGCGACCCGCGCCCGCGCCGAGGCCGCCCTCCGCCTGGGGCGCGCCCAGGACGTCGTACCGGAGCTGAGGGAGCTGACCACAACCCACCCGTACGACGAACCGCTGCACGCCCTCCTCATCCGCGCCCTGCGCGACAGCGGCCGCCCCGCCGACGCCCTCGCCGCGTACGAGACGGCCCGCCGCACCCTCGCCGACGGCCTGGGCGCCGACCCGGGCCCGGAACTTCGAGCACTGCACACGGAGTTGCTCACGCAGGAGGCTCCGGCGCCCGCCGCCCCGATCCAGCCCCGGGAACGGACCGGCAACCTCCGCCCCCGCCTCACCTCCTTCGTCGGGCGGGAACCGGAGCTCGAAGCCATTCGTTCCGAAGTGGACAGGGCCCGCCTCGTCACCCTCACCGGACCGGGCGGCTCGGGAAAGACCCGCCTCGCCGAGGAAGCCGCCGCCGGCCTCCCGCAGGCATGGCTCGTCGAACTCGCCCCGCTCGACCGACCCGAGGCGGTGCCCGGCGCGGTGGTCAGCGCGCTCGGTCTGCGCGAGACCGTGCTCATGACCAACGACCTGGTCAGCACCCAGGGCGACCCGCTCGCCCTGCTCGTCGAGTACTGCGCGCCGCGCAGCCAACTCCTGATCCTCGACAACTGCGAACACGTCATCGGCGCGGCCGCCGACCTCGCCGAGACCCTGCTCACCCGCTGCCCGGACCTCACGATCCTCGCCACCAGCCGCGAACCCCTGGGCGTCCCCGGCGAGTCGGTGCGCCCGGTCGAGCCCCTCGTCCCCGAGCAGGCGCATCGCCTCTTCGCCGAGCGCGCGGCGGCCGTCCGCCCCGACGCCGACGCCGCGCTCCGGGACACCGAGGCGGTCGACGAGATCTGCCGACGCCTCGACGGCCTGCCCCTGGCCATCGAACTGGCGGCGGCCCGGCTGCGCCTGCTCACCCCCCGGCAGATCGCCGACCGCCTCGACGACCGCTTCCGCCTGCTCACCTCCGGAAGCCGCACGGTCCTGCCCCGCCAGCAGACCCTGCGTGCCGTCGTCGACTGGTCCTGGGAACTGCTCGACGAGCGCGAGCGGACGGTCCTGTGCGAGGTGTCGGTGTTCGCCGGCGGCTGGGACCTCGCGGCGGCGGAGGCCGTCTGCACCGGACCCGCCGCCGACCTCGTCGGCGCGCTCGTCGACAAGTCCCTGATCGTCGCCGACCCGGCCGGTCCCGACGGCTCCGCGGGCATGCGATACCGCATGCTGGAGACCATCCACGAGTACGCCACCGAGCGCGCCGCCGAGGTCCCCGGCCTGCGCGCGGCGGCCGAGCGGCGGCACCGCGCGTGGGTGCGCGCACTGGTCGAGCGGGCGGATCCGCTGCTCAGGTCCGAGGCGCAACTGCCGTGGATCTCCCGCCTGGAGACCGAACTGGACAACATCCGCGCGGCCCTCGACCGCGCGCTGTCCGACGGCGACGAGGAGGAGACGGGCGCGATAGTCCTCGCCGTCGGCTGGTTCTGGTGGCTGCGGAACTACCGTCGGGAGGGCGTGGAATGGGTGCGGGCGGCGCTGCGCCTGGGCGTCGCCCTGGACACCCTGCCCGAGGGCGCCCCGGCCGCCGTCCGGCACCGGCTCGCCGCCGAGGCCGACCCGGTGGGCGCCTTTCTCGCCGCCCCCGACGCGGAGGCGGGACATCCGCTGCACGGCCGGCGCACCGACCTCCGCATGCTCGACATGTTCCTGACCGCCGAGTCCGGTGCCCCGGACCTGATGACGGACGAGCGGGGACCGCGGTACATCGCGCGCGTGCGGGCCGCGTACGAGGGAGGCGGACCGCAGGCCGCCCGGCTGCCGGGCCTCATCTGGCCGCTGACCGCCTACTACCTGGGCGGTCCCGGGGAGGTGGGACCCGACATGCACGCGTCGCTCGCGAACTGCCGTGCCTACGGCGGCGACTGGGAGATCGGCGTCGCCCTCATGTACCGCGCCCACATGAGTGTCGACTCCCCGGGCAACCTGCGCGGCGTCGACGAGGACCTGGCGGAGCTGCGGGTGCTCAGCAAGCGGGTGGGGGACCGCTGGATGCGGGCCCAGGTGTGCAGCGCGGCCGGCGAGGCGGCCATGGCACGCGGCCTGTTCGAGGAGGCCGGGCGCGAGTACGAGGAGGCGCTGCGGCTCGCCTACGAGGTGGGCGCGTACGCCGAGTCGCCGTTCCTGATGGCGCGGCTCGCCGAGATCGCCTACCGCTCGGGCGACCGGGCGGGCGCGCTGGCCGCCCTGGACGAGGCGAGCGCGGCCGCCGACCGGTACGGCGTACCGGAGTCCAGGGCGTTCGTACTGATGCTGCGGGCGCACATCGCCCAGCACGACGGCGACCTGGCACGCGCGCGTGAGCTGTTCGAGGAGACCCGCGCCGCGGCGGCGAGCGGGACCCCGCCGCCTCAGTTCACGGCGGCGATGCGCATGGTCGAGGCCCTGGTCACGGCGGGTGAGTCCGGTCCGGGGAAGGGGTTGCCGATCATCGCCGAGGCGTTGCGCGAGGCCGTGGAGCGGCACTGCGCCGAAATGGTCGTCGCGTCACTGGTGGACGTCGCGGCCGACCTGCTGGCCCGGCTCGGCGACCTGGCGGGCGCGGTACGGCTGTTCGCCACCGCCGACCACTGGCGGGACGGCCATCCCCGCCCCGAACCGGAGCGCTCCGGCGCCGAACGCATCGACGTCACGGCCCGCGCGGAGCTGTCCCCGGACCAGTACGCGGCCGAGCGCGCCCGGGGAGCGTCCTACGGCGTGGACGACGTGCTGCGCGTGCTGGACCGCGCGCCCACTGCCGCCGGCGGCTGATCCTCTACCGGCGGCTGATCCTCTACCGGCAGGTGAACCGTGACTCCGCCCAGTCCGCGAGCGCCGCCGAGTCGAGGACGTTGCTGTGCGGTTCCACCACCAGCCGGACGGTCCTGTGCCCGATCAAGTTCACATGGACGGGGATCGCCGGGTCCCCGCCCTTGACCGTCCCGGACTTCCACAGCCGCGTCCCGTCCGCGTAGACGGAGAAGGAGACCTTGCCGAGCCGCAGGGTCAGGTCGTCGACGCCGACCATCGCGTCGTACGCGGAGCACGGGCGGTTGAGGTCGATCGTGACGGAGGAGCTGCCGTGCACGGTCACCCCGCGCGCGTACCGCCGGCCGTCGATCGAGAGGCCGTAGCGCCGCCACACCCAGCTGCTCTCCGTCAGCCGCATCTCGGGCTTGGTGCCGTCGCCGACGATGTCGTACCGCAGATCGCTCCAC
>NZ_JADDRL010000065.1 GCF_021538895.1 Streptomyces olivochromogenes | reverse complement strand
ACTGGCGCCCCCTTGGTGCCGGTTGGTGGTCCCGTCCCGTCCTCTTGAGGTAATTGGTCGATTCGGGTCAAGGGGCCGGGGTAAGCCGCCAGGTGGGAGGGCCGGGCTTGGCTCGGACGTGTCCCAAACCTGCCAATCATCGCCTTCATGTGACTTGAGAGGCAGATGTGACGCCCCCCTGGGGCCGCCCCCCCAACCCACCGCTCGCCGCTAAGCCGACCCGGCGTGCTGGCGAGGCGCGTGCGCGCCCGTCGACGCCGGACGAGAACGCAGCCAACGCATGCCCGTGAACCCCGCCTGGCCACCCGTCTTTCCGGGCCGCTCGCTCGCTTCTCACCCGTGCTGGAGCGAGGCGTGTCAAGGGTGGCCCGTAGGGCCATCGCCGTCAGGCGACGCGGAGCGACAGCGGAGCGCCCTTTACTCGCCTCGCGGAAGCACGACACTGGCCAAGAAGCGAGTGGCCCCCACGGCAACCCATCAGCATGGGCCCGCGCCAACCCCCTGACCTCGTCAGTGGTGCAGCGCGCCCGGTTGTTCCGGTACGTGCGAGGCGACCACCCGCTCGGCGAGGCCGGTCGGCGGGGTCGCCCGGTGCCGGTCCACCAGGTACGCCGTACCTGCCACGGCAAGGCCCAGTACCGCCAGCCCCGCGCCCGCGAGCGCCGGGGACGTCGTACCGAAGCCGGCCGCCAGGGCCAGGCCTCCGATCCAGGCGCCGCCGGCGTTCGCGAGGTTGAAGGCCGCCTGGTTGGCGGAGGAGGCCAGCGAGGGGGCCGCCGACGCCTTCTCCATGACCATCAACTGGAGCGGGGACCCCGTGACGAACGCGGCCGTGCCGAGCAGGATCACGGCCACGGCCGCCATGACCGGCGTACGCATGAGGAGCGGGAAGACGGAGAGAACCGTGGCCAGGGAGACCAGGCCGCCGAACAGCGTGGCCCGCAGGGAGTGGTCGGCCAGGCGGCCGCCGAGCAGGTTGCCCGCCGTCGCGCCCACGCCGAACAGCGCCAGTACCAGCGTGACGCTGGACTCGGCGTACCCGGCGGAGTCCGTGAGCATCGGCGTGATGTAGCTGTAGGCCGCGAAGAGCGCGCCGAAGCCCGCCACCGTGGTGCCGAGCGCCAGCCACACCGGCACCGACCGCAGCGCGGCGAGTTCGCCGCGCAGGCCCGCCGCCGGAGCGGGAGCGTGGTCGTGCGGGATCAGCAGGGCCAGCGACGCTATCGCCGCCACGCCGATCGCGCTGACGCCGAGGAACGTCGCCCGCCAGCCCAGGTGCTGGCCCATCAGCGTCGCCACGGGCACGCCCGCGACGTTGGCGACGGTCAGGCCGAGGAACATCAGCGAGACGGAGCGGGCCTTGCGCTCCGGCGGGACCATCGTGGTCGCGACCACGGCGCCGACGCCGAAGAACGCGCCGTGCGGCAGGCCGCTGAGGAAGCGGGCGGCGAGCAGGGAGTCGTAGCCGGGAGCGAACGCCGAGAGCGCGTTGCCCGCCACGAACAGGGCCATCAGGGCCATGAGGACGGTGCGGCGGGACATCCGCGCGGTCACCGCCGCCAGCAGTGGGGCGCCGATGACGACGCCCAGCGCGTACGCCGAGACCAGATGCCCGGCGGTGGGGATCGAGATGTGCAGGTCGTCCGCGACGTCGGGCAGCAGGCCCATCATGACGAATTCGGTCGTACCGATGCCGAAGGCACCCACGGCGAGGGCGAGCAGGGCCAAGGGCATGAAGGGCCTTTCAGAGTGGAGTTCCGTACGACTGCTTCCGCAGTATGTTCACGTACGGAACAAACGCTGGCGGGCCCAGTATTCCAGCAGGTTAAGAGGCTGTGTCCAGCTTCACACGGGCGGCCACCGGCAAGTGGTCGCTGCCGGTGCGCGGCAGGTCCCACGAGCTCTCCGGCTCGACGCCCTTGACCATGATCTGGTCGATCCGCGCCATCGGGAACGACGCCGGCCAGCTGAAGCCGAAGCCGCTGCCCGCCGCGCCCTGCGTGGAACGCAGCTGGGAGGTGACGGCGTTGAGCGCGCGGTCGTTCATCGTGCCGTTGAGGTCGCCGAGCAGGACGACGCGTGGCAGCGACTCGTCGGAGATCGCCTCGCCGAGCGCGTTCGCGCTCTTGTCCCGCTGCCGGGCGGTGAAACCGGCCTCCATCTTCACGCGCACCGACGGGAGATGGGCGACGTACACCGCGACCGAGCCCTTCGACGTGGCCACCGTGGCGCGCATGGCCCGCTTCCAGCCGAGCTTGATGTCCACCGCCTCGACGCCGGTCATCGGGTACTTGCTCCACAGCCCGACGGTGCCGACGACCGCGTGGTACTTGTACGTCGACGCGAGCGCCCGCTCGTACACCGGGACGGCGGACGCCTTCAGTTCCTCCAGGGCGAGGATGTCGGCGCCGGAGGTGGCCACGTCGCGGGCCGTGCGGGACGGGTTGGGGTTGTCCGCGTTGACGTTGTGGGTGGCCACCATGAGGTCGCCGCCGGCGCCCGCCTTGTCGGTGAGCAGGCCGCCGAAGAGGTTCAGCCACACGATCGACGGCAGCAGCACCGCGATCAGCGCGGTCGCCGACTTGCGCAGGAAGCCGGCGACCACCAGGACCGGGATCAGCAGGCCGCCCACCCAGGGCAGGAACGTCTCGGTGAGACTGCCGAGGTTGCCCACGGTGTTGGGGATGCGCGAGTGCACCAGCATCACCAGGGCGAGGAACAGCGCGACGGCGGCGAGGACGATGCCGCGCCGCCAGATGCGTGGATCACCGCGCCAGCCGTCGAACAGGCGGACGCGCAGGCGGTGCAGCAGGTGCCGAAGCCGCGATCCTTGGCGCTCGGGCCCCGAGCCGCCGTTGTCCGTCTCCGCCATGTATGCCTGCTGCGCCATACCGTCTGCCTCACTGCCCGCCGTGCCCACCGTCTTCCCCCCGGGTTACGACCCTAGGGGATGATCGGCCTCGTTCCTGCCGTCCCATGACGGCCGTACGGAAGACGAGGACGAACAAGTCGGCGCCAGGAGTTCCGGTTACCCGGGGAACGCGGGTGGACTGTGACGAAACCTGCACATACGGGCTATACGCCGGATGAGCTGACAGGTCGTAGGCCGTCGAGCACCGTGTCGACGATCTCCTCCGACAGCCCCTCGGGGAGGTCGGCGTCGGGGCGCATGACGGTACGGACGAGCATCGCGCCGACGAACATGTCGTTGGCCAGTTCGAGGTCGACGTCCGCGCGGAGTTCGCCGTTGAGCTGCCCGCGGCGCAGGACGTCGAGGCCCTTCTCGCGCCGGGGCACTATCACGTTCGCGTGGTAGGCGGCCCAGATCTTGGGGCTGCTCTTCATCTGGGTGTGGGCGTTGTGCAGGATCGCCGACGAGCGGCTGACCAGGCCGCGTTGGCGCAGTGATTCGAGCAGGACGACCAGGTCGTCGCGCATCGAGGTGCCGGGGAGCACGGGGTCGGGGGGCTCGGCGGCGCGCATGACGTCGACGAAGAGCTCCTCCTTCCCGCTCCAGCGGCGGTAGATGGTGGCCTTGCCGACGCCTGCGGTGCGGGCGACGCGCTCGATGGAGAGTTCGGCGAGAGGGACGCCGTCCTCCAGGAGCTTCATCACGCCCTCCAGAATGGCGTGTTCCACGGCCTCGCTGCGCGGGCGGCCCCGGGTGGGACCGTCCGGCCGCGTCCGGCTGTCGGCAAGACTCACGTGACTCTTCCTTTCGCTGCACTGCGGAAATCCTCCCGCAGCCGCCTCCTTCCCCCGTGCTGCCTCTCCGACCGACCCACGAGCCCGGTCGGCCGTTACTCCGCTGCCACCACCAACTCCTGTTCGCGCTTGCCCTCCTGCGGCGTCGGCGGCTTGCCCGGCAGGAACAGGGCGACCACCAGCGCGCCGATGAGGGCGACGCCCGTCCCGCACAGCGCCGTGATGTGCATGGCGTGCAGGAACGCGTCGTTGGCCGAGCCGACCAGGGCGTCACCGCGCGGGCCGAGCTTCTCGGCGATGCCGAGGGTCGCCTCGATGGACTCGCCCGCCGTGTCCCGGAGGCCGGCCGGCAGCTGGCCGAGGTTGCCCTCGATGCCGGTGCGGTACGAGGTGGACAGGACCGAGCCGAGCACGGCGATGCCGAGGGCGCCGCCGACCTGGCGGAAGGTGTTGCTGAGCGCGGAGGCCGAACCGGCCTTCTCGCGGGGCAGGGCCTGCATGATGACGACGGAGGTCGGCGTCATGATGTGGGCCATGCCGGTGCCCATGAGGAAGAACACGACCTCCAGCACCCAGATCGGCGTGTCCGCCTCGAAGCCGGCGAACGCGGCCAGCGTCGCGGCGATGAGGAGCAGACCGGCGGTGGTGGTGGCCTTGTTGCCGAACCGGTCGACGAGCAGCCGGGCACGCGGCGCGAAGATCATCTGCGCGGCGGCCAGCGGCAGCATCAGCAGACCGGACTGGAAGGGCGAGTAGCCGCGCACGCTCTGGGTGTAGAAGACCGAGAAGAAGGTCACGCCCATCAGCGCGAAGAACACCAGCGCGATGGCGGCCATGGCGGCCGAGAACACCTTGTTCTTGAAGTACGTGACGTCGAGCGAGGGATGGTCGCTGCGCTTCTCGAAGACGACGAAGGCGGCGAGGACGACGAGGCCGGCCACGATGGTCGCGAGCACGGTCGGGTCCGTGAAGTCGGCGAGCTCGCCGCCCTTGATGATGCCGTAGACCAGCAGCACGAGGCCGACGACGGACAGCACGACGCCGATCGGGTCGAGCCGGCCGGGCTTCGGGTCGCGCGAGTCGGGCACCAGCCAGACCATCAGGGCGAGCGCGATGATCACGATCGGTACGTTGATGAGGAAGACGGAGCCCCACCAGAAGTGGTCGAGGAGGGCGCCGCCGGTGATGGGGCCGATGGCGATGGCGAGCCCGACGCCGCCGGCCCAGATGCCGATGGCCTTGGGCTGCTCCTCGCGCTCGAAGACGTTCATCAGCACGGCGAGGGTGGCGGGCATCACGAAGGCGGCGCCGAGGGCCATGAGCGCACGGAAGGTGATGAGCTCGCCCGGCGTGCCGGACTCGGCGGCGAGGGCCGAGCCGATACCGAACACGACGAGGCCGCCGAGCAGGACCTTCTTGCGGCCCAGGCGGTCGCCGATGAGGCCGGCGGTGAACAGCAGGCCCGCGAAGACGAGGGTGTAGGCGTTGATGGCCCACTCGATCTGGCTCTGGGTGGCGCCCAGGCCGGTCGGGGCAGGGGTGGAGATGGTCTTGATGGCGACGTTCAGGATCGAGTTGTCGAGCACCACGATCAGCAGACTCAGCATCAGGACGCCGAGGATCGCCCAGCGGCGCCGGTGCACCGCCTCGGGTATCCGGGAGCCGTGGGAGGCACGGACGGCAGGTGTTGTCATGCCGACGAGCCTAGGAGAATTCCAATACGGCACCGTCTCGTATTTGAATTCCTTTGCCGAGTCGTTGCACAGCCGGGCCCGGGCCGAGCGCAGGGCGAGCGGCACCCGAGCGAACGGCGATGGGATCACACGGGGGTCCCCTGGCCCTCCCTGGCACGAGGTGCCACCATGGAGGGAATCCGGGGACGCCGTGAGGGCGCCTCGAGATGACTTGAAGGAGCCGTTGCAATGACGCAGATTTCGGCTGCCCAGACACAGCCCTCCGACGGCAGCAAGGCGCTGTACGGAGGCAAGGGCACACGCCGTATCACTGTTCGCGACATCGCTCTCGCCAAGGAACGCGGCGAGAAGTGGCCCATGCTCACCGCCTACGACGCGATGACCGCGTCGGTGTTCGACGAGGCCGGGATCCCGGTGATCCTGGTCGGCGACTCGGCAGGCAACTGCCACCTCGGGTACGAGTCGACCGTGCCCGTCACCCTCGACGAGATGACCATGCTGTCCGCGGCGGTCGTCCGCGGCACGCAGCGCTCCCTGATCGTCGGCGACCTGCCCTTCGGCTCCTACCAGGAGGGCCCGGTGCAGGCGCTGCGCTCGGCCACCCGCCTGGTGAAGGAGGCCGGCGTCGGCGCCGTGAAGCTGGAGGGCGGCGAGCGCTCCTACGAGCAGATCCGACTGCTGGTGGAGTCCGGCATCCCGGTGATGGCCCACATCGGCCTGACCCCGCAGTCCGTCAACGCCATGGGCTACCGGGTCCAGGGCCGCGGCGAGGAGGCGGCGGCCCAGCTGCTGCGCGACGCGAAGTCCGTGCAGGACGCGGGCGCGTTCGCAGTGGTGCTGGAGCTGGTCCCGGCCGAGCTCGCGGCCGAGGTGACCCGGGTGCTGCACATCCCGACCGTCGGCATCGGCGCCGGTCCGGAGACGGACGCGCAGGTGCTGGTGTGGACCGACATGCTCGGCCTGACCTCGGGCCGGGTGCCGAAGTTCGTCAAGAAGTACGCGAACCTGCGCGAGGTCATGGGCAACGCGGTGAAGGAGTTCGCCGAGGACGTCGTCGGCGGGACCTTCCCGCTGGAGGAGCACTCCGTGCACTGATCCACCGACAGTCCCCCAAGCCACAGCGGCACAGAGACAGCCCGCCGATCTTCCCCCGTCGGCGGGCTGTCGCCGTGTCGGCGGCCTGTCGGTCGCCGACATGTCCCTGTCGGCGCCCTGTCGGTGCTTTGTCGGTCGGGCCTGACACCTTCATGGGCATGACGCGAATCGACAAGAACCCCCTCGGCGGAGGCAACGCCGTGACCGTGCGGGGGCTGGTCAAGCACTACGGCGAGACCAAGGCGCTGGACGGGGTCGACCTGGATGTGCGCGAGGGCACCGTGATGGGTGTGCTCGGGCCGAACGGAGCCGGCAAGACCACCCTCGTACGCATTCTCTCCACCCTGCTGGCCCCCGACGCGGGACAGGCGACCGTCGCCGGATACGACGTCGTGCGCCAGCCCCGGCAGCTGCGCCGGGTGATCGGGCTCACCGGCCAGTACGCCTCGGTGGACGAGAAGCTCCCGGGCTGGGAGAACCTGTACCTGATCGGGCGGCTGCTCGACCTGCCCCGCAAGGAGGCCCGCACCCGCGCCGACGAGCTGCTGGAGCGGTTCTCGCTGACGGAGGCCGCCAGGCGGCCCGCGGGGACGTACTCCGGCGGTATGCGGCGGCGCCTGGACCTGGCCGCCTCGATGATCGGCCGGCCGGCCGTGCTCTACCTCGACGAGCCGACGACGGGACTGGACCCCCGTACCCGCAACGAGGTGTGGGACGAGGTCAAGGCCATGGTC
The DNA here is from genome assembly GCF_021538895.1 of Streptomyces olivochromogenes. GTDB lineage: Bacteria > Actinomycetota > Actinomycetes > Streptomycetales > Streptomycetaceae > Streptomyces > Streptomyces olivochromogenes_A. The sequence continues at coordinate 48,317 of NZ_JADDRL010000065.1, read as the reverse complement.
GGGGACGGGGTCACCGTCCTGCTGACCACCCAGTACATGGAGGAGGCCGAGCAGCTCGCCTCCGAGCTGACCGTCGTGGACCGCGGCAAGGTCATCGCGAACGGCGGCATCGAGGAGCTGAAGGCCCGGGTCGGCGGACGCACCCTGCGCGTCCGGCCCGCGGACCCGATGGAGCTGCGCCCGCTCGCCGGGATGCTCGACGAACTGGGCATCACCGGCCTCGCCGCCACGACCGTGGACAGCGAGAGCGGCAGCCTGCTGGTGCCGATCCTCAGCGACGAGCAGCTGACGGCCGTGGTCGGCGCGGTCACCGCGCGCGGCATCACCATCTCCTCCATCACCACCGAACTGCCCAGCCTGGACGAGGTGTTCCTGTCCCTCACCGGCCACCGTGCCGGTGCCCCGCAGGACGCCGCGCCCGTCGAGACCCGCGAGGAGGTCGCCGTATGAGCGCCCACCCGTCGCCCACCACCACCCTGAACGAGGCGCTTCGCGCCGCCCCTTCGAACACCCTGTCCCCGGCCGCCGCGAAGGCCGACACACCGATCTCACTGCGGGCGCACCTGCGCCACACCGGCGCGCTGATCCGCCGCAACCTGCTGTGGATCCGGCAGGACCCGGAGTCGATGTTCGACGCCGTCCTGTTCCCGGTGATCTTCACCCTGCTGTTCGTGTACGTCTTCGGCGGCTCCATCGGCCAGTCCCTGGGCGGCGGCCAGGAGCGGTACGTGCAGTACGTCGTGCCCGGCCTGATGGCCATGATGGGCATGAACATGGCCCAGGGCGTGGGCACCGGCTTCAACACGGACTTCAACTCCGGTGTCATGGACCGTTTCCGGTCCCTGCCGATCGGGCGCGGCTCGGTGCTGTTCGCCAAGATCGCGGTCGAGCTGATGCGCATGCTGTTCGCGACCGTGGTCCTCATGATCGTCGGCGTCCTCGTGGGCTTCCACATCACCCACTGGGTCGGGCTGCTCGGCGCGGTGGGCCTGTCCGTGCTGTTCGGCTCGGCCCTGATGTGGGTGTTCCTCACCCTCGGCGTGATGATGAAGACCGCACAGTCCGTGCAGGCCATGGGCTTCCTGGTGCTGATGCCGCTGCAGTTCGGCTCGTCCATCTTCGCGCCGACCAAGTCGATGCCGGGCTGGCTGCAGAACTTCACCGACTACAACCCGCTGTCCGCGCTGGCGGACACCGCGCGCGGCCTGATGGTCGGCGGCCCGGTGACCCACGGCCTGTGGGTGACCCTGGCCTGGTCGGCGGGTCTCACCGCGGTGATGGCGCCGGTCGCGATCCACAAGTTCCGCACCAAGAGCTGACGCCGGCCCCCGGATCGTCGGTCCGCGTCAGACCAGGGCGGCGGCCTCCTCGTAGGGGAGGCCGCCGCCCTCGGCGTACGCGGCCTCGTACGCGGCCTCGCCGAGCACGGCCCGCGCCCGGGTCTCGGACCGCTCGCGCACCTCGCGCTCCAGCCGGATCGGTACGTGGCCGGGCGGCAGGAGCGCGTCGGCGGCCCCGAGACAGCGCACGGCGTCGGCGGCGCGGGCACCGTCGTCGCCGCCGGTGAGACCCACGGCGGCGATCGTCAGGTAGAACGAGCGCATGTGGGGCGCGATGTTGCGGGACAGCGGCTCGTCGGCGCGCCGCAGCGCCTGCCGGGACCGGTCCAGGCAGTCCTCGTAGCGGCCTTCCGCCGCGTCCAGCCAGGCCTCCGCGCCGAGGATGAAGGCGTCGAAGATGACCCAGTGGGCGATCCGGAACCCCTCGCGCAGCAGGCGCAGTTGCTCGCGCCCCTCGGGCACCCGGCCGGTGAGCCCGAGCCAGCCGGCCAGGAAGAGCCGGGCGGCCGGCATCGCCTCGTTGGACGTGCCCTCCTTCTCGGCGACCACCTCCCACAGCAGGCGCTCGCCCCGCTCGGTCTCGCCGCCCTCCAGCAGCGCGCTGCCGAGGCGGGCGCCGAGGACGGTCCGCTGGGCGCGGGCGCCGAGCCGTTCGGCGCATTCCATGGCCGCCTCGTAGTCGGCGGCGGCGAGCAGGTAGGCGCCGCGCCGCTCGCGGGCCTCGCCGCGCGCGGACAGGGCCTCGGCGGTGCCCCAGGCGTCACCGAGGCGCTGGTAGATCTCCAGCGCCTCGTCGGCGTCACGGGTCGCGTCGCCGGCCCAGTCGGCGCGGTTGGCCAGGATGTTGGCGCGCATCTGCAGACCGCCGGCCAGTTCCCACTCGAATCCCGGGGTGGCCCGGGAGGTGTCGACGGTGGCGCTGATGATGGTGCGGAGCCGGTCCATGTCGCCGATCAGCATCACGGCGAAGAACCAGAGCATTCCGGGGGCGCGGCAGGTCTGCGGCATCCCGGGCTCGTAGACCTCGCTGATCGTGCGCAGCTTGGCCTGCGCCTCGGGGGTCTGCCAGGCGTCCAGCTCCGTGTCCATGCAGGCCATGTGGGCCAGGTGGAGGCCGCGCCGGGCCTCGGCGAGGAGCTCGCCGGTCAGCGGGGGCGGGACGTCGGTGCAGCGCTGCCAGAGCGGGGCGGCGCGGCGGGCGGGCTCGGTGAAGGGGTCGGGGCCGAGGTTCATGACCTCGCTGCACCAGGTGCGGCATTCGATGCGCAGGTCGCGCATCTGCCAGTACCAGACCAGGGAGAGCACCAGGCAGAGCGCCTCCTGCTCGTCGCGCTCGGTGACGGCGTGGCGCAGGGCGGTGCGCACGTTCTCGTACTCCAGCTGGAGCCGGGCGATGGCGGTGCGCTGTTCGGGGCCGCGCAGCAACGGGTCGGTGGTGCGGGCGAGTTCGCGGTAGTACGTCAGGTGCGCGCGCTCGGCCTCCGCGCGCCGGCCGGCCTCGTCGAGCCGCTCGCCCGCGTACTCGCCGACGGTCTCCAGGAGGCGGTAGCGCATGCCGCCCTCGGGGGACGAGGCGGCCACCACGAGGGACTTGTCGACCAGGGAGCCGAGCGCGTCGAGGGCGACCGGTCCGCACACGGCCTCGGCGGCGGCCAGGTCGCAGCCGCCGGCGAACACCGACAGGCGGCGCAGGACGTCCCGTTCGTCCTCGTCGAGCAGGTCCCAGGACCAGTCGACGACGGCCCTGAGGGTCTGCTGGCGGGGCAGCACGGTGCGGCTGCCGGAGGTCAGCAGCCGGAAGCGGTCGTCGAGCCGGTCGGCGATCTGGCGCGGGGTGAGCATGCGCAGGCGGGCGGCGGCGAGTTCGATGGCGAGCGGCAGGCCGTCCAGGCGGCGGCAGATCTCGGCGCAGGCCGCCGGGTCCTCGCCGGGGTCGAAGCCGAGGCGGGCGGCGGCGCCCCGGTCGGCGAGCAGCCGCAGCGCGACGGGTTCCGGCAGCGGTTCCACCGGGCGCAGCAACTCCCCCGGAACGCCGAGGGGTTCACGGCTGGTGGCCAGCACGGTCAGCTCGGGGCAGCTCGCCAGCAGCCGCTGCACCAGGCGGGCGGTCGCGTCCACCACGTGTTCGCAGTTGTCGAGGACGATGAGCATGCGGCGTCTGCCGCAGTGCTCCACGAGCCGCTCGACGGGGTCGTCGTAGCGGTCGTTGACGGCGCGCATGCTCTCGGCTCCGGCGCCGTGCAGCACGGTCTCGCGGGCGCCGATCGCGGTGAGTACGGCCTCCGGTACGGCGGCCGGGTCGTCGACCGGCGCGAGTTCGGCGAGCCACACCCCGTCCCGGGCGGCGTACCGCACGGCTTCGGCGGCCTCCAGAGACAGCCGCGTCTTGCCGGCCCCACCGGGCCCGAGCAGGGTCACCAGCCGCGCGGCCGCGAGGTCTCCCCGAATGGCATCGATGTCCGCCTCCCGCCCGACGAAGGAGGTGAGGCGGGCGGGGAGATTACTGAGGGAGGCGGCGGAGCCGTCGGCCGCCTCGACGCCGCGCAGGTCGTCGGGGACCGCGCCGGCGGGAGCGTGGGGGTGGTCGGGGCCCGGGGCACGGTCACGGGACGACAGGCCGACGCCGGCACGATCCGCGGCACCGGCACCGGCGTCCATGTGCGGCTCCGGTGGCGTCCCGTTGAGTGTCGGACGGGGCCGTGGGGCGGGCGGGTTGAGGAGTTCCGTGTGCAGGGCCCGCAGTTCCGGCCCGGGGTCGGAGCCGAGGCGGTCCGCGAGGAGGCGGCGTACGTCCTCGTAGGCGGCCAGGGCCTGGGCCGTGCGGCCGGCGTCGCGCAGCGCGCGCAGGCGGACGACCTGGAGGGACTCGTCCAGTGGATGGCTGTCGCACAGGGCGGTGAGTTCGGGCAGCGCCTCTTCGGCCCGGCCGAGGGCCAGCGCGGCGGTGTGCCGGGCGCGGAGGGCGTCGAGGCGGCGGGTCTCCCAGCGGGCCGCCTCGGCGGTGCGGTCGGGCAGGTCGGCGAGGGCGGGCCCGCGCCACAGGGCGAGCGCGTCGTCGAGCACGTCGGCCGCCTTCGCCGGGTCGTCGTCGGCGAGGGCGCGCAGCCCGTCGCCGGTCAGCCGCTCGAAGCGGTGCAGGTCGACGTCGTCGGGCACGGCGGCGAGCCGGTAGCCGCCCTCCGCCGAGGCGACGGCGTCCGCGCCGAGCGCCCGGCGCAGCCGTCCGACCAGGGCCTGCAGCGCCCCGGACGCGTCGGCGGGCGGGTCCCCGTCCCACACCTCGTCGACCAGCACGCTCACCGGCACGCCGCGGCCGGGTCGCAGGGCCAGCACGGTCAGCAGGGCACGCAGCCGCGCTCCGCCCACGGGAACGGCCGTGCCGTCGGGGCGGAGCGCCTGGGTGGTACCGAGGATGCGATAGCGCACGGGGTCCATTGTCTCCGGTGTCGTCAGGGCCGGTCACGGGGTTCCGGCGGTGCGGCGTCCGCAACGTCCAGGGTGACGAGGACACCGGTCGTACGCCGGGCGCGGCGCAGCCCCGCCTCCGTGCGGGGCTCCTCCTGCCGGAACCATTTCGGGCACGCGTCGACAAGTGTGAGCGACCGCGTCCCGGGCACGGGTTCCAGGGTGTGCGCGCCCGGGGCGCGCTCCGCGTGGTCCTGGTGGACGAGGTCGACGGAGCGGACGCGGCCGACGGTCTCGTGCGCGGGGCCGCCGTGCTTCTCCGCCCGGGACGGCGCGCCATGCGTCCGCAGCTCCTCCGCACAGTCCCCCGAGTCGATGTCGTCCCGGCCGACGGTCACCAGCCGCCGGCCGACCCGGTCCCCCACCGCGAACGGGGTCCCGCAGCATTCCGTCTGCCAGAACTCGTAGAACACCCGCATCAGTGCCATGGCCCCACCCTTCAGGAACCGGTGGCCGACCGCGAGACGTTTTCCCTCCGTGCCCGGTACGGTCGGGCTCGCCACCGCATGGCCCGTCCGCCCCGACAGGAGCGCATCCATGACCAGCGTCACCACCCGCCACAGCGACCGGCGGATCAGTCCCGTCTTCCTCGGGATCGCGGCCGTCACCGCCGTCACGGGCTGGGCCACCTGGACGGGGTTCGCGCAGCAGCCCGGTCTCGCCGTGTTCCTGTTCGTGACGGCGGCCTGGGTGGTGTCGCTGTGCCTGCACGAATACGCGCACGCCCGCACCGCGCTGCACAGCGGGGACATCTCGGTCGGCGCGAAGGGCTATCTCACCCTCAACCCGCTGAAGTACACGCACGCCCTGCTGAGCATCGTGCTGCCCGTGCTGTTCGTGATCATGGGCGGCATCGGTCTGCCCGGCGGCGCGGTGTACATCGAGCGCAACCGCATCCGGGGTCGCTGGCGGCACAGCCTGATCTCGGCGGCGGGTCCGCTGACGAACATCCTGTTCGCGGCGGTGTGCACGGCCCCGTTCTGGCTCGGTGCGCTGGACGGCGTGCCGCTGGAGTTCCGGTTCGCGCTGGCCTTCCTGGCGCTGCTCCAGGTCACGGCGGCGATCCTGAACTTCCTGCCGGTGCCCGGCCTGGACGGCTACGGCGTGATCGAGCCCTGGCTGTCGTACAACGTCAAGCGCCAGGTGGAGCCGTTCGCGCCGTTCGGCCTGCTGTTCGTGATCGCGCTGCTGTGGGTGCCGTCGATCAACGGCGCGTTCTTCGACGTGATCGACGCGATCCTGCGCCACCTGGGGATCACGGACGTCGACAAGTACTGCGGCCAGGAGCTCTACCGGTTCTGGCAGGGCACGGACGAGTACTGCGGGGTCAGCCGGTGACGGACCGGTCCCGGTCGGCCCTGCCGCGCTTGAGGTAGTACCAGGTCATGTTGGACGACAGGCCCGCGAGCAGCACCCAGACGATCCCGAGCCAGCTGCCCTGGGCGAAGGAGACGACCGCCGCGGCGACGGCGAGCAGGCACACGACCAGGGTGTAAACAGCGAGCCGCCGGGTCGGGCTGGCTGGGGGCAAAGGGGGCATGGCGGGGGCTCCTGTCGGGGGACACTGCGTGACGGCGTCCAGTGTCCCCCATCCGCTCTCCCGGCTCACACGTCGGTGACGCGAAGCCCCGCGTGGGCCTTGTACCGGCGGTTCACGGAGATCAGGTTCGCGACCAGCGACTCCACCTGGTGGGCGTTGCGCAGGCGACCCGAGAAGATGCCGCGCATGCCGGGGATGCGTCCGGCCAGCGCCTGGACGATCTCCACGTCGGCCCGCTCCTCGCCGAGGACCATGACGTCGGTGTCGATCTCCTCGATCTCCGGGTCCTGGAGCAGCACGGCGGACAGGTGGTGGAAGGCGGCGGCCACCCGCGAGCCGGGCAGCAGGGCGGCGGCCTGCTCGGCGGCGCTGCCCTCCTCCGGCTTCAGCGCGTAGGCGCCCTGCTTGTCGAAGCCGAGCGGGTTGACGCAGTCCACGACGAGCTTGCCGGCCAGCTCCTCGCGCAGGGACTCCAGCGTCTTGCCGTGGCCCTCCCAGGGCACGGCGACGATCACGACGTCGCTGCGCCGCGCGGCCTCGGCGTTGTCGAAGCCCTCGATGCCGTGGCCGAGCTCGTCGGCGGCGGCCTGGGCGCGCTCGGCGGCGCGGGAGCCGATGATCACCTTCTGGCCGGCGCGGGCAAGGCGGTAGGCGAGGCCCTTGCCCTGCGGCCCGGTGCCGCCGAGCACGCCGACGACGAGCCCGGAGACGTCGGGCAGGTCCCAGGGGTCCTTGGCGGGAGTCCCCGCGGGTGTCACAGCGGGTGTCGCGGCGGGCGTCTGTGCACTGTCGTGAGAGGTCATGCGGCCGACTCTACGTCCGCCTCCGCTCCCCGACCCGGTCAGAGCAGTCGCGAGATCGGCACCCGGCGGAAAGTGACCGTCTCGTAGGGGCCGAAGTCGCCGGTCTCGTAGAGGAGTCCGACGGTCTCCTCGTCGATCCGGACCAGGTCGGAGTACGCGGCGGGCAGGCCGTCGACGGTGAACACCGGGCGCCAGGTGGTGCCGCCGTCGTCGGAGGCGCGGATGGTCATCAGGGCGCGGGCGGCGGGGTCGGCGGGGCCGGAGTAGAGGAGCACGTCGGGGTCGCGCAGCTGCAGCACGCCGGCCTGGCAGACCGGCGCGGGCAGGCCGGCCTGCGGCCGGAAGGGTCTGACCAGGGTCTTCCCGCCATCCTTCGAGTGGGCGTCGGCACGGTTGCCGGGCGACGGGGAGTCGTTGCGGGCGTTGAAGTAGACGCGGCCGTCGGGGAGTTCGGCGGCGGTGGTCTCGTTGACGTTGATGTATCCGTCGGTGTTCTCGTCGACGTAGCCGAGGAACCAGTTCTGGCCGCGGTCGTCGCTGAGCAGGCAGTGGCCGCTGTTGTACCGGGGCTCGTTGCCGACGTCGGTGCCGGTGGGCGGCACGGTGTGGTTGCCGGGGACCAGGACCCGGCCGCCGCGCAGTTGGAGGGCGTGGCCGGGTGTGGTGGCGTACCAGCGCCAGCCCGTCCGCTTGACCTGAGAGGTGATCTCCTTCGGCGCGGACCAGGTCGCGCCGTCGTCGTCGCTGTGCTGCACCCACACGCGGCGCCCCTGGCCCGTCTTGACCTTGCCGCGCAGGATCGCGTCCTCGCTGGCGAGGGCGCTGGCGCGGACGTGCACGAGCAGGACGCGGCCGGTGTCGAGGACGACGGGGGCCGGGTTGCCCGCGAGGTTCCTGTCGTTGCTCGCGGCGACCTGGAGCGGGCCCCAGGTGCGGCCGCCGTCCGTGGAACGCTTGAGCACGATGTCGATCTCGCCGTGGTCCTTGGCGGAGCCGACCCGGCCCTCGCAGAAGGCCAGCAGGGTGCCGGAGTCCGTGGCCACGACCGCCGGGATCCGGTAGCTCGCGTAGCCCTCGCGACCCGCTCTGAAGGGGACGGTGACGTCGGTCATGGGCGGGAACTTCCCCTCGTTGGGCGAATTCGGGGTGAACTCCGCGTCACGAGTGACCGATTGCGGCAGGATGCGGACGTATGGACGCCGTACGGGTCGCGCTGTTGCGCGAAGTACTCGCCGGGACCGAGTGGTTGGGGGCCACGCGGCGGTTCGCCGGGGTGCTGCGCGGGTCCGTGGTGGCCCACGGGGGCGGGCTGTTGCTGGTGGGCACGCCGGAGTACGAGCCGTGGCATCTGGCGGCGCACCTGGTGGACGAGGCCGCGTGGTCGGGGACGCCGGAGCTCAACCCGACGCTCGTACGGCACGACGCGCGCCCCAGCGACCCGGCGCATCTGGCCGTCGGGCCGGGCCGGATCGCGGCGGCGCGGCGGGGCGAGACCCTGCTCGTCGTGGCGCCCGAGGAGCCCACGCCGCTGCTGGAGCGGGTGCACGACGCGCGGCGGGCCGGGGTGACCGTGCTGACGCTGGGCTGCGGCGGGGGCGAGCTGGAGGCGATGGCGCACGAGACGCTGGCCGTGCCGGAGGGGGCGGCGCTGGACCTGGACAGCGTGCAGCACCTGGTGACCGCGGCGGCCGGTGAGAACGGGAACTCGCCGCGGGTCCGGCGGGGTTTCCGGGACCGTCTGTCGAGGCTGGCGGAGACCCTCACGGCACCGCCTGCCGCCCCCTGGTGACCCGGCCGCCCGCCTGAGGCGCACCGTTTCCGTGCCGCCGGCGACGCGGCGGCCCTCCCGGCGGCGCCTAAAAAAAGCGGTTGCCCGCCTCCCCCGCTCCGTCCGACCATGCCCACTCGTGACCGACTCCTCCGACACAGCCCCCACCGGCTTGCGTGCCGTGCTCCCCGATCTCTCCCCCTGGCGGGCCTCCGCCGACTTCCGCAAGCTCTGGGTGTCGGGGCTGATCACCAACTTCGGCAGCTTCCTCACCTTCGTCGCGCTGCCGGTGCAGCTGAAGGACCTCACCGGGAGCGCGGCTGCGGTGGGCGCGATCGGGGCCGTGGAGCTGGTGCCGCTGCTGGTGTTCGGGCTGTACGGCGGCGCGCTCGCCGACGCGCTCGACAAGCGGCGGCTGATCGTGTGGACGGAGGCCGGGCAGGGCCTGCTGAGCGTGCTGCTGCTGGGCAACGCGCTGCTGCCGCACCCTGCGGTCTGGCCGCTGTACGTGGTCGCCGCGCTGTCCGCCTCCCTGGACTCCGTGCAGCGGCCCGCGCTCGACTCGCTGTGGCCCCGGATCGTCGCCCACGACCACCTCCCGGCCGCGGCCTCGCTCAACTCGCTGCGCTGGACGGTCGGCGGGGTCGCGGGCCCGGCCGTGGCGGGCGTGGTGGTGGCGTACGCGGGGCCCTCCTCGGCGTACGCGGCGGATCTGGCCACCTTCGTCGTCTCCGTGGCCCTCATGGTGCGCATCGCGTCCTCCCCGGCGGCGCACGAGGCCGCGAAGCCGTCGCTGCGGTCGATCGCGGAGGGCGCCCGGTACGCCTGGAGCCGCAAGGACCTGCTCGGCACGTACGCCGTCGACCTCGCCGCGATGTTCCTCGCGATGCCGCTCGCCGTCCTGCCGTTCCTCGCGGACGAGCTGGACGCCGAGTGGTCGTTGGGGCATGGGGGTCCCCCCATGCCCTTAAGGCTATGGGGGAGTATGCGGCGGTGCCGTTCGGTTCGCTGCTGGTGAGCCTGACGAGCGGCTGGACCGGGCGGATCCACCGGCACGGGCGGATGGTGGTGCTGTCCGCCGCGCTGTGGGGGCTGGCCGTCGCGGCCGCCGGTGCCGTGGGCGACGTATGGCTGGTCCTGCTGTGTCTCACGGTCGCCGGCTGCTGCGACATGGTGAGCGGGATCTTCCGCGGCGCCATGTGGAGCCAGACGATCCCCGACGAGCTGCGCGGGCGGCTCGCGGGGATCGAGCTGTTGTCCTACTCCGTCGGGCCGACGGTCGGCCAGGTCCGCGCGGGCGGGGCGGCCGCGTGGCTGGGGGTGCGGGCGTCGGTGTGGTCCGGCGGGCTGCTGTGCGCGGGCGCGGTGGGCCTGCTCGCGCTCGGCCTGCCGCAGCTGATGGCGTACGACGTGCGGACCGACGAGCACGCGGTGCGGCTGCGCGAGCGGCGGGCGGCCGCGGCGACCTCGCGGACGGCACGGGCGGAGAAGGCCGCGGAGGCCTGATCAGTCGTCGTCCGCGCTCGGGGCCGGCGCGTCGTGCCAGCGCGGGTCGTTCTCCCACTGGAGGTTGCGCTCGCGGGCGGACTCCATCGCGTGTTCGGCCTCCGCCCGGGTGGCGTACGGTCCGAAACGGTCCTTGCCGGGGCAGTCGGGACCCTCCTCGACCTTCTTGTGCTCCAGGCAGTAGTACCACTCGCCGGGCTTTCCGACCGTCCGCTTCTTGAACAGGGCCATGACCGGCTCCTTTCGCCTTGGACATGGTCCCCCATGCCCGCTGGTTAGACTCGCTGACATGTCTGGCCAGTCGCTGCTCGTACCAGGGGAGCTCTCTCCCACTCGTTCGGTACCCGGAAACATCCGCCGCCCCGAGTACGTCGGCAAGCCCGCGCCGACGCCGTACACCGGACCGGAGGTGCAGACCCCCGAGACCGTCGAGGCGATGCGCGTCGCCGGGCGTATCGCCGCGCGGGCGATGGCGGAGGCCGCGAAGCTCATCGCGCCGGGTGTGACCACGGACGAGCTGGACAAGGTCGCCCACGCGTACATGTGCGATCACGGCGCCTACCCGTCCACGCTCGGCTACCGCGGCTTCCCCAAGTCCCTGTGCACCAGCGTCAACGAGGTCATCTGCCACGGCATTCCGGACTCGACGGTGCTGCGGGACGGCGACGTCGTCAACCTGGACGTGACGGCGTACATCGGCGGGGTACACGGCGACAACAACGCGACCTACCTCGTGGGTGACGTGGACGAGGAGTCGCGGCTGCTGGTGGAGCGGACCCGGGAGTCGCTCGACCGGGCGATCAAGGCGGTCAAGCCGGGCCGGCAGATCAACATCATCGGCCGGGTCATCGAGTCGTACGCCAAGCGCTTCGGGTACGGCGTCGTCCGGGACTTCACCGGTCATGGCATCAACTCGTCCTTCCACTCCGGGCTGATCATCCCGCACTACGACAGCCCGCACGCGACGACGGTCATGCAGCCCGGGATGACGTTCACGATCGAGCCGATGCTGACGCTGGGGACGCACGAGTACGACATGTGGGACGACGGGTGGACCGTCGTGACCAAGGACCGCAGGCGGACGGCGCAGTTCGAGCACACGCTGGTGGTGACGGACACGGGGGCGGAGATCCTGACCCTGCCCTGACCCTCCCCCGGCCCTCGCCCGCCCCTTCTTCGACCGTCGGTCGCCGAGCCCGCCCTCCGGATCATCCGGAGGGCGGGCTCTTTCTTGTAGACTTTTACCGACAGGGTGTCGGTAAATCCATTGACTTAGGTAAGCCTTACCTTAGAGGATGTGCCCCATGGACTCCTTCTCGACACTGATCCGTACGGCGTCCCATGAACAGCACGTGGCCGCCGAGACCTCGACGTTCATGAGTGACCTGCTCGGCGGCAGGCTCGGCGTGGAGGCGTACGCGCGCTACACCGAGCAGCTGTGGTTCGTGTACGAGGCGCTGGAGGCCGGGGCCGGGCGGCTGGCGTCGGATCCGGTGGCGGGGCCCTTCATCCGGCCGGAGCTGTTCCGGCTGGCCGCGCTGGAGCGGGACCTGGCGCATCTGCGGGGACCAAACTGGCGGTCGACCCTCGGCGCGCTGCCGGCCACCCGGGCGTACGCGGAGCGGGCGCGGGAGTGCGCCGAGCGGTGGCCGGCCGGGTACGTCGCCCATCACTACACGCGCTATCTGGGCGACCTGTCCGGCGGCCAGATCATCCGCGACCGGGCGGAGCGGACCTGGGGCTTCGCGAAGAAGGGCGACGGGGTCCGGTTCTATGTGTTCGAGGAGATCCCCAACCCGGCCGCGTTCAAGCGCGGTTACCGCGCACTGCTGGACGCGGTCGGCGCCGACGACCTGGACAAGCAGCGGATGGTGGCCGAGTGCAAGCGGGCCTTCGCGCTGAACACCGAGGTGTTCCGGGCGCTGGGCGAGGAGTTCCCGCTCTCGGCGTGAGAACCGCCGGACGCGTCAGCGCTCCAGGTAGACCCGTCCCCCGATCTCGACCCAGCCGTGCGGCTGCGGCGCCGTGAGGATCTGGGAACCGGCGCCCTGCGTGATGTTGAGCGCGCGGCCCAGCCGCGCGGTGAGCAACAGCGCCGCCGCGCCCGTGGCCTCGTCCTCCTCGATGCCGTCGCCGCGGCCGGGGAAGGCCCGGGCCCGGACGCGGCCCCCGGCCTCGTCCTCCCAGGCCCAGGCGTAGATCCACTCGCCGGGCGGCGGGACGGGCAGGGCGTCGACCTCGGCGGCGCTCGGGTACTGGCGCAGGGTGCGCGGCGGGGCCCACTCCGGGAGCGCCTCGATCCAGCTGAACTCGCCGTCCAGCCGGGCACCGACGACTCCCGCGGGGGTGACCAGCTCGGGCACGTCCAGCAGCCAGGCCGTGCCCACGCAGGGGTGCCCGGCGAAGGGCAGGCGCAGGGTGGGGGTGTAGATGTCGACGACCCCGCGCTCGGGGTCGTCCACGAACACGGTCTCGCTGAAGCCGAGCTTGGCCGCGAACGCCTGCCGGTCGCCCTGTTCGGGCAGCACGGAGCCGTCGCGGACGACGCCGAGTTCGTTGCCGTAGCCGCCATTGGCCGCGCAGAAGACGCGCAGCACGTCGTAGTCAGTCACTTGGGAATTGAAACACCGCGGCGGCGGCGAGGTGGTCCCAGTCCGCACGGCCGCCGGGCAGCGGCCAGGAAGGGGTCGAGCTCGCCTCGTACGGGAGTTCGGCGAGGGTGTGGGCGAAGCCCTCCTCCATCAGGGCACGGTGGCGTGCGGCGCCGGGGTGGGGGCGGGCGTCCAGTGGGGCCGTGCGGGATTCGCACTCCTCGGTCAGCTCCGCGGCCTGCCGGCGCCAGGTGTCCTCGTCGACCACCCGGGTCAGCACCACGCACTCGGGGGTGCGGCCCTCCGTGAGCGCGGCCACCGCCCGGTCGTGCCCGTCGAGGATCGCCCAGCCGTCCAGGAAGGACACCCACCACAGGAGCACGGGCGCGAGCGTGCCCTCGCGGGCGTGCTTGCGGTAGGCCTTCACGCGCGGGGCGTCGGGCGTCGAGAGCTCCCGCAGCGGCAGGACGCCGTGCCAGCCGCCTCCGCACCACAGCTCAAGGCATCCGCCGGGCCAGTCGCGCACGAGGTCGACGTCCCAGACGCCCGGCGCGAAGACGGTGCGCCGGGACAGCTCCCAGCGTCCGTCGCACAGCGGGCCCTGCGGGGCGTCCTCCAGCCAACGCGCGTACTGGTGGACCTGGTTGACGCCCGACCGCATCGCCGCGGAGCGCAGGGGCGGCAGCGGTGACCGGTAGCCGGCCAGGCGGTGCAGATGGAGGTCCCGGCAGCAGCCGTCGCCGGTCGCCGCGCCCAGCAGCAGGGGGCGCTCCCCCTGACGCAGCAGCCGGCGCCGCGCGTCGTCCGTGGCCTCGAACCGCAGCGGGGGCGGGCCGGGACGGTCCCGGACGTCGAGAACCAGTCGATCCCGGCCGAGCAACTCCCGGTGTCCCCTGTCCATGCGGGCCATTCTCGGGGGCGCACGCCCCGGGCGGGCCAACGGATTTCGTCCGGGCGAACGCGTTTCGTCCGGACCAACGCGCTTTGTCCGGGAGCCCGTTCGTGCGCCGGGTAACGATTCGGTGCGCCGGTCGTGCCGCGAGCGCCGCGCACAGGTGGCTCCGGTGACCCTGTACAGCACCTCTTTGCCTTCCCTTGACCATTGCTTGGGGTCGATTTTGAGCCGTCGAGATCAAGCCGTGTCTGTGATCTTTCCGTCCGCACTGAATCCCCGATGGGGTGGGTATTGGTGAGGTTAGCCTCAGGTAAGTTAGGCCAGCCTCACCACACCGTCCCCGCTTGGAGCCTGCATGCGAGCCGCCCGACTCACCGTCACCGCCGCCGTCGCCACGGCGGCCTTGACCGCCCTCACGGCCTGCACGGCGAAGAGCGACGCCAAGGGGGGCGACCGCGCCATCGACGTGACCGCCACCGACAGCAAGTGCGAGATCTCCAAGAAGGAGATCTCCGCCGGGCACGTCGAGCTCGCCATCGACAACAAGGGCTCCAAGGTCACCGAGGTCTACCTCCTCTTCCCGGACGACCGGATCGTCAGCGAGCGCGAGAACATCGGCCCCGGCACCAAGCAGCGACTCACCGCCGAGGTGAAGGCGGGCTCGTACCGGATCGCCTGCAAGCCCGGCATGAAGGGCACCGGCATCCGCCAGGACCTCAAGGTCACCGGCGGCTCGGCCGCCAAGCGGGACCCGCGGCTCGACCAGGCGGTCGCCGACTACCGCGCGTACGCCCAGCAGCAGTCCGACGCCACGCTGCCCCTCGTCGAGACCTTCGTGAAGGCCATCAAGGCCGGCGACCTGGAGGCCGCCCAGAAGGCGTACGCGCCCTCGCGCCTCGGCTGGGAGCGCACCGAGCCGGTCGCCGAGTCCTTCGGTGACATCGACCCCAAGGTCGACGTCCGCGAGGACGGCCTGGAGGACGGCCAGAAGTGGACCGGCTGGCACCGTCTGGAGAAGGCCCTGTGGGCGGACAAGAAGATCGGTGACGAGGAGAAGACCCTCGCCGACCAGCTGGTGACCGACCTGAAGGACTGGCAGGAGCGGGTCGGCAAGGCCGAGATCACCCCGACCTCCATGGCCAACGGCGCCAAGGAGCTGCTCGACGAGGTCGCCACCGGCAAGGTCACCGGCGAGGAGGACCGCTACTCGCACAGCGACCTGGTCGACTTCAAGGGCAACGTCGAGGGCGCCCAGAAGGCGTACGAGCTGCTCAAGCCGGTCGCGTCGAAGAACGACCCGGCGCTGACCAAGGAGCTCGACAAGCAGTTCGGCGCGCTGGACACGCTGCTCGACAAGTACCGCTCGGACAAGAACTCGTACGACTTCATCTCGTACGACAAGGTCACCAAGGACCAGCGCAAGGAGCTGTCGGACGCGGTGAACGCCCTCGCCGAGCCGCTGTCCAAGCTCGCCGCGAGCGTTGTGAAGTAGGGAGGCGACGAATCATGAGCGAAACCCAGGGCAACAGCACCTCTCCCACCCGCCGCTCGCTGATCGGCTGGGGCGGCGCCGGGCTCGCGCTCGGTGCCGCCGCGGCCGGCGGTGCCGTGGCCATGGCGAAGACCGGCAACGACGTCGCCCCCGCGGCGGCCGAGGCGGGCGCCGCGGTGGACTTCCACGGCGCGCACCAGGCGGGCATCGCCACGCCGGTCCAGGACCGGCTGCACTTCGCCGCGTTCGACGTGGAGACGGAAGACCGCGCCGAGTTCGTGCGGATGCTGAAGGACTGGACGGCGGCCGCGCGCCGGATGACCGCCGGGCAGGCGGTCGGCGAGGGCGCGTACGGCGGTCTCGCCGAGGCTCCGCCGGACGACACCGGTGAGGCGCTGGGCCTCAAGCCCTCGCGGCTGACGCTCACGATCGGCTTCGGTCCGTCGCTGTTCGAGAAGTTCGACCTGGCCGACCGGCGTCCCGCGGCGCTGGTGGACCTGCCCAAGTTCCCCGGCGACAACCTCGACCGCGTCCGCACCGGCGGCGACCTGTGCATCCAGGCCTGCGCCGACGACCCGCAGGTCGCCGTGCACGCGATCCGCAACCTGGCCCGCATCGGCTTCGGCAAGGTCGTCATCCGCTGGTCGCAGCTCGGCTTCGGCAAGACCTCCTCGACCACCCCGGACGCGCAGACCCCGCGCAACCTGATGGGCTTCAAGGACGGCACCCGCAACATCGCGGGCACCGAGACCGACCGGCTCAAGAACTTCGTCTGGGTCGGCGACGGCGACGTCGACAAGAACTCGGCCTGGATGACCGGCGGTTCGTACCTGGTCGCCCGGCGCATCCGGATGCACATCGAGACCTGGGACCGCACCTCCCTGCAGGAGCAGGAGGACATCTTCGGCCGGGACAAGGGCGAGGGCGCGCCGGTCGGCAAGGCCAAGGAGCACGACAAGCCGTTCCTGAAGGCGATGAAGCCGGACGCGCACGTGCGGCTCGCGCACCCCGACTCCAACAACGGGATCACGATCCTGCGCCGGGGCTACTCCTTCACCGACGGCACGGACGGCCTCGGCCGCCTCGACGCGGGCCTGTTCTTCCTGGCCTACCAGCGCGACGTACGCAAGGGGTTCATCCCGCTGCAGCGGCAGCTGTCGGCGAAGGACGCGCTCAACGAGTACATCCAGCACGTGGGTTCGGCGGTCTTCGCGGTTCCGCCCGGCGTCCGGGACAAGGGCGACTGGTGGGGCCGGACGCTGTTCTCCGAGGAGGCGTAGCCCGTGTTCTCCAACTATCTGATCGGCCTGCGCGAGGGCCTGGAAGCCAGCCTCGTCGTCTGCATCCTGATCGCCTACCTGGTCAAGACGGGCCGCAAGGACGCCCTGAAGCCCATCTGGGCCGGCATCGGGGTCGCGGTCGCCATCGCCATGGGCTTCGGCTGCGCGCTCGAATTCGGCTCCCAGGAGCTGACGTTCGAGGCGCAGGAGGCCCTCGGCGGATCCCTGTCCATCGTCGCCGTGGGCCTGGTGACGTGGATGGTGTTCTGGATGCGGCGCACCGCCCGACACCTGAAGTCGGAGCTGCACGGAAGGCTGGACGCGGCCCTGGCGATGGGCACCGGCGCGCTGGTCGCCACCGCCTTCCTGGCGGTCGGCCGGGAGGGCCTGGAGACCGCCCTGTTCGTGTGGGCCTCGGTCCACGCGGCCAGCGACGGCACCCCGCGCCCGCTGATCGGCGTGGCACTCGGCCTGGCCACGGCCGTATTCCTCGGCTGGCTGTTCTACCGGGGCGCCCTGCGGATCAACCTCGCCAAGTTCTTCACCTGGACCGGCGGCATGCTGGTCGTCGTGGCGGCGGGCGTACTGGCGTACGGCGTCCATGACTTGCAGGAGGCCGACTGGATCCCGGGTCTGCGCGACCTGGCCTTCGACATCAGCGACACGATTCCGCCGGACAGTTGGTACGGGACGCTGCTGAAGGGCGTGTTCAACTTCCAGCCCGACCCGACCGTCCTGCAGATCACGGTGTGGCTGCTGTACCTGGTCCCGACGCTCGCGCTGTTCCTCGCCCCGGTAGGGTTCGCCTCCGGGAAGGGGAAGGTGAAGGCACGTGATGACCAGGGATCGCAGCCCTCGAAGGCATCGCAGGCGTGACCGGAACGCACTGATAGCGGCCTCGTTGACCGCTCTGTCGCTGACGGCGAGCGGATGCGTGGTGGTGCACGGGGAGCGCGCGGTGCTCCCCGCCTCCACCCGCGCCGAGGCCGCGAAGGCGCTGGAACGGTTCACGGACGCCTACAACAAGGCGGACCAGGCGTTCGACAGTTCCCTGGACGCGGACTACGTCACCGGTGCCCTCGGCGACATCGACCGGGCCCGGCTGCGTGCCGGGCACGCGAACAACCCCGGCGGCAACAGCGGGTACGTGCCGCTGAAGCTGTCGGACACCAAGTTCACGATCCCCAAGAAGGCCGGCTGGCCGCGCTGGTTCCTCGCCGACACGGCCGCCAACAAGGGCGGCAGCGCGCGCTGGCTGTTCGTCTTCACCCGCGGCAGCCTGTCCGAGCCGTTCCAGGTGGCGTATCTGACGCTCGTACGGCCGGACGGCGTGCCGGAGTTCAAGAAGGACAAGGACGGCTGGGCCGAGGCCGTACCCGCCACCACGGCGGAACTCGCCGTGCCCCCACAGGACTTGAGCCGGACGTACGCGACGTATCTGAAGAGCGGCGGGAGCGGCTTCGCGGACGGCGAGCACACCAGCGGCTGGCGGCAGACGCGCGCGAAGGAGGCCCGCAAGCCGGGTCTGGTCACGCAGTACATCGACGAGGCGCGCACGGACGGCGACTACGCGCCGCTGGCGCTGCGCACGGCGGACGGCGGGGCGCTGGTGTTCTTCACCACGCACCACTTCGAGAAGGAGACCGCCTACGCCGGCACCGACGTCCCGGCCCCGAACGACGACGTGCGGGCCCTGACGAAGGGCGAGGTCAAGCAGTCGCTGACGCTGGAGTTCGTGTCCAACGAGGTCGCTCTCGACCCGCGGAAGGGCGCGGCCGGCGACAAGGTGTCGATGCTGGGCCGCATCCAGGGGCTGACGGCGGCGCAGGGCGAGTAGCCGGGACCGCCCCGGTCGCGCGGGCCGGGTGGGCCGGATGGTCGGCGAACGCTCTCAGTGGCGCGGCGGCCAGGCCGAGTCGGCGTGGTCCCCTCGCTCGCCCGCGTGCCGGGCGCAGGCGTCCGTGAGGATCTCCAGCAGGCTCAGCGGATCGGGCAGCTGGTGCTCCGGGCCGCGCACCCAGCGCACCCGCTGGTCGTCGCCGGGCAGCCGGGCCGGCGGTACGAGGACGTAGGAGCCGCGGCAGTGCCAGCGCAGGCCGGGGTGTTCGTCCATGGTCTCGGGGCGGCAGTCCAGCTCGCAGGGCCACCACTCGTCCTCGTCCTCGGGCGTGCCGCGGGTGAGGGTGAAGAACAGCATGCGGCCGTCGTCGCTCTCGGCGACCGGGCCGACCTCGACGCCGGAGCCGAGCAGCCGGTCCAGCGCCTCCCGGCCGGCCTCCAGGGGCACGTCGAGGACGTCGTGCAGCATGCCGGTCGCGGTGATGAAGTTGGCCTGCGGCTGGTGCCGGGCCCAGCGCTCGATCTGACCGCGGTCGGTGGTGGACTGCGTCTGCCAGGCGAAGGACACCGGGTGCCGGGCCGGGGTGGGGCAGCCGACGCGGTCGCAGGAGCAGCGGTAGCCGGGGGCCGGGTGCGCGGCGGGCGCGAGGGGCAGTCCCGCTCCGGCGGCGGCGAGCAGCAGGGCCTCACGACCGCCGTCGTCACCGGCTTCCGGCCGGCGGCGTCCGCGCAGCCACTGGGAGAGTTTGCCCTGCCGGCCGGTCCGGCCACCGAACGTCGCGCTCATCTCACCCCTGGTTTTGGTGGTCGCCTCGCTGTTGTGCGGACAGCATGCCTCATGGTCCCACCTTCGTGTACTCCGGGGGGCCTTGTCGGGACATGCCGGGCTTCCGGCCCGCCGCGAGGGGTCAGCGCGGGGCCAGACCGCCCAGCGCGTAGTCGACGAGGGTGTCCGTGTACGCGTACGAGATCGGGCCGGTGCGCTGCAGCCAGCGCTGGGCCAGGGGCGAGACGAACAGTTCCAGGGCGATGTGCGGGTCGATGTCGGGCCGTACGTGACCCTTGTCCTGGGCGGAGCGCAGCCGGTCGACGTACAGCTGGAGCTGGGGTTCGAGGAGCTTGCCGACGAACTCGCGGCCGAGCTGCTCGTTGACCACGCCCTCGGCGGCCAGGGCGCGGGAGGGTGCCTCGAAGCGGGGGTCGAGCAGCTCGTCGACGGTGGCCCGCAGGACCGCCTTGAGGTCGGCGGCGAGGTCACCGGTGTCCGGGAACTCGTACGGCTCCTGCCCGGCGGCCCGCGCCGCCTGCTCGCCCAGGTCGAGGAAGGCCTCCAGCAGGACGTCCGCCTTGGCCGACCACCAGCGGTAGATGGTCTGCTTGCCGACGCCGGCCCGGGCGGCGATCCCCTCGACGGTGGTCTTCGGGTACCCGACCTCCGCGACCAGGGCGAGGGCGGCGTCGTAGATGGCGCGGCGGGACTTCTCGCTGCGGCGGGTGGCGTCCGGGACGGGCTTCTTGACCATGGGGCGAAGCTACCAGGGGGGTGAGACGGCGCGTCTCGTGAGCGCGGCTGGGGCTGACGTCACCGGCCCGCGCGCCGGGCCTACTCGTCCTCGGCGGGCGGCGGCCAGGAGTCGCCCCAGTCCGCGTCCCGGGCCGCCTTGTACAGGTCGCCGTGGCGTTTGGTGACCGTCGTGCGGCGGATCCGCTCCTCGGCCTCGCACAGGTCGAGGAGCACCTGCCCCTTGCGGATCTGGGGGCGCCTGACCACGCGGGCGGCGGCGGGCTCGGCCGGGAAGCGGACGGCGGCGACGTAGCTGAACTTCTCGTCCTCGTAGGGCAGCGAGCCGCCCTTGACCTGGCGGTGCAGGGAGGAGCGGCTGACCCGGGCCGAGAAGTGGCACCAGTCCTCGCCCGGGACGATGGGGCAGGCGGCGCTGTGCGGGCAGGGGGCGGCGACCTGGAAGCCGGCGGCGATCAGCCGGTGGCGGGCCTCGATGACGCGGGCGTAGCCGGCGGGGGTGCCGGCCTCGACGATCACGACGGCCCGCGCGGCTCCGGCGGCGGCGTCGACGAGGGCGGCGCGGTCGGCCTCGGAGAGTTCGTTGAGGACGTAGGAAACGGTGACGAGATCGGTGCTCTCGATGGTGAGCGCCGCTCCGATCCGAGAGCGCTGCCAGGTGGCGTCCCGCAGCGCCGGGTTGGCGGCGGCGAGCTCCCGGCCGAGGGCCAGCGCGGGCTCGGCCCAGTCCAGCACGGTCACCGGCCGGACCCCGTCCCAGGTCGCGCTGACGGCCCAGGTCGCCGCGCCGGTCCCGCCCCCGACGTCCACATGACTGCCGGGCGCCCAGCCGGGCACGGCATCCGCGAACGCCTCCAGCGCCGCCCGCACCGCCTCGAAGGTCGCGGGCATCCGGTACGCGGCGTACGCGGCGACGTCGGCGCGGTCCCGCAGGATCGGCGCGTCGGTCGGGGTGTCCCCGCGGTAGTTGGCGATCAGCCGCTCCACGGCCGCGGCGGCCTGCTTGGGCGGCAGTCCGTCGAGCAGTCCGGCGAGTGAGCCGCGGAGCGTGTCGGCTGGGGAGACGGGGACGGTCACCCGCCGATTCTCTCAGGTCCCCCGCACCGCCCGGACCAGCCGTGTGGCCGCGGCCGCCCGGGGCCGGCTGTCCGGCGGCCGCCGGCACGGATGCACCCGGTTGGCCAGCAGCACCAGGAACGTGTCCGTCGCCGGGTCCAGGACCAGGGAGGTGCCCGTGAAGCCCGTGTGGCCCGCCGCTCCCTTGCCCGACAGCTCCCCCATGAACCACGGCCGGTCGACCGCGAACCCGAGGCCCGGCGGGGCCAGCAGCAGGTCGACGAAGTCGGGGCCGAGGATACGGGCCGGGCCGTACGCGCCGCCCGACAGCAGCGCCCGGCACAGCACGGCGAGGTCGCGCCCCGTCGAGAAGAGGCCGGCGTGGCCGGCGACGCCGCCCAGCGCCCACGCGTTCTCGTCGTGGACGACGCCCCGCAGCATGCCCCGGTCGGCCTTGGCCCACGGCCGCCGCTGGTCCTCCGTGGCGGCGGCCCCGGGGCACGGCCCGAAGTCGGTCGCGCTCATGCCGAGCGGCCGGGTGATCCCCTCGTGCACGAGGACGTCGAGGGTGCGGCCGGTGACGCGCTCCAGGACGTACTGGAGCAGGAGCATGTTCAGGTCGGAGTAGAGGTACGTCCCCGGTGTGCTCGACGGGGCCTCCGCCCGCAGCAGCTCCAGCCGTTCCGCGTCGGTCGCGCAGTCGTACAGCGGGAGTTCGGGGCGCAGCCCGGTGGTGTGGGTGAGCAGCTGCCGCACGGTGATGCCGTGCCGGGCGGCCGCGTGGAACTCCGGCAGGTAGGCGCCGACCCGCGCGTCTATGCCGAGGGTGCCCCGCTCGATCTGCTGCACGGCGGCGACGGCGGTGCACAGCTTGGTGAGGGAGGCGACGTCGAAGGGGGTGCCGACGGTCATCGGGACCCGGGACCGGCGCGGCAGCTCGACGCCGCGGTCGGTCTCGGGGTCGTACGCGGCGTACCGGACCGCCCAGCCGGCCGCCTCCTGCACGGCGATCACCGGGCCGCGCCCGGCGACCACGACCACGCCCGCCGCCCAGGGGTCCTCCCCGGCGGTGAGGTCGTGGACCTCGCGGACGAGGTGGCCCAGTTCTGCGGGGTCGAGTCCGGCCCGTTCCGGCGTGTCGACGCGCAGTCTCGGTGCGCTCAGCTCCCCGCTCCTTCCGCCCCTGCGTGTGTGGTCCAGGGACGGCACATTCCCACGAAGCAGGCCAGCGCCACCAGTGCCGCCCCCAGCTGGACGACCGCCATCGGCACCGCGGTGTGCTCCCCGGCGACGCCGACGAGGGGGGAGGCGACCGCGCCGACGAGGAAGGTGGAGGTGCCGAGGAGCGCGGAGGCGGAGCCGGCCGCGTGCCGGGTGCGCATCAGGGCGAGGGACGTGGTGTTGGGGAGCGTGAAGCCCATCGCGGACATGAGCACGAACAGCGCGGCGGCGACGGGGGCCAGGCCCACGTGCCCGAGGACGCCGGTGGACATCAGCAGCAGGGCGGTGGCGGCCAGGACGATCACCGACAGGCCGGTGGCGAGCACCTTGTCCAGGCGCACCCGGCCGACCAGCACCTTGCCGTTGATCTGCCCCGCGGTGACCAGGCCGACCGAGTTGAGGCCGAAGAGCAGGCTGAAGGTCTGCGGGGAGGCGCCGTAGATCTCCTGGATCACGAACGGGGACGCCGAGATGTAGGCGAACAGCGCGGCGCTGGAGAAGCCGCCCGCGAGCATGCAGCCGGTGAAGGGCAGGTCGGCGAGCAGTCCGCGCATGGCGCGCAGCGCCTCGGCGACGCCGCCCTTGTGGCGTTCCGCGGGCGGGAGGGTCTCGGGGAGCCGGAGCCAGACGAGCGCGGCCAGCGCGGCCCCGATCAGCGTCAGGACGACGAAGACGCCCCGCCAGTCCGTCACCCGCAGGATCTGCCCGCCGATCAGCGGGGCCACGATCGGGGCGGCGCCGGATATCAGCATCAGGGTGGAGAAGAAGCGGGCCATGGCCACGCCGTCGTAGAGGTCGCGGACGACGGCGCGGGCGATGACGATCCCGGCCGCGCCGGACAGACCCTGCGCCAGCCGGAGGGCGATCAGGGTCTCGACGGTGGGCGCGAGCGCGCACAGGGCGGTGGCGACGAGGTAGACGGCGAGGCCGGCCAGCAGCGGGCGGCGGCGGCCCCAGCGGTCGCTCATCGGGCCGACGACCAGCTGCCCGAGCGCCATTCCGGCCAGGCAGGCGGTGAGGCTGAGCTGGACGGTCGCGGCGGATGCGTGCAGGGAGCGGGTGACCTCCGGCAGGGAGGGGAGGTACATGTCCATCGCCAGCGGGGGCGTGGCGGTGAGGCCGCCGAGGACGAGGGTGACGAGGAGGCCGGTGCGGCGGTCGGCGCGGGTGCCGGGCGGCCGGGCGGCCGGCCGGCGCCGGGTCCGCGGTGTCGGCGCCGCCGCGTGCTCGGCCATGTGCCCCTCCCTCTGCCGGTGAACCGCCACCTATGCTCTCAGCTCGTACACAGTGCCGAGGTTCACTTGAGCGAGGGCGGGGCCGGGATGGCGGAGCAGGGCGTGCGGTGGGGGATCCTGGCGACGGGCGGGATCGCGGCCGCGTTCACCGCGGACCTGGTGGATCTGCCGGACGCTGAGCTCGTGGCGGTGGCCTCGCGCAGCCAGGAATCCGCGGAGGCCTTCGCGGAGCGGTTCGGGATCCCGCGGGCGTACGGCGACTGGGACGCGCTCGCCCGGGACGAGGACATCGATGTCGTGTACGTCGCCACCCCGCACGCGGCCCACCGGGTGGCGGCCGGGCTGTGCCTGGAGGCGGGGCGGAACGTGCTGTGCGAGAAGGCGTTCACGCTCAACGCGCGCGAGGCCGAGGAACTGGTCGCGCTGGCGCGGGAGCGCGGCAGCTTCCTGATGGAAGCGATGTGGATGTACTGCAACCCGCTGGTACGGCGGCTGAAGGCGCTGGTCGACGACGGGGCGATCGGCGAGGTGCGCACCGTGCAGGCGGACTTCGGGCTGGCCGGGCCGTTCCCGCCGGCGCACCGGCTGCGGGACCCGGCGCTGGGCGGCGGGGCGCTGCTGGACCTCGGCGTGTATCCGGTGTCGTTCGCGCAGCTGCTGCTGGGTGAACCGGCGGAGGTGATGGCGAGAGCGGTGCTCTCCGACGAGGGCATCGATCTCCAGACGGGTGCACTGCTCTCCTGGGAGAGCGGCGCTCTCGCATCGGTGCACTGCTCCATCGTCGGCGGTACGGCGACCACCGCCTCGGTCACCGGATCGCGCGGCCGCATCGACATCCCGAACGGCTTCTTCCACCCCGACCGCTTCGTCCTGCACCGCGACGGCCGTGACCCGGAGGAGTTCGCCCTCGACCCGGCGGACGGGCCGCGCCACAGCCTGAGGCACGAGGCGAAGGAGGTCATGCGCGCGCTGCGGGCGGGCGAGACCGAGTCCCCGCTGGTCCCGCTGGACGGCACCCTCGCGGTGATGCGGACGCTGGACGCGATACGGGAGCGGACCGGGGTGCGGTACCCGGGTGAGGTCGTGCCCGTCTGAGGCGACCGGGTTCCGGGGCGACCGGATCCGGGGCGATCGGGCAACCGTATGGCGGACAGTGGATTCCGCATGACGGACTCGGGGCCTACGCTGCGGAGGCATGACTGACAGGGAATCGAAGATCGCGGTGGTGACCGGCGCCGGCTCCGGGATCGGGCGCGCGGTCGCCGTGGAACTGCTGCGGGCGGGCTGGTCGGTGACGCTGACCGGACGCCGCGCCCAGCGACTGGACGACACGGCGGCACTGGCGCCCGAGGGGGACTTCCTCGCCGTGCGCACCGACGTGGCCCAGCCGGAGCAGGTCGCCGCGCTGTTCGCGGCGACCGTGGACCGCTTCGGGCGGGTCGACCTGCTCTTCAACAACGCGGGGACGTTCGGGCCCGGCGGGGTGGCGGTGGAGGACCTGCCCTACGAGGCGTGGCGGCACGTGGTGGACACCAACCTCAACGGGGCGTTCCTGTGCGCGCAGGCGGCGTACCGGCAGATGAAGGAGCAGGACCCGCAGGGCGGCCGGATCATCAACAACGGCTCCATCGCGGCGCACACGCCCCGACCGCATTCGGCCCCCTACACCGCCACCAAGCACGCGCTGACCGGCCTCACCAAGTCGCTGTCGCTGGACGGGCGGCCGTACAACATCGCGGTCGGGCAGATCGACATCGGCAACGCGGCCACCGACATGACCGCCCGGATGCAGGCCGGAGCGCTGCAGGCCAACGGGGAGGTCGCCCCCGAGCCCGTGATGGACGTGGCCGACGTGGCACGCACCGTGCGGCACATGGCGGAGCTGCCACTGGAGGCGAACGTGCAGTTCGCGACGGTGCTGGCGACGGCGATGCCGTACGTCGGGCGGGGCTGAGCGATCCCACACGTCGTCAACTCCTCAACCTGCACAAGCGGAATTTGAACATCCGCGGTATTGCGGCCGGTCGCGGGCTTATGCTCAACTTCCTCCACAAGAACTTCACACTTGGAGCACTCAGGTTCCGCCGACCACACCGAGGGGGGAGGCGGCAGCCGTTCCATCGCACCGGGTTGGGGTGGGACCTCGCGTGGGACCGCGGGGTACGCACCGGTGGGTGGAACGGCTGCCGCGCAGATCGACGACTCGGCATCCGTCATCGGCGGCTCAGGATCCTTCGCCACTCCCTCGGCGGGCCCCGCCGGCCCTCCGGCGCCCCTTGCCTGCCGCTCGACGCCTTCTGCCGCCGGTCCGCCGGCCTTCGTCGGCCGCTTGCCGGCCCTCGTCAGCCGCTCGCTGACCGTCTTCGCCCGCCCGCCAGCCCTCGTCGCCCGCTCGCTGTCCGCCGTCGCCCGCCCGCCGGTCTTCATCGGCCGCGCGGCGACCGTCGACGCCTGTGCTGCGACCCTCGACGCCCGTGGCCGTGGCGGCCTTCCAGCGGCGTCGCAGCGTCCACGCCCCGGCCCCCAACAACGCGACCGTGCCCGCCGCCCCTTCCAGCAGGCGCCAGGTCGAGGGGGCGGCCGGTGAGCCGGGGGCGCCGGCGGCGGCGCGGACCGGCTTTCCGGCCGCCGTCGGGTTCGCGCCCGCCTTCGCACCGCCCTCACTGAGCGGATCGACGAGCAGACCCACCGCCTGCGCCGAACTCCCCTCGCCGAAGCCCCAGTCGAGCAGCGCGGCGGTCTCCTCGTAGACGGCGTTGCTGCCGGTGGAGGGGTGCATCACAGTGACCAGCAGGGTGCGGCCGCCGCGGGTGGCGGCGCCGGTGAAGGTGTTGCCGGCGTGGCTGGTGTAGCCGTTCTTCACGCCGATCAGGCCCTGGTACGTGCCGAGGCCCCACGCCCCGGTCAGCAGGCGGTCGGTGTTCTGGATCTGGAAGGTCTTCTTGCCGCCCGCCGGGAAGTCGGCGGTCCGGGTGCCGCAGTAGCCGCGGAAGTCGTCGTCCTTGAGCCCGTGCCGGGCGAAGAGGGTCAGGTCGTACGCGGAGGACAGCTGCCCCTCGTGGTCGAAGCCGTCCGGGCTGACCACGTGCGTGTCCAGGGCCTGGAGGTCCGCCGCCTTGGCCTGCATCTCGGCGACCGTCCTCGGGACACCGCCGTTCATGTGCGCGAGGACGTGCACGGCGTCGTTGCCGGAGCGCAGGAACACGCCCTGCCAGAGCTGATCGACGGTGTAGGTGATGCCGGGCCTGATGCCGACCAGGCTGGAGCCGGCCGGGATGTCCGCCAGGTCGGCGGCGGTGACCTTGTGCCGCGCGGCCCGCTCGAACTTCCCCAGCACCGTGTCCGCGAACAGCATCTTCAGCGTGGACGCGGGCGGCAGCCGCCGGTGCGCGTCGTACGCGGCGAGCACCTCCCCGCTCTCGCCGTCGGCGAGGACCCAGGCGCGGGCCGTGAGCTTCTTGGGCAGTCCGGAGGCGCCCTTCACCTGGATCCCGTGGCGGATGAGCCGCTCGCCGCCGATGGCGGCCGCGGCCGAGGCGGGGGCGGCGGTGGACAGCGAAGCCGCGGCGGACAGGGGAAGGGCGGCGGCCGTGAGACCGAGAGCGGCACGCCGCGTGAGCCGAGAGGAGTCGCGCATTCCGGGACCGTACACCGCACCCAACAGGGGTTTCCTAAGAGCAGACCCTCTCCGGGCTAGGAATTTGCTGTCTTATGAAAATCCTTCTTCTTACCCCGTTTTCTCAGCTCTGACACACGTTTTCCTCAGTGCGCCACAAAGGTTCCTCCCTAGCTTGTGGCCGCGCCCACAGCGGGCGCCAAGAACCTTCGAGGAACGGGATGTTTGGCATCTATCTCAAGCGCGAGCTGGGCCGCCGCAAGAAGGCGGCCCTGGTCGTCGCACTGGGTCTGGCGCTCGGTATCGCGCTGGTCATCACCGTCAGTTCGGTGTCGGCCGGTATGACGCAGGCGCAGGACAAGGTCCTGAAATCGCTCTACGGCCTCGGTACCGACATGACGGTCACCAAGGCACAAACCGCACCCAAGGCCGGCAGCGCGCAGGGCCCGAACTTCAAGTTCGACGCCAAGTCGAGCGGCAAGACCTCGCAGAGTTCCGACCGGGTGATGACGCAGGGCGGTCAGGCCCTGAAGTCCGCGCTGGTCGAGAAGGTCGCCGCGCAAAAGGGCGTGGCGAGCGCGGTCGGCGCCCTCTCCCTGAACGTCACCAAGGTCGACGGCTCCTTCACCCGGGGCAAGGCGCAGAGCTCCGGCAGCAGTGGCACCAGCGGCCAGGGCGGTCCGGGCGGCGGCACCGGCCAGCCGCAGGTGCAGGGCGGCGGAGCCGACTTCAACGTCAACAGCTACTCGGTGGCCGGCGTCGACGTCACCGACCAGGAGCTCGGCCCGCTGGCCACGATGAAGATCACCTCGGGCAGGACGTTCACGGCGACGCAGACGGACGCCAAGGTCGCGGTGATCAGCAAGTCGTACGCCAAGTCGAAGAAGTACAAGGTCGGTTCGGCCTTCAAGATCTCCGGCACCAAGTACACGGTGATCGGTGTCGCGACGCCCGACAGCGGCGAGTCCACCACCGACGTCTACCTGCCGCTGAAGCAGGCCCAGACGCTGGCCGACTCGAAGAACAAGGTCACCACGATCTACGTCAAGGCGACGGACTCGAAGCGGATCGCCGCCGTGAAGAAGGAGATCCAGGCCAACATCTCCGGTACGACGGTCACCACCTCCTCCGACCTCGCCTCCACCGTCTCCGGCTCGCTGTCCACCGCCTCCAGCCTCGCCGCCGGCGTCGGCAAGTGGCTGTCCGTCGCGGTGCTGGCCGCGGCCTTCCTGGTGGCCGCGCTGCTCACCTCCTCGGCCGTGTCCCGGCGGGTACGCGAGTTCGGCACCCTGAAGGCGCTCGGCTGGCCCTCGCGCAACGTGACCCGTCAGGTCGTCGGCGAGTCCATGGTCAACGGTCTGATCGGCGGCGGCCTCGGCATCGCCCTGGGCCTCGCGGCCGCCTACACGGTCACCGCGATCAGCCCGAAGCTCACCGCGCAGCTCGGCAGCGGCGGCGGTGGCATGGGCGGCGGCATGGGCGGTCCTGGCGGCGGCGGTCCCGGTCAGCAGTCCGCCGCGAACAAGCTGGAGATCGCCCTGACCGCGCCGGTCTCGCTGACGACCATCGCGCTCGCGGTGGGCCTGGCGGTCACCGGCGGTCTGATCGCCGGCGCCATGGGCGGCTGGCGCGCCTCCCGGATGCGCCCCGCGGACGCCCTGCGCAGCGTCGCGTAACACCCCCGAGCCGGGGCGCCGCCTCCACTCCCCCCGGGACGCGGCGCCCCGCCCCCTCTTCCTCACCCACGCCTTCACTACTCACGGAGAACCCATGTACAGACTCACCGGCGTCACCAAGCGCTACACGCGCGGCAAGGAGACGGTGGAGGCGCTGCGCGGCATCGACCTCACCATCGAGGACGGCGACCAGCTCGTCATCCAGGGCCCCACCGGCGGCGGCAAGTCCACCCTCCTGCAGATGATCGGCGGCCTGGACCGCCCCTCGGCCGGCCACGTCGAGCTGGACGGCGTCGACCTCGCCACCATCGGCGAGGCCAAGCTGACCCGGCTGCGCGCCGAGAAGATCGGCATCATCTTCCAGGCGTTCAACCTCATCCCGACGCTGACCGCGCAGGAGAACGTCGAGACGGCCCTGGTCCCGCTCGGCGTCAAGCCCGCCGAGCGCCGCGAGCGGGCGGCCGAGGCCCTGCGCTCGGTCGGCCTCGGCGAGCGCCTCGGCCATGTCCCCACCGAGCTGTCCGGCGGCCAGCAGCAGCGCGTCGCCATCGCCCGCGCGCTGGTCAAGAAGCCGAAGGTGCTGCTCGCCGACGAGCCCACCGGCAACCTCGACGAGGGCACCCGCGACGACATCATGGCCCTGCTGGAGGGCCTGTGGCGGGAGCACGGCCTGACCTTCGTCATGGTCACCCACGACTCGTCCATCGCCCGCCGCGCCCCGCGCGTGGCCACCATCGAGGCCGGGCGGATCACCCTGACCGAGCAGGGCGGCGGACCGTACGCGCGGCAGGCGCACGGCACCCGGGAGCAGCCCTACGTCCAGTACGGGGGCCGGGCCCGCTGAGCCGCGGGCTCCCGTCGGGGCCGCTCAGCGCCCGAGTATCCGGTCGATCTCGGCCAGTTGCCCGGCGTCGAGCGGCCCCTTGGCGATGGCGCCCGCGTTCTGCTCCGCCTGGGCGACGGAACGGAAACCCGGGATCGGCACGGTGCGCGGGCTGCGCGCCCACAGCCAGCCGAGGGCGCCCTGGGCGGGCGTACGGCCGTCGCTGGTCAGGACCTCGCGCAGCGCGTCGACCCGGGCGAGCCACCGCGGATCGACGCCGGAGCCGTCACCGAATCCCTGGAGCCAGGCCGGGGGCCTGCTGCGGATGTCACCGGCTTCGAGCGCCGTGCGCCGCTTGCCGGAGAGCAGTCCCATGGCGAGCGGGCTGCGGTTGATGCTGGCGAGCTCCAGCTCCTCGCAGAGCGCGAGGAGTTGTGGCGCGTCCTGCAGGACGTTGAGCGTGTGCTGGACGGCCGTGCAGTGCTCGCCCCGTGCGAAGACGGCGGCGCGGGCCGGGTCGTCGGTGCTCCAGGCGTAGGCGCGGATGACCCCCTCCTGCACGAACTCCTCGCACAAGTCGCGGAGTTCGGCGGCCCTGACGGGATCCGCGTCGGAGATGTGCAGCTGATACAGGTCGATGTGATCGGTGCCCAGGCGGCGCAGGGAGGCTTCCAGGGCGCGGCGGGCGTGGGCCGGGGAGTCGTCGGCGCCGACGAGGGTGCGGGTGTCCTCGTCGAAGGCGTTGCCCCACTTGGTGGCCACGACGACGTCGTCACGCCGCTTGCCGAGGGCCCGGCCGAGCACGCGCTCGCTGTGCCCGAGGCCGTAGACATCTGCCGTGTCGAAGAAAGTGACGCCGAGGTCGAGGGCCCGGTGGATCGCCCGTACGGACTCCTCGTCGTCGACCTTGCCCCAGCCGAGCGGTTGCCCGTCGGCGTCCGCCCACTCCCCGCCGATCGCCCAGCAGCCGAAGCCGAGGGCGCTCACCTCGATCCTGCTGCGCCCCAGGGTCCTGGTGCCGGTCACGCCGGTGGTGTTGGTGTCCATGGCCCGGGACGGTAGGAGCTGAAGTGCACACGAGGGCAAGGCCTTTCGCGTGCGGGTGTCGTTCAGGCCTGCCCGGTCTCGAAGCGGGAGATCCGGCCGTCGTCCTCGATGGTGAAGTCCCACTTGGTGCGCATCTCGCCCCAGGTGTCGTTGCGGTAGCGGGCGACGAGGGAGCGGCCGTCGCGGGCCTCCCGGTCGACCTCCATGTGGCCGTGGGAGGTGAAGATCTCCCGGTCGATCCAGTCGGCGAGGTCGCGGTCGGAACCGTCGTCCGCCATGGTCGCGCCCGGGGCGAGGAGCTGCATGAAGGCCTCGCGGTCATGGGCGTTGACGGCGGTGACGAAGGCCCGGACGGCCGGATCGCTGAGTTTGGCAGTCTGAATCGTCATGTCAGTCAGATTCACATCGCTCCCCCGGCCCCGCCACCCGAACGGCGCCCCGGGCGGGCCGGTCGGGTGTGTCCGATGCGACGGTGGATACGCGGAGGGGGACTTGTTCCTGCTGTCTGCCTGTCCTGATGGGGAGTCACCGTGACGTGTTACGACCGACGTGATCTGGGCCTGCTCCTGCTCCGACTGGGCATTGGCGGGGTGCTCGCCGCGCACGGTTCGCAGAAGCTGTTCGGCTGGTTCGGCGGGGGTGGTGTCGAGGGGACCGGCCAGTTCATGGAGTCCGTCGGCTACACACCCGGCAAGGCGTGCGCGATGGCTTCGGGGCTCGCGGAGGCGGGCGGCGGGACGCTGCTGGCGCTGGGGCTCGCCACGCCCGCCGCCGGCGCCGCGGCGGCCGGCGGGATGACGGGCGCGTCCGCCGTCCACGCCCCCAACGGCTTCTTCGCCCAGGAGGGTGGCTTCGAGTACCCGGCGACCCTCGGCCTGGCCGCCGCAGGCCTCGCCGTCGCGGGCCCCGGCCGCCTCTCCCTCGACCACGCCCTCGGCCACGTCTTCGACCGCGGCTGGATGGTCCCGGCGGCCCTCGGGGTGACGGCGGCGGTCACGGCGGTGGTGGTGGGCGCGCGGAACCAGCGGGTGCGCAGGCAGGCGGAGGGCGAGGGGGAACAGGAGGCGTTGTTCGAGGAGTAGGCGGCGCGCTTCCGACCGGCGCGTGGGTGTGTGTGCCGCGGGCTGGTCCGTGCGCGCGGGGGCCGCTCCGTATCCGTGTCAGGCTGCTCCGTATGACTGAGCAGGACGCCCCCGCCCAGGACCTCTGGTCCGCCATCGACGCCCTGTGGGCCTGGCTGGACGCCGATCAGCCGATCGGCGGCGCGGAGGGCATGCTGCTGCGGATGCTGAAGCTGTCGGAGGAGGTCGGCGAGGTCGCCGAGGCGGTGATCGGGGCGACGGGCCAGAACCCGCGCAAGGGCGTCACCCACACCTGGGACGACGTCCAGGCCGAACTCTGCGACGTCGTCATCACGGCTCTGGTGGCGCTGCGCACCCTGACCCCGGACACGCGGGAGGTGTTCGCTCGGCATCTGGCCCGGGTGACGGGGCGTTCACTGGGTCCGTCCGGGGCTGTTCATCCCGTGGACGGGCCCGCGCCGCGCGCAGTTGGCGAGGCGCACTGACCCTTCTCGTCGACATCGACGCGAAGAAGGGGTCCCAGTGCAGGACTACGTATTCCCCCGCGGCCGTAGGACAGTTGCCGTGGCGGGCGGGCTGCTGACGCTCGCGGCCATGGGCATGGGAAGCCAGGCGCACGCGGTGAGCTACGGAACGCCGACCATCGCCCTGTCCACGGCCTACCTGTCCGGCGCGGTCGGTGCGGTCGGTGACCCGACGGTCCAGGTGACGGTCGCTCAGAGCGGTGCGGACGCGGGCGCGTTGACGGTCTCGGCGTCCCTGAGCAGCCGGACCACCGTGGCCCGCACGACGGACGTCACCTTCACCGGCACCGGCGGCACCCGGCAGGTCGCGGTCAACGCCCGCGCACAGGGCTACACCGACCTGACGCTGAAGGTGACCGGCGTGGACGGGCGGACCGCGACGAAGACGCTGCACTACGCGGCCTCCGCCGCCGTGCAACAGCCCGCGGACACCCGGTACTTCAGCGGTTCCAGCGACGCGTCGGCGGCGGTCGACGTCGGCGGCGGCTATGTCGTCGTGGCGGACGACGAGTCCAACGCCCTGCGGCTGTACGACCGCAACGCCTCCGGAGCGCCCCTGAAGTCCTGGGACTTCAGCTCGCGGCTGGGTGTCACCAAGGAGGTCGACATCGAGGGCGCGGCCCGCGTCGGCGACACGATCTACTGGACCGGCTCGCTGGGCAACAACAAGGACGGCGAGTACAAGTCGGCCCGGAACACGGTCTTCACCACGAAGGTGACGGGCAGCGGCAGCGGCACGACGCTGACCTACGGCGGCTCGTACAAGAAGCTCCGTGACGACCTGGTGGCCTGGGACGAGGCGCACGGCGACCGGTACGGCTTCGCGGCCGGCACGGCGACCGGTCAGGTGCCGAAGCAGATCGACGGCTTCAACGTGGAGGGCCTGGAGTTCGCCCCCGGCTCGACGACCACCGCCTACGTCGGCTTCCGCGCCCCGCTCGCGCCCGCCGTGCCCGGCGGCAAGGCCCTGCTCGTGCCGGTCACCAACATCGACCAGGTGGTGGCGGGCAGGGCGTCGGCCGCCTTCGGCACCCCGATCGAGCTCGACCTCGGCGGTCTGTCGGTCCGTGACATCCGCAAGAACGACGCGAACCAGTACCTGATCGTGGCCGGTTCCTGGGCGGCCGACGACAACTCCGACCCGTACGCCCTCTACTCCTGGACCGGCAACGCGGCCGACCGTCCGGTCAAGCTCCGCGACCTGCCGACCACCGACCCCGGTGGCTGGGAGGCCGTGGTCGACGTCCCCGACCTCACCTCCCCGACGGCCCGCGCCGAGCTCCTGACCGACAACGGCTCCGCCGACCTCTACGGCGACAGCACGGAGGCGAAGGACCTCACGCACCCGGAGTGGAAGAAGTCCCGGGCGGTGTGGTTCACGGTGACCGGCTGACACCGGCCGCCACCTGCGGTGCGAGCGGCCCGACGGGGCCGCTCGCACCGCACGCGCTCTTCCCGCGGACCGGGTGGTCCGTCTCGCGTCCGGGCGAAAGAAGCGCGCGTCGGCGCGAAAGACGGCCCCGCCCCGCGCTGGTCGGGAGCGGGCGCCTGAACTCCGGTCGGCGTACGCCCGGATCAGCCGGGACCGGGCTCCTCGTACGGGATGCGGCTCAGGTGCAGTACGTCGCCGAGCGTGCCCCACTCGTCGCCGCCGAGCTTGGTGAGCGGACGCAGCCGCTCGCTGCTGGGCCGGTCGTCGACGAGATAGTCCTCGTCCACCGCGGCATGGACCACCCGTCCGAAGACGAGGGTGCAGTTGCCCATGCGCAAGGTCGTGTGCGACCGGCACTCCAGGACCACATGGGAGGCGGCCACCCTGGGCGGACGCACACACCTGCTGGCCTCCCGCTCGATGCCCGCGGCGTCGAACTCGCTGACGTGCCGGGGGAAGTCGACGGCGGTGGCGTTGATCGCCTCCAGCAGCGGCCGGGAGGAGAAGTTGACGACGAACTCCCCGGTGTCCTCGACGTTGCGCAGCGAATCCTTGCGGCCGATCGAGGTGAACTGGACGATCGGCGGGTCGGTGCTGGCGATGCTGAAGAACGAGTGCGGGGCGAGGTTCTCGGTGCTCCCGTCCGCGGTGACCGTGGACACCCAGGCGATCGGGCGAGGCACGACGGCTGAGGTCAGAAACCTGTAGAAGGCCGACCTGTCCATGGCCTCGGGATCGTATTCGACACGCATACGACCCAGTATCGAACCGGACACGCCACGTGGTCGGCGCGACGCGTCGGCAGGGGCGGCGAAGCCCGGACCACTGATGAGCCACCTCGGACGACCGGATGGACCTGATCGCGTTCGCGATCAAGAACCCTTCGATCAGGCTGGTCGACAAGGGAGTTGACCGACCTCGCCCGCTCCCGCGCACCGCGACCCACCTGGCTGAGCAGAGCCCCCAGCCCTGATACGCGCGCTTGGAGCAACCCATGAGTCAGGCACTTCCGCCGGGCCGGCGATTCCATGAACTCAGCAACCTGCTGGAGGCCTATGCGTACGCCGGCTTCACGTTCTCCGACACACCGGAGACCCCGGGTCCTGGTCTGGACTCCTATCTCAGGGTCACCGCCCGGGATCCCGCACGCGCCGCAACGGCGGTGCAGCAGATCGACGACCTGCTCTCGGTCGGGCTCTTCGCCGAGGAGATCGCCGGCGACGTGGAGAACCTGCCGCGCATCCGCCCACCGACGGGGGCAAGCGTGGAGGACTGCCTGCGCATCGCCAGGGACCATCTCCACCGGCTCTTGCAGGACCCGTCACACGTTCCCCGGGCGAACCCGCAGAACGCCTGGGAATGGAACGAGCGGTTCCCCGAGGTGAGCCAGTTGCTCGGGGCCTACTTCCACCGGGATTTCTCCTACCTCTACGAATCCCGCGACGAGGCTCTCGATGAGTACGTCAGCCAATCCGAACCGGAGGATCATGCACGGGCAGCGCGAGAGCTCGGTGAACTCCTGGCCCTGGTCTCCTCGGACCAGGAACTCCACGACGCGGCGACGGCTCTGGGGCTCGACCTGATGCCCCCGCAGGGGATGTCACTTCGGCAGTGGCTGGAGTCGGTCCGCCGGCGGATCGCCGCGGCTTAGCGGATTCGGACCTCGACTCGTACGAGAGCACGCCGAAGGACTTCACCGACGCCGGAGCGGCCTTGACTCCCAGGTCAAGGCCATAAGGGCAGACGAGCCGAGCTGTACGCCGGGTTCTGTTCCCCGGTTCCTCGCGGAGTCCGGGGCGACGGCCATCCATCTAGGGCCGGCGTTGCCGTCGGCCTCGTGCGGTCTACCCGCGGACTCGGGCGGGCAGCCCTCGAACGTCCGCGCAGAAACACCGGGGTGTTTCCTTTTGACCTTGCTCCAGGTGGGGTTTACCTAGCTGCCCAGGTCACCCTGGGCACTGGTGGTCTCTTACACCACCGTTTCACCCTTACCGAGGACCGAGATCCCCGGCGGTCTGTTTTCTGTGGCACTGTCCCGCGGGTCACCCCGGGTGGCCGTTAGCCACCACCCTGCCCTGTGGAGCCCGGACGTTCCTCGGGAAGCCCCCCTAGGGGGACTCCACGCGGCCGTCCGCCCGGCTCGTCTGCCGTGTCGACCATGTTACCGGGCGTGCGGGACCGCTCGGGCCGGCGGCCGTCGCCAGTACCGAGCCCGCCAGGATCAGAGTGAAGGCGGCGGCGACGGAGGCGGTCAGCGGCTCGTCCAGGAACAGCGCCCCGGCCGCCACCGCGACCGCCGGGTTGACGTACGTGAACACCGTGGCCCGGGTCGGACCCGCCTCCTTGATCAGCTCCAGGAAGGCGATGAAGGCGAGCGCCGTGCACAGGACGCCCAGGCCGGCGAGGGCGGTCAGGGTCTGCGCGGACGGGACGGTGGACGGCCAGGTGACCGCGGCCGCGGGGGCGTAGACCAGGGCGGCCAGGGCCAGGCAGGGCGCCGTGAGCTGGAGCGTGGAGACGTTCTTGAGGTGGCGGGCGGCTATCAGGGGCGCGGTCGCGTAGCCCAGCACCGTCAGCAGGACCTCGACCAGGGAGCGCGCGTCGCCGCCGGTCAGGTGGGGGACGGTGAGGACCGCGACGCCGGCCAGGCCCAGGGCCAGCCCGGACGCCCGGCGCACGCCGAGCCGTTCGGTGTCGCCCAGGCAGCGGGCCAGGACCACGCCGACGATCGGCACGCCCGCGATCAGCAGGCCCGCGGTGGAGCTGGACAGGTGCCGTTCGGCGTCGGTGAGGGTGAACCAGGGGACCATGATCTCGATGCACGCGAAGGCCAGCATGGGGCGCCAGTGGGTCCGTACGGTCCTGGTCAGGCCGCCCTGGCCGAGGGCGAACGGGAGCAGGAGGGCCGCGCCGAGCGCGCAGCGCGTGAAGACCACCATCGACGGGGACACCTCGTCCACCGCCACCTTGATCATCAGATAGGGGATGCCCCAGACCACTCCCATCAGGGAGAACAGGAACCAGCCGCGTGCAGTCATACGGCGAGTTTCGGCCGGGTCAGCGCCAGGTGTCTTGAACGCTGTTGCGGTATGCCGCCGGGGTGACCCCCAGCACCCGGCGGAACCAGCGGGTGAGGTGCGCCTGGTCGGCGAAGCCCACCAGCGGTGCGACCTCGGCGGGGCGCAGTCCCGCCTCCAGCAGGGCGCGGGCCCGGGTCACCCGGTACTGGGCGAGCCAGGCGTAGGGCGGGAGCCCCATCGTCGTACGGAAGGCGCGCAGGAGCTGGTAGCGGGACAGGCCCAGGTCGGCGGCGAGCGCGGCGAGGGAGGGCGGGGTGGTGAGGTCGTCGGCGAGGCGGTCGCGGACGCTCAGCGCTATCCCGTGCGCGCCGGCGATCCGGTCCGGGGCGATGGTCGCCGTGGAGTGGCGGCTGACCAGGGCGGCGAGCAGCCAGGGCAGGCGGGACTCGACCTCCAGGGGGTCGGGGTGGCGGGCCAGGTCGGTGTGGGCCGACCGGAAGGCCGCGGCCAGTTCGGGGTCGTCGATGAGCGGTTCGCGAAAGTGCGGCTGTCCGCCGCGGACGCCGTCGCCGAGCAGCGCGGGGTCGGCGTACAGGGCGCGGTAGGCGTAGCCGTCGGTGGCGGTGGCGGGTCCGCCGGTGTGCACCTCGCCGGGGGCCAGGACGACGAGGGAGGCCGGGCCGGTGCGGATGCGGCCGCCGCGGTAGTCGATGACCTCGGAGCCGCCGACGCAGACGCCGACGGTGAACTCCTCGTGGGCGTGCGGGGCGTAGACGTGCTTGTCGAAGCGGGCCGTCAGCAGGTCGAGGTGTGGGCCGCAGGGGCCAAGCCTGGCCCGGGTCCAGCGTGCCTGTTCCGCCATCTCGTACCCCCTCGAACCCCCGCGTGCGCTCCGCAGAGGTACAACGCCTTTGGGCCCGGCTTCCATGCCGCGGTGTCCTCGGCTTGCTGGTCGGGTGCCGCGGACACCCCCCGCCCGCCGCGCTTGACCTTGCCGCAACGTCAACGTCTGTACTGGTTCCATGCGGATCGGAGAACTCGCCGCCACCGTGGGCGTCACCACGCGCACCGTGCGGCACTACCACCACCTGGGCCTGCTGCCCGAGCCGGAGCGGCACCCCAACCGGTACCGGAACTACACCCTCCGGCACGCCGTCGTACTCGCCCGGATCCGGCGGCTCACCGAACTCGGTCTGGGCCTCGCGGAGGTACGGGACGTACTCGCCCAGGACGCCGGCAAGGACCTCGTCGAGGTGCTGACCGAGCTGGACGAGGACCTGGCCCGGCAGGAGGCGGAGATCCGCGACCGCCGGGCCCGGCTGCGGACGCTGCTGGACGCCGGGGAACTGCCCGCCGACGGTCCCGTCTCCCCCGAGCTGGCCCCGCTGCTCGCCGGGCTGCCCGCCTCCGACTCCCCCATGGCCGCGAAGGACCGCGAGATCCTCACGCTGCTCGACACCGGGGCGCCCGCCGAGGTACGCGAACGGCTGCTGACCGCGCTGCGCGGCACGCTCGGCTCACCGGAGAACCTGGACCGGGCGAAGGAGGCGTACGCGCTGCTCGACGGGCTGGCGGACGCCGGCCCGGACGACCCGCG
Source organism: Streptomyces olivochromogenes (assembly GCF_021538895.1). Classification (GTDB taxonomy): domain Bacteria; phylum Actinomycetota; class Actinomycetes; order Streptomycetales; family Streptomycetaceae; genus Streptomyces; species Streptomyces olivochromogenes_A. The sequence continues at coordinate 9,947 of NZ_JADDRL010000065.1, read as the reverse complement.
CGTGGCGGACGCGGCGCGGGCCCTCGCCGCCTGCATCCCGCCGGAGCTGGTCCCCGAGGCGGACCTGGACCGGGACGCCCCTTTCCTCCGCGCCTTCTACGCGGACTTCGCCCCGGCGCAGGCGGAGGCGATCCGGCGCGCGCTGCGGATCGTCACCGAGGAGCGGACATGAGGACGGCGTACGCCCTGGTCCGGCACGAGGCGCGGCTGCTGGCGAGCCTGGCGCTGTGGATCGCCCGGCGCACCCATGGGACGGCCGGGGGGCGGGGGTTCGGGTATACGCGGGGCCAGGGCGCCGTGATGGCCGGGTTCGCCTTCGTGTGCGTGATCGAGACGCTCACCATGTCCGTGCTGCTGCGCGACTGGCCGAGCGTGCACCGGGTGGTGCTCGTGCTGGACGTGTACACCGTGGTGCTGATCGTCGCCCTGCACGCGGCGTCCGTGGTCCGCCCGCACGTGCTGGAGGCGGACGCGGTCCGGGTCCGCAACGGCGTCCGGCTGGACCTGCGCATACCGCTGGAGCGGATCGCGACCGTGCGCCGCGAGACGCGCAGCACCCACGACGGCGCGGACACCGCCGCGCTGAACATCGCGGTGGGCGCGCAGACCACCGTCACCCTCGACCTCACCGGGCCCGTCACCCACGTCGGCCTCCTCGGGCGGCGCCGCGAGGTGACCACGGTCCGTCTGCACGCCGACGAGGCCGATCACCTCGTGGGCGCGCTCAAAGGCGCGCTCACGCGGGCACGAACAGCACCTGTGCCGCTCCCGGATCCGCCCGGGTGAGCCGGACCGGCAGCCGCTCCCCCAGGGGGAGGCGGTCGCCCTCGATCCGGCCGGTCGCGGCGGGCGAGCGAAGCTGTACGGTCCCGGCGGTGGGCCGGTGCTCGTCGAGGTCCACCACGCAGCCGTCGAAGACCTCCCCCACCCGGTCCCGCAGCAGCGCGGCCTCGACGAGGCCGACGACCTCCCGCTCGACGGTCCCCGCGCGCCGCGAGCCCTCGGCCATCCGCCCGGGCAGCGCGTCGAGCGCGGCGAGCACCCGGTCGGGCGGGGCCTGTCCGGCGGCGGCCGCGAGGCAGAGCTCGGCGGCGTAGCGGTCGGCGAGACGGTGCAAGGGGGCCGTGCAGGGGGCGTAGGGGGCGGCGACGGCGGCGTGTGTGGTGATCGCGGGCAGGGCGCCGTCCCGGAAGACGGTGCAGCCCGCGCCGCGCAGCAGGGTCGTGCACTCCTGGAGGAAGGCCGCGTGGTCGGGGTGGTGCGGGTCCAGGGAGCGGACCAGCGCCGCGTACGACACGTGGTGCGGCCAGTCGATGCCCAGGGCGTGCGCGGTACGGCGCAGCCGGGCGACTGCGCCGTCCGGGGCGGCGGGGAGGGTGCGCAGGACGCCGGTGCCGTTGGCCAGCATCAGGTCGGCCGCCGCCATGCCGGTGAGCAGGGAGAGCTGGGCGGCCCAGCCCTCGGCGGGCGGCGGGGCGTGGAAGGTCGGGTCATAGCCGGCGCCCCGTTCGGTGATCTCCTGCTCGGGCACGCACAGGGAGATGCCGCCGCGCTCGACCTCCAGTCGCTCGCGGGCCTCGCCGATCTCCTTGAGCAGCGCGACCGGTTCCTCGGCGGTGCCGCCGTCGATCCGCCGCCGCACGTCCGCGTGGTCGAGCCGGGCGCGGCTGCGGACGAGGGCGCGGCGGACGTCGACGGCCCGGGTACGCGCCTCGGCGTCCAGGTCGATCGTCCACAGGACCGCCGGACGGTCCTGGTCCGGCAGCAGGCTCGCGGCGCCCTCGCCGAGGACGGCGGGGTGCAGCGGGACCTCGCGGTCCGGGAAGTGGAGGGTGATGGCCCGCCGGTGGGTCTCCGCGTCCAGGGCTCCGCCGGGTACGACGAAGGCGGCGAGGTCGGCGACGGCGTACCGCACGCGGTAGCCACCACCGTGCCGGGACAGGTGCGTCGCCCGGTCCAGGCCGCCGGCGTCGGGCCGGCCGACCGTGAAGAAGGGGATGTCGGTGGCCTCGTACGAGGGAAGGACGGGGGCCTTCGCGGCCCGCTCGGCCTCGGCGAGCACCTCGGCCGGAAAGCCCTCGGGCACACCGAGGCGACTGCGCAACGCGGTGAGGGCGGCCCGGAGAGGGGCATCGGGGGCGCCGGTCACGCGGATGTGGCGGCGGGGCATGTGTTGAGAGTAGGGCGGGGGTCGCCCCGTGGCACGCCGTACGCTGTGGCGAGTTCTGGAAGAGCGAGTTCTAGAAGAGAAGGAGAACCCGTGCTCGTCCTGCTGCCTCCCTCCGAAGGAAAGGCATCCTCCGGCCGTGGCGCCCCGCTGAAGCCGGAGTCGCTGTCCCTGCCGGGGCTCGGTGCCGCCCGTGAGGCCGTGCTCGACGAGTTGGTGGAGCTGTGCGCCGGGGACGAGGAGAAGGCCCGTGAGGTGCTCGGGCTGAGCGAGGGGCTGCGGGGCGAGGTCGCGAAGAACGCGGAGCTGCGCACGGCCGGGGCGCGTCCCGCCGGGGAGATCTACACCGGTGTTCTGTACGACGCCCTCGGCCTGGCCTCCCTCGACACGGCCGCCAAGCGGCGCGCCGCGCGCTCGTTGCTGGTCTTCTCCGGGCTGTGGGGCGCCGTCCGGGTGACCGACCGCATCCCTTCCTACCGCTGCTCGATGGGCGTGAAGCTGCCCGGACTCGGCGCGCTGGGCGCGCACTGGCGGGCCCCGATGGCCACCGTCCTGCCCGAGGCCGCGGGCGCCGGGCTCGTCCTCGACCTGCGCTCCTCCGCCTACGCGGCCGCCTGGAAGCCGAAGGGCGAGGTGGCGGGGCGGACCGCGACCGTACGGGTGCTGCACGCGCCGACCCGGAAGGTCGTCAGCCACTTCAACAAGGCGACGAAGGGCCGGATCGTCCGGAGCCTGCTGGCGTCGGGGACGGCACCCGAGAACCCGGCCCGGCTGGTCGAGGCGTTGCGCGATCTCGGGTACGTCGTGGAGGCGGAGGCGCCCGCGAAGGCCGGTCAGGCCTGGTCGCTGGACGTGCTGGTGACGGAGGTTCACTGACGTCATCGCCACGATCCACGCCTTCGCCCCGATCCGCGCCTCCGCCCCGATCCACGCCCTCGCCCCGCCCCGCGAAGCCATTGCAGCATGTGCAATGACCTTTGCGCACACTGCATCCCGCGGGCAGGATGAGCGGCATGTCCTCGTCGCTGCTGGATCTCGCGCCCGTCGTCCCGGTTGTCGTGGTCGAGGACGCCGCCCATGCCGTACCGCTCGCGCGGGCGCTGGTCGCGGGCGGGCTGCCCGCGGTCGAGGTGACGCTGCGGACGCCGGCCGCGCTCGACGCGATCCGGGCGATCGCCGCCGAGGTCCCGGACGCGATGGTCGGCGCGGGCACGGTCATCACACCGGCACAGGTGGCCGCGTGCGTGGCGGCGGGGGCGCGCTTCCTGGTCAGCCCCGGCTGGACGGACGGGCTGCTGGACGCCATGCGGGCCTCCGGGGTGCCGTTTCTGCCGGGGGTGTCGACCACGACGGAGGTGGTGGCGCTCCTGGAGCGCGGGGTGCGGGAGATGAAGTTCTTCCCGGCGCAGGCGGCCGGCGGTACGGCCTATCTGCGGTCGCTGGCCGGTCCGTTGCCGCAGGCCCGCTTCTGCCCCACCGGGGGCATCGGCCCGGGGACCGCCCCGGAGTACCTTGCCCTCCCCAACGTCGGCTGTGTGGGCGGGAGTTGGATGGTCCCGGCGGGTGCCGTCGCCGCCCGGGACTGGGCGCGGGTCGAGACGCTGGCCCGGGAGGCGGCCGGGCTCAGGCCACGCGGATGACGACCTTGCCGAAGGGCTCGCCGGCCGCGTAGTGGCGGTAGGCCTCGTGGACCTCGTCGAAGGCGAAGACGCGGTCGACGACCGGGCGCAGGCCGTTCCGGGTGATCGCCCGGTTCATCCCCTCGAACTGCGTGCGGCTGCCGACGAAGATCCGCCGCATGCTCACCAGGCTCGACGCCAGCGCGTCCGTACTGATCTCCAGGGACGGGCGGCGCGGGCCGCCGGCGGCGACCAGGACGAGTCGGCCGTAGAGGCCGGCCGCACGCACCGACTGCTCGATGGTGTCCGGTCCGCCGGTCTCGACGACGAGGTCGGCCCCGCGCCCGCCGGTCAGCTCCCGGACGGCCCGGCCCCATGCCGGGTTCCGCGCGTGGTCGATGACGTGGTCGGCGCCGAGGGCCTTGAGGCGGTCGGCCATCGCCGGCCGGGAGGTCGTGGCGACGACCTCGGCGCCGAGGGTCTTCGCGAACCGCACGGCGAACAGGGACAGCGCGCCCGTGCCGAGGGTCAGGACCGTTTCGCCGGGGAGGACCGGGTCGGCGCCGGTGAGGGCGTTCCAGGCGGTGACGCCCGCGCAGGGCAGACAGGCGGCCTCCTCCCAGCTCAGGTGGGCGGGGGCGGCGACGGCCGCCTCCTGGTCGAGGCGGACGTACTCGGCGAGCATGCCGGGCAGCGTGGCGCCGGGCTGGTCGATCAGGGCGGGGGTGATCCGGCCGTCGATCCAGCGGGGAAAGTAGGTGCTGGTGACGCGGTCGCCGACGGTGAAGCGGGTGACCGCCTCGCCCACCGCGACCACCTCCCCGGCGCCGTCGCTCACCGGGATCACGCCGGGGGCGGCCTTCAGCGGGTAACTCCCGTCCAGGATCAGCAGGTCGCGCCGGTTGAGGGACACCGCGTGCACGCGGACGACGATGTCGGTGGGGCCGGGTTCCGGGCGGGCGGCCGTGTCGCGCGCGACGATGCCGTCGACGGTGCCGGGCGTCTCGATGTGGTAGCTGCGCATGCCGCCATGCTGGGCGGACGGGGGGCGGGGCCTCAATTCCCGGCCGGGTATGGGCAGTCGGCGTCAGTGCGGTGGCGACGCCCGGTTGTCGTACCCATGTCGTACCCATGTCGTACCCGTGTCGTACAACTGGGCGTATGACCACCGTCGAACCACCGGCCTTCGCCCGGGAGCTGCTGCGCTGGCGCACCGCCCGTCGGGTCAGCCAGCTCGAACTCGCCTCGCGGGCCGGGACGACACAGAGGTACGTCAGTTTCATCGAGCGGGGGCGTTCGGTGCCGGGGCGCGCGGTCGTGCTGCGGCTGGCCGAGTCGCTGGAGCTCACGCTGCGGGAGCGCAACGCGCTGCTGCTGGCGGCGGGTTACGCGCCCGCGTACCCCGAGTCACCGCTGGAGGCGAGCCAACTGGGTGCCGTGCGCGCGGCGTTGGGCGGGATCCTGGAGGGGCATCTGCCGTATCCGGCGGTCGTGGCCGGGCCCCGCGGTGACCTCGTCGCGGCCAACGCTGCGTTCGAGGTGCTCACGGAGGGGGCCGACCCGGCGCTGCTGGAGCCGCCCGCCAACCTGCTGCGGCTGGCGCTGCATCCGCGCGGGATGGCGCCGCGGGTGTTGAACCTGGGCGCGTGGGGGCGGCACATCGTGGAGAACGTCCGGGCGCGCGCCGCCCGCAGCCCCGATCCCGGGCTCGACGCGCTGGCCGACGAACTCGCCGGGTACGTACCGCCGTACGCACCGGACGAGGACTACCTCGGCTTCGCCGTCCCGCTCCGACTGCGCTGCGCGGAGGGCGAGTTGCGGCTGCTGACCACGCTGACGTCCTTCGCCACCGCGGTCGACATCACGCTGGCCGAACTGCAGCTGGAGGCGTTCCTGCCGGCGGACGGGCCGACAGCGGAGCTGCTGCGGGAGCGGGCGGCCCGGCGCGGGTGAGCGCCTGTGCAGGTCGGCGATCAGCGCAGGTGAGACGTGTCGTTCAGCAGCCGTACGCTCGCGTTGCCGTCCGCGTAGTAGGCCACCGCCGACAGGGAGGCCGCCGACAGCTCCATGCGGAACAGGGACTCGGGCGGGGCGCCCAGGGCGAGCCGCACGAGGGTCTTGATCGGGGTCACGTGCGTCACGAGCAGGACCGTGCGGCCCTGGTACGCGGCGATCAGCTTGTCGCGCGTGGCCGCGATCCGGGTGGCGGTCGCCGCGAAGCTCTCACCGTCGCCGGTGGGGCGGGCCTCCGGGTCGGCCAGCCAGGCGTTCAGATCGTCCGGGTGACGCTCGCGCACCTCGCCGAAGGTGAGCCCCTCCCAGGCGCCGAAGTCCGTCTCGCGCAGGCCCTCGTCGACCGTCACGTCGAGCCCGAGCCGGGCGGCGACGATCCCGGCGGTCTCCCGGGTACGGGTGAGCGGGGACGCCACGACCGCCTGGATCGTGCCCCGCCGGGCGAGCGCCGCGGCGACCCGCTCGGCCTGCTCCCGGCCCACGTCGGACAGGGACGGATCGGTTCCGCCGCTGCCCGAGAACCGCTTCTGCGGCGTCAGCGGGGTCTCGCCGTGCCGCAGCAGCACGAAGGTGGCGGGAGCGCCGAGGTCCGGCGCGGACCAGCCGGGGGCGGGCGCCTCCTTCGGCACCGCTTTCGACGTCTCCTTCGGCGCCGCTTTCGACGTCTCCTTCGGCGCCTCTGCCGACGGCGCCGACTTCGTCGGCTGTGCCGCCGCACTCTTCGGCCCGTCCGCGGCGACGGTCCGGGCCGCCCGTACGTCCGCCAGCGCCGCCCGTGCGCGTGCCGCGCCCGCCGTGGCGTCCCCTGGCGGGCCGGACGGCTCGGGAGCCGCGGCCCGTGCGCGCTCCGCCGCCGACGCGTCCAGCTCGGCCGTGGACGTCGACGGCGACCACTGCTCGCCCCGGCCGCCCGCGTCCATCGCCTCGTTGGCCAGCCGGTCCGCGTGCTTGTTCCGCTCGCGCGGGATCCACTCGTACGTCACCCGCTCCGGCGGGAAGACGCGGTTCGCCTCCGCCGCGAGGGGCTTCAGGTCGGGGTGCTTGATCTTCCAGCGGCTCGACATCTGCTCGACGGCGAGCTTGGAGTCCATGCGCACGTGCACCGCGGCGGACGGGTCGAGGGCGTGCGCGGCGCGCAGGCCGGCGATCAGACCCCGGTACTCGGCCACGTTGTTGGTGGCGATCCCGATGTACTCCGCCGCCTCGGCGAGGGTCTCGCCCGACGCCGCCTCGATCACCACGGACCCGTAGCCCGCGGGCCCCGGGTTGCCCCGCGACCCGCCGTCGGCCTCGACGATGAACTCCCGCACGGCTTCGGTCCCTACAGGCCGGACTCGGCCGTGCGCACCAGGATGCGGCGGCAGTTCTCGCAGCGCACGACCGTGTCGGGCGCGGCCTTGCGGATCTCGGCCAGCTCGGTGATGGCCAGCTCCTGGCGGCAGCCCTGGCAGGTGCGCTGGTACAGCTTGGCCGCACCGATGCCGCCCTGCTGCTCGCGCAGCTTGTCGTAGAGCTTGAGCAGGTCCGCCGGGACCGAGCCCGCGATGACCTCGCGCTCCTTGGTCACCGTGGCCGCCTCGCCGTCGATCTCCTCGAACGCGGCCGCCCGGCGCGCGGTCGCGTCGTCGATCTTCGCCTGGACGGAGGCCACCCGCCCGGTCAGCTCGCCCACCCGCTCCTGCGCGGCCTCACGGCGCTCCATGACCTCCAGGACGACGTCCTCCAGGTCGCCCTGGCGCTTGGCGAGGGAGGCGATCTCGTGCTGGAGGTTCGACAGGTCCTTGGGGGAGGTGACCGCGCCGGAGTCCAGGCGCTGCTGGTCGCGGGCGGCACGCTGGCGCACCTGGTCCACGTCCTGCTCGGCCTTGGTCTGCTCGCGGGCGCAGTCGCTCTCCTCCGTCTGCGCGGCCACGAGCAGGTCGCGCAGCTGCGTGAGGTCCTTCGTCAGCGACTCGATCTCGGCGTGCTCGGGCAGCGACTTCCGCTTGTGCGCCAGCTGCTGCAGGCGGACGTCGAGGGCCTGGACGTCGAGGAGTCGGATCTGGTCGGCGGGCGCGGCGTTCAGTTGGGGGCTCCTGTTGAGCTAGTGGTGGCATTGGACGCCGCGTGGGCGGTCCAGGGGTCGGTGACCGTCTTGGAGACGTGGACGCGCAGGTCCCAGCCGTGGCGGTCGGAGATCTCGTCGAGCTGGGCTGCGGCCAGTTCGCACCAGGGCCACTCGGTGGCCCAGTGCGCCGCGTCGAGCAGCGCGAGGGAACCTTGGGCCACCGCTTCGGAGACGGGGTGGTGGCGCAGGTCCGCGGTGAGGAAGGCGTCGACGCCCGCCGCCCGGACCTGGTCGAAGAGGCTGTCGCCGGAGCCGCCGCTGACGGCGACGGTGCGCACGACGGCCTCGGGGTCGCCGGCCACCCGGATGCCCTGCGCGGTGGCGGGCAGGCGCTCGGCGGCGCGGGCGGCCAGCTCGCGGAGGGTCAGCGGGTGGTCGAGTTCGCAGACGCGGCCCAGGCCCCGGCGGCCCTCGGGGTCGGTCGGGTCCGGCACGAGGGGTCGTACGACGCGGAGGTCGAGCGCGCCGGCGAGGGCGTCCGAGACGCCCGGGTCGGCGGTGTCGGCGTTGGTGTGGGCGACGTGCAGCGCGATGTCGTTCTTGATCAGCGTGTGCACGGCCCGGCCCTTGAAGTGCGTGGCCGCGACCGTGGTCGTACCGCGCAGGTAGAGCGGGTGGTGGGTGACGAGCAGGTCGGCGCCCAGCTTCACCGCCTCGTCGACGATGTCCTGCACCGGGTCGACGGCGAACAGGACCCGGGCGACCTCCTGGTCGGGGTCGCCCACGACCGTGCCGACCGCGTCCCAGGACTCGGCCCGCTCGGCGGGCCACAGGTTGTCCAGCGCGGCGATGACTTCAGACAGACGGGGCACGGGGAAAAGGCTACCTGGCTGTTCTGGGGGGATGTACCGGCTGCGTCCCCAAAGAGCCCCGGGCAGCACATCCGCCCCCGTTTCCTCAGGCGAACCGCTGCCCGGCCATCCTTATGTGTGAAGCGGCAGCTGGCCGGTCCCACGTCTGTGCGTGCGAAAACTAGCTTCGTCGCTGGAGGTGACCGAACCATGACGGCCTGTGCGTCCCCCAAGCTCTCGACTTCGCTCGAGCAGGGGGTACCCCCACCGCCCTCGGCTGCCGAGGGGAACGGCGAGCCGCCGGCGGCGGGCTGCGCCATCACCGCGGACGGCGCCTACGCCGCCCGCCTCGCGGTGGACGGCGGCTCCTGGTTCCCGGAGCGCTGGACGCTGGACGGCCCCGAGCCGTACGCCGTGCCGCTGCCCGGCCACCAGCCGGAGGAGCCCGGCACCGAGGTGCAGCCCATGCGTGACGGGCGGGTCCTGATCCATCGACGGGTGGCCGGGCAGCGGCACGTGTTCTCGCTGCTCTACCCGACCGGCCCCGGCACCGGCGAGCTGCCGCTGAGCGCGGTGGAGTGCCCCGACGCCGGCACCCGGCTCGGGCTGCTGCCGCCGGCGCCGGGCGGCATGCGGGCGTACGCCCTCGCGGCCGGTCCCCGCTCCACGGCGGTGTGGCTGGTGGCGGGCGGCGCGTTCGGGCCGGAGCGGCTGGCCGAGATCCCGGGGCGCTGCTCGGGCGGGGTCTGGCTGGACCGGGCGGGGCGGATGCTCGCCGTGGACCGGGAGATCGGCGGGCGCACCAAGGCGGTCGCGGTGGACCTGGAGCGCGGCGGGGAGGTGTCGCCTCTCCTGGAGATCGCGCCCGGCAGCGACGACCGGCTGCTGCTCGCCGACCCGGACAGCGGGCTGATCCTCATCGGGTCGGACGCGGCCTCCCCCGGGCAGGAACGATTGGGCTGGGGCGTTCTGGGCAGCACGCTGCCGGTGCGCTTCCCGGAGTGCCTGCGGATGGCGGAGTACACGGTGACCCCGTTCGCGATCCAGCCGGGGCAGGTGCTGACGCCGGAGCATTGCGCGGTGGCGCTGCGCGTCGACGGTCCGCTGGGCAACTGGGTCGCGGTGTGGCGGCCGGCCGAGCGGCGGGTGCACCACTACCCGGCGCCGCCGGGATGGCTGGCCGGGGCGGGGCTGTGGACCGCGGACGGGGTGCTGCGGCTGCCGTACGCCACCGGGGACGTCCCGTGCGG
>NZ_JADDRL010000064.1 GCF_021538895.1 Streptomyces olivochromogenes | reverse complement strand
GCGGAGTTGGTCGAGGGAGACGTGCCAGGTGTGGCGTACGACGGTGCGGGCCACAGACGGATCGTCTGCCTGGGGATGCGCCGCCGCGACCAGGTCGTCGAACTCTGCGTCCAGGGCGCCTTGGTAGGTAGTGAAGGTGGTGTAGCGGCTGGTTGGGGTGGCGAGGTAGCGGCCAGCTGCTTGCAGGGCCAGGGGCAGGCCCCCGAGCCTGCTGGCAAGTGCGCGGGCGTCCTCGGGGCTGACTGCGAGGGGTGCGGCGTCGTGCAGTACTTGGCCTGCCGCTTCTTCCTGCAGCGGGTGGAGGTTGATGATCTGTGCGCGGGGTCCCCAGGTTGTTGTGGTGGTGTCGCGGCTGGTGATCAGGAGCAGGCCGGCGCCGTCGGGGCGCAGCCACCCGCAGTAAGCGGCTACGGGCTCGTTTCCGGGGCCGATCCGGGTGGGGGTGTCGACGTTGTCCACGACGATCACCCAGCCCGCCACTGTGGCGAGATGGTCCCAGACGGTGTCGACGAGTACCGCTCGCCCTGTCTGGGCTTCGGACAGCTGGTGGTCGCTCAGGGCGACGCCTTGAGGGTCTCCTGGCTGCTGACGTTGCAGCAGATCACCCCCGCGTTCGGCAACGTGCCGAGCGACCGCGCCGCTGCGGGTCAATACACCCAGCCCCGACCTTAGTGAGGGTAGCTACCCCCTCATGCGGGACCCGATGAAGACTTGCGAGGGACCTGGCCCGCGGAGCGCCTGCCTGCCAGCGCTTTGAAGTGGCCAGTAGTACCCGGCGGCCGCCACGCGGATCCGCTCACGCCGAGCCCGTTCCTCCCCGGTCAGCCCGCCACCATCGGGATACCTCATCCCTCCGGCATAACGCGATCCAACGACAGGGCTCACCACCCGACGTAACCCACGCCGTTAAAGATCTCTAGCCGACGCCACAGGCAAGTTGAAGCGATCACCGGCTACGCAAATCTTGCAAGAGCCTGATTTATGACGCTCCCGGCTGGTCAGCCCTTTCGTCGGCAATGCTTGCTGTAAATTGCATCGGCGAAATAGGCGGCTGCCCGGCGCAAGATCGCCCGCTCCAGCTGCCACTCTTTCTCTGTCTTCAGCAATCGCTGGTTCTCGGCTCGCAGCCGGGCCAGCTCCTCGGCCGGACTCTGCACGGTGCTGTCTGGCGGCTCGGGAGCGGACCGGACGGTGTCCTTGCGGACCCACGTGCGCAGCGTCTCCCCGGTGATCCCGAGATCCGCGGCCACCGCCACGTGCGTGCGCTTGCCGCCGGACGCGCGGTACAGCGCGGCGGCGTCCTTCCGAAACTCCTCCGGATACGGAGACTGGCGTCCCACCTGGACATCCCTCCCTGAACCATCAAGATCCATTGTCGGGGTGTCCACTCCAAAGGAACAGCCTCAACCAGTGACTACCCCTGCCGGTAGGACACGATCGCGGCGAACTGTGCGCCCGATTTCCACGGACGGAGGCGTACTTTCGCTCAGAGGGCAGAACCAATCGCCGGCTTGCGGCGGCGTGCCGATGCCGCGTCGAAGCCGTCTGGGCTCCTGGCGGTCATGGGGGCAGCGGAGCCCGAGGCGGTCGCTGCGGGAGTCGGGTGCCCGCATGCCCCCGGTCGCTCCTGGAGCGAGGGCCTCGGGGAGCGTGGGTTCGCCGTGTCGAGTGGTCGATGCCCCACCAGCCGGCACATCGGCACCTCGAGTGTGATCTCGCTTTTCGCCGACGGCGGCTACGAGCACGACAGCTACCGCAAGCACGACTCCAGTGAGTGGAGTGAATCATGCCTTCTGATGCTATCTAGAGACTTGACCGACTCCAGAAACGGCGTACGGTCATAAATGAGATTGCAAACCGTCCCCCCGAAGGCGCGCCCTCATGGACCGCACAGTTCCCCTAGAACCCCACCCGGGCGGAACCATCGCCGACGCGGCTCCTCCTGGTCCGCAGTGCTCAGCTCCTCCCCTTCCGTCCGGTGAACCCCTCGGCGTGACCTGCTTGGAATCGTTCGTGGGCGGGCCGTGGTCCTTGCCGTGGTCGCCGTCCGCGTGTGTCCTGGCGAGGACTGCCATACGCGATGTGTTGCCGCAGTGGGGTCTGGGTGAGCTCGTCCCGACCGCCGAACTGCTGGTCAGCGAGCTGGTGAGTAACGCGTTGCGTCATGCTGCCGGTCCGCTGCGCCTCACCCTCGAGCGGGTATCCGATGTGCGCTGTCTGGTCAGCGACGGCTCTTCGCAAACTCCCCGCCTGACGCAGGCAGGTCCAGGGGATGAGCACGGCCGCGGGCTCACGCTGGTGGACATGTTGGCCGCACGGTGGGGCTGTGAGCACGGGCCCGTGGGTAAGAGCGTCTGGTTCGAGCTCGCTGCCGACGCGGACGCACCTGACCTGGAAAGGAGGGGTGCCCGGGGCGGCCGGGATGCAGCCACGGGCGAGACCCGCTTGGGCGCGCTGGACGTCGTGAACGGTGACAGAAAATGCCAGGCAGCGTGACAACCGTGACCAGCGCCGAGGAACCCATGGCGGTGGCCGTGACGCGGCTGCGCACGGCGGGCATGCGGGTGACCGCTCCGCGCATGGCCCTGCTGATGGCTGTCTCCGATTCGGCCGAACACCTCGATGCCGACACCCTGCGTGACCGTGCGCAGCAGATCACGGGCCACCTGTCCCTGCAGGCCACCTACAACGTGCTGCGCGCCCTCACGGACGCCGGTCTGGTCCGGTGCACTCAGATCCCGGGTCACCCGACCCGTTACGAGACCGAGCGCCACGACAACCACCACCACTTCGTGTGCCGTCGGTGCGGTGCAATCTGTGACGTGGAGTGTGCGGTGGGTGCGGCTCCGTGTATGGAGCCCCGGTTGCCGGAGGAGTACGACATCCAGGAGGCCGCAGTGACGTTCTGGGGCTTCTGTCCTGACTGCCGGGCTGCGGCCACAGGGTCCTGACGGCCAGGGACCGCTTGGCCTGACGGACAAGCGAAGATCATCCCATCCCATCAGTCAATGTGGCAGCGCCCTCACGAGTGCTCGGCGTCGGCCGTCCGCCGACATGCGATGGGAGCTGTCGGCGCCCCGTATCCTCGGGGCATGGTCGGGGCACAGACACAGAAGGCCGAGCGTGGACCTGGGCGGCCGCGCCAGGAGCGGGTCACGGACGACACCCTCGAGGCAGTGATCGAGCTGGTGACCGAGCAGGGCGTCGACGCATTGACGATGGATGCTGTAGCAGCGCGTGCCGGGGTGAGTAAGCCTGCTATCTACCGGCGCTGGCCCTCCAAGCAGGCCTTGATCATCGCGGCGGCCGAGTCACGGATAGGCCCGCTGTCGGTCCCGGACCTGGGTGACATTCGGGCCGAGCTGCGCGAGGTGCTGGCGGCGCGCTTGGCGTCGTACCGACTGCCGGGTACGGCGCGGCTGCTGACGGAACTCATGGCAGCGGCCGCCGAGGCGGACGGGGCCCGTGGAGAGTACGTGGACTACACGGACCGGTTGATGGCCGAGACGCGCCGCATCCTCCAGCGGGGCATCGCCCGCGGCGAGGTACGGCCCGACGTCGACATCCGGTCGGCCGCCACGCTGGTGGCGGCGCCGCTGGTGTACCGCTTGCTGGCGGAGCGTGAACTGCCTAACGTGCGCTTCGTGGAAGACTTGGTGGATCTGGTCGTCCGGGCGGTCGGTCGCGCCGGAGACTGAGAACCTCGTCCCCCTGGGCGCGCGGCGCGTGCGGACTTTCCCGCCCGTCGTCAGTGGTCGTCTTATCTCGAGGTTTTATCCCGAAATCAGTGTTTGATCCGTTGATGTCGGGTCGCGCCAGGAGACAGCGCTGTCGCCGGTGAGGCGGCGGGACGTCACGTCGGTCATGGCGAGGCGGATCATGGCTTCGGAGCTTCGGAGCTTCGGTATCGGGTAAATCCCTTGGCCCCGGGGGTGCGGGTGACGATTTCCATGTCGATACCAAGGATGGCGGCATGTTCGACGAAGTGCTGCCGGTAGCCGCCGTCGACCCAGACCTTGCGTATGCCGGGATGGCTGGACGCGACCTTGTCGAGGAGATGAGTGCCGGCCACGGAGTCCTGCACGCCGACCGCGGTGACCGGCATGGCGAGGAGGACGCCGATCGTGTCGATCACGATGCTCCACTTCCTGCCCGCGATCTTTTCGCCGGCGTCCGTGCCCTGGCTGGAGGCAGGGACGCCGGTGGAGGTCTTGACGCTCTGCGCGTTGATCACGGAGGCTGGCGGCTTGGCGTTCCGACCCTCCTTCCGTGGCGCCAACTCCCTGAGCAGGCCGTTGAGCTGGGCGAACACTCCTTCCTTCTCCCGCTGCGCAAAGTAGCCGTAGACCGTTTCCCGGGGCGGAAAGTCGTGCGGCAGGTAGCGCCACTGCACCCCGGTGCGGTCCATGTACAGGGCCGCGTTCCAGAATTCGCGCAGGTCGTGTTCGGGCGGGCGCCCGAAGTTTCGCCGCGCCCCCCGCAGATCACCCAGGTCTGCGACTCCTCCCAGGCTGGCCAGCTCGTCACCTGGGCCTAGGACTGCCTTCGCAGCATCCTCAAGACCGTCCCGTCCCAAGGGCGCCAAAGGGTTCGTCGGCCTTCTGCGCCGCTGGCGAGTCGAACGCACGTTGGGGGTGAATCATGACGCTCGCCGTAACGCGAGGCCGACGAACGCCTTCCTCAGCAATGCGCACCTGAACTGGGCACTCATCACCCTCATGACCGGGCGACTCACGATGAGGAAGCCCGCCCTGCCGTGAAGAAGAGGTCCTGACCGCGGCATGCCCATCATGCAGACCGATCACCCCTGACGATCAGTCAGGGAAGCGCACCGACTCCAGCACACGGGCCGTCTCCACGTGCCCCGTGTAGTCCAGGAACAGTACCCGGGAGACGGGCAGGTGCCACGCCCGTGGTGAGAAGCGGTGGCCGTTCGCGCAGGCGGCCGTCCAGCGGTCGTAGGCCGCCTTGTGGTTGCCCACCGGGCGCAGGCCGGACTCGACCGGTGGTGATGACGTGCCGCTGGAGATGCCGTTGAAGGAACCGTCCGCGAGGGTCGGGTCGACCGGGCAGGGTTGGACATCGGTTGCCGCGTACCAGCCGCCTGGTTGACGGGCCTCGTAGGGCTGCAGTTCGTGGCCGGCGATGGAGCCGGACTGGATGGCGATTCCGGCGCAGCCGAACATCGTTGGCAGCCCGGCCTGGTGTACGGGCTGCACGCAGGCGTCGCTGCCGTACGTCATCAGCGTCCAGCCCGGGGGTATCTCGAACGTCAGCCGGGCGAAGGTGACATGGGGCCAGGGGGCGCGAGTGCGAGGGGCAGCCGCGGTTTTGGCGGGTGCCGGCTTCGGGGCGCGGCTCGGCGGTGCGGTCGCCGGCGGGCGCGCTGATGTCTTTGCGGTCGAGGGCGTTCCGGCCGTCCGCTCCGCGCCGGCGGCTGTGGGCTTCGCCGACGCGTCCCCTCCGCCGGCGGGGCCGCACGCGCTCGCGGCGACGGCCACGGCCAGGGTCGCGGCGGCCAACTGCAGGCGTCTGAGGCGCTTCTTCATTATTGCGAATCCCTTCGTGGCCAGGCAGGAGTGTGCCATCCGTCTGGCCGCCCGCATCTCACACATACATAACGAGAGTCCCGCCTCCCCTTGCTGAGGGGTGGCGAGCCCGTGGGCTCAGCCTGGCTATTCAGGTCCCGATCTCGACCAGTGCCCGAACTTGACCACTCGGATGGGAAATCGCCGGGTATGAGGGCGGGGGCTGTGGCGAGTGAGTGGCTTCACGTCGTCCCGCCAGCAGCCAACCCTCCAGACCGTCCAGCCGCACACAACTCATTGCCACCGTTCAAGAACTCTCACTTCAGGACGCAATGGTGTGGCGCGGCGGTCGGTGACGACCGTCATTGAGCTAGGTGCCGAGCATCGCGGGCTGGGTCGATCAGGGTCACCGAGGCCGTGCCCCCCAGCACGAGTAGTACGGCCGCGAGGAGTACGGCGTGCTGGTAGCCGGCCCTGCCCTGGGTGTCGACCAGGTATCCGGTCAGAGCCGGGGCGATCAGGCCGCCCGTGGTGACCACGGCGTTCATCAGGCCGAGGGCGCCGCCGCGCCGATGGGCCGGGACGAGTTCGGCGACCGTGGTCACCGCGATCGTCGACATCGTCCCACACAGGCCGAAGCCGACGAGCAGGAGGAGCACGGTGACCGGCCCGCGTGCGGCCTGCGACAGGGCACCGCAACCGAGGGCGGAGACCAGCAGGCTGATTCCGCCGACGCGGCCACGGGCCCACCGGCTGCTCACGCCGCGCCGCAGCAGCCAGGCGGTGACTCCCGCCTGGCCCAGCAGCGCGATGGCGCTGATCGCCCAGATTCCGGCGACGAGGCCGGCGGCGGTGGTGGTGGAGTAGCCCAGGCCGTCGTGCAGGTACGAGGGCACCCACACCAGTGACAGGGCGATCATCCAGTACGTGCAGAAGTAGCCGATCGAGGCCCCGATCCAGGTTCTGGTGGCCAGGATGCGCCGGTACGAGGGGGCGTGCGAGCACTCTTCGTCGCTGCTTCCGGACGCGTCGCTGGCGCTGTGGGCCCCGGTTTGCGGTGTCCGGTCCTTACCGAACACGGTCCAGGCTGCCGCCCAGAGCACGCCGGCGACGGCGACGGCGGCGAAGGAGGAGCGCCAGCCGTGGTGCTGGATCACCCAGGTGAGCCCTGGGGCGGCGAGCACCACGCCAAGCGCGATGCCTACGCTGAGCAGCGCGCCGGGAAGGTTGCGTCGGCTGTCCGGGAACCACGCCAGAGCGCTGTGCTGGGCCACCGGAAAGGCGGGCCCCTCCGCGGCACCGAGCATGATCCGCGAGACGACCAATGCGACCAGCCCTCCGCCCAGGGCCATCGGCACCTGGGCGATCGACCACAGTAGTGCCATCCCCAGCAGCAGCCACCGTGGTCGCACCCGGTCCGCCAGCAGCCCGCCCATGGCGCCGCACAGTGAGAAGAGCAGGAAGAACGCGCTGTTGGCCACCCCGAATCCGGTCGCCGAAAGGCCCAGGTCATGGCGTATCGGATCGGCCGCCAGTCCGAGGACGGACTTGTCGGCGAAGTTGACCATCATGAAGACCACCAGCAACCCGGTGATGGTCCAGGCCTGCCGTCGATGGCCGAGGCTCGTCGTGACGGGCTCGGTGAGCGCGGCGGGGGTGAGATCGGTGTTGGGCACGGGGGCTCCGCGAAGGTAGCTGTTCTCGGGCAGGGGTGATCGGCGTAGAGCACGGGGGAGGGGACGTCGGCGGATCGAGGGCGCGGCAGCACGTATCAGTCACAGCGGCGCAAAATTCGTTACGTGAAGTATCGATACGGTTGAGTGTGGCGGCAAGGGTCTGATCGCTGCGATCGCCCGATGGTGGCCCGGCAGCGACCCTCCGCCCGGGTGGGGCGTGCGGCGAACGAGTCGCCGCGGTCCGCACGGCCCGGCGGATGTATGTCCTTTCCTGCGGCAGGGGCAGAGCCGTCGGTGGATTGCCGTGTGCGAGAGGTGCCCGGTCTCTGGCTGCCCGTCTGGCGGCACCCGCCGTTCCGGCCTCCCGGCTGCGAATGCGGCTCCTGGCCGGTGCGGCGAAATAGTCATGAGGGACCCTTGCGGCCACCTGCCCGGATATCGATACTTCCGGTAACGATTTTTCGGATGCGACCTTGGAGGACCATATGGACACGACTGGGACCGACAAGAACCCCCTTCTGGAGAAGCCGCTGATCCACTTCGGCCGGCGCCTGCTGGAGCGGACCGGGCCTGGCACCGCACCGGCCGAGTACCGGCTTCTGCAGATTGCGCCGATGACGCCGCACATCGGGGCGGAGATCGGCGGTGTGGACCTGTCCGGGCCGATCGACGATGAGCTCGTGGAGGAGCTGCGGCAGGCCCTGCTCGAATGGAAGGTGATCTTCTTCCGTGACCAGCACGACTTCGACGTCGACGCCCACCTGGCGCTGGCCGCGGTGTGGGGTGAACCGGAGCCGAACCCGTTCTTCCCGAAGGGCGACACCATCGGTGTCTCACGGCTGGCCAAGGACGCATCGGCTATCGGCCAGGAGAACATCTGGCACAGCGACCACTCGTTCATGGCCGCGCCCGCCCTGGGCTCGGTGCTCCGCTCGGTCGAGGTCCCGCCGGCCGGCGGCGACACCATGTGGGCCGACATGGGCGCCGCCTACGACAACCTCAGCGACGAGATGAAGCAGCGCATCGAGGGTCTCACCGCCGTACACGACTGGGAGCCCAGCTGGGGCACGTTCATGACCCAGGACCAGATAGCGGCGCTGCGCCTGTCCCTGCCTGCGGTCGAGCACCCGGTCGTCGTGCGGCACCCGCGCACCGGGCGCAAGACGCTGTACGTCAACGAGCCGTTCACGACCCGCATCGTCGGACTGCCCGAGGACGAGAGCCGGGAGCTGCTGCACGAACTTGGCCTGCAGGCCCGCATTCCGGAGCTTCAGGTGCGTTTCCGGTGGCAGCCCGACTCGATCGCGATCTGGGACAACATCGCCGTCCAGCACTACGCCATCAACGACTACTACCCCCAGCGTCGGGTGATGGAGCGCATTGCGATCGCCGGCGTCCCGCTGTCCTGAGCGCCAGCTCCTCACCCGGCGGTTCCGGCGATCTGCCGGCTCGGCGTCGTGCCTGCACCCGGTGGCCGAGCCGCCCGCGTTCCGCGGCCCGGCCACCGTCATCCTGATTGCCGCGGACCGCGACGTTCGGCGCCGCGGCGCCTTGCCCCCCGCTTCAGATTCTGCTTGCTCGCCTTGCCAAGCATGACGTACCGCGCCCTGAGGGAACTGCGTCACCACGCCCCGTCCTGGGCAACCGCCCGCCCCGCTCGCCGAACACATCGGATTGCTGGAACGGCTCATGCCCAGGAACCGCAACGAGGCGGCCGACCTGGCGGCGGCGGGCGCACGCGTCAAGGGATAGCCCCCACTCTCCGTGGGCCGGAGAAGACTGGGCCGGTGGTCCGTCGTCGCCGGCCCGGCACGTCGCCTCGCGGCTGTAAGTGACGCGAGCGCCCGCACACGCCTCTCGCCAGAGAGTGAACGCTTCGTCGACGTCTGCCTCGGCCACAAGGGACTCACCCAAGACGCCGTCGACGGCAGGCCATCGGAGCTTGAGCCGTTCCTGATTCAGCACGAAACGAAACCAGCTGGTCTCCACCTCGGCCGCATGCCGGACGAGGCCGAGAAGAGGCGGCCTGGCATGGGGGAGGGCGGGCCAAGGGGACCGCCACGGTGGTCACCTCGGACGTGCGCTGTCCGCCATGCCTCGGCAGCGGCACACTGGAGGCGACGGGGCGATCGCCGGGCGTACCCTTCGGGCGGGCCGAGGGCCGCAACCCCCAGCCGGACTGCCGGCCGGTCGCCCTTGGTGGATCAGTACGGCGGGAGCGGAGATGGCTGAGGCTTCCGGAGCGGCCACGCGGCATGAACCCACGAGCGCGGCCTGCCACATGGACGAGACCGGGTTGCGCCGCTTGCTCGCCGGTCTCACCGCGGTCCGGGACGGCGATTTCCACACCCGGATCCCCGAAGACGGCGACGGGCTGCTTGGCGAGATCGCCACCGTTTTCAACGGCATGCTGGACCAGTTGTCACGGTTCACCTCCGAGGTCACCCGGGTGGCCCGCGAGGTCGGCAGCGAGGGCCGCCTCGGCGGGCAGGCCCGGGTGCCGGACGTGTCGGGGTCGTGGAAGGACCTCACCGAATCGGTGAACGCGATGGGCGGCAACCTCACCACTCAGGTGCGCAACATCGCGCAGGTGGCCACCGCTGTGGCCTGCGGCGACCTCTCCCAGAAGATCACCGTGGACGCTCGCGGGGAGATCCTCGAGCTCAAGGAGACCATCAACACGATGGTCGACCAGCTTTCGGCATTTGCCGACGAGGTGACTCGGGTGGCCCGCGAGGTGGGCACCGAGGGCAACCTCGGCGGCCAGGCCACCGTCCGCGGGGTCTCCGGCACCTGGAAGGACCTCACCGACAACGTCAATGTCATGGCGTCCAATCTCACCGGCCAGGTGCGGAACATCGCTCAGGTGGCCACCGCCGTTGCCCGGGGCGACCTCTCGCAGCGGATCGGCGTCGAGGCCAAGGGGGAGGTCGCCGCCCTTGCCGGGGTCATCAACACCATGGTCGACACCCTGTCGGCATTCGCCGACGAGGTCACCAGAGTGGCCTGTGAGGTGGGCACCGAGGGCATTCTCGGCGGCCAGGCCCGGGTGCCGCATGTGGCGGGTACCTGGAAGGACCTCACGGACAGCGTCAACTCCATGGCGAACAACCTGACCGGCCAGGTCCGCAATATCGCCCAGGTCACCACCGCCGTCGCCCAGGGCGACCTCACCCGCAAGATCGACGTGGACGCCCGCGGGGAGATCCTGGAACTCAAGACCACCATCAACACCATGGTGGATCAGCTGTCCTCCTTCGCCGCGGAGGTGACCCGGGTGGCCCGCGAGGTCGGCAGCGAGGGCCGCCTCGGCGGGCAGGCTGAAGTGGAGGGCGTCTCGGGCACCTGGAAGCGGCTCACCGAGAACGTGAACGAGCTGGCCGACAACCTCACCCTCCAGGTCCGCGCAATCGCCGAGGTCACCAGTGCGGTGGCAGAAGGCGATCTCACACGCTCCATCACCGTGGGCGCCTCCGGAGAGGTTGCCGAGCTCAAGGACAACATCAATGCCATGGTGAAGTCGCTGCGCCAGACCATCCAGGCCAACCAGGAGCAGGACTGGCTCAAGACCAACCTGGCCCGGATCTCCGGCCTGATACAGGGCCGTCGCGATCTCGCCGACGTGGCCAGGCTGATCATGGACGAGCTGGTGCCGCTGGTCTCGGCCCAGTACGGCGCCTTCTTCCTCGCCGAGGACACCGATGAAGGTGTGCAGCTGTGCCTCATCGACTCCTACGGACGTCCCGAGGGCTCCCACCGCCCCACACGGTTCCGGCTCGGCGAGTCACTGGTGGGTCAGGCCGCCCGCAGCCGACGCACTATCGCCGTGGGCGACGTACCAGCCGATTACGTCACTGTCTCCTCCGGTCTTGGCAGTGCGGCCCCCAGCAGCCTGATCGTGCTGCCCCTCACGGTGGAGGAGCAGGTTCTCGGCGTCATCGAACTGGCCTCCACCGGCCGCTTCACCCCGGTGCACCGGGACTTCCTGGACCAGCTGATGGAGACCGTGGGCGCCAACCTCAGCACCATCCTCGCCAACGCCCGCACCGACGAGCTCCTGGGCGAGTCCCAACGCCTCGCGGGCGAGCTCCAGGCCCGTTCGGAGGAACTCCAGGTCCGTCAGGAGGAGCTGCAGCATTCCAACGCCGAGCTGGAGGAGAAGGCCGCGCTGCTGGCCAGCCAGAACCGCGACATCGAGACGAAGAACCTGGAGATCGAGCAGGCGCGGCAGGAGCTCGAGGCCCGGGCACGGGAGCTCGCCCGTGCCTCCAAATACAAGTCGGAGTTCCTGGCAAACATGAGCCACGAGCTGCGGACGCCGCTCAACAGCCTGCTCATCCTCGCCCAGCTGCTGGCCCAGAACCCCAACCGCAACCTCACCCCGAAGCAGGTGGAGTACGCGGAAGTCATCCACTCCGCCGGCTCCGACCTGCTCCAACTGATCAACGACATCCTCGACCTGTCCAAGGTCGAGGCGGGGAAGATGGACATCAGCCCCGAGCGCTTCCGGCTGCGTCAGCTGCTGGACTACCTGGAGGCTGCCTTCCGTCCCCTGACCGCCCAGAAAGGGCTGGAGTTCCGGCTCCTCACGGCACCCGGAGTCCAGTCCGAACTGGTCACCGACGAGTCCCGGTTGCGCCAGGTCCTGCGCAACCTGCTCTCCAACGCGGTGAAGTTCACCGAGGCAGGCCACGTCGAGCTGCGAGTCGAACCCGTCGACACAGCCTCCACCGACCTGCCCGACTTCGTCCGCCGCGGCAGCGCCGCCCTGGCCTTCCGGGTCAGCGACACCGGCATCGGCATCTCGGACCAGCAACTGGAGAGCATCTTCGGTGCCTTCCAGCAGGCCGATGGCACCACCAGCCGCAGATACGGAGGAACCGGCCTGGGCCTGTCCATCTGCCGCGAGATCGCCTACCTGCTCGGCGGCACCATCAGCGCCAGGAGCACACAGGGCGAGGGCAGCTGCTTCACCCTGTACCTGCCGACTGTGCACCCCGCCGTCCAGCACACCGGGGCCCCACCCGCAGCCGCTGCATCCTCACCGGCGGCAGTGCCCGGCGCCGAGCTCCGCGAAGACCGGGGCACCGTGGCCGGCGGCCTGGAACGCCCCGGCGAAGCCGGCCTCGCCCCGGACACCCACGGCGCGCCCACCGCGCTGCTCCGCGTGCTGGTCGTCGAGGCCGGGCCGCGAGGGCTGCTGTCCCGGCTGACCGAGAGCGCCGTCGCCGAGCTGCCCGGACTCAACGCGCCGGTTCTGGTGGACACCGCCATGGATCCCGGTCAGGCGGCGGCCGCACTGGCCGACCGGGCACACCACTTCGTAGTAGTGGACCATGGCCCGTCGAGGGAAAGAGCAGGTGAACTGCTGGAGCTCCTCGACGCCGACCCGGCCCTGCGCCACGTTCCCGTCCTTGTCTACTGGAGCCACCCGGCCCCCTCGGCCGAGGAGGAGCATCGGCTCAGGGAATGCGCCGGCGCCCAGCCGCTCGAAGTGCTCACCAGCCTGGACGAGCTGCGCGAACGCGTCGTGGCGCACCTGACCGCCGAGTGCCCCGGGGACGCCCTGTCACTGGGGCGCGCCCCGGTGACCAGGCCGCAGCCCGCACCTCAGGAGTCCGATCCGCTGGCCGACCGCACCGTACTGATCGTCGACGACGATGCCCGGAGCGTCTTTGCCCTCACCGGCATCCTCGAACTGCACGGCATGCGGGTCCTGCATGCCGAGAACGGCCGTGAAGGCTTGGAGGCACTGGCCGATGAGGACATCGACTTGGTCCTGATGGACGTGATGATGCCGGAGATGGACGGTTACGCCGCCACCGCGGCGATTCGGGCGGTGCCCGGGCGCCGCCGGGTGCCGATCATCGCGGTCACCGCCAAGGCCATGTCCGGTGACCAGGAGAAGTGCCTCGCCGCCGGGGCCGACGACTACGTACCCAAGCCCTTCGACGCACAACAGTTGGTCGACTGCATGCGCCGCTGGCTCGACCTGTGATGTGCTTGGACTGGGTACCAGGCGAGCAGTCGTCCGCCGGATCCCCGGGCCGAGGAGCACCGCCGAGGAGCACCCCATGGTGGAGCAGCAGCGCGAGCCCATGGGGCAGCGTCCCCCTAACGAACCCGGCGTGTGTCCTTCACAGCACGGTGAGGCCGCAGTGGCTGGGCTGGCAGCGACCGTCGACCGGCTGAGTACCGAGATTCGCGCGGGGCGCGAGGACCGCGAGGCCCGGGTTCTGGTGGCACTCGCCCAGGGCATCCTGGTGGAACGGCTGAACTGCGCTCCGGCCGAAGCCGCGCGGCAGCTTCAGAGGCTCGCCTCCGACTCCCGGATGGCTCTGCGCGTGCTGGCCGCCGACATCGTCAACCAGGCAGCCGCGGACGCCACCGCCTGCGCGGTCGCGGAAGCCCGCTCTACGCAGGCCACATCCCGTAGCGGCCGGAAGGAAAAGGGAGCCGCGGGTCCGCAGGACGGAGGGACCGCCCTGCGGCTGCGCATGGCGGAGGCCGCCGCCATCCTGGCCGGTGACGACGCCCAGGCGCTCGCCCGGGCCCTCCTCGACCGGTCGCTGCGGCCATTGGGCGCCACCGCCGCCGCCGTGTGGTCGGCCGCCCCTGACGGCTCTCTCACACTCGCGGGAGAGGCAGGGTTCGGCCCTGCTGAGGCCACCCGCTGGCGCTATGTCCCGCCCGGACTCGGCACGCCGGCCCAGCAGGCCATCAGCGAGGACCGGACAGTGTGGATCAGCGAGCCCGGCGACGTGCTGACGCCCACCATCGGCGGCGGCAGCAGCGGCTCACGAGCCGTCGTGCCCGCTCAAGGCGGCGATCAGCGGGTGGCCGTCCTGGAGGTCCACTGGCCCGGCGCCCACCCCGCGCTCGCCCTCCAGCGGCAGCTGGATGCCCTGGCCCAGCTGTGCGTCCTGTCACTGCCCGACCAGGGCGTGGCATTGGGCAGGCCGCCCGGAGAAGCCGCCGCCTGGCTCGTCGGTTTGCTCGACGGCCTCCTGGACTCCGCCGCTCTGCTGCGGCCGTTGCGGGACCACGACGGCCGGATCACCGACTTCATGATCGAGCACACCAACGAGCGGTTCACCGATCCGGCCGGTCGTCCCCGTGCCGAGGTGACAGGGCTGCCCCTGCTGGAGGCGTATCCGCTGTTTGCCGCGGAGGGTGGGCTGTTCGATCGGATCAGGCAGGTGCACCGCACCGGGGCCACGTATCGCAGCCAGAGCGCGGTGCTCAGGTTCCCGGGCAGTCCGGTGCCCCCGGCCGTCGTTGCTGCCGTGGGGCTGGCCCGCTTCGGCGATGTGGTGCTCCTCAGCTGGCGGCTCCCGAAGGGCGACGCCCGGCTGGCCGACCTGCTGAAGCACGCCCAGCGGCTCAGCCAGATCGGCGCCTTTGAGGAGAACCTGGCCACCGGTGAGATCACCTGGACCGAGCAGCTGTCCACGCTGTACGGGCTGCCACCCGGCGCGGCCCCGGTTCCGCTGCACCGGCTCTTCGAACATGCGCACCCCGACGACACCGGCGCCGTGGGGCGCTTCCTGCGCACCGTGCTGCACCAGGGGGAGGAAAGCGCCATCACCTTCCGGCTTCGGCGCGCCGGCGACGTGGTCCGCCACCTGCGGGTGGTCGCCGAACCCGTCTGCGACGCCTCCGGGCTCTTGGTCGCAGTACGCGGCGCCTACCAGGACATCTCTCCGCACCGATGGACCGAGGTCGCGCTGGCCGCCACCCGGGACCGGCTGGCCGGTGCCGAGCAGCAGGCCGCGGAGCGTCATCGACTGACTCGGCAGTTGCAGCGGGCGATCATGCCCCCGACCGAACATCCGGTGTACGGGGCGGGGCTGCGGGTCGCCGTCCGCTACCGCCCGGCGGAGGAGGACCAGCGGGTCGGCGGAGACTGGTACGACGCCGTCGTCCTCCCCGATGGCCGGGTGCTGCTCACGGTTGGCGACATCGCCGGCCACGGCATTGCTGCCGCGACGGGCATGGTCGTCCTGCGCAACGCCCTGCGCGGCTTGGCCATCACCGGTGCGGGACCGGCCCGGCTGCTCTCCTGGCTGAACAGCGTCGCCTGCTGCCTCACCGAGCAGGTCACCGCGACCGTCGTCTGCGGCCTGTTCGATCCCGCCGTCCGCACCCTGCGCTGGGCCAATGCGGGACACGTACCTCCGATCCTCGTCAGCCGGGGGAAGGCCCACGCGCTCAAACCGCCGGACGGCGTGCTGCTGGGCGCTGTCGACGCCGTCGCGTACGAGGAGACCGGGCACGAGTTGCATCAGCAGGACATCCTGCTGATGTACACCGACGGCCTGATCGAGCGCCGCGACAGCAGCATGGACGAAGCCCTCGAACAGCTACTGGACGTAGCCAGCCGCCCGGTGGACAACCTTGAGGACTATCTGGACCTTCTGCTGTCCAGTGACATCGCCGACACCGATGACGACACCTGCCTGATCGCCGTTCAACCGACCTGATCGCCTTGCTGCCAGTGGAACGACATCCGCGCCGAGCGCTCGGCGGCGCCGCATCGCCATGCGCGCTGTGTACTCCACACCGTGAGGTGATGGCACCGTGCGCCGACGGCGCGACGGACGTGGGTTTAGAGGTCCTAGCGAAGGCGGCGAACATGCCGGTGGGTGATCAGGCAGGTGGCGAGGCCGAGGAATGCCTCGTGGATGTCGTCGCGTCGCTCCCAGCGGATCCGAAGCCGACGGGAACCGTGCAGCCAGCTGATCGTCCTTGCGACCACCCAACGAAAGATGCCCAGGCCAGAGCCGTGGGGCTGGCCTCGCTGTGCAATCTCGGGGCGGATGCCGCGGGCCCGGAGCAGACGCCGGTACTTGTCGTGGTCGTAGCCCCGGTCGGCCAGCAGTGCGTTGGGCCGGCGTCTGGGCCGTCCGACGAGGCCGGCCACCGGCGGGGACTTGTCGATCAGGGGCAGGAGCTGGGTGACGTCGTTGCGGTGTCCGCCGGTCAGCGACACCGCGAGCGGGATGCCTTGTGCGTCGGTGATGACGTGGTGTTTGCTGCCCGGTCGTGCGCGGTCGACCGGGCTGGGACCGTTTTTGGGCCCCGCCGTGCCGCCCTGACGTGGGAGGAGTCGATCACCGCCCGCGACCAGTCCAGCTTGTTCTTCGAGCGCAGCTGCTTGAGCAGCACTGCATGCAACTGGTCCCACACGCCTGCCTCGTTCCACGCGGCCAGGCGCCGCCAGCAGGTCATCCCCGAGCCGAAGCCCAGTTCCTGCGGCAGATACTCCCACTGGATCCCGGTGTGCAGCACGAACAGGATCCCGCACAAGGCCTGACGGTCCGGCACCCGCGGCCGGCCCTCGACCAGCTTCGGCCCCGCCTCGGGCAGCAACGGCTCGATGAGCGACCACAGTTCATCCGACACGATCCACGGCCGTGACTGACGCTTTCCCACAGCGAGACCAACGAGCGAACAAGCCAACAGTCACATGCTCAACCATTTCTGTTAGGGCCAGTTATCCCGCTTCTGCCCCCGCTACGTGCGCATCGGCAAGTCGACCGCCTCATAGCCAGGTACCTCGGCACTACCACCGCACGCCTGCTCTCCGCTGTCGGGCACGCCCTCACCCGACTCCCCGAAGGAGCGACCTTATGAAGCCCACTGGCGAACAGACCGCCGCAGCCGACGCTTTCCGGCGCGGCGAGCACCTGGCCCTGCAAGCAGGAGCCGGCACCGGTAAGACCACCCTGCTGGAGATGCTGGCCCGCTCCACCAAACGCCGCGGCCGGTACCTCTCCTACAACCGGTCCATCGCCCAGGACGCCACCGCCCGCTTTCCGAACACCGTCCAGTGCAAGACCACCCATTCCCTCGCCTACGCCGCCGTCGGGCACCGCTACATCCGCCGCCTCAACGCCCCACGACGGCCCGCCTGGAAGGCCGGACGGGTCCTCGGCCTCACCGAAGACATCTGCATCGGCGAACGCAAGGTCTCCCAAAGGGCCCTATCCAACGCAGCCTTGCGTACGGTCAGTCGCTTCTGCCACACAGCCGACCAGACGATCACCCACCGCCACGTCCCGAAGCTGCGCGGCCTGGAAGACAAAGACCTCCACCGCGAACTGGCTGGCCACGTCGTCCCGATCGCACGCAAAGCCTGGAAGGACCTGCAGAACCCCGACGAGGGCTGCGTTCGCTTCGAAGCTGGAAGGTGCGGGTTGATCGGGCAGAAGGCAGCAGAGGCCGTAGTACCAGCCGGGATGGCTGCCGATGTGCGGTGGGCTGGGAAGGGCCGAACATCGAGTGGAACGGGTGATGTGGTGGTTGCTCGTGCCGGTCACGTGGACCGCAGGAAATCCGCTTTGGCGGGGCCGCAGGGGGAGGAGCTGGTGCATCCGGCAGAGCCCACGGCGGTGCGTAGCGGCCGGTTGGCGCACCCTGCGGAAGCCGTTCACCGTGAATAGGAGTCCCCGTTGTGGGAGTTGATGCTCTCGAAGGAGAACTTGCTCACGGCGCTCAACCGTGTCGAAGCGAACCGGGGTGCTCCCGGGGTGGACGGCATGACTACGGCTCAGTTGCGGCCGTGGCTGCTGGTGCACTGGCCCGAGGTCCGGGCCGGGCTCGATGCGGGCATCTACCGGCCGGCGCGCCGGTCCGTCGGGTGATCATCCCGAAGCCTGGGGACGAGCGGCGCAGGCCGCGACGCATGTCACCGTTGCTGCGCCCCCCAAGGGCCCCATCGGCAGGATGCAACGCTCGGCTGGCAGGGCGCGGCGCGGTCGTGCTCCGTCCCTGCTGGCAGTGCCCCGGGTGTGTTCGGCTCAGGGTGGGCGGGCATGGCCAGCACAGAGCCCGTGAGCTCGGCGACGCGCACATCGTTTCCCGGTCACGGAAGCCGGACGCGCCGCTGTTCAACGGTTTCTTCCCGGAATTAACCGGAAGCGGCTTACGTGCTGGTTTGAACCGTGCGATTGCGTCAACGGGGAGTGTATGGCCCAGTTGACACGAGAGACAGAACGAAAGTACGCGACGCCCGAGGGTGACGACATCGGGTGGCTGTCCCACCTGACCGGTGCGGACCCGGTCGCCTCGCTCTCGGAGGGCGGGGTGCAAGAGCTGGACGCGGTCTACTACGACACCGCCGACCTGCGATTGACCCGCACCAAGGCGTCCCTGCGACGCAGGACCGGCGGCACGGATGCTGGCTGGCATCTGAAACTGCCCCTGCCGGGCGACAGCCGGGAGGAGATCCAGGCCCCGTTGTCGTCAGAGGCCGCCCCTCCTGACGAGTTGGTGGAGCTTGTCCTCTCCCGCACGCGTAAGGCCCCGTTGCGGCCGGTGATACACATCCGCTCAACCCGCTCCCTGCGGCATCTCCTCGATGCCGAGGGCGCCGTGCTGGCCGACCTGAGCATGGACGCGGTGTGGGCAGAATCCCTGCTCGAAGACGGCGGGCATGCGAGGTGGACGGAGCTGGAGGTCGAACTCGCCAACCGCGCAGGCCCCGAGCTCTTGGACGGCATAGAGGAGGTGTTGCACGAGCACGGCGTCGACCGCGAGCAGAGCCCCTCCAAGGTGGCGCATGCCCTGGCAGAGACGACGTCCCTCCTGGAGCGCACGGTGGATGCGGGTGTCCAGGTCGCCCCGGGGTCGGCCGGTCACTATGTGTTTGTGTATGTGGACGGGCTGGTCGAAGCCCTCACCGACCTCGATCCGGCTGTCCGCCGGGGGATGCCCGACGCGGTGCACCGAATGCGCACCACGGCCCGCCGACTGCGCGGCTGCCTGCGCTCCTACCGTTCGGTCCTCGATCGTGAGGTCACCGACCCCATCCGGCGGGATCTGAAGTGGCTCGCCGGTGAGCTCGGCGCCGAACGCGACCACGAGGTGCTCCGCGAGCGGGTCACCTCCGGCCTGCGGGAACTGGCGGGAGAGCTGGTCTTCGGCCCCGTCACCGCCCGGCTGCAAGCCTGGGACGTGGCGCAGCGGGCCGAGGGCCGCCGACGCACCCTCGCAGCGCTCGCCTCGCCCCGCTATCTGGACCTGTTGGAGGATCTGAAGATCCTGACTGCCGCGCCTCCGCTGCGCGCAAAGGCGGCCGGCAAGCCCAAAAAGGTGCTGGTCAAGGTGCTCCTGAAGGATTACCGGCGACTCGCTCGACGCATGGACCGTGCGCTTGACATGCCCTCCGGGTCCGACCGCGACGCGGCGATCCACTCCGCCCGCAAGGCCGCCAAGAGGCTCCGCTACGCCGCGGAGGCGGCCCGCCCGGCCCTCGGGAAGCCAGCGCGGCGTCTTGGCAAACGAGTCAAGGCCGTACAACGGGTCAGCGGTACCCAGCACGACACGGTTGTGACCTGTCACGCCCTGCGCCGTATGGCAGTCGCCGCGCAGACGGCGGGCGAGCCCGGCTTCACCTGGGGCCTGCTGTACGGTCGCGAGAGGGCTGCCGGCCGCGCCCTGGAGCGGGAACTTCCCGGGGCGTGGGCTCGTGCCCGCGCGACAGCACGCCGATACGGCGCATAGGGCCGACGGTCGCCAACAGTCGTGGGGCCTTCGGTCCCTGGGCGCCAGAACGGTCGGCGTTCCATTCCACGGGTAAGCCGGCGTACGTCTTACACGGCACCGTCACGGCTGCATCGATCCAGCCGTGGCTCCGCTCGTGAACCACGAGCTGGAGTGACTCTCACAGTGCTGTCATCGACGTGCCCGAACGGCGCTCGAGCAGGGACCCGTGATCTGGTCCCGGACAGGCACTCTCTCCGCCGTGCGCTGCGCGGTGCAGGTGCGCTCCTTCTCACCTAGCCAGGCCTATGTCTGTCGGTTACAGGGTCGAGCTGGGGTCTTCGGGCCGGATGCGTCCGCGCCAGCCGCCGATGTCGCCGCCGCTTTCGACGTAGTCCTTGAATCGGTGTAGGTCGCCCTTGATGCGCCGGTCGATCATGCCCAGTGCGCTGGCGCCCTTTTCGGCGACTCCGGTGGGTTCCACGTCCATCGTGAGCTCGACCCTGGTGTGTGTGTCGTCCAGTCGTTCGAATCGGACTGATCCGCGCTGCTGGGTGTCGCCGCCGATGGAGCGCCAGGTGATTCGGTCGTCCGGCAGTTGGTCGACGATCTCTGTGTCGAACTCCCGCCGCACTCCGCCGATGCTGGTGGTCCAGTGGTTGTGCCGGTCGTCGAGCTGCCTGACCTCTTCGACGCCTTCCATGAACTTTGGGAACTCCTCGAACTGAGTCCACTGGTCGTACGCCGTGCGGAGCGGAACCTCCACGTCGACTGCTTCCTTGACCTTGCTCATAGGTGTCTCCTTGTCGGCTTGTGGCTGAAGCCGGCCGCACTGGGCGTGCCGACCCCTCTTACGTGTGCACGGCACCGAGTACCCGGGAAAGCGACGTGAAGCCAGGCATCTGGGCTTTGGGCACAGGCGTCAGTCGGTCGCTGTACGAAGCCGCACGGCGGGGTGAAGCGGACTGCTTCCGCAGGACGACGCGAATGAGGTGGATATCGCGGACGACCGGAATGACTCCAATGATGTCGCGCTGCTGCCCCACGCAGGTCTCGTCGGACGTGAGCCACCCGGTTCGGCGGCCGTGGCTGCCGCTGTCGATGGCCGCGGTGACGTGTGTCTCCTCACTGGTGTGGCGATCCGCGGCTTTCATCCCAGCTGGCCATGGGTGCTTCACAGTGCCGTGGGCGTTGTGGCTGCTGTGCCGTGTGTCCCGGCCGGGAGCGCACGCGTCACGGCTGTGTGCTCCGCGTGGCCGCTGGGCCCAGTCTGGTGCGGAACGCGAGGTCGTCGACCACATCGGTGAGGCGGTCTCGTCGGGCAAAAGCCGCACGCTGGCGCTGCGCGCCGGTGCCGCCCGACAGCACGGCCTCGATCTCCGTGCGGGCGAGGTTCAGGTCACCCGCCTCGGCGAGGCCGGGTGCCGCTCGCTCGTAGAGGTCGCCCAGCAGGTCTGCCATCGATGCCAGGGTGCCGGTGACCGGGTCCATGCCCTGGCACGCAAGACCTCCTTCCGCGGCGCGGCGGTGCGCCTGGCGCAATTGAGCCTCGGGGACGTGTGGCGCCGGTGCGCCGCGGCGGTCTTCAACCAGCAGGGTGTGCGCCAGTCCTCGCAGCAACACCGCGAGCAGGACAGGAACTTCCATGTCGGCGTTGGTGTCGGCGATCCTCACCTCAAGGGTCGGCAGGTGCTCGGAGGGGCGCAGATACCAATAGATCATTCTTCGGTCGAGAACGATCTTGTCGGCGATGAGCCGACGGGCGGTGCGTTCGTACCCGGCTTCGTCCAAGACCGGTGCAGGCCCGCAGGTCGGCCAGGCGGAGTGGCGGGCCCACCGCGTGCTCGCCATCCCGGTGTGGACGCCTTCGCAATACGGGGAATTGACCGCGAGAGCCTGGAGCACGGGCAGGTGGGGTCGAAGGCGGGCGGCGAGGGCGAGCGCGTCGGCTCGGCTCAGGTCGCCGAGGTGGACGTGGCAACCGCACAATTCCCCGCCCTCCTGATCGGCGATGGCCCCGACGTGCGCCGCAACCGTGCGATACCGGGTCGCGTCCGTCAGCGGCAGCGGGTGATGGCTGGGTAGTACGGAGGTGCCAGAAGCAACGAGAAGACAGCCCACACGATCAGCAGCCTCGGCCATCATCACGCGCATTGCAGCGATTTCGGAGGCCAGTGCCTCGGCGGTGGCCACTGGGCGTGTGCACGCCTCGACCTGGGTGGCGTGGAACTCGGACTGTGCTCGTTCCCCGAGCCGTTTCGCGACCCGGGGGAGCACCAAGTGAGCGCGCGGCGCAGTCATCCTGCTGACCGGATCCGTAAGCAGGAACTCTTCCTCCACGCCGAACCGCAACACGGTGTCGGGCCGCCCGGTCATCGGGACCACCGCGCCGGGTGCTCCGGCGCACGCCACCAGCGTCCGGCAACGCGGTGGCCTCGATGCCGGCCGGGTGCCATGAGCGGTAGGCGGCGACACAAAGCGCCTGCCTTGAGCGTCTTCCGTGGCCGATTCTTCGGAAGATCCGTCATGTGCCAGAGGTCGCCCTCTCGCACGCCGTGATCGATCAGGCAATCGGCCTGATCCTTGCTGCCTGTGGGATACGCCCTGACCAGGGCATTGAATGCCTCGTGGCAGTCTTTCGGCGCGCCAACCACCGTGTGCTCGGCTTTGCCGATCGCGTCGACTGTTTGGCGACCGAGCGACTTGCCGGTTGCCTCCGCCAGAGGCCGGCCGCAGCACCGTTTGGCGTAGGGCCCAGCGACACCGAGTTCATTCCGACGGTCGGCGCAGTGTCCCGGGCACTGCGAGGGCCAGGGCCGGGCGGCCTGTTCATAGGGCGGCGCGCAGCGCATCGGCGAGTGGGCATACCGCCGTCGTCCCACGCAGCCTGGGACACCCGATCCCGTTCTCATGTGACCGGCCTGCCCGCAACGGCCGGGGCGATGCCGCCCGTGCGCAGGGCCGTCGACCCGGCTCGCCAGGCGCCCAGCAGCCGGGCCGCCAGCCGGTCCTCCTGATGGCCGGTCGCACGGATGCCGAACACCACGTCGGCGTCCAGCCACGGTTCGCTCGCCAGCAGACCGGCGACGACCTCATGCCGTACGACTTGTTCGTGCACCGCGTCCGCCTCCACGTGCTCGGTGTAGAAGCGGATGGCCGAGGGGCCGGCCCCCATCCGCTCAAGTGCCTCGGCCAGGCGACGTGAGGCTGGGGACGAGGTGACCTCGACGGCTGCGAAGTGTCCGACGAGCGCGCCGCGCAAGGCCCGGTGCAGGCCGAGCAAGGACATCAGGTTCACAGTGGCCAGCGCCTCGGCGGGTGCGGCGTCGAGATAGTGGCCGTACGACGTGTCCAGACCCAGGTCCGCCATGAGATCGGCGAACAGCTCCGCATGGATCTCGTCCGCGCGGCCCGCGCCGAACTCGTCGAATTCCACGGCGACCATGGCGGCCTTGGCCCGCCCGCGCAGTCTGGGGATGACCCAGGCGTGCGGATCCGCTTCCTTGAGGTGGTAGAGCGAACGCAGCGCTGCGTACTCACGGAAGTGTTCGAGGGTGCCGTGGTTGCGCAGGAAGTGCGAGACGCTGCCGCTGTCGTCGCCGACCGGTTCGCACTGGAGCTGGTTCAGAGCCTGCTCGGCGGTGTCGGACGCATCGATCGGCACGTCCGCGCGCAGCGCGTCAAGGAAGAGGTCCTCCAACATGGCGCGCAGGGTGAGGAGTTCGGGGTCCCATTCGCGGTCGTCCGATACGCCGTCAAAGCCCTGGTAGTGGAGTTCGTAGAGGACGTACAGGGCCAGTTGCAGGTCGTCGCCGTAGGCGTCGGTGGGCAGCTGTGGCAGGCTCTGTCCCGCTCCGCGCAGCGTGTTCACGACCGCGGCCGAGAGCGAGCCGCGCGGATGGGGCAGCGGCGGTGGCCGGGTTTCGCGTCGCGAGCGGACGTCCGTCATGGTGTGTCGTCCCCCTTGTCCCCCTCATCCCCCTCGTCCCCCTCGTTCCGCTTGGTGCGGCAACGGTGACTGGTGTCGCACCACGGAGGTATCCGGCTGCGACGGCAGGTGCAGACGGCCACCGTGAACCGCCGAGACACCGTCACCTCGCCGTCCTCGCCCACGACTTCGACCGGTCCCTCCACCAGGAGAGGGCCGCCGCGCTGGACGCGGATGCGGCGCGGGCGTTCAGACATGTTCGACACGGAACACCACCAGCTCCTCGAACGTACGGTCCCCCACCAGCCCACGCTCGCGCAGCCAGGAGAGCCGGGCGCGCAGCACGCGACCGAAGGGCAACCGGGCCCGGTCGACCACCTCCGCGTGCAGACCGGCCGCCCGGAAACGGGCAAGCGTCTCTTCGACGCCGTTCAGATGCGAGTGCACCATCAGCAGGGCCCCCGCAGGGCGCAGCATCGTCGGTGCCGTCGCGCAGATACGGTCGATGAGGAGACGGCCGTCCGTGCCGGCGTCCCAGGCCCTGGCGCCTCCTCGGGGCGTGGCATTACCCGGTGTGGGTACGTACGGCGGATTGGTGACCACGAGGTCGAAACGACGGCCCCGGACGGCTGCCGCCATGTCGCCGTGGCGTACGCGCACCATCTGGCCATTCATCAGGGCGTTGCACAAGGCAGCGGCGAGAGCCCGCCAGGAGATGTCCACCGCGGTGACCCGAGCGCCCCGCCGGGCCGCCTCCACCGCGAGTACGCCGCTGCCGGTGCCGAGGTCCAGGACCTCGGTACGGCTGGTGATCCGCTCCCGGCGCATCGCTCGGCTGAGCAGCCCGGTGTCGGTCTGCGGCCGGTAGACCCCTGGCGGGATCCAGCAGCGGAATCGGGGAGAGGCGGTCAGGGTCTCGGCTGTCATCGTGGGCTTCTTCAGCTGAGGGCCTTCAACGGCCGTTCGGACAGCGCCTGTGAGAACCCGCGCAGGTTGTCGGCCATCGTGCGTCCGGTGCTGTGGGCCCAGTCGCGGCAGCGCTCGGCATTCAGGTGCTCGGGGCCCGGGCCCGGACCGAGGTGCCAGTACGTCCACGCCTGGCCGGGGACGGTGTAGCCGCTGTCCGCGAATGCGCCGGGCTTCTTGCTGATCACGTGGTGGGCGCCGTCCTCGTTCGCGTTTACCACGTCGTCCGTCTCGGCCATCATCGCGTCCATCCGCTTCAGCACGCGCTGCGCTAGCGAGGACGGCCGACCCAGCGACGCGGACGACGCGATGATGAATATGCGCAACTCCCGTAGCCGATGGTGAACCCGCGGCCACTCGCCGCCGTCGCCTGCGTCCGTGACCACCCCGGGGGCTATGTCGAGGTCGACGGCGCGCACCGTTCCCACCTCCGCCTGGAAATCAGACACACGCACGGCGACGACTGCGGCCAGCGCCTTCGTGTTGGACGGTTCAGGGCATTTCTTGAGCGTGCAGTTGATGACGAGCGCTTTCACGGCTTGGCTCCGAACACGGTGTACGTGGTGCGGGTGCGCCGGTGCAAACCGGCGGTGTGGCACGGGTACCCCCAGGCAGCGGACGTAACGATGGGGCCAGCGCACACCATTTCCGTCAGGCCAGAGGGCTTCGCGGCAGCGAGGCGAGCAGGTGGGCAGGGTCGTCGAAAACGGCATCGGCGCCCGCCTCTTCCAGGTCCGTACGGGGGATGCCGCCGCAGAGCAGCGCCACGCACCGCACCCCTGCCCGGCTGCCTGCCTGCATGTCCCACACCGTGTCGCCGACGAACACGGCGTGCTCCGCGGGCACGCAGGCCAGTTCCAGGGCCCGCTCGACGGGCTCGGGGGACGGTTTGCCCTCGGTGACGTCGTCGGCGCTTGCCGTCGCCGTGATGGCGTCGTCCGCGTCGATCGCGTTCCTCAGCGCGGACAGCTCGTCGTCACTTGCCGATGTTGCCAGGATCACCCTCCAGCCGTCGTCAGCCAGCCGCCGCAGCAGACGTCCCGCGCCCGGAAGTGGCGAAAGCCGTTCGAAGTACTGGGCGTAGAGCACCTTGTGCGCGGTGTCGAGATGCTGTGCTTCCCCCGGCGCCAAGGTCGTTTTGCCTTGGAGCAGATGGGCGATGAGATCGTCGGAACCGAGCCCGACGGCCCGGTGTATTGCATGGGTGGGGACCTGGTGTCCGGCCTGACGGAATGCTTCCCACCAGGTCAGTACGTGCAGGTGGTTGGTGTCGACGAGGGTTCCGTCCACGTCGAACACGGCTGCCCGATCCATGCCGGTCTCCGTCCGGCCCTCATACGTGGACATGACGAGACTCCTCTGTGCGACGAAGGACCGAGTGGCCCTCGCAGTCAGTAGGCCGACCATCCGGTGGAGGTCACCGGGTACCCATGAACGATCTCACTCACCCTCGCCCTCCAGGCACCACGACGTGCTCCGCTGTTGGCCAGCCTCCGTCTTTGCTGTGGAGTGCGCGGCGCCGGGATTTCGCGTGTGGTGTGACCGGCTTGACGAGGGGTACCGGAAGGCGGGTATTCGAGGGCTCGAAGTCGTCGGGCAGAGGGCCGTTGTCACCGTCACGGAGGTTTCCATGGCACCGCGTGTACTGCCCCGAAAAGCCTGGCGGACGTGGCGGCGGGCCGACGATCTGCGGGTACCGGTGTCGTCCACCGACGTGGAGGCCGCCAGCCGCCGGTTTTTGCTGTATGGGGTCCTTCCTCTGTGGGTGGTGCCGGGCCTCGCGGATTGGTGGATGCACCGGCGGACCCGGATCGAGCACACCAGTGGCACCAGGGAGTCGGCCGTCCACGCATTGATGATGACCGAGGCCGGCGTCCCCGTGGTGATGGGACTGCTGGCCCGGGTCAATCCGCTGGTGCTCACCGTGATGGGCGGTGCCGCCCTGGCCCATGGCGCGACGGCCCTGTACGACGTGTCGCTGGCCGTCGGCGAACGGGAGGTCCGGCCCATCGAGCAGCACATCCACAGCTTCCTGGAAGTCCTGCCGGTCACAGCGCTGGCCTTCACCGCCTGTCTGCACGCGGACCAAGTCCGCTCGCTGCTGCGAGGGGGCCCTGATCCCCATGACTGGCGTCTGCTGCCCAAGGATCACCCGCTGCCGGCCGCCTACCTGGCCGGGCTCGCTGGGGTCATCGTCTCAGGCGTTGTCGCGCCGTACGCCGAAGAGCTAGGGCGCTGCCTGCGGGCTGCGGCGCGGGAGGGCAGCCCTCGATGAGAAACGGACGGGGCATTCCTGACTCGTACAGGTCCAGTTGCCGAAGTTGCCTCCGTTGGCGCCGCAGGAGCGGCGGCTGCCCCCCGAACCGCAGTCGGGTCATCTGAACGGCGGCCAAGCAGGGCGCCGTCCTGAAGCGGGCCGAGTACAGGCTCGCGTTGGCCGGCCGCCGAAGCAGTGGGCCGGGTCGCTGCGCTCGGCCCGGGCCTGACGCCGTTTCGTCCTCGGCGGGGGCGGCAACTGCCCGCTCAATTGCCCTTGGGTCGACCGGATCGGGGTGGCGTGAAACGAGCGATCGGGTGGCGTCGGAAGCGGTGGGCATCCACGTGGCGTGGTGCGACAGTGCCATCGCAGGGCACTCAGCAACGTCGTCGCACAATGGCGAGTCGCCCCTGAGTGGTTACCGCTATTCCGCCGCTACCGTTCTGTTGACCGTGGTCGCGGGGCATGGGACCCCCTCAACATGCCACCTATCGCCTCATGTGTGGTCGGCGTGCACCGTGTCGGCCGTTCGGCCAAGCCGTTTCGGCTGGCCTGAATACGCCGCATGGGGCGTTCGGGCAGCCCCCAGGCTGCCGGGCTCTCCCTGGCGGCTTCGCTGCTGCGGTCAGGGCTTGGACCGGGCCTGCTCGATGTCGTGTTGCCGCTCGCTCTCGTCCCTGACCAGCATCGACAGCAGCGAGGCCACGGTGAGGCCGGCTTCTGCGGGATGACGCAAGATCTTGCTCGGGTCAATCCGGTAGCTGTTGGTGCGGCCCCGGCGGGTGTGCGAGAGGTAGCCGTCGCTTTCCAGGTCCGCAATGATCTTCTGGACGGCGCGTTCGGTGAGCTGGCAGCGTGCCGCGATGTCACGAATACGCGCGTTGCGGTTGTCCGCGATGCTTGCCAGAACGCGAGCATGGCTGGTGAGGAACGTCCATCCGATCTGCGGCTCAGACATCCGACTCAATCCCAACCATGGCTAAATCGTACGACTAGCTCTTCATGTACTCAAAAGCACGAAAAATATCTCATGTACATCTTGACGGGTTACCTCGTCGCGGGCCACGCTGAAAGCCCGGGATACGTTGAGTACCCACCGAGAGGCAGTCATGCCGAAGCCTCCCTGCGAAGCCCGCCCTGCGAGCGCGGCCCGCAGCTGTACACGAGTGGCCGCCCCGGTGCCCGTGATCAAGGCGGGTCCGGACGGCGACCGCGTGGTCGTGACCATGCGCGGAGGGCTCTGTCTTGACGACAGTCAGACGCTCCGTCGCTCGCTGCATGATGCCCTCGGCAGGTCGGCCAGGGGTATCGACCTGGATCTGAGCGAGCTGGAGTTCGGCGACTGTTCCGCCCTCAATGTGCTGCTGACCGTCCGCCGACAAGCGCTCGCTGAAGGGAAAACGATCACTGTTACCGCCGCCAGCCCCGAGGCCGAACGCCTGCTCACCCTCACCGACACATACGCCCTGTTTTCCAGCAGTGCCGAGGACACCAGTGCATCCGTAGCCATGCCCGTCCCACCGCGCAGGGACAACGAAGAGCTTCAGTCCGAGGTCGTGCAGCTTCGACGGGCCCTTCGGACCCGTCCGGAGATCGACCTGGCACGCGGAATCCTCATGGCCTCCTTCGGCCTGAGCGCCGACGAGGCGTGGGAAGTACTCGTCATGGCCTCGCAGAACACCAACACCAAGCTGCACCGCCTAGCCAGGGACGTGGTGACCACAGTGAAAGGAACCCCTCTGTCAGGCGGGGTCCAAAACAAGGTGACGGCGGCCGTCGCAAAGGTCAGCGGACTCGACGGCTG
This sequence comes from Streptomyces olivochromogenes, assembly GCF_021538895.1. Lineage (GTDB taxonomy): Bacteria > Actinomycetota > Actinomycetes > Streptomycetales > Streptomycetaceae > Streptomyces > Streptomyces olivochromogenes_A. The sequence goes on along the minus strand of NZ_JADDRL010000064.1, from coordinate 27,016 downwards.
AACACCGGCGGGCACGACGGCCGGGGGCGTGCTCAGTCGAGGTGTGCCCGGCCCGGGCGTTCGGGTTCGCGGGCCGTGGCCAGGGGCTGGGCGCGGGCGATGAGGAGAGCGACGTCGTCATCGTCGTCTGGGTGCCGGAGCCGGATCTACCTTGCGGCCGGCGCCGCGGAGGGCACGCGCATCTCGAACAGGCCCCTCACGCCGCGTGCCTGTCTGGTCGACCGTTCCTGCGCTTTCGTCACCGGTCGCGGCAAACCGGCCACGCATACCGTCCGCACGTGTGTGATCACCTGCCGCTGCGGAAGAGCCCGGGGGTCTGCGAACGACGCTGCCTACACGCTGTGCGTGTGCACTGGCACCTGGGACATCGACGCCGCCCTGATCGCCGCCAGGTACCAGCTTCCCGTCCCCCGGACGACTCTCTCCTTCCTGCCTGGACCTGCGCACCCCAGGCGGCTGCTGCTGGCTTGCGCGCTGCGCCACACCCATGATCTCTCGAGGGCTCGTTGCGCAGTTTTGTCGCTCTGGAGTGAAGTCGCAGCTTGAGCGAGTGGTTGTGCGGGCCGTGCCACCCTCAGGGTTTCCGGAGGAGGTGGTCTGCTCGGAAGCAGCCGCTGTCAGCAGGCGTCGGAGCTCTCCTGGTTCGTACGGGGCTTGCCGACCGTCCGCCCGCGCGAACGTCGGCGTGGCCCGCCCCTAGGGACCCAGCGTCCACCTCGTCCTGCCCGCCTCATCGCCCGGGCATTCCTTGCCCGGCGGCGGGGATGGTCGTCATCGTCGTCTGCGGTCTGTTCGTGACGGCTGCACTTGTGGGGGCCGTGTTCCTCGGGATCCGGGTGCGCAGCCGAGAGCCCGGACCGCCCCACCGCTCGGAGCAGCCGACTCTGCCGCGAGGGGCCGGTTCGCGAGCAGCGGACCATGCGCGAGCCGAATGAAGTGCCCCGGGCGACGAGGGAAGGCGACCGCCTCACTCCCCACCTGCTCGGAAACGCCCCCCAGCACGCCGAGCCGGAACCAGACCCGTCCCCGCTGGCAGCCCGGCTCCGGCGGATCATTCGGAAGCGGGGGCAGCGGCGCGGCATAGCCTAATGGCGGACAGGGATCCCGGGGCCGGGATCGCTTCCGACGGCGTTTGTGCGCCGCGGCCTGCTTCCGGGGTAGGCGCCGACACCTGCAGATCCGGCGGTGCGGTAACCGTACTGGGCCGTGGCGTCGGCAGGAGTGGTTTGCCGACGACACTCGGTGATCTTGGTTTGAGTTGCGTGCGGGCTTCAGCACCGCCTTGGCTGAACGACCGCGGTGCGCCGTCGCTGCCTGGCGGGCGTAGTGTCCTGGTATGGGTAATGCGTGCTGCGCCTGGTGCGGGGCCGTGTTGCCAGGTTCCCGCAGTGCCGGCCGCCGGTACGGCCGTGCCGCGTACCGGCAGGCGGCCTGGCGGGCCCGGCGCCGCTGGCGCCATGCCGAGGCCGCCCGCCGGACCATGGTGAGCGCCGGTTGCGTGCTCCTGGTGCACATCGAGGGTGAACTGGCCGGTATCGCCGCCGGTGACGGCGGGGTGCCGGACCGGGCCGCCCATTGCACGGCCGTAGCCCGCATCCCGCGTCTTACCGACCATCTAGTGCGTCTGGCGGTGCTGGCGGACCGGCAGGCCGGGGCCAGCTGGCCGCAGATCGGCAGGGCGCTGGGCATCAGCGGCGAGGCCGCTCGTGCCCGCTGCACCCGAAGGGGCACCGCCGGGAGCCGACCGGGACAGGGCGATGTCCCGCCACGGTGAACGGCCCGACGCGAGGTCGCCGAGGCAGGCTCTGGAGGGGGCGCTGGCCGCCGCCGTGCGCCGCACCGGGGCCGCGGCCGGCGGCATCTACCTGCTCGATACCGGGCAGCGGGTGCTGTGCCTGGTGGTGACCGGCGGCCTGCCCGCTGAGTATGCAGCACCGTGGACACGCATTGCGCTGGCCGCCCCGGACCCGGTGGCCGACGCCGTACGTGAGGATCGCCTGGTGTGGGTCGGCGGTCTGGAGGACCTGGCTCGTACCTACCCGCGCGCCGCCGCCACGCTGCCCTACCGCTTCTGTCTGGCCGCCGCGCCCGTCCCCGGCCCTCCCGCCTGCCGGGGCGCACTGCTGCTGCTGTGGCCCGCCGACCATCCCCCGCATGCCACAGGCCCCGAACGCGCCCGCATCATGCAGGCCGCGCGGCGCACAGGTCGCCTGCTGCAGGCCACCGGCCGACCGCCCGTCATCCCCGACCAGCCAAGCATGGTCCACTTCCAGCACCTCGACACCCGCACGCCGCACGCCGTGGCCAACTTTGCCGAACGCCTGCCCGGCGGCAGTCTCGCTCTCGATTCGGAAGGCCGGATCACCTTCCTGACCTCCGGCGCCGCCCGCCTGCTGGGCCGCGGGGCCGGCCAGCTGCTGGGCCGGCTGCCCTGGCACGCACTGCCCTGGCTCAACGATCCGGCCTACGGGGACAAGTACCGCACCGCACTGCTCAGCCGCGAACCCGCGTTCTTCCATGCCCTGCGCCCGCCCGACACCTGGCTGGACTTCTACCTCTTCCCCGGCCCCGACGGAATCAGCGTCCGCATCATCGAGACCGCGCTCGCCGACAGGCCCTCGCCTGCCCCGGTGCCGATCAAGCCGCCGACAGCCAGCGGACTGGTCGGGGTGAGCCGCCTGTACCAGCTGATGCACCTGTCCGCGGCCCTCACCGAGGCCGTGGGCGTTCGTGACGTCGTCGACCTGGTGGGCGCACAGATCCTGCCCGCCCTCGGCGCCCAGAGCCTGGTGCTGTCCGCCGCCGACGCCGGACGTCTGAAGATCACCGGCCACCGGGGCTACAAGTCCGAAGTCATCGAACGCCTCGACGGCCTGCCGCTGGACACCGTCCTCACGCCCGCCGGCCAGGTCATCGCCAGCGGCGTGCCCTCGTTCTTCGCCGACCCGGCCGAGATGGCCCGCAGCTACCCGCAGGCGCCGAAGATCAGCGACAAGCAGGCGTGGGCCTTCCTCCCGCTGATCGTCTCGGGGCGTCCCGTCGGCTGCTGCATCCTTTCCTACGACCAGCCCCACACATTCACCCCCGACGAGCGCGCCGTCCTGACCTCCCTGGCCGGACTGATCGCCCAGGCCCTGGACCGCGCCCGCCTCTACGACGTCAAGCACCAACTCGCCCACGGACTCCAGCAGGCGCTCCTGCCCCGGATTCTGCCCCGCATCGACGGCCTGGACGTGGCCGCCCGCTACCTTGCCGCCAGCCACGGCATGGACATCGGCGGTGACTTCTACGACGTCATCCGGCTGGACCCGCACACCGCTGCGGCCGTCATCGGCGACGTCCAGGGCCACAACACCGCCGCGGCGGCCCTCATGGGGCAGGTCCGCATCGCCGTCCATGCCTATGCCGCCGCCGGCGCCACCCCCGACCAGGTCCTCGCCCGCACCAACCGCGTCCTGACAGACCTGGAGCCCGGCCTCCTCGTCTCCTGCCTCTACGCCCACCTCGACCTCACCCGCCACCAGATCACCCTCGCCAGCGCCGGCCACACCCCACCACTCATGCGGCACCCCGACCGCCAGACCGCCGTCCTCACCGTCGAACCCGGCCCGCTGCTCGGCATCCACGCCGACGCTTCATACCCCCTCACCACCCTGCCGCTGCCTGTGAACACCCTCCTTGCCCTCTACACCGACGGCCTGGTGGAGGTCCCCGGCAGGGGCACCGATCGCACCACCGCCGCCCTCGCCGACCACCTTGCCCATACCGATGTATCCGACCTGGATCAGCTCATCGGCGATCTGGTGCACCACAGCTGGCCCCACGGTCAGCACACCGACGACATCGCCCTGCTCCTGCTCCGCACCACCAGCACGCCTGGCACAACGCCTGCGCGCGCTGCTGCACGCTCCGCACGGCGGCCGTCAATGGGCGCAGCGGCCCACTGATGTGATGGGGCGTCTACACCCACCGCGACACCATCGCCGCAGCAGCCGTCAGCCCCATCGGTGCTGTCCTGGACACCACCGAACGCACCCGCCCATGGCCGCGGCTACCAGCGCCTTCTCGACTTCGCCCGGCAACACGTGCCTGGCCGCCGCTGCCGGGCACTGAACGAACTGGCGGCTATAACGCCGGCCTTGTCGTGAGTTCCACCCTGGCGTGCGTGTCGTCGATGCGCTCGAAGCGGACCGATCCGCACTGTGTGGTGTCGCCTGCTACGGAGCGCCAGGTGATCCGGTCGTCCGGCAGCTGGTCGACGATCTCTGTGTCGAACTCGCGGCGCACCGCGCCGATGCTGGTGGTCCAGTGATTGTGCCGGTCGTCGAGCTGCCTGACCTCCTCGACGCCCCCATGAAGTGGGGGAACTGCTCGAACCTTGTCCAATGGTTGTAGGCCGTGCGGAGCGAAACCTCCACGTTGACCGCTTCCTTGACCGTGCCCGTGATTGCCTCCTGGTTGGCTTTCGTCGGAGTGCGCGTTGGCGTGCCGGCACGGCCCCTTGGACGTGCACGACACCGAGTACCCGGGCAACCGGCGCCAAGCCGATGCATCCGCGCACACCGGAGAGGCTTCGGTGGGCCGTTGCTGGGAACGCGCCTGGTACCGGCGCGTTGTGCGCAGCAGCGTGTGGGGGCCGTGTGGGTCGGTGTGTTGCTCGGCCGACGACGACATGCGCGAGGCTTTCGGTGAAGGACAGCGTGTCGTACTAGCGCTCCGTGGTGCGGCGGCCGTGTTCGCTCACGTTCCGTTTTGGCACTGATCCGGGGAGCTGTCCGGTACGGCACTCCGGGTGCCCGCGAAGTCGACCTCATTTGCCGTCACGATCCGGGCACCCATGTTGCGCTCCATCATTTCCAGGGCCGCAGTCTCCAGATGGGGGTGGATGGAGGCCACGGCGTCCCTCGGTACCGTCACTTTCAGGTGCCGGATGTGCGCGTCCAGGGCCGAGTACAGAACACACTGCTCGGTGACCTGGCCGCACAGGACCAGGTGCGTGACGCCCAGTCGCCACAGCACGTACGCCATGGGTGTCTCATAGAAAATGGAGTGGCGGGCCTTCAGCACGAAAAGGGACTCGCCGTCGGGCCGTATCGGCTCGACCAACCCGGCGTGCGGCCGATCCAGCGCCCTTTGCAGCAGCTCGCCGTGGTGGGAGCGCCACAGGCCGAAGTTGTCGTTCGCGTACACGACCGCCACGTCAGCGTCCCGGGCACGGGCGAGCAGATCTGTGACGACGGGAACGATGCGGCCGACGGAAGGGATGAGCAGTTCCGCGTCCTCATGGTCGTACGTGTTGATCATGTCGATCACGACGAGCGCCGTGCCGCCGGTCGCTTCGGAGCCGTTCACCGTACCCATCACCCTGCCGTCAGTCCCGTACCCGTGGCAGGACCCTGGTGCGGTAGAAGTCGAAGAAGCCCTGCTGGTCCTTGCCGATCTGGTTGACGTAGACGCTGTCGAAACCTGCCTCGACGAACGCAGCCAGCGCCTCGACGTGGACGTCTTCATCGTCGCCGCACGGTACGGCCTTCGCCACCTGCTCCTCGGTGACCAACTGGGACGCCTGCTCGAAGTGGCGCGGGGTCGGCAGGACTTGCGGGAGTTCGCCGGGCAGTTGCTCGTTCGCCCAGAGGCGGTGCGCGGTGCGGACCGCCTCCTGCTGGTCCGTCCCCCAGCACACTTTGAATCCGCCGTACACCGGTTTGGTGCCGCCGCCACCGCGCCGGAAACGCTGCACCATCGCTTCGTCGGGCGCCATGGTGATCAGGCCGTCACCGATGCGGGCGGCGACCTCGGCGGCTTGGGGGCCGAAGGCCGACACGTCGATCGGCACCGGCTCGTCCGGCAGCGTGTACAGGCGTGCGTTCTCCACGGTGTAGTGCTTACCGTGGTGGCTGATCTCCTCCCCGGTGAACAGCCGCCGCATGATCTGGACGGCCTCCTCCAGCATTTCCAGCCGCACCGGCGCCTCGGGCCAGACCGTGCCGAGGATGTGCTCGTTGAGCGCCTCCCCAGTGCCCACCCCCAGCCGGAAACGCCCGCCCAGCTGGACCGCGCTGGTCGCGGCGGCCTGGGCGATCACGGCGGGGTGGGTCCGCACCAGTGGACAGGTCACCGCCGTCTGCACGGGCAGTGATACCGCCTGCGACAAGGCCCCGATCACCGACCACACGAACGGGCTCTGGCCTTGGCGGTCGTGCCACGGGTGATAGTGGTCCGATATCCACAGCGACTCGAAGCCGGCCTGCTCGGCCATCCGCGCCTGCTCGACGAGTTCCGCCGGGGTGTGCTCCTCACACGACAGGAAGTATCCGAAGCCCGCCATAGTCTCTCCCGAACCGCATCCGTGGCTTTGCCGTCCGGCTCCGAGTACCCACCGACCGGGGGGTCGTGCGTGGTGTCGCAGGCATGAGGAGGAGTACCGGAGGCGGGTATCGACGGTTTGTAGACCTGGGCCGCAGGACCCTTGTCATTGTCACTGAGGTGTCCATGGCGCTGCGCGTACTGCCCCGGCACGCCTGGCGGACCTGCCGGGACAGGCGACGGGCCGACGATCTGCAGGTTCCGGTGACGTCCACCGAGGCGGAGGACGCGAGCCGCCGGTTCTTGCTGTACTGGGTTCTTTCCTTGTGGGTGGTGCCTGGCCTTGCGGACTGATGGATGCACCGGCGGACCCGGATCGAGCACACCAGCGGCACCAGCGAGTCCGCTGTGCACGCGTTGATGACGACCGAGGTCGGCATCCCTGTGGTGATGGGACTGCTGGCCCGGGTCAATCCGCTGGTGCTCACCGTGATGGGCGGTGCCGCCGTGGCCCATGGAGCGACGGCCGTGTACGACGTGTCGCTGCGCCGTCGGTGAACGGGAGGTCCGGCCCATCGAGCAGCACATCCACAGCTCCCTGGAAGTGCTGGCGCTTTCGGCGCCGGCCTTCACGGGCGGCCCTGGTCCCCAGGACTGGCGACTTTGGCCATGGATCATCCGCTGCCCGCTGCCCGCTGCCCGCTGCCCGCTGCCCGCTGCCCGCTGCCCGCTGCCTACCTGGCTGGGCTGGCCGAGGTCATCGTCTCGGTGTCGTCGTGCCCTACGCCGAGCTGCGGCGCGGCCTGCGAACGGCACGCGAAGGGAGCCCTCGCCGAGAAGCGGGCGGAGCGCGGTGCTGATGACCGATCTGCATGTGGTTGGCCAGCAGCCGACGTCGCGTTCGTCGGCACTGCCCCTGCCGCCGGAGGGCGCACGCATAGGACGGGCAAATGGCTGTCTGTTTCCTTCGTGGTGACGCTACCGGGGCCTAGTGTCCGCGCCGTCCGCCACCCTCGCCGCTGGGTATGTGGGGCCAGGCAGCGGGTACCCGGGGCCGATGAACACGACATCTCAGGAACTGGCCGCCGCCGGCTCGGCGGCGGGGATGGTCGTCATCGTCGTCTTCGGCCTGCTTGTTACGGCCGCACTCGTGGGGGCCGTACGCCTCGGTATCCGCGTACGCCACCGGGAGTCCGCACCGCCCCGGCCCGCGGAGCAGCCGACGTTGCCCCGCGAGGGGCCGGTGCATGAGGAACGGAACATACGTGAGCCGAACGAAGTGCCCCGGGCGGCGGGGGAGGCCGATCGCCTCACTCCCTACCAGCTCGGAAACGCCCCCAGTAGGCCGAACCGGAACCAGACCCGTCCCCGCTGGCAGCCTGGCTCCAGCGGATCGTTCGGAAGCGGAGGCAGCGGCGCGACGTAGCCCAGGTGTCCGCCGACGGGGATGGGCGATGTGCCGCAAGGTGTCTCACTGGGACTCCGCCCGCGCCGGCTCGACGCCGGACAGTATGAGCCCGGCCACGACCGACTTGTGCGCGTCGCGCCCGACGAGGAGCCGGTGGCCGGGGTAGGTCAACGCCAGCGTGGCGGCCTTCACCGGCAAGGAACTGCCGCAGGTTTGAGAAGAACGTGTGGTCGGCGTGGACCGCGTCGGCCATGAGATCCTTGGCCCGCTTCAGGACGCGGCCCTGGCCCAGCCGGTCGTCCAGTCCGCCGTTGGCCAGAACATCGGCGAAGAACACGGCGTCCCCGAGGACTGCCCGGGCGCGGGGATTCACGCCGCGTCTCTGTGGCCGGGCGGCGTGAATCCCAGCTCGCCGACATCGTGGTAGCGGATGAGGGCGTAGCGGACGGGCGCTTCGTCGTGGTGCGAACCCATGGTGGGAAGCGGTTCCCGAAGCCGGGGCGGGCATGCCAGGCAGCTCTTTGGACGGGTGCGGGCCGGCAGTGTGCGTCGCATGCGTCGTCACGGTAACTCCGGGGAACTCGGGGCCCGCAATCACGGACAAGGACAGCAAGGGCGGGGGGAGAGGGCGGCGGGGTCCCGCCGGACCAGCGCGCCGACCATGCCTGAACCCGTGCCGAGTGCCTTCGCCGAACCAGGACGGGTCCGCGGTGGCAGAAAGGAAGTGACCACGATGCCGGCCGGATCCAGCTCCAAGCGGGAGCGGCAGTACGAACACATCAAGAAGAGCGCTGAGGACCGTGGCGAGTCGACCAAGCGAGCCAAGGAAATCGCCGCGCGGACGGTCAACAAGGAACGGGCCAGGTCGGGCGAGTCGAAGACCGCCGGCCAGTCCTCCATGCGTGACCCGAAGTCGGCGTCGCAGCGCGGCGGGCAGCGCTCGCACAGCGGCGCGGAAGGGCCCACCAAGGACCAGCTGTACGCAGAGGCCAAGAAGCGCAACATCGAGGGCCGTTTCACGATGACCAAGCGGCAGCTCCAGAAAGCGCTGGGCCGCTGATCCCTGGGGCCTTGGCCCCGGGCGGAAGCTCTCAGGTTTTGGGTGGGGTGGGGCCGCATGCTCAGGTGGGCAACCAGACCCGAGGCCCGTTTCGGGTGGGTTGGGGGCAAGTTCAGGGCTTCCAGACTTCGGGCCCTCCTCCGTGCCACTCGATCCGCGGGTGCTCGGCCACAGCGACCTCGTCCAAAGGCTCCAGACCGGCCTGCTCCAGTAGCCCCATCAGGTCATGCAGGCAGTGCGCGGTGCCCAGCGTCTTCCCGCCCACCTGTACTCGGCGCCCGCCCGACTCGTCGGGCGGGCGCACCACAACTCGATGTTCATCCACCCTGCCACCTTCACCTGCCACTGCAGCGCCCGCACCCTGGTGTGGATGGTCCGTCGCTCTTGTGAGCGCAGTGCCCCGTGAAGTGCTCTGGGGGCAACTCTCCCCGGAGAGAGGCGATGCGGCGAGCTTCTATCGCGAAGAGGTTTGCGTCTGCTGGCTTGGCTGTGGGATCGGGCGCGGCAAGGGGACCTGGCTCTTGCCTTGTAGACCCTGCCAGAGCCTGTTCGGCCCGATCATCATGCCCCGTAAAGTCACCTATACGACAGAGGCTGCTCGATATCCAGCAGCGCATCAATCACTTGACTCCATTGCTTTGTTATTTGAAGTTGTGCCACGTGAACTGCATTGTGTCGTTGTCTATGGGAGTGACGGTAGACAGCGTACGTCCTTCTTGGCTGACCATCGTGATTTGATCGTTGGGCGCTTCCAGGTAGCCCACCTCTTCCAATGGATTTTCGCGGTCTGCCAACGGGAATTTCATGGTGGCTGTGTTGTATGTGGCCAAGTCGGAGTGACCACCGTTTACGGTCGGCCGTTCCATTATCCAGTCTGCTTGAGAGCCGCTCACCTCTGTGAACTTTCGCGGTGTCGTGACGCGGGTGTACTGATGCGTTCTCTCGTTGGCAAGGGAGAAGATGGCCAGTGCCCCTCCAATAGAGGGTACATCCGCTTCGCTATTTGCAGTCTGGACCGCGCACTGAATGTTGTCGCCGATCCTGAGCGGGAAGTTGGTTATTTGTTGCGCAGCCCATTGTTCAGGCAGCAGTGCTGTCCAGGCAAAGAAGGTGCTCGTGCAGAGAGTGCCGTCTACGATTCCGTTTCCTTCGGTTCCGGCCTGGACCAAGTCTCGAGTTCCGGTTCCGTCCAGGCCGACCCAGAAGGCATTGTAGGTATGGGGATTGAAGGGTCCTGCTCCTGCGCCGGGGAGATGCCACTCGGCATACACCCAGTCGTATGTGCCGGGCTCGTCAATCAGCTGATACCCGCTCCAGTTGTCTGATTCTTGCAATGACTGCGGGTCGAGGTTCTGGTTCATTTTCCGATGCGTCCGCGCGATATCTGGGCGGGAGGCGATCTGCGGCTCCACAAAAGTGACCGGAGCTGAGACGAACCGACGCCAGGAGTTGAATGCCATAGGTGCGACGTCAGGGTTCGGCCGGAGTGGGTAGCCGCGCTCGAAGATTTCTTCGTCAGACAGGCTCAGGCATTCGTCCAACCCTAGAGGAGGGCTCGTGCGAACCCCTCGCCCGCGCAACGGTCTAGGTCGTTCGGGCGGTGTTGGCATGTCAGGGGTCGGATGATTGCTGGACCGGATTTCCAGCAGGTGCTGGGCACCTTGGCTGTCAGTTGCCGCATCAATGTGCAGCCGAGCGATCTCGGTACTCTTGCCCAATGGTCGAACAGAGAACTCAAGGTACCCATCAGGGTCGGAAATGGCCAAGAGGTATGGGCCGTCTTCTTGCCCTGAATAAATCCGGCAGTTGGCATTTGGTAGAGTCTGGACCGTAATTTGAGTCTCTAGACCAGGTGGAACCGTGTAACGGTGGACTTGATCGGAGGCGAGTAGAGTGTCATAGGTCGACACGGCAAACAACCCCTTCGCCAAGTGATCCGCTGTCTCGACGGCACTCCTGAACGGGGTAAGTGATCTGAGTCGACTCGCACTCCGTCCTTAGATATCCGCAACATCGGGACGGCTCTCGATTTATTTCAGCAAATCACAGGTTTGGCTGGTTGTCGAACCGGGCCAAGGCTCCTTCGGGTCTACAACGGCTCACGCAACGAGCCGAGTTGGGATGAGGTAACGGGCGGGATTCAGGAATGCTTTGTGTGTGGGCCCGGCCCGGCAGCCACGCAGGTGACCGCAGGGCTTCGGCGTAGTCGTGTGACCCGTTTCGTGATCATGTGAGTCCGAGGCGGGCGAGCGGCCAGCTGGCGTCGCGGGCGTTGTGCTGGAGGCCGGCGGCGATGCTGCTCTTCCCGGCGAGGCGAAGAGCAGCGGAGCCGGTTCGCAGCTGGGAGGCGTCCTCGGCGAACGTCACGTCTCGGACGTGGTGCAGGGCTTCGATCTTCCAGTGGCTGCGGATCAGCCGGGCGAGCTTGGCGGGTGTGGTCTGTTCCGCAGCGAGGCTGGTGTCGCGCAGACGGTCTTGATGCTGACCTTGCCGGTCTTGCGGTCCACTCGGCGGCGCTTGAGCTGGACGGCTGGCGGGCACTGGGGAAGCTCAGGCTGTTCGCCGTGCACACCATGATGCGGCGGACCTCGCAGCGGCCATGGCCGGTGTCGCGGGTGCGGCCCTGCAGCGGGATCTGCTTTCAGGTAAGGGACTTGAGCTTCTGGTGGAGTTCCTTCTGGATCCCTTTCGTTGCCAAGTACGGGGTCGGGCTGGTGACCAGGGCTCCGTGGGCATCGGGGTGGTGCGTGAAGGCCTGGTCGTAGGCGGCCGCCGATGGGGGATGGGCGATGTGCCGCTTGGCGTCGCATCGGGGTCCCACCCATACCGGCTCGACGCCGGAGAGGATGAGCCCGGCGACGACCGACTTGTGGGCGTCGCGTCCGGCGAGGAGCCGGTGGCTGGGGCAGGTCACCGCCAGCGTGGCGGCCTTGACCGACAGGGAACTGCCGCAGGTTTTAGAAGAACGTGTGGTCGGCGTGGACCGCGTCGGCCATGAGCTCCTCGGCCCGCTTCAGGACGCGGCCCCGGGTGAGCCGGTCGTCCAGGCCGCCGCTGGCGAGGACGTCGCCGAAGAACACGGTGTCCCCAAGTGCAGCCCGTGCGCGGGGGTCCGCGCCACGTGCCTGCTTGTGACCGGGGGGCGTGAATCCCGGCTCGTCGACATCGTGGTAGCGGGCGAGCGCGTCGAGTACGGGCGCTTCGTCATGGCCCCAGGACAGCGCCGAGCTCAAGCCACTGTCAGGCAGAGGCGAAGGGCGGGCATGCCCACGGCACGGACAAGTGCAGCAGGGGCGGGGGAGATATCCCTGAACCCGGGCCGAGTGCCTTCGTCGTACCAGGGCGGGGTTCGCGTTGTCAGGAAGGGAAGTGAACCACGATGCAGACCGGATCCAGCTCCAAGCGGGAGCGGCAGTACGAGCACGTCAAGAAGAGCGCCCAGGACCGTGGCGAGTCGACCAGGAGGGCGAAGGAGATCGCCGCGCGGACGGTGAACAAGGAGCGGGCGAGGTCGGGCGAGTCGAAGACGGCCAGCAAGTCCTCCACCCGCGACGGTAAGTCAGCGCCCCAGCGTGGTGGGCAGCGTTGGCACAGCGGCTCGGAGGGGCCGACCAAGGACCAGCCGTATGAGGAAGCCAAGAAGCGCGACATCCACGGGCGCTCCTCGATGACCAAGCGGCAGATGGAGAACGTCCTCGGCCGCTGACACCAGGTGACGTCGGGCCGGGCGGAATCCATACGGTTTTGAGGAGCTGTCCGGACGAGCCCGGATGGATTCCAGATTGAAGGCCCGTTTCGGTGGAGAGCTGATCGGCACGTTCAGAGCTTTTCGGGCCCTCCTCCGTGCCACTCGATGAGCGGGTGTTCGGCCACGGCCACCTCGTCCAAAGACGTAAGCCCGGCCTGGCCGAGTAGCAGCAGGTCATGCAGGCCGTGCGCGGTACCAACGGTCTTCGCGTCCACATGCACTCGACGCCCGCCCGATTCGTCGGGCGGCTGCACCATCACTCGATGTTCATCCACCCTCCCACCCTCACCTGCCACAACAGCGCCCGCACCTGATGCGACGGGCGCGTGCAACGGCAGTTTCAGGTGGCGACAAGCGCGGGGAAGGTATCTGCGCGGAAGCTGCGCTGCCGCGCTCGTGTCATGACCGGCGTCCTTGCGTTGAGCGTCCCGGGCGGGCGGCCCGGGGCCGGCTGCTGTCGCGGTGCGGCCCCGGCTACCGGGCGTCAGGATTTTCCGCGGCCGGTGAGGAAGTCGCGGGCCCGGTCGACCAGGCCTGCGCCCGGGGCGAGGAGTTTGTTCGCGGGCGGGGTGTCGGGGGCGGCGGGGTGCGGGCGGGTCGGGGCCATGGCCTTGGCCCGGCGGATCTTGTTCCCCAGATCGTCGAGCGTCTCGGCGGTGCAGGTCTGGCGCAGTTTCGGGAAGAGGTTGGTCTCCTCGTCCTGGACGTGCGTGGACACCTCTTCCATGAGCAGCTGCAGCAGCTGGTTCATCTGGGGGGCGTCGGCGTCCGTCTTCTCCAGCTGCTTGAGGATCTTCTCGACCCGGCCGTGATCCGCGAGCTCCTTGTCCGCGAGCTGGTCGCCGCCCTCGATGTACTCGCGCACGGCCGGGTACAGGTGCTGCTCCTCGGCGACCGAGTGACGCACCAGCTCGATGGTGACCTCGTCCACGAGATCACGCAGTTGCTGTGCCCCGTCGGGCATCGACTCGATCCGGCCGAACATCTCCTCGACCTCGCGGTGGTCGGTCATCAGCTCCTCGATGACATCTCCGCCATGTCCCATCGCACATTCCGCCTCTCGTTGGTCGCTGTCGGGGCCGGGTTCCCGCCCCGCCAGACAGTCATCCCCCCAGCGGGGCAGCGAAGTGATCCTCGCGCGTGCGCCTCACCCAGTCGGTGGGCACCGTCCATGCGACAACAGGCCAGTTCCCGGCAATCGGCAGGGCGCGTCAAACCGGCGTGCGCCGGGCAGGAGCCACGCCCGCCTGTCCTGTCTCGGACGTCGGGCGCCGGGAACTTACGTTCGGTCCGGCGAGCGGGGGTGTGCGGCACGCGGCTGAACGGGTTCTGTCTGCCGGACCACCAGGTGCCTGCTCCCGCCGCACTCCATGCCAGCGCGGCCGCTGTCGGAACGCCCGGGTATGACGGTGCGGGCTGTGGGTAACCGGGGCGAGGTACGGCAGATGTGACGACTGAAAAGAGGGGGAGGCTCCTGATGCTGATGGCGCACCCAGCGGTCCTGTGGAACCTGGTTGAGCAGTACGACGCGCTGCGGATCCTGCATGCCGAGGACGGCAGTGTGGAGGTCCGTCGGCGCATGGACGACGTCGCTTACACGTTGTGTGTGTCCACTGGCACCCGCGACGTCGACGCCGCTCTCATCGCCGCCAGGTACCAGTTGCCCGGCGCCCGCCCACACGACGATTCCCTCGTTCCCGTCTGAATTTCCACGCGTGCCTGCCAAGCAGTGCGCGGACCAGGCCGCCGCTCCCCGGCGTCCGGCGGGAGTTCTCGCACGCTGGCTGGGTGTGACGTGGCGTCTGCCGCAGGGTGCCGTCGCCCCCCGAAGGTCCCGACCAGACCGGATGCTGTTTCTACATCCGGGACTCTGCGTGACGACGGCTGGTGGTCAGGGCACGGTGAGGACTTGGATGCTCGCGCTGGGGAAGTGCCGACCATGGGTGGTCGTCATCTGAGCCCCTGATCACAAAGGCTCGGCGGGGGCGGGGAGGGCTGTGGGCCCTGCCGCACTGTGGCTCTCATGGCGGCCCGGCTCGTGTAACTGACCAGCCGTCTTCGGGCGTGGTCGGGGGCTTGGGCCCGACGACGGCTTCCTTCAGCCGGCTGACTTCTTCCTGCAGACCGAAGATGAGCTCCGCCTCGCTCGCACTGCTCTCGTCGCTTTCTCCCACCCATCCATCGTGTCGCTCACGGGGTGTCCTCGTAGTCGCCCTGTCCCCCCATCCGTGACTCGGATCCCGTGGCGGGCTTTCTATCCGGCCTCCTGCACGACCCGCGGTCGTCGACTGCCCCGCGGGCAGGCCAGCGGCAGGATCGCGGCGTGCGTATTCCGGCGCAGGGGTACTCGGCGGACCGACAGCGGTGGATGGCATCGCGACACCTGCGGAAAGGGGACACGACATGGCGCAGCACGTGCGTGACATCATGACCGGCACACCGGTGTCCGTGGAGACCGGTGCCTTGGTCACCGATGTGGCGCGGCTGATGCGTGACGAGCCGTCGGCGCGGACCAGGAGGTCGATCAGGCAGCCGGCGTGATGCGCGAACACTCGGTCCGGAGCCTTCCGGTCGTCGACGCGGACGGCCCGCCCGTCGGCCTGGTGTCCCTCGGCGTCCTGGTCGCTGAGGAAGACCCGGAAGCCTGGCACTCTCACATCGTGGCACCGACGCCGGATCCTCATCGGCAGCCGGGGCCCGGCTGAAGGGGCTCCCAGCCCGTCGGCCTCGGTTCGGCGCGGACCACAGGAAACGCGAGCGTTCCGCGGCGCGCCCCAGCGCTGGCGTCGTACGTGCGGGAGCGGGGTGAGTTCCGGCGATTTTGGTCTAGACGATCAAGGCCACCACCATCGCGATCAGGCCGATCGCGATCAGTACCACCACCAGCATGATCAGGACGAGCGGCATGGGTCCCCATCCCTTGCGCAGCTTGGGTGGCTCCGGGTGGGAGATGCCGGAGATACCGGTTTCGGCGGGCGGGGTCTCATCGGGGGGGTACGTTGTCGCCGGGTTCGAGTCCCGGAGTGCGTATCGGCTCGGGATCGGGGCTGGTCATGACGTCCGCTCCTCTCGGCTCCGGGCGAGCTGGGGCTGGTCGGCATGGGCAGTGCCGGGCACACCGTGATCGGTTTGTGCAAGGGCGGAGCGGCACGGCGGGGTACCCGTTTCTCTTCGGAGGCGCCGGTCGTCGCATGCGAGGCGCCGGTGGTGTGTGACGCGGGGTATGTCACCCGAATGGCCTATCGCAATGCCGGTCCGGCGCGCTGTGTTCCCCCGTTCGGCAGCAAGCTGGGGGCGGATCCGCTGCCGTTCCCGTGATCACTGCTGTGCCCCGGGAGGCGCCATGGCCGTCGTGGTGGGCCTGCTCGTTCCAGTGATGCTCCTGGCTGTGGTGCTTGCACTGAGTCTGTACGAAGATCTCTTGTTCCCTCCGCCACCGGCGCCCCAGGCGGAGCCGGAAACGGCGCACCCGGATGTCCCCGGCTCGTGAGTGGGCTGGCCCAATTGCGGCATCCCGCCCACGATCTCAGGCCGAGTGCTGGCTGCCAGGGTGGAGGATGCCGTGCGGCCGACAGGTCGCAGTGTCACGCGAGCGCTCCAAGCGTGGCCCGGGGGGAGCCGGCGGGGGGCCTGAAGAGGCAGGGCCCCCGCCGAGAGGAGGACGCTGGCGAAGACGACCGCGCCGATGTGGTGCCGGAATGCCTGCCTGAGGTGGCCTTTCTGGCGTCCGGCTTGCACGTCGAACCCCTGGCCCAGGTATCCACCAGTACACCGCATGCCGGGCACATTTCCCCGTCCGCAACGGCTTGCCCTGCACGCTGCAATAAGGACGGCTTCAGGCGAGGAATCCCACCAGTACTGCGGAGGTCACGGTGAGGACCGAGACCGGGAGTATGACCGCACGCAAAGCGCCCCACCGGTCCGGCACATTGCCCTCACCGGCCGTTGTCGGCTGCTGTTCGCGTTGTGCTGCCTGCAGTTCACCGCAGCAACGGCACTCGCCGCCGGATGCGTCCCGCCAGTAGGCGCCACTCAGCCCGGCAAAGATCTCACAGTTCTTGCTCCCGCTCATACTGCTCACGTCATGACAACGAGGCAGCCCGCCGTCGGCGACTGTCACGGGCCAGCCCGTGATGTCCGCGCCACAGGATCGTGACCGGCCCGAGCCCCGCCCGACCCTCGGCGCCCGCACTTGTGGTGCTGGCTGGCCGGACGGGGTGCTACAGGCGTGTCCGAGGCGCTTACGCGCGTGGGTGTGGTGACATGGCGGGCAGCGATCCCGGGTGGCATGGGCCGGGATCGCTCGCGACGGCGTTTCTGCACCGCGGCCCGCTGTTGTGGCTGACACCTGCAGGCCCGGCAGCGGGGGGTGGCTCCCTGTGTGGTGCAGGCGCTGTTCAGCGGGGCGGGGAACCGTTCTGTGTCATGGCGTCGGCCAGCTGTCGGCGGGCTACGAACAGGGTTGTGTCCAGTTGGCGGGTGCCGGTGAGTACACACAGTGTGTATGTCGCGTCCTCGAGCTGACGCGCGATCAGCGGGCCGCCGCCGGAGAGCGGAGGATACGCCGTCAGCATGGTGCCTGCCTCCGTCGTCGTCCGTCCGGACGGTCCTTGCTCACTCACACGGTCGCAACCGTCAGTGTCTGGCGCACCTCGGGACTGGGAAGCCTTGGGGAACCGGGCGCATCGAGCCGGGGGCGCACCTGCGACCTGGCGGTGGCCGCTGCGCTGGGGCGTACTGCGGGCGCTCGCCCTGGTGAGGTCCTGCGAGGAGCGGCGCTTTAGCCGGCGGCGAGGCGGCCCAGCCGCTGCCTCGGCAGGGCACCGCCAACACTCGCGGAGCATCCAGTCCAGCGGACATGGCCAGGTCCGCCGGCAAGGCGCTGCGTGGGGGTGATGCGGCTTGTCAGCGGCGCAGTTTCACCTTGCTGAGGGCGGCCACGCCGAGGGCGGCCAGTGCGATCTGGAAGAGCCATTGGATCCAGTCGATGCCCTTGGTGTCGGCGACACCGATACTCGATGCGATGGCGGTGCCGATGAAGGCGGCGACGATGCCGATCACGATCGTCCACAGGATGCCGATGCGCTGACGGCCGGGGACGACAAGCCGGCCGAGGACGCCGATCACGATACCGATGACGATCGCGCTGATGATGCCTGAGATTTCCATACGGCTGGCACCCCTCACGAGTTGGTGACCCACGAGTGCCCACAGGAGCCGTCAACATTCGCCTCTGCGTTGCCGCTTCGGTCGTTGCGCACCTTCATAGCGATCGGACCCGCACTCTTCGCCAGGGGAAACGGGGCGGGTCGGCTGGCGGTGAGGCTTCGGGCATCGGGGGCGTATGGCGGATGCTGAATTGCGCGCTGGAGTGCCGGAGCTGCCGCCAGTGGGCGTTGATTGTCTGGCCCGCGGCCGAGTACAGGGACTCCGCTCTGCCTCGCGGGGCACCTGTCCGGTCATCCACGCGCTGCCGCGCACCGGCGCGAACGGCAGCAGACACACCTCACCGACCGGTCCCCTCTGCTACTCCCTCCGTTTCGCGGGGATTTATTCCGCTCCGGCGCTGGCCGTGGTGCCCGTGGGCTCGACGAAGCAGAACGGCGGTAGCGGTCCGTTGACCCGCAGCTCCAGGTGGGGGAGGGATGTGCGGGCCCGTTCGACGGCGGCCAGGAATTGCCCGGCCGAGTCACCGTCCACCAGGAACGAGACGTTGACCAGCCAGCCTGTGGACGCGGGGCCCACGCTGACCGCATGGGTGACCGGCGCCAGCAGACGCGGGACCTCGGCGGCGTCCTCGGCCTCCTGGGCCTTGACCGCGGCCGCCAGCATGTCACCGAGGCGGATCTTGTCGTCGAAACTTCCGCCGCCCGCCATGCGGCTGGCGTCGGCGAGCGCGCGCAGCTCCGGGCTCTGGGCCATCACCCGGTGCAGGACGGCCTCCTCCACGTGGCTGGCCTTGATGTTGTACTCGATCTTGCCGTCCAGCGCCCGCAGCCGCTCCTGGTAGTGCTCGGTACGCTCGGCAAGCACATCGGTGACCGTGGCGTCGTTGGGGGCGACGCTGCCGAACCGCATGGGGAGTGCGCACCCGGCCCGGCCCGCCTTGGCCAGCACATTCTGGTGGGCGAGCAGGTCCCTGCGCTTGGGGCGCAGCTCCTCGGGGGCGTCACTGACGATGGCGGCCAGGTCCCCCTCCTTCAGGATGCGTACGGGCTGCGGCGGGTCGCCGACGCCGCCCATGCCGTCGGGAAGCGCCGGGTGCGAGCTCGCGCTGATGGCGTAGACGTATGTGCTCACTCCTGCTCCTCCTTCCTGCGGGCGGCTGTGGGCTTGCGGGGCCGCGGTTCGGCCTCGGCCTCGTCGCCCGAGCGTTCGTCACGTGCCTGCTTGAAAGCGTCGGAGACGGTCTGGCTGGCGCCGGACAGCGCGCCTTTGGACTTGCCGCGGGCGCCGGATTCGGTGATCTCGCCGACCATGTCGGGCAGACCAGGGCTCTTGCGCGGGCCGGCCTCGAGGTCGAGCCGGTTGCACGCCTCGGCGAAGCGCAGGTAGGTGTCGACGCTGGCCACGGCGACCCGCACGTCGATCTCGAGGATCTCGATGCCGACCAGGGAGACCTGTACGAACGCATCGATGACGAGCCCCCGGTCGACGACGAGTTCCAGTACGTCGTAGAGGCTGCTGGCGCCTCCGCCGGTTTGCTGCGGGACTACGGTCATGCCGACCGCGCCTCCTTGTGCGTGTAAGGGCCGTGACCTTCTGTCGGGTCGTGAGCGGCCTAACGGCCGCCGGGCGTGTGTGTGTCCGCCCGCCCGCGTTCGTAGCGGCGGAAGCGCCGATAGCCAGTGAGCGAGCTGTCCCCGCGCGTCAAGCTCCATGTGGCAGCTCACCATCAGGCTCATCGTTAACCCGGGGTGAGTTCGAGGACTTCCACCTCCAACAATCAGCCGGCCTTCGGCACTGCCATCTCTCCCCTCCGTGTGGCCGGGAGGGCGTTGGCCAAACCTTGAGGCGCGTGCTTCGGCGGTCCGTCGGGCCGGCGCAGGCACGGCATCTGCAGCCACTCAGTGCTCGGAGCCGGCGTCGGGCCGGACCCAGGGCGCGGCCGCGGCGGAGCATGCCCGCCCACCGGTCAGAAAGGCCGAAAGGGGCGATATCGCCGCGCCTTCGGATCTTCTAACGCGCAGCGCAGCGGCGGGCCGTGCCGCCCGGATGCTGTGCGGTGGCATCAGCGGAGGAGGTGTCAATGAGAGCGCTGGGACCAGCGCCTGCCGACCAGGGCCAGGTCCGCCACGAAGACCACGATGCCGATGATCAGGAGGTAGGTGAGCCCCTGCGCCACCGCGCCGATGAGTCCCAGGACGATGGCCACGATGATCAGGCACAGGAAAAGGGCCATGGTGAGCACATCCTTGGCCCTGTGCTGCGCGCGATGAGCCCGCGCAGTGACCAGCGATCCGGCCAGAGCTTGGCCCTTCTGCGGAGATGAAGCCTGGTCACTGGCGTGCGAGGCAGCGCCCGCGTCCAGCGCCTGGCTCGTAAGGCTGGTCGTAGTGTTTGAAGGCCTCTTCTTCCCGCTCTGCGGGCAGGACGTCGCCCACGCCCATGGACGGCGCCTTCTTGACCAGTCCTTTCGGGTGCGCCACCTTCACGTAGCCCGGGCCCAGGGTTGCCTCGTCGACGGATACGAAGACGAGTCGCTGCCGGGTCGGAAGTCCGGTACGGACGGTGGCCATCGTCGGCGTGTCGGTGGTGGTGTCGACATAGACCGCTTCCGGGGCTCCGATCTTGTGTCCTTTGGGATCGATCACGTCCTGGTGGCGTCACTCGCGGATATCGGCTGAATGGATCATGCCTTGATCCTTGCGGCCCGCGCCTCCCGCAGGCACCGCACCCGAGAGGAAGAGTGGCTGCGGGGGGCCACCTCTTCACGTCACTCTGACCGCTGGTCAGCTGGGCACGTGACCTGGTCTCTTGCGGCCCACGCATGGCCGAGCGGTTCTGGCGAGACCCCGCGCCCGGCATGGCTCCGGCGATCAGACGGTCGTCCGCCACTGCAGGGGCTGGGCCGGTTCACGACGGCGTCCCGCGGCCGCCGGCCTCTTCCTCGGGCACGGGGTGTTCTGGTTGCGGGGGATCGGAGGTCGTATCTGCGGCGCGGAGGGCGTCGACGGCTGCGGCCACGTACTGCTGGTCTTCCTCGGGGAGCGGTTGGCCCTGAACTGTGGTGAGCAGTTTCTCGGCAACGTGGACGAGTTTGGTGTTGGTGCTCTGGGAGATGGTGACCAGCACCTGCCAGGCGTCCTCGGCGGTGAGGCTGAACGTGGCCATGAGGATCCCTGCGGCCTGATCGATAACGGGGCGCGTCTGCATCGCCTGGCGCAGTTGGACGACCTCGGTGCGCAGGTGCTCGTTCTCGTCCAGGGCATCCTCCTGATGTTCTGCGCTCGCTTCGGGGCCGCAGCAGGACAGGCCTGCCGGACAGCGCTGGAGCGTGAACAGGGGCCACATGCCCGTCACGCTCAGCAGACGCTGCACCACGGGACTGGCGGCCCGGATGGTCACTGTCTTGCCGGCTGCCAGGGCGCGGCGCCGGGCGGTGAGGAAGCAGTTCAGACCGCAAGCGTCACAGAACCCTGTGCCGCTGAGGTCGAGATCGACCCCGTGCCTGCTCTTCCCTACGGCCGCCCGCAGCACGGTCTGCACGGTTTTCTCCGTGCTGATGTCAAGGTCGCCGCGGATGGTCACGAGCAGGCGCCCGCCGCGGGCGGAGACCCCGATCAGGAGAGCCCGCGGTGCTGCTTGCGCCGCGGCGCAGTGGACCGGTGATCTGCTCATGATCTCGACCTCCCTGGCCTGCTGGCCGGGAAGCTTCAGCTCCCGCATGGCCGCCTCTTCCGTCGGCGTCCACTTCCTTCCGCATCCAGGCTCTGCCCGCCTACGTAGCCTGTCAAGAAATACGGGAAATCTAATTCAGGCTTTTGTATACGTGAACGAACCGGGACTACCTTGGCTGTATGGGAGAAGTACCCGTACGACACACAGGGTGGACCTTCCTGACCAACCACGCCCGGGTGCTCGCCGCGATCGCGAGCAATCGCCGGACCCGCGTCCGCGACATCGCCGCGCACTGCCGGCTCACCGAACGCGCGGTCCAGAAGATCATTTCTGACCTAGAGGCGGGTGGCTACCTCACCCACCGGCGTGAGGGACGGTCTCAACGCCTACCGCATCCGGCCGGGAAATCCCCTGCGCCACCCGGCCGAGGCGGCGCTGACCGCGGCGGATCTGCTCTCCGTCCTGGTCCAGCACGACACTGAGCACGCCGACCAGGCCAAGAGAACCCGATGACAGCCTGATCCGTTGCGACGGAGCCGCCGCACGCGCCGGGCGACCGGCCGGCGACGGCGCTCACGTGGCTTCGCCGCAGTCCGCCAAGGCACAGTGCGCCAGCCGGGGGAGGCGGCTGTGAGGCCGCGTTCGAAGGGCATCCGGGCGTGGATCGGCTTTTCGCCCTGTATGGCGTGTGGGGGTGGTGGGGCCGGGGACTTGGTGTGTAGGCCGGGTTCAGCGGCCATGGGGCTGGCCAGGCCCAGGCTTCTCTGGTTCAGACGACGTGCCGGGGAAGCCGCCCGTTCGAGGTCACGGGAGGCTGCCTCGTTCGCAGAGTCGGCGGGCGACCCCTCGGAGCTTGATGTTGGTTTTCTGGGAGTAGCGGCGCAGGACGTCGAACCCCTCTTCTTGGGTGAGGTGGCGGCTGCCCATGAGGATGCCCATAGCCATAGCCATCGCCGATGGTGTGGCGGGTGGCGACGGCCTGTTTGGAGAAGGCGACGGCGGCGTGGGAGGCCAGCAGCCAACCGGCCAGCTCGCTGCCCTCGGTGAACGCGCCGGGCTTTCGCGCGTAGAGGTTCACGCCGAGGTCTTCGTCGTCGGTATACAGCAGGTAGCCCATCATGCTGCCCACGCCGAGGAGTTGTTTTCGCGTGGCTGAGCATGTGTGGAGTTTCAGGTCGGCCTCGGGCGACCTGGCCGGAGCCGATCTGACCGGCTACAAGGTCGAGGCGACCGACGGCAGCACCGGCAAGGTCGACAAGCACTCCGACGAGGTCGGTGAGTCGAGTTCGGGCCTACTCCCATGCTCCGCAGCTCTCCTTTTGGCTGGCTGTCCCAGCAGTGACCGCCGTTTCCGCGACCGGGCCGGTTCACGGACGGGCGCTGGCACTCGGCCTGCGATGCGCGGAAGTCCGCCCCGCTTGCCCCGCGCCGCTGTCCGACCGCCGCAGCCACTACACCCGCGCAGATCCCTCGACCGGCGAAGAGTGGGGCTTCCCGTCGCGGCGCCCGGACATGCTACCGGGTAGCTTCCCCTCGATCTCGGGGATGTTGATGCACATCCGGGTCTTCCGTCTGTCCCGACTTCGGGTGGAGCAGGGCGTCGTACTTGCGCCGATCATGTGGCGTAGATGCACGGTCATCCGGGAGTAGGCGTCCGGCGGCTGGCGCGGCACCGAGTACGCACTTGCCAGCTCTGCGGGGTGTGGCTGCAGGCCTGTTGCGAAGTTGCCGTGGGTACACTCCGTTCCCCGGTTGATCGGCAGGTGCGAGTGGAGGGGGATATGGCGCGTCCGCGCGAAGAGGCCCAGACCAGGCATCCTCGCCATGAGCGGAGAGGGGAAGCACGGCTGCCGGGGGTGGTCGCGACCCTTGCCGCGATCATGTTGTATCTGGGTCTGCCGCAGCGGCTGCTGATCGCTCCCCGGTATGTGCTGCCCGCTCTGGAATTTCTTCTGCTCGTACCGCTCGTTGCGATCAACCCGAAACGCCTCACACGACAGACGAGGGCCTTTCGCGTGCTGTCCTTGACCCTCGTTGCCGTCATTGCGACGAGCAATGTCGTCGCCCTCGGTATTTTGGTCCATGAGCTGGTGTACGCCGGGGTGAAGGACGGCCGCTCGCTGCTGGTGGCCGCATTACAGGTCTGGCTCACCAACATCATCGTCTTCGGTCTGGCGTACTGGGAACTGGACAGGGGCGGCCCGGTAACCCGCACCCAGGCGCCCCGTACCGAGTTGCCTCTTGCAGACTTCCGGTTCTCGCAGGACGAGAACGACGACTCCGTTCAGGAAGTCGCCGATGGTGCCAGTGGCACCTCTGACTGGGTCCCCACTCTGATGGACTACCTGTATGTGTCCGTCACCAATTCCACTGCCTTCAGCCCGACAGACACCATGCCGCTGTCTACCCGCGCCAAGGTCATGATGAGCGTCCAGAGCGTTTCCGCGCTGGTCACCTCGCTCCTCGTGATCGCCCGCGCTGTCAGCATCCTGCACTAACGGCGCCTCATCGCGGCAGCGGTTCTGTTTGCCGCTGGTTCAACGCGCAAGGCAGATGCTCGCGATTTCCCCTGTGAGAGCAGGTCCCGACGAAGGCGGTTCGGCACGCCGTTGATGATCCGGCAAACGTTCGGGCGGTCTCCTCGTGGGTGGGCGTGAGGGCGAGGTGATGCGTGAGCTGGGGAGGATGCCGCATAGCGCGCTCGTCGCTCCAGGTGGAGAAGCGCCGGCGCGCGGTCTGGCTGTTCCGCTGGCCGCGGATCATCGACCGGCCGGTCGCGGTCGAGCCCATGGCCTTGTTTGTCTCGGCTGTCTGAAGGAAGAGGTGGCACGCTCGCACTGTCGCGGTGACGCTGCTGGATCTCCACGGTGGCCCCGGCCTGGTTGAAGGGACGCGAGAACACAGCCCTCAGCTCAGTTGGGACGGGAGGAAACACGGTTCGCGCTGCGGAGCCCTGAAGCGAGACCGGAAGATGGGGTCGTCATGGTCCTGATCAGCACATGCCGCGGTCGGCGACTTTGGCAGAGCACGTCTGCGAGGTGCAGTCAGGCGTACACCCCCGGCTGCGTTCAGCCGACTTTGTGGCCTTGCATCGGTTCGGTGTCTGTGCCTGCCCCGTGCTGCATCCCGTTCAGGAACTCTTGCAGTACCTCGGTCGCGGTGTGGTCCGGCTGCCAGTCCAGTTGAGTATGCGCGCGTGTGCAGTCCATCAAGGGGAGTCGCAGGACTGCATCGAAGAGGTGAGGGGATGCGGGAAGCAGGCGCAGTCCCCAGGCGGCGGCGATCGCGGATCGGGCCCCTGTACGTGGCAGCCGCACGCGTCGCATACCAAGCATCGCGCCGAGGACATCGGCGTCGACCGAGGGCTCGGCGGAGAGGTTGAAGGCGCCGCGGGCCTGGGGCGAGCGTAGTGCGAGCCGGTCGGCCCGGGCGGCGTCGTCGGTGTGCAGGGCCTGCACCCGCAGGCCGGGTATGTCGGACAGGAAGGGAAGCAGTTCGGGCCGGGCCAGGGGGCCTGGCAGGTAGCGGCCGCCGAAGATGCGGCGCTGTTCGCTTGCCGGCTCCCGTTTGAAGAGGAAGACGGGGCGCATGCGCACCAACGAAACAAACCTGCTCAGCGGCCCATGACGGAGTGGCTAACGGGCGACTGATATCCATGGAGACGCTGACCTTCGACAGCGACGCCCTGGCGACGACCGAGGACTTCCTCAGCCGTGCCTACGCCAGGATGCGCATCGGCAACAACACGCCCGGCCCCAGTCGAGCCCGCATGACCGCACCGCCATCGACTCGGTGAGCATCGACGAAATCGACCTTGGCTTCGAGATAGGGCTACTCGGTGACGCCGCTCGGCAAGTTCTGCCTGTGCCTCGTCCACGACGGTACCGTGCGCGACCCCACCTTCCAGGGAGTCGAGGATTCCTTCGGTCCTGGCGATGGGGTGCTGTTCGCACCGACCGACCTGCCGTACGCCATGCGGATCTGCAATGAGGCGCCACGGTCATGGAGATCGCCGCGCGCTGGGGCTTCTACAAACCGGGCCGCTTCGCCTCTCTCTATCGAAGCACATACCGGCGTGCGCCCCGCGAGACGCTGGACCGCGGCTGAGTCGGCTGCCGAAGACTCGGCACACAGCCTCGCGGCGTAATCTGGCCTGCCTGATCGAGGAGTCGGCCAAGCCACGGCATGCCGGTGTCGCAGACGTGGGCGGGGCGACGGCCCTCCTGTTCTGGCCCGGCCTGGGAGAAGGAGTCTTACGTGCTGAGGAGCCGGTTGAAGAAGGAGCGGTAGCGACGCAGGGCCCGGCGCAGCTCTTCCGTGTCCACCTGCTCGCCCTGTCCCCACTGGCCTTCCAGTTCCTTCTTGTGCTGGGCAAATGTGGTGGCCAGGGTTTGCATGACGTCCGCGACGAGCGCGTCGGCGTCGTGCACGGCCTCGCGGGGGTCGTCCACGAACTGGTTCTGGATCTTCTGCCAACGGTCGCGGAAGTCCCGGTCCTCGTCCTCCATCAGGAGCTGCGGAGTCTCGTCGTCCGAGGTGCCCGAGGCATTCGGGGTGCCGGCGGCGCCGGTTGTGGTGTCGGAGCTCTCGCCGGGGGGCCGGTCCCGGTCGGCCGCATTGGCGGGGCTGTGCGTGTCAGTCGTGGGGGTGCTCTCGCCGGGGTAGGTGGGGGCCCTGGAAGAGGTCTCCTCTGTTTGTCCTGGCGTCTGCGTGGCGGCGCCGGACGGCTCCGCGAGGTCTTCGGTGGTCAGGCCGCCGGTGGTGCGGCCCGTGTCGTCGTTGCTGTGCATGGTGTTTCCTCCATACCGAGTCGGGTGGGTGTCAGGACCGGGCGGGCTGGGCCCGGCCGCCGTCGGAGAGCAACTCGTCGAACAGTGCGCGGTAGTGCACCATGGCGCCCCGCAGCTGCTCGGTCGTGGCCTGGCTTCGATTGCTGAGGGACTCGACCTCGTGCGCGGCACGGTAGTGCTCGAGGGTGCGTCCGTGTTCCACCGAGAGGTCCTTCGTCTGCTGGTCGAACCCCTCCGTGGGGTAGCCGCGGTCGTGCATCAGGGAGGTCACCAGCCGGTCCGCGTCGTGCACCGCGTCCTGCGGCCGGTCCACGAATTCCTCCTGGACGCTGTTCCACTCCCGTGTGTAGCGGTCACGCGAGACTGGGGGTAGCGGTTTGATGTCCAGCGAATCGTGCCGCTTCTCGCGCTGCCTGAGGTCACGCTCGGCAGCGAGTCGGCTGTCGGAGCCCTCGACGGTTCGTTCGTACTCCGGGCCGAAGCGCTCCCGGAGGTGATGGCGTCGCCGCATGAGCGAGACCGTCACGGCGGCCAGGGCGAGGACCACCACGACCGCGATGATGATCGCTAGAAGCGTTCCTGTGGACATGGGTTCACGCTCCATTGGGGTAGGGAAATACACCTCCCGAGTCACCATTTACCGACCGGTCACCCTTTCCGTGCTGATCGATTGTTGAGGCGATCAGTACGGTGTGTGCCTCGGCTCCGTGCCGTCACGGGGTTGGCGACTCCAACCGGGCTCCGGACCCCGCGCCCTTCCGCGTCGAGGGCATCATGTCCCGCCCGGGTCAGCGTCGGCTCGGTGGCGCTGGGAACGGTGAAGCGGTTCAACGGAGAGAAAGGCTTACTGGCCCTAACAGAAG
>NZ_JADDRL010000063.1 GCF_021538895.1 Streptomyces olivochromogenes | reverse complement strand
GGTGGTCGTGGCGGCAGCCGCGGCCGTGGCGGCAGCCGCGGCCATCGTGGTCATGGCATCGGTCGTGGCCGCGGTGACCGTCGTCGTCGCCGTGACTGTGACGGCCGTGGTCGTAGGGGCGATGTCGGTCGTGGGGGTGGTCCCGAACTGCTGCGTCTGCTGCGTCTGCTGCGTCATCGAGGAGGCTCCCGTCGCTGAGCGTCGTCGCGGAGATCGTCGAAGACCGACCTCAGGGTGACCAACGCGCGTTGCACGTGTGGCAGTTCCAACGGTGAGGGTGACGTGAGGCATTCCGTGCGTTCCTCGTCCGTGCCGCCCAGCAGCGGACCCGTGGCGAGCCGCACGCGCAGTTCCCCGAGGTCGTCGCCGAAACGGTGGCCACCGGGCGCGGGCATGCCGAGCCGGACAGTGAGGAAGTCCTCCAACTCCTGGGCGTCGCTGACGTCGTGCGCGCCGAGCGCGGAACGCAGCGGGCCGAGGTCGACGTACAGATGACGCCCGGCCTGCGGCGGCCGGGACAGGGCACCGGCCGCGACGACGGCGGCGTGCGCGGCGGCGGCCACGCGCGCGTGCAGGCGTACGGCCAGGTCGCGGCGGTGGACGACCGGCTCGGGTTCGCCGAGCGCGTAGGCGGCGGCCGCCGCGACCGGTTCGGCGACGCGCGCCCCCAGTGCGGTGAGCACGTCGAGCACGCGCGCGTGCAGCGACGCGCCGGTGGCGCTCGCGGGGAAGCGGGCAAGGGCGGCGGGCCAGCCCGGCGGCAGCGACGCGCCGGCCAGGTCGGTGACGACGGTGACGCGTTCGGGGAGCATCTCGGCGGGGCTCAGCAGCACCGTGCCGTGCGGGTCGTGCAGGGTGTCGCGCCAGGTCTCGTCGCTGACCAGGTGCAGCCCCTCGCCCTCGGCCGCCTCGACGGTCTCGTGCAGCAGTTCGGGCGGGGCGACGGTGGCGGTCGGGTCGTCGGCCACGGACAGCACGAGCAGCCGCGGGTCGCCGCCCTCGGCACGGACCCGGCGGACGGTCTCCAGAAGGGCGTACGGGTCGGGGACGCCACCGGACTCGGCCGGGGTCGGCACATGGAAGGCCGGCCTGCCCAACAGGCGTGCGTACGGCGCCCACCAGGCGGCGCAGGGGCGGGGCACCAGGACGTCGCCGCCGAGCGCTGCGGTCAGGGCGAGCAGCAGGGACGGGGTGCCGGGGCCGGCCGCCACGCGGTCCGGTTCGGCGGTCAGTCCGCGTCGCGCCCAGTAGGCGCGGGCCGCGTCGAGCAGCGCGGGGCCACCGCCGACGGGCTGTTGCCCGGCACGGCCCGCGGCGGCGGCGAGCACGGCGGACAGTTCGGGGAGCACGGGCAGTCCGTCGTCGGGCAGGGGTGGCCCGTAGCGGACGGGGCCGTGCCCCTCGGGGGCACGGTCGTCGGAGCGGTCGCCGGGGCGACCGTGGGGGTCCGTCCGCCGCATGTCCGCCTCCGCGCAGTCCGTGGGGTTCCGTGTCCTGTCCCGGTCGGGTCCGTGCTCTGTCGTCGGCTGCTCCGTGCGTCGGCTCCGTCGTACCCGGTGTCGCGCCGTTCCCTGGGCGGTGCGCGCGGGGCGTCAGCCGTCTCCGGTCGACCTGCGGTACCAGAGCCGGTGTACGGCGGCACCGGCCGCGCCCGCGATCAGCAGACCGCCGACGACCAGCGCCGGGACGGACCCGTTGAACGCACCCCCCTCACCAGCCTCCACACCGTGCTCGACGGTGGCCTGTCCGCAGCTGGAGCCGGGCCGGGGCTCGGCACAGTCACGGCCGTCACCACAGGATGCACCCCGGGAGTCGTCACACGCCCCGCCCTGGCTCTCCCGGGCACCGCTCTCCCGGCCGGGGCCGGTGCCGCTGCCAGTGCCGGTGCCGGTGCCGTCCAGGCCATCGGCGGGCGGCTGCGACACACCGCCTTCCCGCCCGTCGCCGAGGAGCTCCGGCACACCGCTCTCCCGGCCGTCGGGGAACAACTCCGGCACGCCGGTCTCCTGCCTGTCCATGAGCGACAGCGGCACACCGCTGTCCCGGCCGTCGGGCAGCGACTGCGGCGCCGCACTCGCGCCACCGTCGACCGGAGGCGCCGGCCGGGCGCTCCTCTGGTCGTCTCCGCACGCCCCGGACGCACCGCTCTGCCCACCCGCACCCACGGTGTCCGGCGCGGTCCCCACGATCCCGGGGATCCCGGCGATCCCGAGGGTCCCGTCGGTCGCCGCACAGGTCTCGGACACGGTGACGCTGCCGCCCGGCCGTTCGCTGCCTGGGCCCACCCGCGCGGCGGGGATCGCGGCCGCGGCCGGTACGGCGGTGCCGAGGCCGGCGGCCAGGATGGATATGACGAGGGCGCGAGCGGTGCGTCGCATGGACGGGCTCCTCAGACGGACGGCTGCGGGAGCACGAGGTCGTGCCCCCGCAGCCATCACAGCCCGCCGCGCCGCCCCTCGCGCGCGGCCGGGCCCCATTCGCGCGAACGCGAACGGCCTATTGGGTGACGTCCGGGACGCTCACGACAACGCGTCCCCTACGCCATGCCCCCACGCCGCGTCCCCCGCGCCACGTCCCTACGCCGCGTCCCGCATCACCTGCTCGCGCAGCCGGTCGCAGCAGCGGTTGATCAGCCGGGACACGTGCATCTGCGAGACGCCGAGCTGTTCGGCGATCCGGCTCTGCGTCATGTCGTCGAAGAACCGCAGGTAGAGGATGGCCCGCTCGCGCTCGGGCAGGGCGGCCAGCCGGGGGATGACGGCCTCCCGGTCCACGACCGTGTCGAGGGCCGGATCGGGCCCGCCGAGCGTGTCGCCCAGCGAGTGGCCGTCGTCGCCGCCGGGCAGCTCCGCGTCCAGGGAGAGCGCGGTGAAGCTCTCCAGCGCCTCCAGGCCGACCCGGACGTCCTCCTCACTCAGCCTCGCCCGCTCGGCGATCTCCGCGACGGTGGGCCGTCGCCCGGGCACGGTCTGCGACAGGTCCTGGCAGGCGATCCGCACCCGGTTGCGCAGTTCCTGGACCCGGCGCGGCACGTGCAGGGTCCACAGGTGGTCGCGGAAGTGCCGCTTGATCTCGCCGCTGACGGTGGGCACCGCGTAGCTCTCGAAGGCGTGGCCGCGCCCGGGGTCGTACCGGTCGACGGCCTTGACCAGGCCGAGGGCGGCGACCTGGCGCAGGTCGTCCAGGCTCTCGCCGCGGCCGCGGAAGCGTCCCGCGAGCCGTTCGGCCATGGGCAGCCAGGCCTCGACGATCTCGCCGCGCAGCGCGTCGCGCTCCGGTCCCGGCGCGAGCGCGGCCAGCCTGCGGAAGGCCCCCGCGGTGTCGGGCGCGTCGTCGTGCGGGTGCTTGGTGCTCGCTCGTTTCGGCATGTGTCTGGCAACTCCCCTGGAGGTGCTCGATTCGACGGTCACCGTGGGAGCGCGTCCGCGTGCCGGACGGACGCACCCTGGGCGACGGTTCGCCGCTCCCACGGGTGTGCCTCCGGTCCGAAGCACTGCCGGTGCGCCTGCCCGCCGCCTTCGGGCACAAACACGAGTCCTCGCGGTGAGCGTTTTCCGGGAGCGGGGCCGGGCACGATCCCCCTGCTTCGGCGGACGGTGCGGGAGTTCCCGCCGGGGCGGGAGAGGGAGTAGCCTGCCGACCGGCGTAACACGCCGAACTAGGACAAAAGATCCCCGATTAAGCCACCAGACTTGGATGACTCGTTTTCTTGAATCGATCGTGTTTGGGGCTGTAGGTTGGCGCCATGACCGCATCCCCGACTCCGACCACCGCCGAGGAGCTGCGCGGTGCCGGCCTGCGGGTGACGGCCGCGCGCGTCGCACTGCTGGAGACCGTCCGGCACGGTGATCACCTCGGTGTCGAGGCCATCGCCTCCGGCGTGCGCGAGCGCGTGGGCCACGTCTCGCTCCAAGCCGTGTACGAGGCCCTGCACGCACTGACCGCCGCGGGGCTCATACGCCGCATCGAGCCGGCCGGCAGCCCGGCCCGGTTCGAGGGACGCGTCGGCGACAACCACCACCACGTCGTGTGCCGCTCGTGCGGTGTCGTCGCCGACGTGGACTGTGCCGTCGGTGACGCGCCCTGTCTCACCGCGTCCGACGACCGCGGCTTCTCGATCGACGAGGCCGAGGTCGTCTACTGGGGCGTCTGCCCCGACTGCTCCACCCCTCGCAGTGCTTGACCTTCGCAGTTCTTGAGCAAAGTGATCCACCTGATCCGGAAGGATTCCCATGGCTGAGAACCCTGATGCAATCGTCACCGACGCCAAGGCGGAGGGCACCGGTGGCTGCCCCGTCGCACATGGGCGCGCCCCGCACCCGACCCAGGGTGGCGGCAACCGCCAGTGGTGGCCGGAGCGGCTCAACCTGAAGATCCTTGCCAAGAACCCCGCCGTGGCCAATCCCCTCGGTGAGGAGTTCGACTACGCCGAGGCGTTCCGGTCCCTCGACCTGGCGGCCGTGAAGCAGGACATCGCCGAGGTGCTGACCACCTCGCAGGACTGGTGGCCCGCCGACTTCGGTCACTACGGCCCGTTCATGATCCGGATGGCGTGGCACAGCGCGGGCACCTACCGCATCAGCGACGGCCGCGGCGGCGCGGGCGCCGGCCAGCAGCGCTTCGCCCCGCTCAACAGCTGGCCCGACAACGGCAACCTCGACAAGGCCCGTCGTCTGCTGTGGCCGGTCAAGAAGAAGTACGGCAAGAACCTGTCCTGGGCCGACCTCATGATCCTCACCGGCAACGTGGCCCTGGAGACGATGGGCTTCGAGACCTTCGGTTTCGCCGGTGGCCGCGAGGACGTGTGGGAGTCCGAGGAGGACGTGTACTGGGGTCCCGAGACCACCTGGCTCGACGACCAGCGCTACACCGGTGACCGCGAGCTGGAGAACCCGCTCGGGGCGGTCCAGATGGGCCTCATCTACGTCAACCCGGAGGGCCCGAACGGCAACCCGGACCCGATCGCGGCGGCGCGCGACATCCGTGAGACGTTCCGCCGGATGGCGATGAACGACGAGGAGACGGTCGCCCTGATCGCGGGCGGTCACACCTTCGGCAAGACCCACGGCGCGGGTCCGGCGGACCACGTCGGCCCGGACCCCGAGGCCGCCCCGATCGAGGAGCAGGGCCTCGGCTGGCGCAACACGTACGGCACCGGAAAGGGCGCGGACGCCATCACGTCCGGCCTTGAGGTCACCTGGACCGGCAGGCCCACCGAGTGGGGCAACGACTTCTTCGACAACCTGTTCGGCTACGAGTGGGAGCTGACCCAGAGCCCCGCCGGCGCCAACCAGTGGAAGCCGAAGGACGGCGCGGGCGAGGGCACCGTCCCGCACGCCCACGACGCCTCCAAGAGGATCGCACCGTCGATGCTCACGACGGACCTGTCGCTGCGCTTCGACCCGATCTACGAGCCGATCGCCCGCCGCTTCCACGAGCACCCCGACCAGTTCGCGGACGCCTTCGCGCGTGCCTGGTACAAGCTGACGCACCGTGACATGGGTCCGAAGTCGCTCTACCTCGGCCCGGAGGTCCCGGAGGAGACCCTGCTGTGGCAGGACCCGCTGCCCGAGGCCGAGGGCGCGGCCCTCGACGCCGCGGACGTCGCGTCCCTGAAGGCCAAGCTCCTCGACTCGGGCCTGTCGGTCGCGCAGCTGGTCTCGACCGCGTGGGCGTCGGCCTCGACGTTCCGCGGCAGCGACAAGCGCGGCGGCGCCAACGGCGGACGGGTCCGCCTGGAGCCGCA
This sequence comes from Streptomyces olivochromogenes, assembly GCF_021538895.1. Classification (GTDB taxonomy): domain Bacteria; phylum Actinomycetota; class Actinomycetes; order Streptomycetales; family Streptomycetaceae; genus Streptomyces; species Streptomyces olivochromogenes_A. Next base: position 50,224 of record NZ_JADDRL010000063.1, on the reverse strand, counting down.
GCGCAGCTGGGAGGCCAACGACCCCGACGGGCTGGCCACGGTGCTGCGCACCCTGGAGGGCGTCCAGCGGGAGTTCGACTCCGCCGGTGACAAGAAGGTCTCCCTGGCCGACCTGATCGTCCTCGGCGGCTCCGCGGCCGTGGAGAAGGCCGCCAAGGACGCCGGGTACGACGTCGAGGTGGCCTTCGCCCCGGGCCGTGTCGACGCGACGGACGAGCACACCGACGCCGAGTCGTTCGCGGCGCTGGAGCCGACCGCCGACGGGTTCCGCAACTACCTCGGCAAGGCCAACCACCTGCCGGCCGAGTACCTGCTGCTGGACCGGGCGAACCTGCTGACCCTGAGCGCCCCCGAGCTGACCGTCCTGGTCGGCGGCCTTCGGGTGCTGGGCGCCAACCACAAGCAGTCGTCGCTGGGCGTGCTCACCGACACCCCCGGCAGGCTCACCAACGACTTCTTCGTCAACCTGCTCGACCTGGGCACGACGTGGAAGTCGACCTCCGAGGACCAGACCACGTTCGAGGGCCGTGACGCCTCCGGCAAGGTCAAGTGGACCGGCACCCGTGCCGACCTCGTCTTCGGTTCGAACTCCGAGCTGCGCGCGCTCGCGGAGGTCTACGCGAGCGACGACGCGAAGGAGAAGTTCGTCAAGGACTTCGTCGCGGCGTGGGTCAAGGTCATGAACCTCGACCGGTTCGACCTCGTCTGATCCCGGCGTCGGCCTGACGTTCCCGACGGTCCGGCCCGGGGCTGCCACCGCAGCCCCGGGCCGGACCGTTCGTGTGTCGGCCCCCGGTCTTCGGGTACGCGGTGCGCATCCCGAATGATCTGGAGGGAGACATGCAGCGAGGCAGTGACCGGCTGAGCGTTCACCGGGACGACGAGATGAAGCACGAGCTCCAGGAACTGCTGCGGTCCGGGCACCCCACCCGCACCGAGGACTGGCAGGACCCGGAGCCCCCCGCCGACGACGACCCCCGCGTCTTTCGCGGTCCGGTGGTGGCGGGGCACTCCCGGATGTCGACCCTGGAGTCGGTACGGCTGGAGCTGGCGCGGCACCTGGGACGCACCGCCTTCCCGGCCGGGCCGGGCGAACTGGCCGGCGTCCTGCGCCACGACAACGCGCCCGACGACCTGGTCGAGGCGGTACGACGGCTACCGCGCCACGCACGCTACGGCAACATCCAGCAACTGGCCGAGACGGTGACGGCCGCCTCCTAGCCGCGACGGGATCGCCGCGACGGCGTCGACACCGACGCCACCCGGCCGCCGCCACCAGCGCGGCGGCCGGATCGGCCGCGCCCTGACACGGATCGGATGGCCCCCCAGGCCGTCGCGTTCGTACGGGAGTTCTTCATGTCGTAGGCGGGCGGCACCTGGGTAGACGAGCGGGTGACGGTGTGCGGGGCCGCTGCGAGACGTTCCTGGACGTGTGCGCGTCGGCCTGACCCGTCGTGTCCGCTCAGGTGCCGGGAGTCACCGACTCCGAACAGCAGCGATCACGGGCGCCCTCGCGGGTGCGTCCCGCGACGACCAGGCGGCGCGGGTTGCGCCGCAAGAACTCTCCCTCCAACTGCGCCATGCGCTCGTTGTGCGTGCGCAGCGCGTCGTTCGAGCCGTACAGCAGGGTGTCGTGGCGCGTGCGGTGGATCGTCTCCAGCTCCTTCATGAGCTGCTGGTCGTCCAGACGGTCCGGGTCGACTCCGGTCATGGTGTGCCCCGCTCGTCGTGTTCGCTCTTCCGCCTCCACTGTACGAACATTCCGGCCCCCGGGCCCTCCGTGCGGCGCCTACCGCTCCCGTTCCACCCTGCGTTCGTCCCACACCGGCTCCGGCGTCTCCCGGACCCGGCCGTCGCTGCCGAAGACCAGGTAACGGTCGAAGGAGCGGGCGAACCAGCGGTCGTGGGTGACCGCCAGGACCGTACCCTCGAAGGCCTCCAGGCCCTCCTGCAACGCCTCGGCCGACTCCAGGTCGAGGTTGTCGGTGGGCTCGTCCAGCAGCAGGGCCGTGACGCCCGCGAGCTCCAGGAGCAGGATCTGGAAGCGGGCCTGCTGGCCGCCGGAGAGGCGCTCGAAGGTCTGTTCGGCCTGCTGGGTCAGCTCGTAGCGGCGCAGCCGGGACATCGCCGCGCCCCGGTCCTGCGCGTGCTCCTTCCACAGGATGTCCAGCAGGGTGCGCCCCTGGAGCTCCGGGTGCGCGTGCGTCTGCGCGAAGTGGCCGGGCACGACCCGCGCGCCGAGCTTCCACTGTCCCGTGTGCGCCACGTCGTCACCGGCGAGCAGGCGCAGGAAGTGCGACTTCCCGGACCCGTTGGAGCCGAGGACGGCGACCCGCTCGCCGTAGAAGACCTCCAGGTCGAAGGGCTTCATCAGGCCGGTCAGCCCAAGTCCCGTGCAGGTGACCGCCCGTACGCCGGTGCGGCCGCCCTTCAGGCGCATGGTGATGTCCTGCTCGCGCGGCGGCTCCGGCGGCGGCCCCGCCTCCTCGAACTTGCGCAGCCGGGTCTGCGCGGCCTGGTAGCGGGAGGCCAGCTCATGGCTGATGGAGGCCGCCTGGCGGAGGTTGAGCACCAGCTTCTTCAGCTGGGCGTGCTTCTCGTCCCAGCGCCTGCGCAACTCCTCGAAGCGGGCGAAGCGTTCGCGCCGCGCCTCGTGGTACGTGGCGAATCCGCCGCCGTGCACCCAGGCGTCGGCGCCGGTGGGTGAGGGCTCGACGGAGACGATCCGCTCTGCGGCCCGGGCGAGGAGTTCGCGGTCGTGGGAGACGAAGAGCACCGTCTTGCGGGTCTCCTTCAGCCGCTCCTCCAGCCAGCGCTTGCCGGGCACGTCGAGGTAGTTGTCCGGCTCGTCGAGCAGCAGCACCTCGTCGGTGCCGCGCAGCAGCGCCTCCAGGACCAGCCGCTTCTGCTCGCCGCCGGAGAGCGTGCGCACCTGCCGCCACTGCGCCTTCTCGTAGGGCACGCCGAGCGCGGCCATGGTGCACATGTCCCACAGGGTCTCGGCCTCGTAGCCGCGCACCTCGGCCCAGTCGGCGAGGGCCTGCGCGTAGCGCAGCTGGGCGGCCTCGTCGTCGACGGTCATGATGCCGTGTTCGGCCTTGTCGACGGCCCGCGCGGCCTCCCGGATCCGGGGCGGCGCGACGGACACCAGCAGGTCGCGTACGGTCGTCTCGTCCCGTACGGACCCCACGAACTGGCGCATCACGCCCAGGCCGCCGCTCACGGTGACCGTGCCGCCGTGCGGCTTCAGCTCGCCGGAGATCAGCCGCAGCAGGGTGGTCTTGCCGGCGCCGTTGGGTCCGACGAGGGCCACCACGGCCCCTTCGCCCACCCGGAAGGACACGTCGCCGAGCAGCGCCCTCCCGTCGGGGAGGTAGTACTCGAGATGCGCGGCTTCCAGATGTCCCATGGGGACGCATTCTGCGGGGCGCCCCCGACCTGCGGCAAACCGATATCCGGCTACTCGGCGTCCGGCCGCCCGGCCGCGCCCGACGGCTGTCCGCCGGCGCCCAGTGGCCGCCCCCGCACGTCCAGCGCCTCCCCGGCCGGCCCGCCCTCCCCGGCGGGGTCCACGGCCGCTCCCGCCCAGGACAGCGCCTTCCAGCCGTCGGACGGCGAACCCTCCAGCACCACCACGCCGGTGTTCCGCAGCGGGTGGGCGGCGGCGAAGGGCACGTCCACGTTGTCGGCGCGGGCGGCGGTCCACATCCGGATCGCCGCGCCGTGACTGACCATGGCGACGGTCCCGGCCCCGCTGCCGGCGGCCTCGGCGATCACGGCGTCGTACCGCCCCAGTGCCTCGGCGCCACTCTCCCCGCCGGGCATCCGCAGCGCGGTGTCGCCGGCCGCCCAGGCGAACGCCGTCCGCATGTACAGCCTGCCCTGCTCGGAGTCGCCGGGCGCCATCTCCAGGTCCCCGGCGGACAGCTCGCGGATGCCGCCCCGGACGAGCACGTCGAGTCCGCGGGCGGCGGCCAGTGGGGCGGCGGTCAGCTGCGTGCGGATCAGGGTGGAGGCGTAGACCGCCTCGATGTCCTCGTCGGCCAGCGCGGCCGGCAGGGCGGCGGCCTGCCGCTCGCCGAGCGGGGTCAGACCGGTGCCGGGTACGGCGGTGTCCAGCACGTAGTCGACGTTGGCCGAAGTCTCGCCGTGGCGGACGAGGAGCAGGCGCATTCGGAGGTTCCTCTCACTCGATCGCACCGCCGACGCACAGAAAACGGCCACATCAGGGTACCCGCCCCGACATGAGCCCAGACGTCGACCTCACCGCCCCGAAACCCGGCCGCCACGCCCTGCGCGACTGGCTGCTCTCGCTCGACAGCCGGTTGTTCGAGGTGGCCGCCGAGCGGAACTGGCCGGGCGCCGAGCCCGTACTGCCGCGGCTGAGCCGCAGCGCGAACCACGGTGTGCTGTGGTTCGCGACGGCCGCCGCGATGGCGGCGGTCCGCACCCCACGTGCCCGCCGGGCCGCCGCCCGCGGCATCGCCTCCCTGAGCCTGGCCTCCCTGACCATCAACACCGTCGGCAAACGCTCGGTGCGCCGCCCCCGCCCGGTCCTGGACCCGGTGCCGGCGGTACGGCATCTGAAGCGGCAGCCCATCACCACGTCGTTCCCGTCCGGTCACGCCGCCTCGGCGGCCGCCTTCGCGACCGGGGTCGCGCTGGAGTCGCCGGCCTGGGGCGCGGTGGTGGCCCCGCTGGCGTTCTCGGTCGCCATGTCCCGCGTCTACACGGGCGTCCACTTCCCGAGCGACGTGCTCGCGGGCGCCGCGCTGGGCGCGGGTGCCGCGTTCGCCGTACGGGGCCTGGTGCCGACGCGCGCCCAGGTCACCCCGCCGGCCCGGCCGCGCGCCGTCGCGCCCGCGCTGCCCGACGGCGAGGGTCTGGTGTTCGTCACGAACCGGGCCGCGGGCACCGCCGACCGGGTGCGCGCGCTGCGCGCCGCGCTGCCCGGGGCGGAGATCGTCGAGGCGGAACCCGCGGACATCAGGGCCGAGTTGGACAAGGCGGCGACGCGGGCGCGGGTGCTGGGGGTGTGCGGCGGCGACGGCACCGTGAACGCGGCCGCCGCGGCCGCCCTGCGCCGCGGCCTGCCGCTGGCGGTGCTGCCCGGCGGAACGCTCAACCACTTCGCCTACGACCTGGGCGTGGAGGACGTACGTTCCCTCGCCGGGGCGGTCCGGCGGGGCGAGGCGGTGCGCGTGGACGTGGGCCGGTTCGCCTGCGACGGCCGGGACGGCATCTTCCTCAACACCCTGAGCCTGGGCGTCTATCCGGAGCTGGTGCGGGAGCGGGACCGCTGGTCGCACCGGATCGGCGGCTGGCCCGCCGAGGTACGGGCGGCCGTGCGCGTGCTGCGCCGGGGCGAGCACCCCCTGGAGCTCGAACTCGGCGGCCGGAGGCACCCGTTGTGGCTGCTGTTCGTCGGCAACTGCACCTATCACCGCCTGGGCCTCGCCTCCGGCCGCCGGCTCGACCTGGCCGACGGGCGGCTGGACGTACGGGTCGTGCACGGCGGCAAGGGGCCGGCGCTGCGGCTGCTCGCCGCCGCCGTCGCGGGCCCGCTGACCCGCTCCCCCGCGCACGCGGCGGTGCGGGTGGGCCGGCTGCGCCTGGCCGGCGTCGAGCCGGGCACGCCCCTGGCGTACGACGGTGAAGTCATCGAGGTCTCGGGCGAGGTGACGGTGGAGAAGCTGCCCGAGGCGCTGACGGTCTACCGTCCGCTGCCCCATGGCTGACGGCCGCCACCCGTAGGTGCCCCGATCACCCAGTTGTCCACATCGTGAAACGCGGGTCTCATCATTCGGCACGCGTGCGTACGGTGGTGCGTACCGCAGGGCTGGGGCCGCGGGCCTCGTGAGCCGATGCGAAAACGCGAGGAGGGGCACAGCCATGCCGGAGCAACGGGAGACCGCCGTGTACACCCATGGGCACCACGAGTCGGTGCTGCGCTCGCACACCTGGCGGACCGCCGCCAACTCCGCGGCCCATCTGCTCGGTTCGCTCCGACCCCACATGCGGATCCTGGACATCGGGTGCGGCCCGGGGACCATCACCGCCGATCTGGCGGCGCTGGTCCCCGACGGGCACGTCACCGGCGTCGACCACGCCCCCGGCATCCTGGACCGGGCCCGCGCCACGGCCGCCGAACGCGGGCTGACCAACGTCGACTTCGCGGTCGCCGACGTGCACGCGCTGGACTACCCGGACGACTCGTTCTGCGTGGTGCACGCGCACCAGGTGCTGCAGCACGTCGGCGACCCGGTGCGGGCGCTGCGCGAGATGCGCCGGGTCACCAGGCCGGGCGGGTTCATCGCCGCCCGCGACGCGGACTACGCCGCGATGACCTGGTACCCGCCGGTGCCCGGGATGGACGACTGGCTGGACCTGTACCGCCGGGTCGCCCGGGCCAACGGCGGTGAACCGGACGCCGGGCGGCGGCTGACGTCCTGGGCGCGGGCCGCCGGGCTCACGGACGTCACGGCCACGTCCAGCACCTGGACGTTCGCCACGCCCGAGGAGCGGGCCTGGTGGAGCGGCCTGTGGGCCGACCGCACCCTCGCCTCGGCGTACGCCGAGCGGGCCACCGGGGGCGGGCACGCGGCCACCGGGCAACTGGCGGCCGTGTCACGGGCGTGGCGGGAGTGGGGAAAGCGGGAGGACGGCTGGTTCGCCGTACTGCACGGAGAAATTCTGTGCCGTAAGGAAGCCTGATCCGCGCCTTTCGGGAAATACGAATGGCAGGAGGTTCACATTATGATTCCCATCCTGCTGGTACTGCTTCTGGCGCTTCTTCTCTTCGGTGCCGGATTTGCGGTGAAACTACTCTGGTGGATCGCGTTGATAGTTCTCGTGATCTGGCTGCTGGGATTCCTGGTGCGGGGCACCACCGCGGGCGGCGGCAGGAGCCGCTGGTACAGGTGGTGACGTCAGCTCCGCGGCAGCAGCGGTCCGAGCGGCCCGAGGTCCAGATTCAGGTCCTCGGGCCGCAGCCCGTAGCGCTCGCGCAGCTCGGTCATGCGGTCCTCCAGGAGCATCAGGGTGAGCCCGATCCGCTCCTCCTGCTCCTCGCTCAGTTCGCCGGTGTCGACGCGGCGCAGCGCCTGGCGCTCCATCAGCTGGCGCAGCAACTCCACGACGGTCAGCACGAGTTTCACGAGGTCCCGCTCGACCGTGTCGGGATCGAGGTCCAGCCGGTTGCCGTGCCGGGTCATGACGTCACCTCGTCCCGCGGCTCCTCCCAGAGCGCGGGCACCCCCCGGCCCACGGAGCTGATCAGCGCGTTCAGGTCGATCCGTACGAGGTCGACGTCGGCGATGCGCAGCGTGATGTCCCCGGTGATGACGACCCCGCCGGCCAGCAGCCGGTCGAGCAGGTCCACCAGGGCGATCTCGCGGCGCTCGACGACGGTCACCGCTCCTCCCCGGACAACTCGCCGGTGAACGAATACGCCGCCCAGGGCCCGGTGAGTTCCACCCGAATTCCGGAAACTCCGGGAACTCCGAGAACATCGTCCTTCGTACGGTCCACCAGTTCCACGAATTCCTCGGATTCCGCGCGCGGCACCAGATAGGCGGCGTTGAGCACATTCTGTCCCGGCACTCCGGAAAGCGTCGAGTTCTGCGGGGCGTGCAGGCGGGCTTCCTCGGCGTGCCCGGAAAGCGCCGTGTGAAGTCGGCTCGCGAATTCCTCGGCCTGCCGCCACCTGTCCTCGTCGGACCGGACGCGCTGCCGGCGCCGGCGCAGATAGTCCCGGCCACTGGTGGGCCGGCTCTCCGGGCTCGCGGCGTCGGTGGGCTCGTCCTCCACCGTCTCGGGCTCCCGCACCGGGTCCAGATGGACCTTGACGCCCCATTCCACCCGGCCGTCCAGCCGGTCGAGGGTGCGCCGGAAGCCGGCCTCGCCCGTCTCCATCATGACGCGTACGCCGCTGTCGTCGCGGAAGACGGTGGCGAGCCGGAGCGGCAGCGGCGTGGTCACGGTGGTGAGCGCGTCGATCACCCCCTGGTGGGCCCGTGCCGTGTCGGTCAGCCAGTCGAGGTCCTCCAGGTGGGCGCGGAGCGGTTCCTCGGCGAAGTCCCGCTCCGGGACCGTACTGACGACGGCGACCAGCCCGTGGTGGCGCAGCAGTCCCGGCGGGGCGCCCGCCACGCCCGTCAGCTGGGACTGCAGGGCCGCCTCGAACGGGCGGCAGATCGCGTAGACGTACCGCAGGCCGGTCATCGCCGTCATCGGTCCTCCTCCTGCCCCCGCCCCGGCTCCAGCTCGGCCAGGCGCTCACGCAGCTCGGCGTTCTCCCGAGCGAGTTCGTCGCGGCGCTTCTCCCGGGCGAGTTCCTCTCGACGGGCGTGCGAGGACAGCGCCGGATCGGTCTCCCACCAGTCGATGCCCATCTCCTTCGCCTTGTCCACCGAGCAGACGACGAGCCGCAGCTTGACCGTGAGCAGTTCGATGTCGAGCAGGTTGATCCGGATGTCACCGGCGATGACGATGCCCTTGTCGAGGACGCGCTCCAGGATGTCGGCGAGGTTGGCGCTCCCGTCGTGACCGTAGGGCTGGGGCAGCCGGCCAGGCGTGGTCATCGACGGCTCCCGCTCTTGGCGTAGGCGTCTTCGTCCTCCTCCTCGTCCCGGTCCTCGTCCTCGTCCTCGTAGGCGGACTCGTCCTCGTCCTGGTACCGCCCGGGCTCCTCGTCCTCGGCGTCGTACTCCGCGTCCTCGTCGTCCTCTGCCTCCTCGTCCTCCTCAGGCTCCTCGGTGCCCTCTTCGTCCTCGTACTCCTCCGGCTCGTCGGACTCGGGCTCCTCGTCCTCGTCCGTGTCCTCGGCGTCCTCGGCACGCGCCTCGTCCTCCTCCTCGGCGACCGCGTCCTCGTGGCTGCGGACGACCTCGCCGTCGCGGATCTCGCCGCGCCAGCCGTCCTCCGCCTCCCCCTTGAGGGTGATGAAGCGGGCGAAGTTCTTGAGGTCGAGCCGGGCCCGGCGGCCCTGGGCGCGCCAGATGTTGCCGGTCTTCTCGAACAGGCCGCTGGGGTAGTACTCCATGACCAGCAGCACGCGGGTGAGGTTCTCCTCCAGCTCGTGGAAGGAGACCACGCCCCTGGTGGTTCCCTTGGCGCCCTCCGACGACCACTGGATGCGGTAGTCGGGGACCTGCTCGGTGGTGTGGGCCTTCCAGCTGCGGTTGGACCAGAAGACCTTGAGCTTCCAGTCCGACGTCGTGTCGTCGGCGCGGTTCGCGCTCTTGACGCCCTTGGCGAAGGTGCTGAAGTCCTGGTATTGAGTCCACTGGTCGTAGGCCGTGCGCAGCGGCACGCCGACGTCGACGTACTCGATGATGACGGTGGGCTTGTGGCCGGCGGCGCGCTTGCGCTTGCTCTTGCCGCCGCCGAGGTTCTTCAGCGCGCCCATCACGTTGTCCTTCGCCCGGGAGGCGCCGAGCTCCAGTGCGGAGCGCACCGGGCCCTTGCCCTCGGCGAACTTGCGGCCGGCGTCGAGGGCGAGCCGGCCGAAGCCGGGGCTGTTGCCCTCCGCGATGTCGTTGAGCTTCACCGTGGTCTCGCCGAGCTTGCGGCCGGCGCCGACGAGCAACCGCTGGGCCTGGGCGGCGAGGTACTCCTGCACCTCTTCCTTCAGGCGGTCCGCCGCCTCGCTCTGTGCCAGCCGGCCGAGCCCGCCGTCGGTGGCGCCGCCCGCCGCGGACGACGCGGTGGAGCGCGCGGTTCCGAGGGTGTCGGTCATGACTCCTCGCCTCCCTTCGGAAGCCGGTTCCTGCCGCCACGGGCCGCACTCCCGCCCGCGGACGTCTTCTTCCTGGCCGTCGTCGTCCTCTTCGCCGCCGCCTTCTTGGCGGGGGCCTTCTTGGCCGAGGCCTTCGTCGTCGCCTTGCCGGCGGGGGACCTGTCGGCCGCCTTACGCGCGCTCCCCTTGGAGGCCCGGCGGGACTCGCCCGACCGTTCGCCATCGGCACCCTGCCGCGTCTCGTCCTCCTCGGGCTCCGAGTCCTCGCGGCCGTCGTCCTCGTCCGCGGACCCGTCCGGGCTCGCGAGGCCCGTAACCGATTCGAGTTGGTCGCGCACCTCGGAGGTGCGCCCGTGCAGCCGGTCGGCGAGGGCGTCCATCTGCCGCTCGACCATGGCGCCGGAGGCTGCCTTGCCGACGCCCCGCAGGTCCTCGCGCAGCTGGTCGCCGATCTCCTTGAACTGCGGGTTGTCCCGCAGCTGATGCGAGACCACCTCGGCGAGCGCGCCGGGGCTCAGAGGCAGCCGCTTACCGGCCGCCAGCGTGCCGAGCGCGAACGCCAACTTCATCTTCCTCGTCCGTCCGAGCAGGTATCCGGCCCCTACGGCGAGGCCCAGTCCCATGCGATTCATGTGTCACGTCCCCTGGTCCGTCTCCGTACTCCGGCGCAGAGCGATCTCCAGCCGGTCGAGCAATTCGTCCTCCACCCGGTCGAACTCCTCCTCGTCGATCTCGCCCGCCGTCAACCGCTCTTCGAGCTGGGCGAGTTCGGCCCGGACGGCGGCCGGGTCGTAGTACAGCCGCTCCGCCTCCCGGACCACTTGCTCGATCACCCAGCCGGCGCCGCGCACCGGAGCGAACGGCAGCAGCAGGATTTCGCCGAACAGCCCAGCCATCTCACTTCTCCTCGTGCTCCAGGCCGCCGCCCGCCGTGGTGCCCGCGGGCTCGGCCGGGCCGGGCTCCACGAAGCTGTACGGCGGCAGCGGCCCGTTGACCTGCAGCTCCAGGTGGGCCAGGTCCTCCCGGGCCCGCTGCACGGCTGCGACGAAGTCCTCGGCGGACCCCCGGTCCACCAGGAAGGACACATTGGCCAGCCAGCCGGTGGAGCCGGGGCCCACGCTCACGGCGCTGGCCACCGGTTCCAGGGCGCGCTCCACCGCGATGGCGTCCTCGGCCTCCTTGGCCTGTACGGCGGCCACCACCATCTCGCCGAGCTGCAGACGCTGTTCATAGGTGCCGCCGTCGGCTTGCCGGTTGGCCTCGGTCAGGGCGCGGATCTCCGGGTTGTCGGCCATCACGCGGTGCAGGACGGCCTCTTCGATGTGGCTCGCCTTGACGTTGTACTCGACCTTGTTCTCCAGCGCCTGCAGGCGTTCCCGGTAGTGGTCGGCGCGCTCGGCGAGCACGTCGGCAACCGTGGCGTCGTCCGGGGCGACGCTGCCGAAGCGCATCGGCAGCACACAACCGGCCGCGCCCGCCTCGGCGATCACGTTCTGGTGGGCGAGCAGTTCCCGGCGCTTGGCACGCAGGTCCTCCGGGGCGTCGCTGACCAAGGCGGCCAGGTCAGCCTCCTCCAGGACGCGCACGGGACGCGGCGGATCGCCGACGCCGTCCATGCCCTTCGGGAGCGCGGGGTGCTCGTGCGCCGTGATGCCGTAGACGTACGTGCTCATTCCTGCTCCTCCTTCCTGCGCGCGTTCGTCTTGCGGGACCGCGGCCTGGGCTCGGCCTCACCCTCCTCGCGTGCCTGCCGGAACGCGTCGGAGACGGTCTGTGCGGCGCCGGACAGCGCCCCCTTGGACTTGCCTCGGGCGCCGGACTCGGTGACCTCGCCGACGATGTCCGCGAGCCCCGGGGGCTTGCGCGGACCTGCCTCCAGGTCCATCCGGTTGCACGCTTCGGCGAAGCGCAGGTACGTGTCGACGCTGGCCACGACGACCCGTACGTCGATCTTGAGGATCTCGATGCCGACCAGGGAAACCCGCACGAAGGCGTCGATGACGAGACCCCTGTCGAGGACGAGTTCCAGAACGTCGTAGAGGCTTCCACTGCCTCCACCGCCGGCCTGCTGTGCCGGGACAACGGTCATGCCGCTCACGCCTCCTCTTCCGTGGATGTGTCTTCCGCGGTCGTCGCCGCGGGCGGGCGGCCTAGCGGCCGCCGGGCCTGTGTGCGTCGGCGCGGCCGCGTTCGTAGCGGCGGACACGCCGGTATCCGGTGAGCTGACCGCGCGGATCCAGTTCAACCTGGTAGCTGGCCATCAGGCTCATCGTGTCGGGCACCCTGGGCAGCTCCAGGACCTCGATCTCCAGCGCCCAGCCGTCCTCCGTCTGCTCGAAGCACGACACCGACTCGGCGGCCATGCCGGTCAGCTCCGCGAGCTGGCCGCGCGCCTGGCGCAACACTTCCATCGGGCTCGGCCGGTCCTTTGCCGCCTGGGTCTCGCCACTCCTGCTCGGTTCCCGCGTCGGTTCCTTTTCCCGCGTCGGTTCCTGTGCGTTCCGTGAACGCTGTGCCTGTGGTGTGTTCTTTGTGTTCGTCATGGCCACCTCTGTGGTCGAGTGGCCATCAGGCCCCTGCTCAAACCTTCGACCACGGTTCAACCACGCAACGCGTCCGGTCGGCATCGGCCGGATCCGAGGGCCGCGCCGCGGCGGTCGTCACCGCACGATCGCCTCCTCCACCAGCAGCCGGCCGGCCGTCGCGATGGCGTCGGCGTCGATGCCCGCGGCGTGCATCTGCTCGTCGGGGGCGGCCGAACCGGGCATCGTCCGGACGGCGAGCCGGACCAGGCGGGGGACGGGCCCGCCGTCGAGGAACGCGTCGAGGACGGCGTCCCCGAGGCCGCCCTCGGGATGGTGGTCCTCGACGGAGACCAGGCAGCCGGTCTCCTCGGCGGCCTGCCGCAGCGTGGGCCGGTCGACGGGCTTGACCGAGTACAGGTCGATGACCCGGATCGCGATGTCCTCCTCCGCGAGGAGGTCGGCGGCGGCCAGGGCCTCGCGCACGGTGACACCGGCCGCGACCACGGTCAGCCGGTCCTCTTCGGAGGAGCGCAGCACCTTGCAGCCGCCGACCGGGAACTCCTCGTCCGGGCCGTAGATCACCGGGCTCTTGCCGCGCGAGGTGCGCAGGTAGCGGATACCGTCCAGGCCGGACATGGCGGCGACGAGCTTCGCGGTCTGGTTGGCGTCGCACGGGTACAGCACGGTCGAGCCGTACAGCGCCCGGAACATCGCCAGGTCCTCCAGACCCATCTGCGAGGGCCCGTCCTGGCCGATGGCGACGCCCGCGTGGGAGCCGACCAGGTTGATGCCGGAGCCGCTGATCGCGGCCATGCGCACGAAGTCGTGGGCGCGGGTGAGGAAGGCGGCGAACGTCGCGGCGTAGGGCACCCAGCCGCGCGTGGCCATGCCGACGGCGGCGGCGACCAGCTGCTGTTCGGCGATGTAGCACTCGAAGTAGCGGTCGGGGTGCTCCTTGGCGAAGAGCTCGGTGCGGGTGGAGTCCCCGACCTCGCCGTCCAGGGCCACGATGTCGCCGCGGGCGTTGCCGAGCGCGGCGAGCGCCGCGCCGAAGGCGTCGCGGGTCGCGACCTCGTCGCCCTTCTCGTAGGGCGGGAGGACGAGCGCGTTGGTGGGCACGGAGTGCAGCAGGCGGGCGACGGGCGGTTCCTGCACCCGGATGCGCAGGTCGCGCGGGCCGCCGAGCTCGGCGATCGCCTCCTCGGGATCCGACAGCGGCTTGCCGTGCAGCCCCTCGCGGTCCTGCGCGGCGGCGACGCCCTTGCCCTTGAGGGTGCGGGCGAGGATCACGGTGGGCTGCCCGCGGGTGGACCGGGCCTCGCCGTAGGCGCGGTCGACGGCGTCCACGTCGTGCCCGTCGATCTCCACGGTGTGCCAGCCGAAGGCCTGGAAGCGGCGGGCGTAGGCGTCCAGGTCGTGACCGTGCCGGGTGGGTCCGCGCTGGCCGAGCCGGTTGACGTCCACGATGGCCGTCAGGTTGTCGAGGTGTTCGTACGCGGCGTGCTCGACGGCCTCCCACACGGAGCCCTCGGCCAGCTCGCTGTCCCCGCACAGCACCCATACGCGGTACGCGATGTGGTCCAGCCGCTTGCCGGCCAGCGCGATGCCGACGCCGACCGGGAGGCCCTGGCCGAGCGAGCCGGTGGCGGTCTCCACCCACGGCAGCCGCCGCGGGGTCGGGTGCCCCTCCAGCCGGCTGCCGAGCTTGCGGTAGGTGTTCAGCTCGGCGTCGTCGATGACGCCGACCGCCTTGTACACGGCGTACAGCAGGGGTGAGGCGTGTCCCTTGGAGAGGACGAAGCGGTCGTTGGCCCGGTGGGCGGGGCGCTCGAAGTCGTAGCGGAAGTGGCGGTCGAGCAGGACGGCCATCAGCTCCGCGGCGGACATCGAGGACGTGGGGTGCCCGGACCCCGCCACGGCGGCGGCCCGCACGCTGTCCACGCGCAACTGCTGGGCGAGTTCGGCGAGTTCGTCGGTGTTCATGAGTCTCCTTCGGCGGGGATGTCGGAGCGCTTCACGGGCCCCGGGCCGCGATGGTGCTCGCTGGGGGCCGGGGTGGGCGCGGGCTGCCGGTCCGACCGCCACGGCCCGCCCGCCACCCGGGCCAGTTCCGGGGACGCCGTGTCCAGGGGCACCGACCAGGACCGGACGAGTCCCAACTGGACGGCCTGGCGCGGCAGTACGGCCTCCAGGACCCAGTCGGCGGCGACGCGCACGCGGTTGCCCGGCATCGCCGCGAGGTGGTAGCCGCGGGTGACGACGCCGGCCGGCGGGCCGGACAGGGCGATGCCGAGCGGGTCGGCGGCCGCCTGGACGCCACCCAGGTCCACGAGGAAGCCCAGGTCGCGGTGGCGATACGGGCGGCGCTCGCCGATGCCGAGCGAGGCGGCAACGTTGTGCGCCGCGACCCGGCCCTGCCGCCAGGCGTGCTGGGCGGTCATCGGGGTGAACGTCCCGGGCCGGTTCAGATCGGGCACGGCGGCCGCGTCACCGCAGGCGAACACCTCGGGACTGCCGGGCACTTGGAGGTACGGGTCGACGATCAGCCGTCCCCGCTCCAGTGGCCGTCCGGTGGCCTCCACCAGCGGATCGGGCCGTACGCCCACGCACCACACCAGCGTCCGCGTCTCGACGAACTCGCCGTCGGAGAGCAGCACTCCGTCGTGCGTGGCCTCCCGCACGGACGTCCCCGTGCGCACCTCGACGCCCCGCCGGCGCAGTACGCGGTCGGCGGTGCGCGAGAGCCGCTCGTCCAGCTCGGGCAGCAGGCGCGGCGCGATGTCGAGCAGCATCCAGCGTGGCCGCACGCCGCCCGGCAACGGCCGCCTGCGGGCCATTTCGGCGGTGTACAACTGCATCTGCGCGGCCACCTCCGTGCCGGTGTAGCCGGCGCCGACCACGACGAAGGTGCACCGCGCGACGGCGCCCTTGGGGTCGTCGGCCGCGGCGGCGAGCTCCATCTGCCGGGTCACGTGGTCGCGCAGGTACAGCGCCTCGGGCAGGCCGCGGAAGCCGTGCGCGTGCTCGGCGACACCGGGGATCGGCAGCAGCTTGTTGACGCTGCCCGCGGCGAGGACCAGCCGGTCGTACGGCAGGGTCCCGCTCGCGCCCTCGGGGTCCGTGTACTGCACGGTGCGGCCGTCGAGGTCGACGTGGTCGGCCTCGCCGAGCAGCAGGCGTACGCCGCGCAGCGTGCTCAGGGAGACGGTGACCCGGCGCGGCTCCAGGATCCCGGCGGAGACCTGGGGCAACAGGGGCAGATACAGGAAGTAGTCGGTCGGGTTCAGCAGGGTGAGGTCGGCCTTGTACCGGCTCGCCCGCGCCAGGGCGCGAGCCGTCCGGTACCCGGCGAAGCCGGCACCGACGATCACGATGCGGGGTCGACTCACAGGACGCCTCCGGCGGTGTGGCTCGTCCGAGGCCTACCGCGTCCCCCTGGTCCGGACCTCCAAACGCCGCGAAGCGGGCTGTTTCGGCGCGGCGGCGGGCGCCCCGGGCCGCCGAAACACGAGGACGGCGGGCCGGTGGCCCGCCGCCGTGCCGGAAAGGGTCCTCCTCAGGCCCGGTGGTGCGGGGACTCGGGGTCGATGCCGTCCTGGCGCGGGGCCATCGTCGGCATGGGCGGGTACGGCGTGCCCAGTCCGCCGGGCGGTCCGGCAGGCGGGGTGCCGCCGATGACGTGGGCCGGGGCGTGCGCGTGCTTCGGGCGGGCCGCGCTGCGCAGCGCGTAGGCCACGACGCCGAGGATGGCCGCCGTGATCAGCGCCGCCGCCCAGCCGGGGAGGCCGGTCGCCAGGGCCAGCCCCAGGGCGAGCGCGAGGGCCCCACCCGCGTACAGGGCGACGGCGCCGGACGCGCCGTACAGCATGGCCGTACGGCGTTGCTTGCGGGTCTGCTCACGCAGCTCGTCGCGCACGGTCTCCCGTGCCACCTGGGCCAGCTCGTCGACCAGCTCCTTGTCCAGATGTTCAAGATGATCCAAGGGCTTCATGCCCACCGCGTACCCGCACATAGCTATGCATAACGCGGGGCGTTCCGGTGGCGCTCCGACCCGTGGCCCGCGCGCGGCAACGGTCTAGGCTCGTCCGCATGGAGATTCTGGGCGCCTCGCTGCGCATCTGCGTCGACGACCTCGAAGCCGCGATCCCCTTCTACGAACGCCTCGCGGGCGGCAGAGCCCTCCGGTTCGACCGTGGTGGTGTGCAGGTCGCCGCGGTCGGTTCGTTCCTGCTGATGAGCGGTCCGGAGGCGGAGCTGGAGGTGCTGCGCAAGGTGGCCGCGACGATCGCCGTGCAGGACGTCGAGGAGGCGCACCGCACGCTCACCGAGCTCGGCGCGCACATTCTCGCGGGGCCGGTTCCCACGCCGGTGGGCCGCAATCTGCTGGCGATGCATCCGGACGGGGCGGTCTTCGAGTACGTGGACCAGCGGGGCTGACGGGGGCGCGATCAGGCGCCCCGCGCGACCGCGCGCGCCAGGCTCCGTGCCGCCGGCCACAGCTCGCGCTCGACGGCCCGGGCGGTCGGGGCGTCGCAGACGACGCCCGGCGCGCCGGGGCCGCGCCGGTCGAGCAGGGCCAGGCGCAGATGCGTGGGCGGATGGGTGTCGTCGACCTGCGTCCAGGTCAACTCGCTGACCCGGCGCAGCCGTTCGCGTTCGCGCGCGGGGACGGCGGCCACCTTGTCGGCCAGCAGCGACCACAGCCGCTCGTCGTGCGGCGCCCCGCCCTCCCGCGCCAGCCGCCGCAGCTCGTCCTCCACGCGCCCCGCGTGCAGCAGCGTCTCGGTGAGTCCGAGCGCCGCCTCGGTGGAGGCGACGCGCGCGGCCAGGTCGTCGGCGAGGTACTCGCGGCGCGGGAAGCCGTGCACCGCGAGGCGGTCGAGGAGGCGCAGCGCCGACCGGGCCGCGTGGTGCGGGACGGTGAGCAGGGCCCGGACCGGGCGGTGGCGTGCGCGCTCGGGGCGCAGCAGGTACTCCCACACCTGCAGGGTGTGCAGCGCGGTGCCCACCGTGAGGCCGTGCCGTGTGTCGCCGTTCGCGAAGTGACCGAGTTCGTGCCCGAGGAGCGCGACCCGCTGCTGCGGGGTGAGCACGTACCACAGCCCGAGCCCCAGGCGCAGGACGCGGCGGCGCACGCCGTAGGAGGTGACGGCGGCGTTGCACCAGGGATCGACGACCACCACGTCGACACCCCGCGTGCCCAGTTCCCCGGCGACCGCGTCGACGAGCCGGAAGAGCCGGGGCGCGTCCGCGCGGTGCAGCCGGGGCAGGGCCGTGGTGAGCCGGGGGATCCGGGGCCGCAGTACCGAAAAGAGCAGGACCGGCACGGCGCCGGCGACGACCGCGAGGGGGTTCGGCCAGCCGCGCGCGATCAGCCAGGCGCCGAGGGCGAGCAGCACCAGCGAGGAGCCGTGCACGAGCAACGCCAGTGCGTACGAGGCGACATGAGCCGCTGTCAGCCGTGGGCGTCGTCCCGCCGTCCCGTCGCGGGCCAGTTCCTCGAACACGGCGGCAGCACCCCGGCCGGCGAGTTCGCGGCGCAGGGTCGCGGTGCCGCCGACGCCGTAGACGAACAGTTCGGGCGCCACGTTCCAGTCGCAGGCGGCGCACCACGCCGGGTAGCCCTCGTCGACGGGCTGGGGCGCCCCGCACTGCGGGCAGTTCTGCGTCGGTTCGCCCATGACGGTCCCTCCCCGTCGGCCCCGGATGTTCCCGCCGGTCCCGGATGTCCCGGGTGCTGTCGGCGACGTGCCGGGACGGGTGTTCGGTTCGCCCGGAGCGGTACCAACTCCCCTACGTCTCAGGGCGCTTCCGGCCGCATGCGGAAGTCGTAGCGGTCGGGCAGCGGCGCGTCGCTCAGGCGGGCCCACAGCCGTCCGACCGTCTCCGCGCCCTCGCGCAGGTCGGCCACCTCGAAGCCGTCGTCGAAGACGGCTCGGGCCGCCTCGGGCCGGCCCTCCGCGAGCAGCAACTCGGCCTCCAGGAGCCGGAACCGGCCCCGCGGCCGGACCGCGGGCAGGAGCCGCTCCCACACGGACCGCGCGTCCGCCGCACGCCGGACCCTGAGCAGCGCCTCCAGCGCCTCGCGGCCCAGGGCGGCGGTGGCGGCCGTCCACAGCTCGCCGTCGTCGCGTCGCTCGTGGCACAGGTCGTCGAAGGCCTCCGTGTACCGGTCGGCGGCCCGCTCGTGGTGGCCGGACGCCTGGTCGGCGACGGCCAGGCAGCGCAGCAGGGGCCACAGCGAGGGGGCGAGGGCGAGGGCCCGCTCCCAGCTGCGCACGGCCTGGGCACGGTCACCGGCGTGCCACTGGGCCACGCCGAGGTGGTACTCGGTGAGCGGGGTGGCGGGCGCGGTCTCCAGCATGTCCCGCCAGTGCGGGGCGACCAGCGTCTCCCCGGGCGGCCGCACCCGGCGCGGTTCGGGCAGCGACCCGGAGCGCAGCAACTCCCGCCAGGGCTCCTGGGCGTCGCCGAGCGTGGCCTCGTCGAAGGGGGTGCCGGGCAGTTTCCAGCCGCCGCGCAGCACTTCGAGGGCGCCCCAGCCGGAGCCGGTGGCCAGCGTCTGGCCGGGTTCGGTGTCGGCGTACGGCTTCCAGGCCGCGTGGGCGGCCTCGACGGCGGCCCGCGGCAGGACCGCCGCCAGCCGTTCCTCGGCCGCGCCGACGACCTCGGCCCACTCCCCCGCCGAGGGCGTGTCGAGCGGTCCGTACGCCTCCAGCCAGGACACCTCGCTCTCCGCCTCCAGCCGCACATGCTCCAGCTGGGTGCGGGCGAGCCCGGCCTGGATCTCGCAGTAGCCACCGGTTCCGGGCTCGGTGAGCCACTCCTGCCAGCGCCGGCCGCCCGGCCCTGCGCCCCACACGAACAGCTTGCGGCCGCGCAGCACGTCGGTGGAGGTCTGCACCAGCCCGTGCCCGTCCGCGTCGAGCGCGGCGATCCAGCGACGCCGTCCGTCGGGCACCTCGTAGAAGTAGTCGGCGGCGTACGGGCTGTTGAGCGGGTGCGTGCGGTCGATGCCGTCGTCCGAGGGGACCGGCACCCGGCGCAGCCTGCGCTCGTAGCCGAAGTGCCACGCCTCGTCGGCCGGGGCGAGGACCCGGCGGTCCTCGGGCACGGCGACGTTGGACCACCAGTAGGCGGGCACCGGCCGCTCGTGCGGATTGCGGACGCGGACGCCGACGTACAGGAAGTCGGATCCCTCCGGCAGCCACAGGTCGATCTGGAAGGGCAGGTCGCGCAGCCGTTCCCACTCCCACAGGCGCAGCATCTCGCCGCCGTCGGGGGCCGGGACGCGGGCGGCGTGCAGCGGGGCGCAGGAGAGGGTGGTGTGGCCGGTGGCGCCGATGTTCCATTCGACGCCGCCGGAGTACCAGGCGCCGTTCAGGGCGAAGTTCGCGGGCTGGAACACCGGGTTGCGGTACAGGAGTTCGCGGCCGGTCGGCAGGTGGACGAGGGAGGCGATCCGGCCGCCGAGGCCGGGCAGGACGGTGGCGCGCAGCCGGTCGTTCTCGATCACCAGCGCGTCGACGGGGCGGGCCGCGCGGGTCCTGCCGTAGCCGTCCCGCACGCGGACCGGCAGCAGGCTGCGCAGCGGGGCGTAGGAGAGCTGCCGGGCCATGTCGCGCGGCAGGTCCTCCCGGTCCCGGTCCTCGATGCGGTGGACCTCGTCGAGCGGCCGCAGCGCGGGCAGGGGGTTGTCCGTGCCCAACTCCGCTGCGGGCAGCGTCAGTACCTCACGTCGGATCGTCGTCACGATCACCATGGAACCCGCCGCCCGGCGAACCGGCCAGGGGAGCTGCCGGTCAGGATTGCGCAAAGGCCGCCGTGCGGGCGGGGCCCTGGCGGCCGGTGGGGCGGGGCGCGATGCGGTGGTGCGGGGCGTAATTCGGTGTGCGGCCGAAACACCCGGCCGTAGAGTCGATCGTCCATCGGATCGCGTGAAGAGTGAAGAACGGAACGGCGCATGAGCGAGCGGCACACCTACCGGGTCATCGTCCGGGGCACCTGGGACGGGCTGACCGACGAGGCGCGGGCGCGGCTGCTGGCCGAGGCGGCGGACCACGGGCTGACGAGCATGCGGTTCACCGAGGAGGGCTCGCTGTCCTACGAGCCGTCGCCGCTGAAGCACTTCTCGATGCGGTACGTGGTGGTGTCGGACGCGGCCGACGGCGAGGAGATGGCGGCGGCGATCGCGGAGGACCGCGCCGAGACCGCGCTGCGCGGCCTGGGCTACGGCTTCACCGGTCTGAAGTCGACCGTCACCGATCTCGACACCATGAAGATCAACGTCAAGCCCGCATCTCGGCGGTGATCGCCCACCGCTCGTGGTCCCGCCAGGCCCCGTCGATGTAGATCATGTTCGGCGAGAAGCCCTCCAGCCGGAAGCCCGCGCCGCGGGCGAGGGCGACAGAGGCGGCGTTGCCGGGCTGCGCGTTGATCTCCAGCCGGTGCAGCCGCATCGGCCCGAAGGCGTGGCCGATCACCAGGTCGAGGCCCTCGCGCATCAGCCCGCGCCCGGCCGCGTGCGCGAAGGCGCCGTAGCCGAGGGCCCCGCTCTGGAAGCCGCCCCGGACGATGTTGTTGATGTTGATGAATCCGGCGACGGCCCCGTCGTCCTTCTCGCAGACCAGGAACCCGACCCGCTCGGGGTCCTCGATCAGCCGCTCCGCGTACGCGGCGTAGGCCTCCTCGGTGGCCGGCGGGAAGAGCCACGGGTGGTGCAGGTCCTTGGACTCCCGGGCGCGAGCGGTGAACTCGGCGCCGTCCGCATAGGTGAAGTGGCGTATGCCCACACGGGGGCCTTCGGCGAGGTAGCGGGACGTGGTGTGCGGCATCCGGCCACCCTACGCCGCACCGGCCCCGCGCGGCGGGCGGGTCAGCGCAGCGCCGGCTCGTCGAGGGTCAGCGTGCCCGCGTCCGCGTCCAGTTCGGCCGCGGCGCCGAAGGGGATGGTCAGCGCGCCCGCACAGTGCCCGAAGCCGAACTCCTCGACCACGGGCACGCCGCCGAGCGCGCCGAGGCGGTCGACGAGCAGGGCGCGCACCCGGTCCAGCGCGTCGCACTGTTCCCAGGAGCCGAGCAGCACGCCGTGCACCCCGTCCAGCCAGCCCGCGCGCAGGAGCTGGGTGAGGTAGCGGTCCAGGCGGTACGTCTCCTCGCCCACGTCCTCCAGGCACAGCAGCCCGCCGCGCGCCGACGGCCGGGCGTGCGGGGTGCCGAGGTCCGACGCGAGCAGGGCCAGGCAGCCGCCGAGGGTGACGCCCCGGGCCCGGCCGGGGACCAGGGCCGTGCCGCCGGAGGCGATCACCCGGACCGTCTCCGGGGCGAGGAGGGTGGCCTTCAGGTGCTCCTGGGCCCGCGCGTTCTTGATGAAGTCGATCCCGGCCGCCATCGGCCCGTGCAGCGTGGCGAGGCCCAGGCGGGTGGCGAAGGCCTCGTGCAGCGTCGTGATGTCGCTGAAGCCGACGAACACCTTCGGCCCGGCCGCCCGCATCGCCGACCAGTCGAGCAGGTCCACGATCCGCTGCGCCCCGTACCCGCCCCGGGCGCACAGCACCGCGTCCACGGACGGATCGCACCAGGCGTTCTGCAGGTCGGCGGCGCGGTCCGCGTCGGTGCCCGCCAGGTACGCGAACGTGCCGTGCCGGTCGAGCACGTGCGGGGCCACGACGGGGTCGAGGTCCCAGCCGCGCAGCACGTCGAGTCCGGCCTGCAGCCGCTCCTCGGGGACGGGTCCGCTGGGGGCGACGACCGCCACCCGGGCGCCGGGGGCCAGCCGGGACGGTCGTACGAGGGGTTTCACGGGGCCAGCTCCAGCGTCGGTACTCCGGGCGGGGTCAGCCCGAACACCTGAGCGTACAGCGAGAGCTCTGCCTCCAGCGCGCGCACCAGGGTGCCGGCCCGCCGGAACCCGTGCCCCTCGCCCTCGAAGGCGAGGTACGCGTGCGGCACCTGCCGGCCCTTGACCCGGGCGAGGAAGCGCTCGCACTGCGCGGGCGGGCAGATGACGTCGTCCAGGCCCTGGAGCAGTACGAAGGGCGCGGTGATCCGGTCGGCGTGCGCGGCGGGCGACCGCTGCGCGTACCGTGCCGGGACCTCGGCGAGCGGTCCGACCAGGCTCTCCAGGTACCGCGACTCGAAGTCGTGGGTCTCCCCCGAGGCCCAGGCCGTGAGGTCGAGGACGGGGTAGCTGATCGTGCCGCAGGCGTAGACGTCGGTGGTGGTCAGGGACGCGGCGGTGGTCCAGCCGCCCGCGCTGCCGCCCCGGATCGCGAGCCGGGCGCGGTCGGCGGTGCCCTCGGCGGCGAGGGCCAGCGCCACCGCCGCGCAGTCCTCGACGTCGACGACGCCCCACTGCTCGCGCAGCCGGTTCCGGTACTCCCGGCCGTACCCGGTCGAGCCGCCGTAGTCGACCTCGGCGACCCCGATGCCGCGCGAGGTGAAGTAGGCGATCGACAGGTCCAGCACCAGGGGCGCCCGGCCGGTGGGTCCGCCGTGCGCCCACACGACGTACGGCGGCAGCTCGTCGCCGGGGGCGACGCAGCCGGGGTGGTGCGGCGGGTAGACGCGGGCGTGCACCTCGCGTCCGGCGGGGCCCGTGAAGACGCGGATCTGCGGTTCCGGGTAGTGGGCGGGGTCGACCGGGTCGGTGTGCCGGGCGCCGGTCACCCGGGCCCGGCCGGTGCGGGTGTCGAGCTGGACGATCTCGTGGGCGGTTCGCGGGCTGGCGCCGACGGCGACGACCCGTTCGCCGTGGGCCGCGAGGGTGGGCGCGAACTCCGTCCAGGGGCCCGCCGCGTCGACGACCTCGCCGGTCTCGGGATCCAGTATCCCGAGGACGGTGGCCCCGCGGCCGTGCACGACGGCGATCAGACCGTTGTCCAGCGGGGCGAACCAGCGGTGGCCGAGCTTCCACAGCGGTCCGCCGAACTCCTCCTCGCGCGGGCACAGCGGCCGGCCGTCGCGGTACAGGTTCCACCAGCCGCTGCGGTCGCTGGCGTACAGCAGCCGCCCGTCGGCCGACCAGTCGACCTGCGCGACGGACTCTTCGGGTCCGCCGGCGACCGTCCGCGCCCCGTGCAGCCTGCCGTCGGCGCTCACGTCGGCCAGGACCAGCTCCGTGCCGTCCCAGGGCATCCGCGGGTGGTCCCAGGCCAGCCAGGCGGCCCGGCGCCCGTCGGGCGAGATCCGCGGGCCGGTCACGAACCGGTGCCGTGCGTCGGTGATTTCGCGCACGGCGTCCCGGTCCGTGGCCGCCGATCCGTCCAGCGGCACCGCCGCCAGGACGCGGCGCACGTCCCCGGGTCCCTCGCCCGTGAACTCCTCAAGTACGCACCACACTTCACCGCGTTCCAGGTCCAACAGCGGCTCCGCCCAGCGCAGTCCGCCACCCACCTCGGACACGGGCGTCAACGGGCGCGGCCGGCCTCCGGGTTCGTACCAGTACAGCCGCTGGTCGGCGAAGTGCGTGAACACCACCAGGGTTCGGCCGTCCACCACCGTGCCGGCCCAGGGCAGCCCGCCGTACTCGATGACCCGGCTGCGCACGTTCCACGGCGCCGGCAGCACCGACTCCTCGGTGCCGTCCGCGCGGCACCGCACGAGCGTGCGACGGCCGCCCTCCTCGGGCCGCGGTTCGGTCCACCACGTCTCGTCGCCGACGAAGCCCACCCACTCGGGGTGCCCGTCGTGCGCGGCGGCCAGCGTCGCGTCGATGGGCGAGGGCCAGGAACCGTACGCCAGGGTCCGCACGTCGTCTCCCACCTTCCGGGGCACTGTCCTTCCGGATCATGCCCAGCACACGGCCGGTGATCCGTCATCGTCGCCACCGGGCGAACCGAACCGGAGGACGGACCCTAGGCCGTCCGCAGGAACCGGTCGAGGACGTGGACGCCGAAGTGCAGCGCGTCGGCCGGGACGCGTTCGTCGACGCCGTGGAAGAGGGCCTGGTAGTCGAAGCCCTCCGGCAGCTTCAGCGGCGCGAAGCCGTAGCCGGTGATGCCCAGCCGGGAGAACTGCTTGGCGTCGGTGCCGCCCGACATGCAGTACGGCACCACGTGGCCCTCGGGCGCGAACTCCTCGACGGCGGCCCGCATCCGGGCGTACGTCGGCGTGTCCACCGGCGCCTGGAGGGCGACCTCCCGGTGCGCGAACTCCCAGTCCACGTCCGGCCCGGTCAGCCGGTCGAGGGTGGCGCGGAACTCCTCCTCGCCGCCGGGCAGATAGCGCCCGTCGACGTAGGCGATCGCCTCCCCGGGGATCACGTTGAGCTTGTAACCGGCGTCCAGCATCGTGGGGTTGGCGCTGTTGCGGAGCGTGGCCTCGACGAGCTGGGCGGCCGGGCCGAGCTTGGACAGGAATCCCTCCAGGTCGGCCGGATCCGCCTCGACGCCGTACACGGCGGCGAGTTCGGTGAGGGCGGCCAGCACCGTCGGGGTCGGCCGGAGCGGCCACGCGTGCTCGCCGATCCGGGTGACGGCGGCGGCCAGCCGGGTCACCGCGTTCTCCCGGTTGACCTTGGAACCGTGCCCCGCCCGCCCGCGGGCGGTGAGCTTCAGCCACCCGGTGCCGCGCTCGCCGGCGGCGATGGGATAGAGCTGACGGCCGCTCCCGTCGTGGAAGGTGTACGCGCCCGACTCGCTGATGCCCTCCGTGCAGCCCTCGAAGAGCCCGGCGTGCTCGTCCGCCAGGAACCCTGAGCCGTCCGCCGCGCTGGCCTCCTCGTCGGCGGTGAACGCGACGACGATGTCACGCCGGGGCCGTACGCCCTCGCGCGCCCAGGAACGGACGACCGCGAGGATCATCGCGTCCATGTTCTTCATGTCGACCGCGCCCCGGCCCCACACGACCCCGTCCAGGATCTCGCCGGAGAACGGGTGCACACGCCAGTCCTCGGCGCGCGCGGGCACCACGTCGAGGTGACCGTGCACGAGCAGCGCGTCGGCGGACGGGTCGGTGCCCTCGATCCGGGCGACGACGTTGGTCCGCCCCGGGGTGCGCTCCAGCATCAGGGGCTCCAGCCCCGCCCCGGCCAGCCGTTCGGCCGCGTACTCGGCGGCCGGCCGCTCCCGGCACTCCCCGTCGCCCAGGTTGGTCGTGTCGATCCGGATCAGGTCGGAGGTGAACCGCACGACCTCGTCCAGCGCCAGTTCGTCAGCCATACTGCTCCTCCACGGCGGCCGAGACGATCGTGGTGACCGCCTTGAAGGTCCGGATCCCCTCGTACATGGTGCCGTTGGTGTACGCCACCCTCCGCTCCCCGATCCGCTCCACGCCCGGCACCACGGTGGCGGCGAGCGCGAGGTGCTCGGCGTCGAACTCCAGCGCGATGGTGAACGGGCCCCCGGCGACCGGCTCCTGACGCACCGCCAGCGCGGCCGCCTCCTTCGCCGCCGCGCGGATGTCGGCGGCGGTCCTGGCCGGCGTACGGCACACCGCCGCGTAGCGCGACACATGGTCCTTCACCGCGACCTTGAGCGCCTCCGGCGCGTACCCGAGCGCGTCCTCGCAGGCCACGTCGTCCCCGGTGACGAGCACGACGGGCACCCCGTACTCGGCGGCCACGTGCGCGTTGAGCAGCCCCTCGCTGGCCCGTACGTCGTTCAGCCACACCCCGGTGATGGAGTTCGCGAGGTAGGTGTGGGCGAGGACGCCCTCCATGCCGGCGCCCGCGTGGTAGCCGACGAACGCGAGGCCGTCCACGTCCCCGTGCTGCACGCCCTCCACCATGGACAGCGACTTGTGCCGCCCGGTGAGCATCGCCGCCCGCTCGTCCAGCCGCTCCAGCAGCAGGTTGCGCATGGTCCAGTGGGCCTCGTTGACCACGACCTCGTCGGCGCCGCCGTCGTAGAACCCCCGCACCGCGGCATCGACGTCCGAGGTGAACATCGCCCGGCACCGCTCCCACTGGGGCGTCCCGGGCAGCACATCGGCCGGCCAGGTGACGCCCGTGGCCCCCTCCATGTCCGCACTGATGAGGATTTTCATAAAACCGCACGCTACGCGGTGCGCCACCCTCGGACCAGGACCGCGCTCCCGGCCGCGCCGTCGCTCAGCCTGCCGCGCCGACGCCCGCCAGGACGAACCAGCGTGCGGGCAGGTCTATGCGGGTGCCGTCCGACAGGTACTCCGTCTGCGGCAGGGTCGTCTCACCGGTGGCGAGGATGTCGAGTCCGGCCTCGCGCAGCAGCTTCGGGATCTCCTCGTCCTCCGCTTCGGCCGGCTTGAGCCCGTGGTGGAACACCCGGCGCAGCTTGGGCGGCGGCCCGTCCGGGTCGGCCGCCGCGCGGCGCAGCACCTGGCGCGAGCCCGAGGTCAGTTCGACGACGAAGGCCCGGCCCCCGGAGCCGATGATCTCGGCGACCGCCCCGGCCACCAGGGCGCGCGCCTGCGGTTCACTCTGGTGGATGACCGCACGCATGTACACGTGGCTGTCGCCGACGCGGCCGTGCAGGGCACGCACGGCCTCGGCGTCGGTCAGGTCGAGCTGCTCGAACTCGACGGCCTCGTCGCCGGCGTCATCGGCGGCCGCGCGGCGGGCGTGCTCGATGGCTGCGTGCGAGAGGTCGACGCCGACGGCGCGCGCGAACCGGCTGGCGAGATAGCGCGTCTGTGTGCCGTTGCCACAGCCGAGGTCGACGATGGTGCGCGTGGTGTCCGCGAACGGCAGCAGCAACTCGCTGTGCGGTACGGCGGTCAGCGACGGATCCGAGTCCCAGATCGCCTCACCCGGCGCGTCCGAGATATCCCGCCAAAAGCTCTCCCAGGCATTGCGGTAGTCCTCCGAAATGTTCATGCCCGCTCCCCAAGTCGGTTCCGTGCTCGGAGTATCGCGGTCCCGGGGGGCACGGCAAGAGGAAGGCGCCCTCCTTCACCAGAAGTTCCGGCCAGCGCACGCCAGGAGGCGCGCGCACACGCTCCGCGCGCCCCTGTCAGAACCCGCGGGACGGCGTCAGGGCCTGCTCGAACCAGACGGTCTTGTGGTGTCCGGAGGCGCTGGCGCCCCATTCGCGGGCCAGCCGGCTGACCACGCGCAGACCGCGGCCCGACTCGTCGTGGGTACCCGCGCCGAGCAGGGTGGGCAGTGCCGGTTCGTCGTCCGTGACCTCGCACAGCAGCGCGTCGGTGCGCACCAGCCGCAGCCCGATCGAGTCACCGCCGCCGTGCCGTACGGCATTGGAGACGACCTCGCTGACCAACAACTCCGCCGTGTCCACGGCGTCGTACAGTCCCCACTCCAGCAGTTGTGCGCGGACCAGTCGACGGGCCTGGCCCACCTCGCGTGCGTCCCGGGCCAGTTGCCACTCGGCGACATGGCCGGCCGGGATGCCGTTGAGCCGGGCCATGAGCAGCGCGACGTCGTCCTTGCGTCCGCCGTGCGTGTTGAGGGCCCGGATGATCGTGTCGCAGGCGGCGTCCATCGAGGCCGCGGGGTGCGCGGCGGACTCGCAGAGCGCGGCGAGTCCGTCGCCGATGTCGGCCCCGCGCACCTCGACCAGTCCGTCGGTGCACAGCACCAGCCGGTCCCCGGGCGAGACCCGGACGACGGCGGACTCGAAGGCGACGCCACCCACTCCTATCGGGGCGCCGGTCGGCAGGTCGAGCAGTTCGCTGCGGCCGTCCTCGGCCCGCACCAGGACGGGCGGGATGTGTCCGGCGTTGGAGAGCTGCACTTCGCCGCGGATCGGGTCGTACACCGCGTACAGGCAGGTGGCGAGGTAGTTCTCGCCGAGCCGCCGGGCCAGGTCGTCGAGGTTGCGCAGCAGTTGCGCGGGCGGCGTCTCCATGGTGGCCATGGTCTGCACGGCGGTGCGCAACTGGCCCATCATGGCGGCCGCGTTGAGGCCGTGGCCCATGACGTCGCCGACCACGAGCGCGGTGCGCGAGCCGGGCAGCTTGATGGTGTCGAACCAGTCGCCGCCGATCCGGCCGAGCCGGGTGCCCGGCAGATACCGGGTGGCGACGTCGCACCCGGCCATGCGCGGGCTCACCTGCGGCAGCATGCTGTCCTGGAGGGTCTCGGCGACGTTCTCCTGGTACGTGTACATGCGGGCGTTGTCCAGCACGAGACCGGCCCGGGCGGCGAGTTCGGCGCCCGTGGTGCGGTCCATGCCGTCGAAGGGTTCGCGGTCCGGGCGGCGCATCAGCACCATGAAACCAAGGACGACGTTGCGCGCCTTGAGCGGGACGATCAGCAGGGAGCGGCCGTTGATCAGCGGCCTGAGGTCGCGCTTCTCGAACTCGCCGGAGATGCGGTTGCCGAGTTCCTCGCTGATCCTCGGGATGAGGACCGGCTCGCCGGTGACCATGCACTGGAAGAACGGGGTGTGTTCGGGGAAGGCGAAGGTCTCGCCGACCGGCACGGTGTCGTCCCAGCGGCCGGGTTCGTCGTTGTGCTCGACCCAGACGCGGTGCATCACGGTCGTCGCGTCCGGCGGGCCGTCCGGGAAGCCCTCGCCCGCCAGCACCGCCGAACGCAGATGGGTGCCGGCGAAGTCCGCGAAGCGGGGCACGGCGGCGCTGGTCACCTCGCGGATGGTCTCCCCCAGGTCCAGCGAGGAACCGATGCCGGAGCTGACCTCGTTGAGGAACTCCAGCCGCTCGCGCACGGCCACGTACTCCAGGTCGTGCTCGGCGCCGACCGGGACGTCGACCGCGGTCCGCTGCTGCGGCACGGTGTGCGGGCGCGGGCGTCCCGCGCGGCGCGGCACGCCCCAGTCGGGTGTCACCGGCACCCGGTCGTACTGACTGAACTCCAGGACGGGGTACCCTAGTTCAAGCACCTGGGAGACGATGCGGCCGCTCAGGCCCGGGCCCATGTTGGGCAGGATCTCGGGCAGCCGACGGGCGAGTTCGTCGAACGCGGGCAGCTCGGTGTAGCGGGCGAAGCCGGGCGCGATCCGCTCGACGGCCTCCTCCGTGTAGCCGCGCTCGACGCGCAGTCGCGCGGCGTCGGCGACGAGCACCAGCAGCCGTTCGGGCCCGGGGCCGACCAGCGGATAGGCCCACCACAGGACGTCGAGCCGGGTCTCGTCCCGGTCCTTGGAGTCTTCGGAGATCCGGGCCCGGCCCGCCGTCGCGTAGGCGGTCCGTCCGCCGAGCGAGGCCTCGAGATCGGGGCCCAGGCCGTCGTACGCCTCGTAGGGTCCGTAGGCGTCCGGCCGCGGTTCGGCGTCGAGGCCGTCGGGCAGCGCGCCGGAGACCGGCAGCAGATCGCCCGCCGGACGCCCCACGGCGTCCTCCCTCGTCACGCCGAACAGCCGGCGTGCGCCGCTGCTCCAATGGGACACCAGACCGTCCCGGTCCACGACGACGACGGCCAGCGGGATACGCCCGGCCGTCGCGGCGTCCCCCGCGCCGTCCCCAGCTCCGCGGCTGGGAGGTACGTCCCTCTCGTTGCCACGGTCCATGGCCAAGGCCCTCTCTCCCCACGGCTCCGCATAGATCTGTGCCGCCCGTCACTACCGTACGGGGACGTCCGGTTGCGATGTGTGGCAATCCTGGAATTGGTTTCACTTGATCGCCTCGGCCCGCAGGTCCGCGCCCCGCGAGGGCGGTGAGCCGGTTGCTGCGTCAGGCTGCGTCAGTCGTCGTGCCCCAGCAGCAGGTCCCGTTCCGTGCGTCCGCCGCCCGCCACGTGCAGAACCGTGGCCACCGGCGGGTATCCGGCCGCGATCACGGTGTACTCGCCGGAGGAGAGGTCGACGAACCGGAACGTACCGTCGGAGCCCGTGGTGAGCGTGTCCACGACGTTGCCGGCCGCGTCGAGCAGGGTCACCCGCGCGTCCTGGACGGGCCGTCCGCCACCGGCCCGCACGGTCCCGCGCAGCAGGGCGCCGCCCGCGAGTTCGACGTCCTGCCGGGTCTCCCGGGACGCCTGCACGGTGACGGGCAGGGCGGCCGGGCGGAACGCGGGCGCGCTGGCGGCGAGGGTGTACTCCCCGGCCACCAGCTCGGTGATGACATAGCCGCCCTCGCGCCCGCTGCGGGTGCTCGCGACGACCTCGCCGTGCACGTTGGTGAGCGTGACGGTGGCGTCCCGGACGGGCGAGCCGTCGGCGGTGAGCACGGTGCCCGCGAGGCGTCCGGCGCCGCCGAGGACGACGTCGAGCTCGACGGGCCGCTCGCCGACGGTCACCGAGACCGCCTGCGGCTGGTGGCCGCCGGCCGCGGCGATCAGCACGTACGACCCGGAGCCGGGCGTGGACAGCGCGTACCGCCCGTCCTCGCCGCTGGCGCCCCGCCCGATCTGCTGCCCGGCGACGTCGATGAGGGTGAGGGCGGCGCGGGGCACCACGGTCCCGTCGGGGTGCTGCACCGTCCCGCAGACGGGGCTTCCGGCGGCGAGGGGCGAGCGAGGAGAGAGAGGGGTCCCCCCGGCCGAAGGCTGGGGGCGGGCCTGCGGGATGGCGGCGTTGCCCGGCACGGTCTCCTGGTCGGTGACGGGGGTGTTGTGGGACACCAGGGGTTTCTCCTTGAGGAAGAAGGCGATGAGCAGGCCGAGGACGAGCACCGGGACGAGGTAGAGGAAGATCCGGGGCATCGCGTCGGCGTAGGCGCGGATGTAGGCGTCGCGCAGCTCCGGGGGCAGCGCGTGGACGAGCCGCGGGGTGAGGGACTCGGGGTCCGGGAGCCGGGTGCCCGCGCGCGCGGGAAGACGGTCGCGCAGGGCGTCGGCGAGCCGGCCGGCGAAGAGGGTGCCGAAGACGGCGGCGCCGACGCTGCCGCCGATCTGCCGGAAGTAGTTGTTGGCGCTGGTGGCGGTGCCGAGGTCGGCGGGGCGGACGGAGTTCTGCACGGCGAGGATCAGGACGGGCATCACCATGCCGATGCCGGCGCCGAGGACGGCCATCCAGATGCTGTAGTGCAGCCGGGGCGTGTCGACGGCGAGCCGGGACAGCAGCCACATGCCGATGGCGGAGAGCAGTCCGCCGAGGACCGGGAAGACCTTGTAGCGGCCGGTGTGGGTGATGAGCTGTCCGGCGACGATCGAGGCGCCGACGATCCCGGCCATCATGGGCAGCATCAGCAGGCCGGACTCGGTGGCGGAGGCGCCGTCGACCATCTGCAGGAAGGTGGGCAGATAGCTGGCGGCGCCGAACAGGGCGACGCCGATGACCAGGCCCACCAGTCCGGTGACGACGAAGACGGAGTCCCTGAACAGCCGGAGCGGGATGAGGGGTTCGGCGGCGCGGTGCTCGGCGGCGAGGAAGAGGACGGTGGCGGCGAGCGCGCCCGCGCCGAGGCCGAGGATCGGGCGCGAGTCCCAGGCGTACTCGGTGCCGCCCCAACTGGTGAGCAGCACCAGGCAGGTGGAGGCCGCCGCGAGCAGCAGGATGCCGAGCAGGTCGAGCGGGCCGCGGACGGCGGGCTTGGGGAGTTTCAGCACCAGCGTGACGACGGCCAGGGTGACCAGCCCGAAGGGCACGTTGACGTAGAAGCACCAGCGCCAGGAGAGGTGGTCGGTGAAGTAGCCGCCGAGCAGCGGTCCGGCGACCGAGGCGAGGCCGAACGCGGCGCCGATCAGGCCGAGGAAGCGACCGCGCCGGCGGGGCGGCACGATGTCCGCGATGATCGCCTGCACGCCGATCATGAGTCCGCCCGCGCCGACGCCCTGGACCGCGCGGAAGGCGATCAGCTGGTCCATGCTGTGCGCCCGCCCGGCCAGCGCCGAGCCGATGACGAAGACGAGGATCGCGAACTGGAAGACGCCCTTGCGGCCGATCAGGTCGCCGAGTTTGCCGTAGACCGGCAGTCCCACGGTGGCCGTGAGCAGGTACGCGGTGATCGCCCAGGACATCCGGTCCAGGCCGTGCAGCTCGCCGACGATCCTCGGCAGCGCGGTGGCGACGATCATCTGGTCCAAGGCGGCCAGCAGCAGCGCGAGCATCAGCGCGAAGAAGACCAACACGATCCGGCGCGCGCCGAGTTCACCGGCCGGCCCGGCCGGCGGGACGGGGGCCTCAGGAGGTGGCGCCACCACCGGCTCGTACTGCACCAGGGTCGTCCCGCCCACGTACCGCTCCCCTCGTCGCGCTGCCGCACGATTTCCGCCTAAATCCACGCGTATCACGCGCAAATCGACAACTGCGGGCAGGCACGACGAGTTACGGCACGAGGGCGGTCGGCGCGGAGATCCACTCGAACCGGTGAGGGGATCAACGCGCCTTCCCCGATTGCCCTTTGGGCTACTTCTCGACCTCGGCGGCGAGCTTGGCGAGTACCGCGTCGTAGATCCGGCCGAGGCCCTTGGGGGCGAAGGTCCGCTCGAAGAAGCCGCCGATGCCGCCGGCGCCGGTCCAGGTGGTGGTCACCACGACGCGGGAGCTGCCCTCGCCGGCGGGGGTGACGCGCCAGGTGGTGACCATGGAGGAGTTGCGGTCCTTCTCGACCAGCTCGCCGTCGGTGGGCTCGGCGACCTCCAGGAGGCAGTCGCGGACCCGCTTGCTGGTGGCCTGGAGCTTCCAGTGCACGAGGGTGCCCTCGCCGTCGCCGCCCTCGCGCACCTCGTACTCGCTGAAGTGCTCGGGCAGCAGCTTCGCGCGCGTGCCGCTGTAGTCGGCGAGGGCGTCGAACACCTTCTCCGCGTCCGCCGCGACGACCCGCTCCGTAGTGGCCTCGACCTGCGCCATGGGACTCCTTAAAGGACCTGAACTCTCGGGGTTGGGCAAAGCCAATCACCCCGCGACCCGGCCGCCCAAATCGAGGTCGCACGATCATGGGAACGTATGTTCTATTCTGTGGCCAGCGCTACCGAGGAGGCGTCATGCGCTGGGAAAACCTCACAGTGGAGTCCGACGGTCACAGCCGGGCGGCCGATGCCGCGCTGTTCGGCGCGGACGCCGTCACCACCCGCACCTTCGACACGCCCGAGTTCGCCGGAATCACCTTCCACGAGATCCGGGCCCGCTCGATCATCAACCGGGTACCGGGCGTCTCACGCATGTCCTTCGACTGGACGGTCAACCCCTACCGGGGCTGCTCGCACGCGTGCGTGTACTGCTTCGCCCGCAAGACGCACAGCTATCTCGACCTCGACACAGGGATCGACTTCGACACCCAGATCGTGGTCAAGGTGAACGCGCCCGAACTGCTCCGCCGCCAGCTCGGCTCCCGCCGCTGGCAGGGCGAGCACATCGCGATGGGCACGAACGTCGACTGCTACCAGCGCGCCGAGGGCCGCTACCGCCTGATGCCGGGCATCATCGCCGCCCTGCGCGACCACGCGAACCCCTTCTCGATCCTGACGAAGGGCACGCTGATCCTGCGCGACCTCGACCTGCTCAAGCAGGCCGCCGCGGTCACCGACGTCGGCATCTCGGTCTCCGTCGGCTTCACCGACCCGGGCCTGTGGCGCACCGTCGAGCCGGGCACGCCCGCGCCGGAGCGGCGCCTGGAGGTCGTACGGACCCTGGGCGAGCACGGCATCGGCTGCGGCGTGCTGATGGCGCCGGTGATCCCCTTCCTCGGCGACGACCCGGCCCAACTGCGGGCCACCGTGCGGGCGATCGCGGCCGCCGGGGCCACCTCCGTCACCCCGCTGGTGCTGCATCTGCGGCCCGGCGCCCGGGAGTGGTTCATGGCCTGGCTCGGCCGGCACCACCCCTACCTGGTGCGCCGCTACGAACGGCTGTACGCGGACGGCGCCTACGCGCCCAAGTGGTACCAGCGCCGGATCACCCGTCAGGTCCACGAGCTGGCCCAGGAGTACGGCATCGGGCCCTCGCGCCCGGGGATGCCGCGGCGGATCCGCCCGCCGGAGGCCACGGAACCGGCAGCGACACCGGCAGCGACACCGGCGCCCGCCGACGGAACCTCCGAACCTACCCAACTCACGCTGATCTGAGAGCGTTCGGGGGCATCTTCCGGCCCAATTGGGTCAAGTGTTGACAGAACGGTTTTTCCCGGCCCTCTTTTCGGGACGATGCGGCGAGGACCGTGACCTTCGCGGTCCGATCACCCTCCGTCCCGGGAGGACCCATGAGATCACGCGCAGCCGTGCTGTGCGGTGCCGCCGCCGTCGTCGTGGCCGGGTCGTTCACGGCCGCCCCCGCCGACGCCGTCATCCGAAGGACCGCACCGACCGCGCAGACCGCGGGGGCCGCTGGGCTCGCCTGGCAGAAGTGCGGCACGACCGACTATCCGACGCTGCAGTGCGCGTCGCTCCAGGTGCCGCTCGACCACGCGAACCCCGGCGGGCGGCAGATCACGCTCGCCCTGACCCGCGTCCCGCACACCGCCCAGACCTACCAGGGCCCGCTGCTGGTCAACCCCGGCGGCCCCGGCGGCAGCGGCCGCACCCTCGCCGGATTCGTCGCGGCCGCGCTGCCCAAGGACGTGGCCGCGCAGTACGACGTCATCGGCTTCGACCCGCGCGGCGTGGGCAGGAGCACGCCCGCCCTCACCTGCGAACCCCAGTACTTCAAGGCGGTGCGCCCCGACTCCGTGCCGGACACGGACCAGCTGGAACAGGCCGGCCTCACACGCGTGAAGGCGTTCGCCGACGCCTGCGGCAAGAAGTACGCGAGCGTCCTGCCGTACATCGACACCGTCAGCTCCGCGCGGGACATCGACGCGATCCGCGCGGCGCTCGGCGCCGAGCGGGTCAACTACTTCGGCTACTCGTACGGCACCTACCTCGGCGCGGTCTACGCCAAGCTGTTCCCGCAGCGGGTGCGCCGGCTGGTCCTGGACTCGATCGTCGACCCGACCGGCGTCTGGTACGACGACAACATCGGCCAGGACTACGCCTTCGACGACCGTCACCGGGCCCTGATGACCTGGATCGCGCAGTACGACGCGACGTACCACCTCGGCGACGACCCGAGCGAGGTCGAGGCCAAGTGGTACGCGATGCGGGCGGCGCTGGCCAAGAGGCCGGCGGGCGGGAAGGTCGGGGCCTCCGAACTGGACGACACGTTCATGCCCGGCGGCTACTACAACGGCTACTGGCCCTACCTCGCCGAGGCGTTCGCCGCCTACAGCCGGGACAAGAAGGCCGACCTCCTGGTGCAGGCGTACGACCGGTTCGGCGCCGTCGACACCGCGGGCGACAACGGCTACAGCGTCTACGCGGCGGTGCAGTGCCGTGACGCCTCCTGGCCGCGGGACTGGAACCAGTGGCGCAAGGACGCCTGGGCGGTGCACGAGAAGGCGCCGTTCATCAGCTGGAACAACGCCTGGTACAACGCGCCGTGCGCGTTCTGGCCGACCCCGTCGCGGCAGCCGCTGAACATCGCCAACGCCGAGCTGCCGCCGGTGCTGCTGTTCCAGGCGACGGACGACGCGGCGACCCCGTACCCGGGCGGCGCGGCGGTCCACCGGCTGCTGGCCGACTCCAGCCTGGTCGTCGAGCAGGGCGGCGGGAACCACGGCATCACGCTGAGCGGCAACGCCTGCCTCGACGAATACCTGGCGGCCTATCTGACCGACGGCACGGTGCCGCGCGGCGACGGCGGCGAGGCCGACGCGGTCTGCGTGCGGACCCCCGACCCGAAGCCGCTGACCGGAAAGGCGGCGTCCACGTCGTCCCGTGGTTCGGCCCTGCACGGCCTGCTGGGCTACCACGGCTGACCACCCACCGCCTGACGGCCCGTCGGGGGCGTCGGCCGCCTCGAATGCGTTGGCCGCGTCGCCGGACCATGGTCCACCATGGGCGCATGAGTGAGCCGACCAGGATTCCCGCCCCCGACGGGGTCGCCCCCGCCGCCCAGTACAGCCATGTCGTGGCGGCCACCGGCCGCT
The DNA here is from genome assembly GCF_021538895.1 of Streptomyces olivochromogenes. Classification (GTDB taxonomy): domain Bacteria; phylum Actinomycetota; class Actinomycetes; order Streptomycetales; family Streptomycetaceae; genus Streptomyces; species Streptomyces olivochromogenes_A. The sequence continues at coordinate 14,217 of NZ_JADDRL010000063.1, read as the reverse complement.
TCGTCGCCGTCTCCGGCCAGCTCGCCCTGGACGAGGACGGACAACTGGTCGGCGCGGGCGACCCGGCGGCCCAGGCCCGCCAGGTCTTCGAGAACCTCAGGCGCTGCCTGGCCGCCGCCGGGGCCGGCTTCGCCGACGTCGTCAAACTCACCTACTTCGTGACGGACATGGCCCACCTGCCGGCCCTCCGCGCGGCCCGCGCCGCGCACATCCCCGAGGACCGGCTGCCGGCGTCCTCGGCCGTACAGGTGGCGGGGCTGGTCCGCCCCGAGTTCCTCATGGAGGTCGAGGCGTTCGCGGTGGTCGGCGCATGACCGGGCTGACGGTGCGGCCGATGGCCCTCGCCGACTGCGACCGCGTCTCCGAGATACGGATCCGTGGCTGGCAGCACGCCTACCGGGGCATGATGCCGCAGTCCTATCTGGACGGACTCAGCGTGGCGCGGGACGCCGAGTGGCGACGCTCCCACTTCTCTCCGCGCGCCACGAACGGCGTGGTGAACCTGATCGCCGAGCGGGACGGCGAGATCGTCGGCTGGGCGGCGCACGGACCGTACCGGGACGGCGAAGTGCGCACCGAGGACGCCGAGTTGTACGCGATCTACGTCGACACCGCGCACCTCGGCAGCGGGGTCGGCCGGATCCTGCTGGAGCGGTCCGTCCGGCAGTGCCGCGCGCAGCCGCGCATGTTCCTGTGGGTCCTGAAGGAGAACACGCGCGCCCGGCACTTCTACGAGCGAGCGGGCTTCCACGCGGACGGCGCGGAGGAGCCCTTCGAGGTGAAGGGCGTCGACGTGCCCGAGGTGCGCTACGTCAAGGAACCGCTCGGCTGACGCGTCACCTCGGCCTGGGGATCCGCGTCAGCGCGTGCACCGCCGCCTCGGCCAGCGTCGGGTGGGCCAGCGCCTCGTTCAGGACGCGCCGGGCCCGGACGTCGCCGAGCGTGCCGAGCCCCTCCACGCAGGCGAGGGCCACCCGGCGATAGGGGTCGTGCGGGCGCAGCCGCCGCTCCAGGGTCGTGATCAGCGCCGGCACGGACTCGGGGGCCCGCAGCACGACCAGGAGCCGCACGGGGTGCAGGGCGTAGGCGACGCGCAGTTCGTTGGTGGCGAGGGCGGCGGCCGCGCGGGCGGTGCGGGGGTCGCCGAGCCGGGCCAGCGCGTGGGCGGCGGAGGCGCAGCGGGGCGGGTCGCGGTGGTTGAGCAGCAGGACGAGGGACTCGAAGGCGCGCCGGTCGCCGGCCACGCCCAGCCGGAACGCCGCCAACTCCCTGGCCCACAGCGGCTGTGCGGCCGCGGTGAGCACGTCCGCCAGTTCGTCGGGGTCCTCGGTCGCCAGCAGCCGCTCGTACGCCGACGTGCCGCGCGACTCCTGTCGTAGACGCTCCGTGAGCGATCGCAACTCTTCGTCCACGAAGCCCAGATTAGGGGTGTCGCGCGAAGCCGGGGAGCTTCATCACAAACTCGGGACTAGCGCGCTCGTTACCCACCGGTTAAGCTCATTCGAGCGAGTCACCCACTCGCGCTTGCTTACGACGGTTTGGTGACGCAGCCGTCGTGAGTGCAGGTCGGTTCGGTACCTCACGTGTACCACCAGTACGACTCGGCTCCGGGACAGAGCCGGTCGGTCCAGGCCGTTTCCCGGGCGTGTGCGCGCCCGCGGCGGACGGCACCGGGCGTGTGCGCCAGCAGCCCGGCAACAACACCCGCACTCAGCACGCTCGGCGTGCGCCCTCGGCGCACCCGTGCGGATCTCGCGCTCAGCGCGCCGTTCTTGTCGTCACCACCCCTCATTTCTGGAGTCCCGCGATGGCCACTCCCCTGTCCGACACCTCTCTGTCCCACCTCAAGACCATTGCCGTCGTCGGCCTCGGCACCATGGGCACCGGCATCACCGAGGTCCTCGCGAAGGCCGGCCGCGAGGTCGTCGGCATCGACATCAGCGAGGCCGCCGCCGCCCACGCGGTCGCCGTCCTGGAGTCCTCCACCGCCCGTGCCGTGCAGCGCGGCCGGCTGACCGAGCAGGAGCGCACCGACGCCCTCGCCCGGATCCGTACCTCCACCGACCTGCGGGCCGCGGCCGAGGCCGACCTCGTCATCGAGGTGGCCCCGGAGTCGTACGAGATCAAGCACCAGATCTTCCGTGAGCTGGACGGCATCGTCCGCCCGGAGACGATCCTCGCGACCGGCACCAACGCCCTCTCGGTGACCCGCCTGGCCGCCGACTCGGCGCGCCCCGAGCGCGTGCTCGGACTGCACTTCTTCAACCCCGCGCCGGCCATGCGGCTCGTCGAGGTCGTCTCCTCCGTGCTGACCGCGCCCCAGGCCGTCGCCGCGGTCACCGACCTCGCCATCGAGCTGGGCAAGGAGCCGGTCGCGGTCGGCGACCGCCCCGGGTTCGTGGCGGACGGGCTGCTGTTCGGCTACCTCAACCAGGCCGCCGCGATGTACGAGGCCAAGTACGCCTCCCGCGAGGACATCGACGCGGCGATGCGGCTCGGCTGCGGCCTGCCCATGGGCCCGCTGGCCCTGCTGGACCTGATCGGCGTCGACACCGCCCGTACGGTCCTGGAGGCCATGTACGCCGAGTCCCGCGACCGGCTGCACGCCCCCGCGCCGATCCTCAAGCAGCTCAGCGAGGCGGGCCTGACGGGCCGCAAGTCCGGCCGCGGCTTCTACTCGTACGAGGCCCCGGGCAGCGCCACCGTCGTGCGGGACGCGCTGACCCCGCTGGAGGGCACCTCCCTCACCCCGGGCCGCACCGTCCGCTCGGTCGGTGTCGCCGGTTCCGGCACGATGGCCTCCGGCATCGCCGAGGTCTTCGCCAAGGCCGGCTACCAGGTGGTCCTCGCCGCGCGCAGCGAGGAGAAGGCGCAGACCGCCAAGGCCCGGATCGGCAAGTCCCTGGCCCGTTCCGTGGACAAGGGCCGGATGACCGCCGAGGCGGCCGCGCAGACCCTGGACCTGGTCACCCCGGCGGGCTCCTACGAGGCCTTCGCCGATGTCGACCTGGCCGTCGAGGCCGTGGCCGAGGACCTGGAGATCAAGCAGCAACTGTTCGCGACGCTGGACAAGGTCTGCAAGCCGGGCGCGGTCCTGGCCACCACCACGTCCTCGCTGCCCGTCGTCGCCTGCGCCCGCGCCACCTCGCGTCCGCAGGACGTGATCGGCATGCACTTCTTCAACCCGGCGCCGGCCATGAAGCTGGTCGAGGTCGTCCGCACGGTCCTGACGGCGGACGACGTCCACGCCACGGTCCGCGAGGTCTGCGGCCGCATCAAGAAGCACGCCGTCGACTGCGGCGACCGGGCCGGGTTCATCGTGAACGCGCTGCTGTTCCCGTACCTGAACAACGCGATCAAGATGGTGCAGGAGCACTACGCGTCCCTCGACGACATCGACGCCGCGATGAAGCTGGGCGGCGGCTACCCGATGGGCCCGTTCGAGCTCCTGGACGTGGTCGGGCTCGACGTCTCCCTGGCGATCGAGAAGGTCCTGCACCGCGAGTTCCGTGACCCGGGCCTCGCCCCGGCGCCGCTCCTGGAGCACTTGGTGGCCGCGGGCTGCCTCGGCCGCAAGACCGGCCGCGGCTTCCGCGAATATGCGCGCCGCTGAGGCATCCGGCGACTGGTTCGACGACGACGCGGACTGGGGCGGGCTGCTCGGCCCCAGCGGCGGACCCCCGCCCCACCCGGGCGGGGGAAACCCTGGACATGCGCATCACGCTGCGCACATGCAGTACGTTCGGGTCATGTCCCAGCCCGCCAAGTCCTCCCGTACACCAGCTACGCCCGACGCGCCGGAAAGTGCCGCAGGCAGTCGCGCCGCCGCCCAGCGGCTCAAGATGCGCCGAGAACTGGCGGCCGCCGCGATGGAGCTGTTCGCTACCAAGGGGTACGAGGCGACCACCGTCGACGAGATCGCGGCGGCGGCCGGGGTCGCGCGCCGCACCTTCTTCCGCCACTTCCGCTCCAAGGAAGAGGCGATCTTCCCGGACCACGACGACACCCTGATCCGGGCGGAGGCCGTGCTCAACGCCGCCCCCGCGCACGAACATCCGCTCGACACGGTGTGCCGCGGCATCAAGGAAGTCATGCGGATGTACGCGGCCCGGCCGGAGATCTCGGTCGCCCGCTACAAGCTCACGCGCGAGGTGCCCACCCTGCGCGAGGCCGAGATCGCGTCGGTGGCCCGCTACGAGCGCCTCTTCACCCGCTACCTCCTCGGCCACTTCGACGAGCACGCCCACGACGACGACGCCAACGACGACCCGCTGCTGGCCGAGGTCGCCGCGTCCGCGGTGGTCACCGCCCACAACCACGTCCTGCGGCGCTGGCTACGGGCCGGCGGCCAGGGCGACGTGGAGGCGCAGCTCGACCACGCCTTCGCGATCGTCCGCAAGACCTTCGGCAACGGGATCGGCGCCGGGCGCTCCTCGGCCCCCAAGCCGGCGGCGACCGCCCCGGCGGCGGTCTCCGAGATGGGCGAGGTACTGGTGACGGTCGCCCGCACCGACGCCCCGCTCGACGAGGTGATGCGGACCATCGAGCAGGCACTCAAGGACCGCTGAGACGCCCCTCGACCGCCCCGCGCGACCCTGCGCCCCGCTGTGATGACGGCCACCCCACCGGGTGGCCGTTTTGGCATGTCAGAGCACCTTTTCGAGCAGATTTAAGAGGCTGTTCGATCGATCATCGCTCATTTGTTACGTAAAGATTTCACCTGAGAGCAAGTTCTGGCACTCAGTGCCTTGCGAGGTGACACGCGGTGTCATACGTTGAAGGAGTCCGGGCGGCCGGCGTGCAGAGACCATTCGCACGTCGGCTGTCCCAGCAAGCCGATGGCCTGCTCGCCCGGACGCCTGCGTCACAGGCAACCTCCCGCGCCACAAAGCGCTGCCGAAGCACCACCCAGCCGAACCGACGGCACCTTCATCACCACCCTCAGCAGCACCGACGCAACCCTCAGCGCCCCTCCCTCAGGGCGCTCACCGCCGGAGGCAACAACGTGACCGTGAAGGACATCCTCGCCGCGATCCAGTCGCCGGAATCGACGCCGGCCGACATCGCCGCCCTGCCGCTCCCCGAGTCCTACCGCGCGATCACCGTGCACAAGGACGAGACGGAGATGTTCGAGGGTCTTCAGACCCGCGACAAGGACCCGCGCAAGTCGATCCACCTCGACGAGGTCCCCGTGCCCGAGCTCGGCCCGGGCGAGGCCCTGGTGGCCGTCATGGCCTCCTCGGTCAACTACAACTCGGTGTGGACCTCGATCTTCGAGCCGCTGTCCACCTTCGGGTTCCTGGAGCGCTACGGCCGCACCAACGACCTGGCCAAGCGTCACGACCTGCCGTACCACATCATCGGCTCCGACCTCGCGGGCGTCGTCCTGCGCACCGGCCCGGGCGTCAACGCCTGGAAGCCCGGTGACGAGGTCGTCGCGCACTGCCTGTCCGTCGAGCTGGAGTCCAGCGACGGCCACAACGACACGATGCTCGACCCCGAGCAGCGCATCTGGGGCTTCGAGACCAACTTCGGCGGCCTCGCCGAGATCGCCCTGGTCAAGTCCAACCAGCTGATGCCGAAGCCCGGCCACCTCAGCTGGGAGGAGGCCGCCGCCCCGGGCCTGGTCAACTCGACCGCCTACCGCCAGCTGGTCTCCCGCAACGGCGCCGGCATGAAGCAGGGCGACAACGTCCTGATCTGGGGCGCCAGCGGCGGCCTCGGCTCGTACGCCACCCAGTTCGCGCTGGCCGGCGGCGCCAACCCGATCTGTGTCGTCTCCAGCGACCAGAAGGCGGACATCTGCCGCTCGATGGGCGCCGAGGCGATCATCGACCGCAACGCCGAGGGCTACAAGTTCTGGAAGGACGAGAACACCCAGGACCCGAAGGAGTGGAAGCGCTTCGGCAAGCGCATCCGGGAGCTCACCGGCGGCGAGGACATCGACATCGTCTTCGAGCACCCCGGCCGCGAGACCTTCGGCGCGAGCGTCTTCGTCACCCGCAAGGGCGGCACCATCACCACCTGCGCCTCGACCTCGGGCTACATGCACGAGTACGACAACCGCTACCTGTGGATGTCACTGAAGCGGATCATCGGCTCGCACTTCGCCAACTATCGTGAGGCCTGGGAGGCCAACCGCCTCATCGCGAAGGGCAAGATCCACCCGACGCTGTCGAAGGTGTACTCCCTGGAGGACACCGGCCAGGCCGCGTTCGACGTGCACCGCAACCTCCACCAGGGCAAGGTCGGCGTGCTGTGCCTCGCTCCCGAGGAGGGCCTCGGCGTGCGCGACGAGGAGCTGCGCGCCAAGCACATCGACGCCATCAACCGCTTCCGCAACATCTGAGCGCCCCCCGAGCACCCCGAGGTCACAGATGACTGAGCGTCAGCCCGCCGAGGCGAAGCGGGAGTCCGCGCCTGCGAATGAGGGCGCGTCGACGTCGAAAGAGACGAAGCCAAGGGAGCGTAGCGACCGCGGGCTGAGGAACGTCGACGTCGGCACAGAGCGCCCTCAAGCGCAGGCGCAAAGGGAAAAGGACCGGCCGTGGCTCATGCGCACGTACGCCGGCCACTCCACGGCCGAGGCGTCCAACGAGCTGTACCGGCGCAACCTCGCCAAGGGCCAGACCGGCCTGTCGGTCGCGTTCGACCTGCCGACGCAGACCGGCTACGACCCCGACCACATCCTCGCCCGCGGCGAGGTCGGCCGGGTCGGCGTGCCGGTCTCGCACCTCGGTGACATGCGCCGGCTGTTCCAGGACATCCCCCTGGAGCAGATGAACACCTCGATGACGATCAACGCCACCGCCATGTGGCTGCTGGCGCTCTACCAGGTCGTCGCCGAGGAGCAGGGCGCGGACATCACCAAGCTCCAGGGCACGACCCAGAACGACATCGTCAAGGAGTACCTGTCCCGGGGCACCCATGTGTTCCCGCCGGGACCGTCGCTCCGCCTGACGACGGACATGATCGCGTACACGGTCTCCCACATCCCGAAGTGGAACCCGATCAACATCTGCAGCTACCACCTGCAGGAGGCCGGGGCCACGCCGGTGCAGGAGATCGCGTACGCGATGTCCACCGCCGTCGCCGTCCTCGACGCGGTGCGCGACAGCGGCCAGGTGCCGCAGGAGCGCATGGGCGACGTCGTCGCCCGGATCTCCTTCTTCGTGAACGCGGGCGTCCGCTTCGTCGAGGAGATGTGCAAGATGCGGGCGTTCGGCCGCATCTGGGACAAGATCACCCGCGAGCGGTACGGCATCGAGAACCCCAAGCAGCGCCGCTTCCGGTACGGCGTCCAGGTCAACTCCCTCGGGCTGACCGAGGCGCAGCCGGAGAACAACGTCCAGCGCATCGTCCTGGAGATGCTGGCCGTGACGCTGTCGAAGGACGCACGCGCGCGTGCCGTCCAGCTGCCCGCCTGGAACGAGGCCCTCGGCCTGCCGCGCCCCTGGGACCAGCAGTGGTCCCTGCGCATCCAGCAGGTGCTGGCGCACGAGAGCGACCTGCTGGAGTACGAGGACATCTTCGAGGGCTCCCACGTCATCGAGGCGAAGGTGGCCGAGCTGGTCGAGGAGTCCCTCGCGGAGATCGACCGCATCCAGGAGATGGGCGGCGCGATGGCCGCCGTCGAGTCCGGCTACCTCAAGTCGCAGCTGGTCTCCTCGCACGCCGAGCGCCGGGGTCGTATCGAGTCCGGCCAGGAGAAGATCGTCGGCGTCAACATCTTCGAGACGACCGAGCCGAACCCGCTGACCGCCGACCTGGACACCGCGATCCAGACCGTCGACCCGGCCGTGGAGGCGCAGGTCGTCGAGGCGATCGGCCGCTGGCGCGACACGCGCTACCAGCCGCCCTTCAACCACCCGCGCCCGTGCAAGGCGCTGGACCGGCTGAAGGAGGCCGCCAAGGGCACCGACAACCTCATGGAGGCCACCCTGGAGTGCGCCCGCGCCGGTGTCACGACCGGCGAATGGGCGGGCGCGCTGCGGGAGGTGTTCGGCGAGTTCCGTGCTCCGACGGGCGTGTCGTCCGCGCCGATCGCCGTCCCGGTGGAGGCGGGCTCGGCGCTGGCCGAGGTCCGCGCCAAGGTGGACGCCACCGCCCGCGACCTGGGCACCGGCAAGCTGCGCTTCCTGGTCGGCAAGCCCGGTCTTGACGGGCACTCCAACGGCGCCGAGCAGATCGCCGTGCGGGCCCGTGACGCCGGCTTCGAAGTGGTCTACCAGGGCATCCGGCTGACGCCCGAGCAGATCGTGGACGCGGCCCTCGCCGAGGACGTGCACGCGGTCGGCCTGTCCATCCTCTCCGGCTCGCACGCCCAGCTCGTGCCGGACGTGCTGGAACGCCTCCGTGTGGCGGGTGCCACAGATATACCGGTGATCGCCGGTGGCATCATCCCGAATGGCGACGCCGAAGAGCTGCGGGCCGCCGGAGTCGCCGCGGTCTTCACCCCGAAGGACTTCGACATCACCGGCATCATCGGGCGCATCGTCGACGAGATCCGGAAAGCGAACAAGCTCGACCCCCTGGAGGTCCCCGCATGACCACGCCCGTCAACCGTCTGCGTCCGCGACGCTCCTGCCTCGCGGTCCCGGGAAGCAACCCCCGCTTCCTGGAGAAGGCGCAGGGCCTCCCCGCCGACCAGGTCTTCCTGGACCTGGAGGACGCGTGCGCGCCGCTGGCCAAGCCCGAGGCGCGGCACACCATCGTCAAGTTCCTCAACGAGGGTGACTGGACGGGCAAGACGCGCGTCGTGCGCGTCAACGACTGGACGACCGAGTGGACGTACCGCGACGTCGTGACGGTGGTCGAGGGCGCCGGCCAGAACCTCGACTGCATCATGCTGCCGAAGGTCCAGAACGCCGAGCAGATCGTCGCCCTGGACCTGCTGCTGACGCAGATCGAGAAGACGATGGGCTTCGAGGTCGGCAAGATCGGCATCGAGGCGCAGATCGAGAACGCGCAGGGCCTCAACAACGTCAACGCGATCGCCCAGGCCTCCCCGCGCGTCGAGACGATCATCTTCGGCCCGGCCGACTTCATGGCGTCCATCAACATGAAGTCGCTGGTCGTGGGCGAGCAGCCGCCCGGCTACCCGGCGGACGCCTACCACTACATCCTGATGAAGATCCTGATGGCCGCCCGCGCCAACAACCTCCAGGCGATCGACGGTCCCTACCTGCAGATCCGCAACATCGACGGGTACCGCGCGGTCGCCCAGCGCGCCGCCGCGCTCGGTTTCGACGGCAAGTGGGTGCTGCACCCGGGCCAGGTCGAGGCGTCCAACGAGATCTTCTCGCCCTCCCAGGAGGACTACGACCACGCCGAGCTGATCCTGGACGCGTACGAGTACTACACGTCCGAGGCGGGCGGCAAGAAGGGCTCCGCGATGCTCGGCGACGAGATGATCGACGAGGCCAGCCGCAAGATGGCCCTGGTCATCTCCGGCAAGGGCCGGGCCGCCGGCATGCAGCGCACCAGCACGTTCGAGACCCCCGCCAACTAAGGAGCCCTGAGCGCGATGCAGTTCGGACGCACCTACGAGGAGTTCGAGGTCGGGGCGACGTACAAGCACTGGCCCGGCAAGACGGTCACCGAGTACGACGACCACCTGTTCTGTCTCCTCACGATGAACCACCACCCGCTCCACATGGACACCAACTATGCGGAGAAGACGACGGACTTCGGCAAGAACGTCGTCGTAGGGAACTACATCTACTCCCTCCTGCTCGGCATGTCCGTGCCGGACATCTCGGGCAAGGCGATCGCCAACCTGGAGATCGAGTCGCTCAAGCACGTGGCGCCGACCTTCCACGGCGACACGATCTACGGTCAGACGACGGTGCTGGACAAGTGGCCGTCGAAGTCGAAGAACGACCGCGGCATCGTCTACGTCGAGACCAAGGGCTACAAGCAGGACGGCACCCTGGTGTGCGTCTTCCGCCGCAAGGTCATGGTGCCCACCGAGACGTACATCAAGGAGCGCGGCGGCGAGCAGCCCGGCCGCCCGGAGCTGACCGCACCTGCGGAAAAGAAGACGGAGAAGTAATGGCGCGCCTCGCCCAGACCGCCGGTCTGACCGACGTCCAGCAGGAGATCATCTCCACCGTTCGGGACTTTGTCGACAAGGAGATCATTCCGGTCGCGACCGGACTGGAGCACCGCGACGAGTACCCGCAGCAGATCGTGGACGGCCTGAAGGAACTCGGCCTCTTCGGTCTGATGATCCCCGAGGAGTACGGGGGCCTGGGCGAGTCGCTCCTCACCTACGCCCTGTGCGTCGAGGAGATCGCCCGTGGCTGGATGTCGGTCTCCGGCATCATCAACACGCACTTCATCGTGGCGTACATGCTCAAGCAGCACGGCACGCAGGAGCAGAAGGACCACTTCCTGCCCCGCATGGCGGCCGGCGACATCCGCGGCGCCTTCTCGATGTCGGAGCCGGGCCTCGGCTCGGACGTGTCGGCGATCACGTCGAAGGCGGTCAAGGACGGCGACGAGTACGTCCTGAACGGTCAGAAGATGTGGCTGACCAACGGCGGCACCTCGTCACTGGTGGCCGTTCTGGTCCGAAGTGACGAAGGACACCCCGAGGGCACGGCCCCGCACAAGTCCATGACGACCTTCCTGGTGGAGAAGGAGCCCGGCTTCGGCGAGGTCCGCCCGGGTCTGACCATCCCCGGCAAGATCGACAAGATGGGCTACAAGGGTGTCGACACCACCGAGCTCATCATGGACGGCCTGCGCATTCCGGCCGACCGGGTGCTCGGCGGCGTCACCGGCCGAGGTTTTTACCAAATGATGGACGGCGTGGAGGTCGGCCGGGTCAACGTGGCGGCCCGTGGCTGCGGTGTCGCGCAGCGTGCGTTCGAGCTCGGCGTCCAGTACGCCCAGCAACGTCACACTTTCGGCAAGCCGATCGCCCAGCACCAGGCCATCCAGTTCAAGCTCGCGGAGATGGCCACCAAGGTCGAGGCCGCGCATGCCATGATGGTCAACGCGGCTCGCAAAAAGGATTCCGGGGAACGAAACGACCTCGAAGCGGGGATGGCGAAGTACCTCGCCTCCGAGTACTGCAAGGAGGTCGTGGAAGATGCCTTCAGGATCCACGGCGGCTACGGCTTCTCCAAGGAGTACGAGATCGAGCGCCTCTACCGCGAGGCACCGATGCTGCTGATCGGTGAAGGTACCGCCGAGATCCAGAAAATGATCATCGGGCGCCGGCTGCTCGAAGAGTATCGGTTCCAGGGCTGATTGTGTGGATACGGGGTGTTTTCTTCGAGAAGAAGATCACACCCCGTAGGCACGTTTCGGCTTCCGACTCGGCTTCCTGGCTTGCCGAGTTGCGGCCCGCGACCGGTACGATCCCGGGAAAGCCGCCGTCCCCCGTCATTGCGCGGCATCATCCGCTACGAAGGTCATCCATGCCCCACAGCCAAACCTCTGCACCACGAGACAGCCGGGTCGGCGTACGCCTCGCGCGCGGAGCATCGCCGTGGCTTCTCCCGACCGTCGCCACCGCAGCCCTCAGCCTGGCCCGCGCACGCCGCTCCGGCGCGGCCAAGGCCGTCGCCGTGCCCGCCACCGCGCTCGCGGCGGGCATGCTGTGGTTCTTCCGCGACCCCGAGCGCGAGATCGCCACGGGCCGGGTCATCTCGCCCGCCGACGGTGTGGTGCAGAGCATCATGCCGTGGAAGGACGGCCGCACCCGCGTCGCGATCTTCATGAGCCCGCTCAACGTCCACGTCAACCGGGCGCCCCTCGCGGGCACCGTGACGTCCGTCGAACACATCCCCGGTGGCTTCGTTCCCGCGTTCAACAAGGAGAGCGAGAACAACGAGCGCGTAGTCTGGCATTTCGACACCGAACTCGGCGACATCGAGATGATCCAGATCGCCGGCGCGGTGGCCCGCCGCATCGTGCCCTACATCCCCCAGGGCACGAAGGTCGAGCAGGGCGACCGAATCGGTCTGATCCGCTTCGGCTCGCGTGTCGACCTCTACCTGCCCGAGGGCGTGGAGGTCGCGGTCGAGGTCGGTCAGAAGACCGTGGCTGGGGTGACTCGCATTGACCGTGATTGATCCGGAGACACAGGCGGGCTGGGTGCCCGAGGCCGACGAGGTGGACGACGAGGAGGAGATGCCCCTCTCTCTCCGCCTCTCAATAGCCGACACCCTCACCCTCGGCAACGCCACGTGCGGCTTCATGGCGGTGTACTTCACGACCACCGGCATCCTGATCCCGCACCTCACGGGCGACGACGAGTCGGCCGGCATGGCCCGCCACTCGGCCGCCACCGCGGTCATCCTGATGCTCTGCGCGGCGGTCTTCGACCTGTTCGACGGCCTGGTGGCGCGCAAGCTGCGCAGCTCGCCGATGGGCGCGGAGCTGGACAACCTGTCCGACCTGATCAGCTTCGGGCTGGCGCCCGCGTACTTCGTCCTGGTCTACGGCATGGTGGCGGACGACGCACACCAGAGAATGGCGGCGCTCGGGGCAATCGTGGTGCTCTTGGCCGTCGTCCTGCGTCTGGCGCGCTTCTCCTGCGTGACACCGACCAACGGCATGTTCCAGGGCATGCCGAGCCCGTTCGGAGCGCTGACGGTGGTCTCCATCGTGCTCCTTGAGCTTCCCTTCGTGGCGACGCTCCTGGCGATCCTGGGCACGGCGTGGCTGATGGTCAGCCGGGTCGAGTACCCGAAGCCGCGGGGCCGGCTCGCCGGGGCGATGCTCGCCTGGATCGTCCTGTCCATGGGCCTCCTGGCCGCCTGGGCCTTCGACGCCCCCAGCGGACAGCTCCTCCTCCAGACCGGCTGCGCCCTGCAGCTGGTCATGGGCGCGGTGATCCCCCTGTTCGCCACGGCCCGCCGAGTGAACAACTTCCGCGACAACCGCCGCGAGGCGCGGGCCGCACAGCTGCCGTAACGCCGGCCGCTGCGAGCACAACATCCGAAAGGGGCCCCGGACCGGGAACGGTCCGGGGCCCCTTTCGGATGTACGGGGTGCTCCGCGGCCTTACGGATGCGCGGACGGTCGGAACGGTCCGGCGGGCGGCCGGGGGATCCGCGAGCCTGCGGCTGTCCGAAACGGTCCTGCGTACGGCGGAGCGACCGCGACCCCGTAGCGGCACGGAGCAGCCCGGCGGAGGCGCAAGCGGATCCGCGGCCCTGTGGATGTGCGGAACGGTTCGGTGGACGCGCGAAAGGACCCACGAACCTGCGGATGCACGAAACAGCCCGGCAGGCGCACGGACCGACCGCGACCCCGTGCCGGCACGGAGCAGCCCGGCGGAGGCGCGAGCGGATCCGCGGCCCTGTGGATGTGCGGAACGATTCGGTGGACGCGCGAAAGGACCCACGAACCTGCGGATGCACGAAACAGCCCGGCAGGCGCACGGACCGACCGCGACCCCGTGCCGGCACGGAACAGCCCGGCGGAGGCGCAAGCGGATCCGCGGCCCTGTGGTTGCGCGGAACGATTCGGTGGACGCGCGAAAGGACCCACGAACCTGCGGATGCACGAAACAGCCCGGCAGGCGCACGGACCGACCGCGACCCCGCGGCGACACGGAACAGCCCGGCGAACACGTGGAAGGACCCGCGGCCCAACGCACATCCGAAACGGCCCCGCGGGCTCGCGGAGCGACCCGCGAACCTGCGGATACCCGCAACGGCCCGGCGAACGCGCAGAGTGACCCGCCACCAAGCAGACGCCCGGAACGATCCGGCGGATCTCCGGAAGGATCCGTCCGGAGACCGCCGGGGCGGCGATCCCGCCACGCGGGTCCACTGAAGATGCGACAGGTCCCGGATGCCTCTGGGGCCGCGGGTCGAGTCCCCACCCGACGGTCGCTTGTCAGGTGGCCGAGGTGGGTGGGTGGATGGGAAAGGGTGAGCCTCAGACCAAGTGGTCCTCGGCTATGTGGGTGGCGACGCGTTCGAGGATCGGTCCCGCATCCGCGATGCACTTGGCGACGTCCGGCTCGACCGAGGTGAGCGGGTACGCCCGCCCGATCCCGGCCCGCTCCAACGCCTCCGCGGACAGCGCCAGCCGCCCGCACACCGCGACGACCTCCTTGCCCGCGGCCCGAGCCGCCGCGGCGACCCCCGCCGGAGCCTTCCCGTGCAGCGTCTGCTCGTCCAGCGACCCCTCACCGGTGATCACCAGATCGGCCCGCTCCAGCGCCGGCGCGAAGCCGAGCACGTCCAGCAT
>NZ_JADDRL010000062.1 GCF_021538895.1 Streptomyces olivochromogenes | reverse complement strand
GCCCGTTCCCTTCTCGTGCCCGTCGCCGAGCCCGAGGCGCGAGCCGCCGCCGAGCCGGCCGTCGCGCCGGTGCTGCCGGGGCGGCCCGTCGCGGACCGGCCGCAGGTGCGGGCGCCCGGGCCGGTGCTGGGGGACGAGAACGGCGTGCCGTGCCCCTGGTGCTCCACACCCAACCGGCCCGACCGGCACTTCTGCACCCGGTGCGCGATGCCCATGTCCCGGGACGACCGCTCGCCCGAGCGGCGGCCCTGGTGGCGCCGCGTGCTGGACTTCCGCAGCCGGGAGACCCCGTGGGCCGGCGACCGCCCCCGCCTGCGGCGAACCTTCGACCGCATCGTCAGCTGGGTGGTGGGCGCCCTCGTCCTCACCCTGCTGATCCTCGCCGGGGCGAACGCGCCGGCCGCCGTGCAGGCCACCCGCGACCACTTCGCCAAGCGCGCCCCGGTCGCCCCGGACGCTGTCGCGGCCTCGCGCTCCTACCCGGGGCACAAGCCGCAGCTCGCCTTCGACAAGATCAACAACAGCTGGTGGGGTCCCGGCGTCTCCGAGTCGGGCGAGGGCCAGTGGATCGAGGCCCGGTTCGACGAGCCGACCCGGCTGCTGGACCTGATCATCACGCCGGGCGTCTCCACCCGCCCCGACCAGCTCTCCCAGTCGGCCCTCCCGCACCGCCTGAAGGCGACGATCACCACGAAGGACGGAAAGACCACGACGCGCGAGATCACCCTGGACCAGGGGGCCGGCGGCCAGCGCCGCGCCTTCCGGGTCGGCGAGGTCACCAAGGTCCGCTTCACCATCGAGTCGGCCTACGCCGCCTCCGCCGGCAAGCAGGTCTCCATCGCCGAGATCGAGTTCTTCGGCCGGTCGAACTCCAACGCCTCCTGAGGGAGGCCGTCACGGCTCCTAGGCGGTCATTCCCGCGTCCGGCCGGGCTCCGGCAGTTCGCCCTGCTGGGCGCGGGTGTGCAGTACGTCGCCGATGAACAGGTCGTACACCAGGACCCCGATCGTGCCGCCGATCAGCGGCCCGACGATCGGGATCCAGAAGTAGTTGCTGAACCACGCTCCACTGCCCGGGAAGGAGAACCCGTCCCATCCCGCCAACCAGGTGAGCAGGCGCGGGCCGAAGTCACGCGCCGGGTTGATGGCGTAGCCGGCGTTCGCCCCGTAGGACATGCCGATGGCGGCCACGGCGAAGCCGATCACCAGCGGGCCGAGGTTCGCCTGGACCGCCGTGTTGCGCAGGTCGACGACCGCCACGACGAACATGACCAGGAAGGCGGTGCCGACGATCTGGTCGATCAGCGGACCCCAGACACCGCCGTTGAAGTACGGCGCCGGGAACGTGGCGAAGATCGAGAACGTGGCGAGTGTCTTCCCGCCCACGTGCGGGTCCTTCGAGGCCGCGTCGTACGCGTTGATCGCGTCGTGGTAGACCGCGAAGACCAGGGCCGCCCCGGTGAAGGCCCCGACGACCTGCGAGAACCAGTACGGGAACACCTTGACCCAGGGGAACTTGCGGCGTACGGCGAACGCCAGCGTCACGGCCGGGTTCAGGTGCGCGCCGCTGACACCGCCGGCCACATAGATGCCGAAGACCACGGCCATGCCCCAGCCCCAGGTGATCAGCAGCCAGTCGCCCGCGGCCAGGAAGATCGTCGTCGGAGTGGCCGCACGTCCCGAGCCGGGCAGTGCCGCGACGGCCATCGCCGTGACGCCGCATCCGAAGCAGATGAGGACGAACGTCCCCAGGAACTCCGCCAGGCACTCGCCCAGCAGGCCCCCGCGGCGTCTGAGCCGCGAGGGCTTGATGAGGGGAGGGATCTCCACAGCCATCTCGACCCCCTTCAGAGGGTGCGTTCCGGTGCATTCCTGTGCGTTCCGGTCGTAGCACCATCGTTGCCCACGAATCGAAATCCGACACTGCGGAGCGGGAGCGGTCAGCCGTAGAGGTCGTCGGCGTAGTGCCGGAAGCCGTGCCGGTCGCGGTGCAGGGTCCACAGGGTGTCCGCGAGCACGGCCGGATCCTTCCTGGGGTGACCGGGGACGATCGCGCCGGGGATGACGAGCTGGGCCACGTGGATGCCCTCGGGGGCGAGCCGGTCGTGCAGCAGATGGCCGTACGCGCTCTCGGCGGCGAAGGCGATCGAGGTGCCCGCGCGCTCCGGGTGCGGGACGACGGCGGTGCCGCCGTTGACCAGCAGGATCGTGCCCCGGCCCAGGGCGCGCATACCGGGCAGGACCTGCTGTACGGCGGCGACGGGGCCGTACACCGAGAACTCGACGGGGCCGAGCAGATCCGTATGGGTGGTCTCCAGCACCGGAAGCATGAAGTCCCGCTGCGGTACCGGGCTGTACTGCAGCACCTCGACCGGGCCGAGCTCCTTCGCCGCCGCGCCCAGCGCCGCCGCCAGCGACGACGGGTCGCGCACGTCGGCGGCGAAGCCGCGCGCGGTCACGCCCGCGGCGGCCAGTTCCCCGGCCAGCGCCTCCAGCCGGTCCCGGTCACGGGCGACGAGCGCCACGTCGTACCCCTCACGCCCGAACCGGCGCGCCACGGCGGCGCCCAGCCCGGGGCCCGCCCCCACGATGGCGATGGTCGTCATGCTCCGACCGTAAGCGCCGACGCACGACGCGGCGAACGTCCGGTCGCGGTGTTCAGGAGGTGGCTGCCACCGGAATACGGCCGTCCGGATCCTGCCGTGCCCGCTCCGACTGTGCCGCGGTGACGGCGCGTACGAGGAACACGGCCGCCACGGCCGCGCCCACGATCGCCGCGTCGGACGCCAGCAGCGGCCAGGGTTCCGTGTAGGCCCGCTCGATGACCTCGTCCTTCGAGTCGGTGTACAGCAGCCCGACCCCGCTCAGCAGCCCGACCAGCCACAGGCCCCACCACACGTTCAGGGAGAGCGGCGCGCGCCTGCCCGGGGCGGTGGCCTGCCAGACGTCCGCGACGAGTCCCCGGGGCACCCACAGGTTCATGAACGGCACGATCCAGCCCAGGTAGACCCAGTAGCCCGCGTACCGGGGTGCCGCGCCCGACAGGTCCGTCCCGTTGTCCCGCACCCGCCACAGCCACGACAGGAAGGCGAAGGCGCAGACCAGCGCGGCCACCCCGCCCAGGGTGGTGACCTGGTGGTACGAGTCTTCGAGCGCCGTCAGCGGGCGGTGCACGCCCTCGCCCTGGTCCGGCGGTCCCGAGGCCGGCTCTCCGGCCATCGCGAGCCGGATCTCCCACACCGCCCGGGCCACCCAGGCGAGTGCGGCGAGCAGGAGAGCGCCGACAGCGCATCGGGCCGCGCCGCGAACCGGCCGCAGGGCCGGGATGTGCTGCACAGGGTGTTGCGGCGAGGGGCCTATGCCGTCGTGGTTGTTCATCCCGGCATCTTGTCGCACTGGACATGTCAGGGCCAAACACCACGCCGGGCCTCGGTCCGGGGCCGGACGTCGGGTCCGGCCGGCCCCGAACCACCCGCGAAGGGTGAGGCCGCCCCCGCGCCGGGGAGGGACGCTGCCGGTGCGCGGGGGTCCGTGCCGGGGGGCCGTAAGGACGGTGGACGATGTCCGACGAGAGAGCCGAGCGCATCGCGGACCTCATCGAACCGCTGAGGGTCAGGCCGGGCAGCACGGTGCGCCTGGCGAGGGACTTCGACCCCGGGTACAAGGCTCGGATCCGCAAGAAGGACGGCGTCGAGCTGCTCAGCAGCGGCATCGAGCTGCTCGCCGACTACCAGCGGCGGCTGGCCGCCCAGGACACCTACGGGGTGCTCGTCTGCCTCCAGGCGCTGGACGCGGGCGGCAAGGACGGCACGATCCGGCACGTCATGAGCGGCGTCAATCCCCAGGGTGTGCGCGTGACCGGCTTCAAGGTGCCCTCGGCCGAGGAACTCGACCACGACTACCTGTGGCGCTACGCCCGCCACCTGCCGGCCCGCGGCGAGATCGGGATCTTCAACCGGTCGCACTACGAAGAGGTCCTGGTGGTGCGGGTGCACCCCGAGAACCTGCGCAGACAGAAACTGCCGCCGGCGGCCCGCGACGACGAGGTGTGGGAGCGGCGGTACCGGGAGATCAACGACTGGGAGCGCTACCTGAGCGACAACGGGTTCAAGATCGTGAAGCTGTTCCTGAACCTGTCCAAGGAGGAACAGCGCATCCGCTTCCTCAAGCGCATCGACGTGCCCGAGCGGAACTGGAAGTTCTCGCCGGCCGACGTCCGGGAGCGGGCCCGGTGGGACGACTACCAGCGGGCGTTCTCCCGGATGCTGTCCGCCACCAGTACGGAGTGGGCGCCCTGGTACGTGGTGCCGGCCGACCACAAGTGGTTCGCGCGCATCTGCGCCGCCGCGGTGCTGGCGCACACCCTGATCGGCATCGATCCCCAGTATCCGCGGGTCGGCGACGAGACGCGGCGCGAGCTCGCCGAGGTGAAGCGGGATCTGGAACGTGAGGCCCCCGAGGGCGCCGCACCGGACCCCTACGCGAAGGCCGGCAAGAAGGGCAAGCGCTCGGGCGGAAAGGGCTGAGATGAGGTACGTGCCATGACCGCGCAGACACACGCACCGCACGAGCGGGCGGCGGACGGCCCGGCGTGGTACGCGCGGCCCGCGGACGAGGTCGCCGCCGCGTTCGGGGTGCTCCCGGCCGTGGGACTGTCCGCGCAGCGGGCGGACGAACTCCTGCGGACGAACGGACCGAACGCGCTGCCGGAGGAGAAGGCCCTGCCCGGCTGGCGCCGCTACCTGGCCCAATACCGCAGTTACATGCAGCTCGTCCTGGTCGCCGCCGCCGTGGTGTCGTTCCTCATCGCGGAGTGGAACACCGGCATCCTCCTGGTCGTGCTGACGATCCTGAACGCGGTCATCGGCATGCGTCAGGAGGGCAAGGCCGAGAGCGCCATGAACGCGCTCAAGTCGATGCTGAAGGCGACCGCCCGGGTGCGCAGGGACGGGACGGAGTCCGAGATCCCGGCCGAGCAGGTCGTCGTCGGGGATGTCGTGCTGCTCTCCGCCGGCGACGAGGTCCCGGCCGACGGGCGGATCGTCGCGGCCAGCGCCCTGCAGATCGACGAGTCCGCGCTGACCGGCGAGAGCGTGCCCGCCGCCAAGGACGCGACCACCCTGACCGGCGCCGACCTGGGGCCCGGGGACCGCACGAACATGGCGTTCATGAACACGCCGGTCACCCACGGCAGCGCGACGGTGATCGTCACGGCCACCGGGGCCGACACCGAGCTCGGCCGCATCTCCGGGATGCTGTCGGCGACGCCCCGCGAGACCTCCCCGCTGGACCGGGAGCTGAACAGGCTCACCCTGTGGATCACGGGCGCGGCCGGACTCACGATGATCGTGATGTTCGTGCTCGGGCGCAGCCGCGGCCAGGCGTGGGACGCGCTGTTCGTCAGCGCCGTCTCGCTGGCGATCGCCGCCATCCCGGAGGCCCTGCCCACGGTGACCCAGACCATCCTGTCGATCGGCGGGGTCGACCTGGCCCGGCGTCAGGCGATCGTGAAGGACCTGCCGTCGGTGCAGTCGCTCGGCTTCACCTCGGCGATCAACTCCGACAAGACCGGCACGCTCACCATGAACCAGATGACGGTCGTGGAGGTGCTCGATCCCGGTGACCGCTACACCGTCTCCGGCACCGGGTACGGCCTGGCGGGCAAGGTCCACCACGCCGTCGGCACGGCACCCGGCATCGAGGACGCGATCCTGCCGTACCTGATCGCCAACGACGGCAAGCTGGTGGACGGCGTGGTGGTCGGCGACCCCACCGAGGGCGCCCTGCTGGTGCTCGGGCACAAGGCCGGGCTGGACCTCGACGCCACCCGTGAGCGGCTGCCCCGGCTGGCCACGCTGCCCTTCGACCCCTCGTACAAGCTGATGGCCACCTTCAACTCGGCCACCGACGCGGCGGGCCGGCCGGTCGTGCGGTGCTTCGTGAAGGGGGCCGCGCCCGCGGTGACGGCCCGGGCGAGCAGCGCGCTCGCGCACGGCACGGACGTCCCGTGGGACGCGGAGGCTCAGCGGCGCGCCCAGGAGCACATCGAGCGGATGGGCGGCGAGGGACTGCGGGTGATGGCGGCCGCGCGGCGCGACCTCGACCCCGCCGACTTCGACCCCGAGGGGGACCTGCTCGTACATGTCACCGACCTGCAGATGACCAGCCTGATCGGCATGGTCGACCCGCCCCGCGAGGAGTCGCGGGCCGCCGTCGCCGACGCGCAGGCCGCGCACATCCGGGTGCGGATGGTGACCGGGGACGACGTCGTCACGGGCGCCGCCATCGCGCGGCAGCTCGGCATCGAGGGCGAGGCGATGCTCGGCGCCGAGTTCGCCGCGCTGCCGGAGAGCGAGCGGCTCGCCCGGATCGACGACATCGGTGTGGTCGGCCGGGTCGCGCCGGAGCACAAGGTGCTGCTCGCGGACACGCTGAAGAAGAAGGGCCATGTGGTGGCCATGACCGGGGACGGCGTCAACGACGCCCCGGCCATCAAGGCGTCCGACATCGGCATCGCCATGGGCTCCGGCACGGAGGTCGCCAAGAACGCCGGGCGGATGGTGCTGGCCGACGACAACTTCGCCACGATCGTCTTCGCGGTCGAACAGGGCCGCAAGATCTACGACAACCTCACCAAGTACATCCGCTTCGTGCTGGTCCTGCTCGTGGTCTTCGTGCTGACCTTCCTCGGCGCGACCCTGTTCAACATCGCGGCGGGCGAACCCTTCTCTCCCGCCCAGGTGTTGTGGATCCACTTCTTCGTCAACGCCGCCTTCGGCTTCGCGCTCGGCTTCGACCGGCAGAGCCCCGGACTCATGGAGCGCCGGCCGCGTCCGCGCGGCGAACCGGTGCTGACCAAGGGCGTGATGGTCACGGTCGGCCTCTCCGGCCTGGTGATCACGATCGGCCTGCTCGCCCTGATCAAGCTGGGCGAGTCGCACTACGGCAGCACCGCCGTCGGCCAGTCCATCGCGTTCACCTCCTTCGCGCTCTGTCTGATCGTGGCCGCGCTCGAATGCCGCAGCGAGACGGCGACCGTGCTGACCCCCGCCAGCTTCGACAGCAAGCAGATGAACTGGGCGATATTCGTGGAGTTCGCGCTCGCGGTGCTGGTCACGCAGCTGGACGGGTTCCGGCGGCTGCTGGGTACGACACGGATCGACGTGCACCAGTTCGGCTGGGCGCTGCTGCCGCCGCTCGTGCTGCTGGTGCTGTGGGAGCTCGGCAAGCTCGTGGCCAGGCGGGCCGCACACCGGACGTGACGGACGGCCCGTGGCTTCGTCAGCCCGGCGAGCCCGGCGGGTGGGCCGAGGGCGCCTAGGGCCTGTCGTCAAATTCCCGTCGTCGCCCGAAGGGCGGCCCTGCGGCGTCTGGTGCGTGCTCTGGGGGTCCCCCCGGCCGAAGGCTGGGGGAGTGCCGGGCGGAAGTCCTCGTACTGGACGTACTTGGGCTTTCGCCCGGTGCGGCGAGTGGGGGGTCCCCCCTGCTCGAAGAGCTTGGGGGAGTGCCAGGCGTCGCGGGGCAGACGGGAATTTGACGACAGGCCCTAGTGGGGCGGAACCAGCCGCCCCAGCGCGAGCCGCGCCACCCGGGGCCAGTCGAGGGCCGGCCTGGTCGCCGGCGTACCGGGCCGGTGGCGCGGCACCCGGACCCGCAGGACACCGGGCGCGATCCGGCACACGACGGGTGCGGGCAGCACCACGTGCTCCCCGTCGATGCCGACCGGGACGGTGTCCCCGTCCGCCTCGACGACCACCTCGGCCGCGGTCAGCCGCAGCAGACCGGGGGACCGCGGGTCCGTCACCAGGCCCGCCGCCTCGGCGCCGCTCTCGACCCGTACGCACAGAACGCCGAGCAGCCCGGAGTCCAGTCCCTCCCTGCGTCCGGGAGCGGACGGGTCGCCGAACCGCCGGTAGGGGTTGTTGCTGACGAGCAGCGCCTGCAGCCCCTCGGCATCGGTCTGCCCGGCCCGCATCGCCAGCCGGGGCGCCTCCTCGCCGGTGAGCAGATCGGGCAGGTTCTGCAGGACCGTGCGCACCTTCCGGTCGCGGTAGGCGGGATCGCCGACCACCACCGCGTACGTGCCGAACGAGGCGTTGTTGACGAACACCCGGTCGGCGGCGAACCCGAGGTCGATCCGGAACTCCTCGCCGTCGGTCAGCGCCTCCAGCGCGGCCGCCGGATCCTCCCGGTCCAGGCCGAGGTCCAGGGCGAAGTGGTTGCGCGTGCCGGCGGGGATCACCACGAAGGGGAGGTCGTGCCGGGCGGCGATCTCGGCCACCAGGGCCTGGGTGCCGTCGCCGCCGGCCACGGCCAGCAGGTCGGCTCCGTCGGCCACCGCCCGCCGGGCCAGCTCCGCCACGTCCTGGTGCAGTTCCGGGTCCAGCAGGGCGACCTGGGCGCCCGCCGCCCGCGCCTTCTCCACCAGTTGGAAGCGGGCCACCTTGCCGCCACCGGAGCGCGGGTTCATCACGATCCACGGGCGCCGCGGCGCCTCGACAGCGCCCTTGGCGCGCTTGGCGTGGCGGTGTGCGGAGGCCGCGCCCGCCGGGGTCAGGGCGGTCCGCGCGGCCGCCACCGCCAGCCCCCACAGGGCCAGGGAGGCGAAGGCCGGCCACAGCAGTCCGTAGAAGGCGTACAGGGCGAGGACCCCGAGCGGCACGGACACCGACAGCAGCGCCCCGGCGACCCGGGCGACCCCCCGGTACGCGAGGGCCCACCACACCCCGACGGCGGTCAGCGCCAGGCCGGCGATTCCCACCAGCACCGCGAGCAGGCTCTTCAGCCCGGCGGCCAGGAGGGGCAGCAGGACGCCGCCCGCCAGCGCGAGCAGCGCCAGCCGGGCCCACCCGGCGCTCCGACCGCCGCTCACGTCAGGTCGCTTCGGTCACTTCGGCGCGCCGCCGGCCAGTATCTGCTCCTTGGCCCGGCGGAACTCCTCGTCCGTGATGTCGCCGTGGCTGCGCAGTTCGGACAGCCTGGTCAGGTCGTCCACGCTGCCGGCACGGGTCGCGGTGCCCGCCGTCTGGCGGACGTAGGAGTCGAAGGCCGCCTGCCGCTCCCGGGCCTCCGCCAGTTCGCGCTGTCCCATGCCCTTGCCGCGGGCGACGACGTAGACGAAGACGCCGAGGAAGGGCAGCGCGATGGCGAAGATCAGCCAGCCGGCCTTCGCCCAGCCGTTCAGCGAGTCGTCGCGGAACACGTCGACGATGACCTTGAAGAGCAGCACGAACCACATGACCAGCAGGACGAACCACAGCATCGTCCAGAACGCGCTCAGCAGCGGATAGTCGTACGCGAGATACATCGGTGTGTGCACGTCGTGCCTCCCTGCCCCCCTCGCCCCCTTCGTCGCTGCGTTCAGCGTGCGCGCGGCGCGCACCGGGCGGCCTCACCCGCGCCGGGTGAGCAGCGAGTACCCTCCTCGCTCCTACGGTGAAGGGGCAATCAGCCCGGCGCACATCGGAAGGCGGTCCCGACATGGCCACCGCATCATCAGACGCTCCCGTTCTCGACACGCTCGCCGCCATGACCATCGACTCCATCGAACGCTGCGGGATGGACACGGGGACGCTCATCCTCACCCGCATCGCCGCCCTCGTGGCCATGGACGCCCCGGCGATCTCCTACCTCGCCCACCTGGACCCCGCGATGAAGGCGGACCTGACGATCGAGCAGGTGCAGGACGTGCTCGTGGCGATCGCCCCCGTCGTGGGCACCGCACGGGTCATGTCCGCCGCCGACCACCTGGCCCAGGCGCTCGGCATCGCCGCCATCGCGGTGGGCGAGAGCGAGGCCGAGGCCATAGCCGAGGCCGAGGCGCAGAGCCGCTCCCACTCCTAGTCCCGGTCCTACTGGTCCCACTGGTCCTGAACCGACCGACTCACGGGGGAACCGACGGGGCTGCCCCACTGGCCTGGGGCGGCCCCGCCCGGACGGGGGAGCCCGCCGGGGAGGCCGGCACACGCGGTCAGGCCGCGTCGCCCCACTCCGGCCGGTACACCGCGAGCGCCCAGATCACGAAGATGTCGATGCCGATCATGATGATCGCCCAGACGGGCGCGTACGGCAGGAACAGGAACTGGACGATGATGCTGAGTGCCGCCAGCCCGATGCCGACGGCCCGCGCCCACGCGGCGCCTTTCAGGATGAACGCGCCGGTGACGGCGGCGACGGCGCCCACGATGAGCAGGATCCAGCCCCACCCGGTGAGGTTGATCTTGTAGACGTAGGAGCCGATGTGGCTCCACACGTCGTCGGCGGCGATCGCGGAGATGCCCTGGAGGATCGCCAGGAAGCCGTACACCGCCATCAGAACGCCCGCGAAGACCACCCCGCCCGAGGCCAGGGGGTTGGGGACCGAACGGGTCGGCTTCCCCGGGTGCGCCTGTTGAGTCATGTCCGTACCTCCCGACTCGTACTCCGTCGTGGTTACGACGATCCGGCCCGCGCTGCCCGGCCACCACGGGGCTTGCGCCGAACGGATGAACCCGACATGCGCGCGTCCGGGTCCCGATCTTGACTGGGAGGGACAGCCGGGCGGAGCGACACCGATGGAGGCGAACGATGGCGGGTTACCAAAAGGGCGCGGCGCTGGCCGTGTTGGCGGCGGTGGCGGCGGTGGCGGCGGGTGCGGGACTGAGCGGCTGCTCGGGCGACAGCAGCGCGGCGCCCAACGCCAGCAAGGCGGCGTCGGCCGCCGTGAGCAAGGCCGCCTCGGCCGCGTCGTCCCTCGCCTCGAAGGGCACCGACGCGCTCGCGTCCGCGTCGGCGGAGGCCAAGCGGCGGCTCGACGAGGTGAAGAAGGGGGCCCAGGCCAAGGCCGACGTCAAGCTCGGCACGCCGACCACGGCCACCGGCGGCCGCGCGACGGTGGACGTCACCGCGAAGAACACGGCCGATGCCGCCAAGTCCTTCGCCGTGCAGGTCAACTTCACCGACACCAGCGGCAATCTGCTCGACACGACCGTCGTCACGGTCTCCAAGGTGGCGGCCGGCCAGACCGGGAAGGCCACGGCCACCAGCAACCGCAACCTGACGGGCCAGGTGAAGGCGGAGGTCGCCAGGGCGCTGCGCTACTGAGCGCGCCGCGCCCCGGCGGGACCGGACGGGCTCAGGCCATCCAGAAGAACACCGCCGTCATGCGCTTCTCCTCCAGCGTCTTGCCGGAGTAACCGGTGGCGCTGTGCACGAGGTTGGCGTTGTAGAGCAGCAGGCGGTTGTACCTGTGGGGGACGCGTACGTCCTCCTCGAAGGCGTCGGGCGCGACGAACCGCGTCCCGAGTGCCTCGACGAGGTTGTTGTGCGGGGCCTGGACGACGTTGCCGCCGAGCCGGCCGCCCGGCAGCGACTGCCGGAAGAAGCTGGTCCCGCAGTCCTTCGGGACACCGGGGTTGAGGTAGAGCACGGCGGCGTACCGGCACAGCGCGCGGGAGTCGGTGTGCGGCCGGGGCTCGCTCTCCCCTTCCCCCACCACCTGCACGCAGTTGTGGTTGAGGGTGCCGCCGCCGGGCGCCTGCTGCACCCACAGCTGCTTGGCGCCCGTGGCCTTCCTCACCAGCCCCTCGACGCACTCCAGTTCCTCGGGCGTCAGGCCCGGCATGGCGCGCAGTCCCGGCCAGGTCTCCTGCGTGTACGGGTATCCCTGGACCCAGTCGTCCTTGGCCAGGCACCGCTCGCGTACGGCGTCCACGTCCGGCAGGACGTTGTCGAGCACCCAGTAGTCCCGTCCCTTGGTGGGCTTGCGGTAGGGGAGGACGGGGAGCACGCCGGGGACTCTGGGGGAAGGGGGCTGTGGGGGCATGCGGCGAATGTAGGGCGGTGGTCCACCCGGACTCTCCCCCGAAGCGGTCAACGTTTGCCCAACGAGCGCACCGGGACTTTTTACCGAACCAAATGAATTCCGCGGCTTCCTCGTCCGTACTGCTGTGCGTCCGAACCGTCTTGAGACGGGACCCCGACCGGGCAGGAGCTACGGTGCGCTTTTCGCGGAACGCGACGGGAACTCTCTTCGTGGGCGGTGCCCTGAGCCTGACCCTCGGAGCACTCGTCTACCCGAGCATGCTCGGGGTCACCAAGGTCTCCAGTTCGCCGGACCGGGTCATCGCCCAGACCCAGTGGGGGCCGTTGACCGAGGGGGACCGCGACTTCGTCGTGAAGGTGCGGGCGGCGGGGCTGTGGGAGTACCCGGTCGGGCAGATCGGCCTGCAGAAGGGCACCTCGAAGGGGGTCCTCATCGCGAGCCGGCACCTCATCGACGGGCACGCCGCGCTGGACACCACCTGCCGCAAGATCGCGCCCATGCTGAACATCACGCTGCCCAACATCGCGAGTCCGCAGCAGGAGGGCTTCGTCAACACCCTGAAGGCGGACAGCGGCAAGAAGTTCGACACGGACTTCGCCAACATCCTGCGCATGACCCACGGTTCGATCTTCAACACGGTGGCGAAGATCCGGTCCACCACCAAGAACACGCTCGTGCGCGCCCTGGCCGACCAGGCCAACGACACCGTGCTCGACCACATCACGGTGATGGAGAAGACCGGTCTGGTCGACTTCGACCAGACCCTCTTCCAGCAGACCACCCCGCCGAAGCTGCCCGACACCGACGTGACCCCGCCGCCGCCGCCCGCCGGGCAGCCGGAGGTGGTCCTCACCCCGCCGCCGAACGCCACCTCCACCCCGGTGGACATCGACGGCATCACCGGCGGCAAGGGCGGCGGGGCGAGCACCGGAGGCGGAGCCAACACCACCGGAGGCCAGGGCGGGGCCACCCTCCCCAGCCCGAGCCCGACGGTGGGTTAGCCGGGCCGGCCCGGGGAGCGGACCGTCATCCCGTCTTCCTCCGGTACCGCGTGAGGACGGCGGCGCCGGACCGCTCCGCGGACAGGCACTCCAGGTCGGTGTGCGAGCCCTGGTCGGGGAAGAGCCGCCTGCCGCTGCCGAGGATCGTGGGGAAGGTCAGCAGCCGGTACTCGTCGACCAGGTCCTCGGTCATCAGCGCGTGGACGACGCTCAGGCTGCCGGTGACGATCACGTCGCGCTTCTCGTTCTTGACGGTGTCGATCAGGCTGCCGTCGACGAGCCGCGAGTTGGCCCAGGCCGAGGTGTCGGTCAGCGTGCGGGACAGGACCAGCTTCGGTACGGCGTTCAGCCGCACGGCGAAAGGGTCGTCCCGTCCGGGCCAGATCCGCGAGAACAGCTGCCAGGTCGAACGCCCCTGCAGCATGACCCCGTCGTCGAGGGTGCTGCCGAGCCGGAACTTGTCCCCGGCGACCGCCTCCGGGCCGTGCCGGAAGGCCCAGCCGCCGGTCGGTGTTCCGTCGGATCCGTCCGGGTCGGACACGATCCCGTCCAGGGTGATGAACTCGATGACGATGACGCTCACGATGGGTGTCCCTTCGATCGGTGCTCACCCGTACGTACCGGCGGCACCGCCCCCACTCATCGCGCCCGGCGACATCATTCGAAGGAAATCCGCTCGGGCAGGTCGAACGCCTGGAACACGCGCGGATCGGAGAACACGACGTTGCGCGCGACCCGCCCACCGGCGACGGTGAAAAACGGACTGCCAGTCGGTGGGCGGGAGTTCGCCCCCCTCGCCCCGGCCGGGGCGGAACACGTAGCGGTCGCGGGCCGGGGAGCCGGGGGCCGCGCGCAGGGCCTCCTGGAACCAGGGGTGCAGCCGCGAGGTGTGGTTGGGGACGATGTCGACGATCACCTTGAGGCCGAGGCGGTGGGCCTCGCCGACCAGGGCGTCGAAGTCGTCCAGGGTGCCCAGGCGCGGGTCGACGTCCCGGTGGTCGGCCACGTCGTAGCCGCCGTCGGCGAGTTCGGACGGGTAGAAGGGGCTGAGCCACAGGGCGTCCACGCCCAGCGCGGCCACGTGGTCGAGGCGCTGGGTGATGCCCTTGAGGTCGCCGAGTCCGTCGCCGTCGGCGTCGGCGAAGCTGCGCGGATAGACCTGGTAGACGACGGCCTGCCGCCACCAGTCGGGGTTCCTGGACGAAAGGTCGGTCACACCGGCTCCTTCGGAAAGACCGCGGAAGGACGACAGTACAGACACTGTCCACATTGCCGGGAAAGTGAACCTTCGCACTCTGCGGAGCAGATCATTCCCTGTGTGAGGGAGTTGTGCCGATCCATGAACTCCCCCTGAAACAGCGCAGGTTGACACGCCGGAACGGCACGACCCACCATGTGCTCACGCTGTGCCGCATGTGACCGATGGGGCCAGTGTTCCGATGCCTTCCTCCGCTCGCTCCGAGCTCCTGAGACGGGATGTCCATGTCCAGATCCAGTCGTGTCACCGCGCGCCGCCTGCTGGGGACGGGCGCCGCGTCGCTCGTCCTGTGCGCCGCCTCCGTCGCCGCCGCGTCCGGCGCCTGGGCCACGGACACGCCCGGCGGTGACGGCTGGACGTCCGGCGGCACCTACCGGCCCGGCACGGGCGCGGGCACGGAGACCGGCACCGACCGCTGCCAGTTCTCGCTGGACGGCAGCGACTTCTACGACTCCGTCAAGGTCGACGACCAGAACCTGAGGCCCACCGAGGACGGCAAGGTCCACATCAAGGTGCGCACCGCCGGTGACGCCACCACCTGTACCGCCTCCCTGGCCTCCTACCTCGCCCACGGCGCCACCTTCGCCACCTCCGGCGAGCAGGTCTTCGTCGACTTCGACTCCGTGACGGTCAAGCCGGGGCAGACGGACTCCCTCGACATCGCGGTGCCGGACGCGGGCTGCTTCGCGCAGATCGACCTCTACCGCGGCGCGGTGAAGTTCGACGGCAAGGCGGGCGCGGGCGACGGCTTCGAGCACGGCGACCTGCCCAAGGGCCCGGACCACCCCGTCATCAAGGACAAGCTGATCGCCGCCTGGAACGGCGGGACGAAGGACTGCACGACCACGCCGTCCGAGTCCCCGTCGCCGAGCCCCTCCACCCCCGAGTCCGCCCCGCCGTCGACCCCGGCGGAGGGAGGCGGCACGCCCACCCCGAGCGCCTCCGCATCGACCCCGGCCCCGTCCGAGACCGAGTCCACCCCGGCGCCGGCCCCGACCCCCGACGGGGGCGGCGGCCTCGCCGAGACCGGTGGCGGCAGCGACAGCGCCCTGATCGCGGGCGGCGCCGCGGTCCTGCTGGCCGGCGGCGCGGCGATCGTCCTCGCGACGAAGCGCCGCCGCACGAACCAGTCCTGAACCACCCCCGATACGAACGCCCCGGAGATCCCCCGCTCCGGGGCGTTCGCCTTTCTGCGGCCACCCTCCACCCTCTCGGCGCCGCCGGCGTCACCAGGCGCCAGGACCTGTCCTAGACCCGCTCCACCGTCTCCAGCCACAGCTTCACGTAGCGGTTCACGTCCACGTCCAACGCCACGTTCACCAGGGCCTGTTCGCGGACGCCCTCGTGGATCTCGGACTCGCCTGGGCGGGCGCGGCGGTCGACGACGGTCTGGCCGCGGGTCGGGCCCGGGGCGAGGGAGACCTCGACCGGCAGCAGCCGGGTGGTGAGTCCGGCCGGGTCGGCGACCGCGCAGACCGCGCCGGCGTCACCGAGGCCGCCGGCCGGGTCGTCGCCGTCGGGCTCGGGGCCGGCGGGCCGGTGGGCGAGCAGTTCCCCGGCCAGGCGGGCGCCCGGTTCCACGCTCGCCCGCAGTCGCCGTACCTCCACGCCCGGCACGAGGACCCGGGTGAACACGTCGAGCCCGTACATGGTGATCGGCACCCCGGCGGTGAGCAGGATCGCGGCCGCCTCCGGGTCGTGCCAGACGTTGAACTCCGCGACCGGTGTGGCGTTCCCGGTGCTCACCGCGCCGCCCATGAACACGATCCGCTCGATGTTGCGGGTCACCTCCGGGTGGGTGCGCAGCAGCAGCGCGATGTTGGTGAGCGGGGCGGTCGGCACGAGCGTGACCGGGCGCGGCGAGGCGAGGATCTCGCGGCGCAGCAGCGTGACCGCGTCCACGTCGACCGGCGCCCGGGCCGGATCGGGCAGCCCGAGGTCGCCCATCCCGTCCGCCCCGTGCACATGCCGGGCCGAGCGGGCCGGTTCCAGCAGCGGCCGCTCGGCACCCCGGGCGACCGGGATCTCCGGGGCCCCGGCCCGCTCCAGCACCCGCAGCGTGTTGCGCACCACGCCGTCCACGTCCGTGTTCCCGGCGACACAGGTGACCGCGCGCAGGTCCAGGCCCGGGTGGCGGACGGCGAACAGCAGGGCCAAGGCGTCGTCGACGCCGGTGTCGCAGTCGATGATCACGGGGATGCGCGTCGTCCGGTCGGCCACGGCGGGGCTCCTTCCCTCGTCCCTCGGGACCCTGAAGTCCCCGCCCCGACCTTATGCGGCACTCAGTCCCACAGGACGGTGCCGCGGGCCACGACCCGTGCGGCGATCCGGTCCAGCAGCCCACCGACGGGCAGGCTCCCGGGCCGGCGACCGTCGCGCAGACGTACGGCCACCTCGCCGGCCTCGGCCTCGCGCGCGCCGATCACCACCTGGTACGGCACCAGCCGCGCCGCCCGGACCCGGGCGCCGAGGGTGCCCTCGTCGGGTCCGGCGAACTCGGCACGCAGCCCCCGCGCCACCGCTTCCCGCACCACCTCCCGTGCCCCCGCCTCCTGTTCCCGCCCGACCGGCAGCACGACCAGCTGCACGGGCGCCAGCCAGGCCGGGAAGGCCCCGCCGTGCTCCTCCACGAGGTGCGCGACGGCACGCTCCACGCTCCCGATGACGCTGCGGTGCACCATCACCGGCCGGTGCTTCGCCCCGTCGGCGCCCACGTAGTGCAGGTCGAAGCGTTCGGGCTGGTGGAAGTCGATCTGGACGGTGGAGAGGGTGGATTCGCGGCCGGCGGGGTCCGCGATCTGTACGTCGATCTTGGGTCCATAGAAGGCGGCCTCGCCCTCCGCCTCCTCGTAGTCCACGCCGGACTCGGCGAGCACGTCCTTCAGCAGTGCGGTGGCCCGCCGCCACAGCGCCGGGTCGGCGACGTACTTGCCGCCCTCGCCGGGCAGCGAGAGGCGGTGGCGGGCGGCGCGGATGCCGAGGTCGGCGTAGGCGCGGCCGATCAACTCCAGGGCGGCGCGGGCCTCGTCGACCGCCTGGTCCAGGGTGCAGAAGATGTGCGCGTCGTTGAGCTGGATGGCCCGCACCCGGGTCAGCCCGCCGAGCACGCCGGACAGCTCGGAGCGGTACATGCCGCCCAGCTCGGCGATGCGCAGCGGCAGTTCACGGTAGCTGTGGGAGCGCGAGCGGTAGATCAGGGCGTGGTGGGGGCAGAGGCTGGGCCGCAGCACGACCTCGTCCGCGCCCAACCGCATCGGCGGGTACATGTCGTCGCTGTAGTGGGCCCAGTGCCCGGAGGTCTCGTACAGCTCGCGTTTGCCGAGCACCGGCGAGTACACGTGCCGGTATCCGGCGGCGCGTTCCGCGTCGCGGACGTACTCCTCCAGGGTGTGGCGTACGACGGCGCCGTCGGGCAGCCAGTACGGCAGCCCGGCGCCGATCAGCGGGTCGGTGTCGAACAGGTCGAGCTCACGGCCGAGCCGGCGGTGGTCGTTCATGGTGGTCTCCTCGGGGAGGGAGGCGAACACCCCGCGACACGACGAAGCCCCGGGGCACTCGCCCCGGGGCTTCGGACTGGGTCAGCTGTCAGCGCGCCGGGACACTCTCCGGCGTCGTCGTGCGGACGGCGTACGACTGGGCGCGCTGCATGACGGTGACGGTAGCAACGCCACGGACGGCACCACGACCGGATTTCCGGCCGCGCGGGCGGGGCGCGCCGCGCGTGCGCGCCGCCGACCGGGGCACCGGGCTCACCCGGACGGACCGGAGCGCTGGTGGGCGGGGCGGGGCGGTGGTGCCGTGAGAGCACGTACCCAGGTCACCGGCACGCCCAGGAGGGCCCCGTCATGCCAGTACCCCCGGCCCGCCTCCTCGCCGCCTCCGCGCTCACCGTCGCCGCGCTGGTCACCGTCTCCGGCTGTCTGGGCAGCGTCCCGGACAGGGTGGCCCGGCACGTGCCCGGCTCCCCGGCGGCCGAGCAGGCGCCCCAGGCGTCCCCGGGCGCCAAGCCCGCCCTCACCCAGGCCCAGGCCCGGGCCGCGCTGATCACCGAGGCCGACCTCGGGGTGCCGTGGGGCCCGACCGAGGGGATCGCCACCTGGCGGGACGGGCTGCTGAAGGCGGTCACCAACGTCCCCGAGTGCCAGCGGCTGCTCGACGCCCTGTACGCCGACGAACTGCTCGGCGAGCCGTCGGGGACGTCCGCCGTGACCTCCCTCGACGACGGCGACGACCAGGCACAGCTGCGCTACCGGGTCGCCGCCCACCGCCGCGCGGACGCGGAGCGCACGCTGACCTGGCTGCGGACGCTGCCGGGGGCGTGCGCCCAGTTCACGGCGGCCACCACCGTGGCGGGCCTGCAGTCCGTCCAGGTCTCCGAGACCCAGCTGCCGCAGGTCGGGGACGACCGGCAGGGGCTGCGGGTCACGCTGACCGGGCAGGCGAACGAGGACGAGCAGCCGACGATCCTCACCATGGACGTGGCGGTCGTCCTCGCCGGCGACGACGCGATCGTCCTCACCGACGGCGCCCTCGGCGAGCTGCCCGCGGACGCCACCCGCCAGGCACTCGAAGTGGGCACCCAGCGCCTGGCCCAGATCCGGGAACGGGGCAGGGCGCTGGCCTGACGCCCCGGCCCCTCACACCCGGTCGAGACAGGTGCGGCGGCGGACCATGTCGTGCGCCACCTCCAGCGCCGTACGGCCGCACGCGAACGCGTGTGCGCGCAGCAGGTCCAGCGCCTCGTCCGGAGCGACCCGCAGCTGGACCATGATCATGCCGACGGCCTGGGGGATCTCGTCGTGGTCGGCGGCCAGGCCGTTCAGCCAGGCCGTGCGGGGGCCGGTGCCCTCCGGCGCGCGGGGAAGGGCGACCAGGGCGAGGGTCACCATGGCCGCCAGCAGCCGGGCGGTGCGCAGGTCGGCGTCGAACAGTTCGCCGGGCTCGGCGCCGTACAGGTCGAGCGTGCCCAGGCACACCGTCCCGCTGCCCAGCGGGATCGAGTAGGCGGCCCGTACCCCGGCGGCGGTCGCCTGCTGGGCGAACACCGGCCAGCGGCGCGCGTCCCGGCCCGCGGTGAGGTCCCGGGCGAGCACGGGCACGCAGCGATGGACGGCGGACACGCACGGCCCGTCGCCCAGCGTGGCCTGTGTCTCCGCCAGGCCGGCCGCCACGGCGTCGCTCGCCCCGACCCGCAGGGGCAGTCCCCAGCCGCACAGCGAGACGCTCGCTCCGACGACGGGCAGCAGCTCCACCGCGAGGCCGCACAGCCGCGCGGGCACGTCCCGGGACGGCACACCCCGCAGCCGTTCGGCGATGGCTTCGGCGACCCGTTGCATGTCCACCGCCTCCTTCAGCACCGGTGCATGCGTGGTCGTGGAAGCCCTGGCGCAGGCTCCCGCCCTGGGGCTTTCCGACTACCCGCCGCACCGGCGCCGAAACGGTCCTGCCGTCACAGAGGGGGTTGTGCGGGCGCGGGTCCCAGGGTCGTGGTGCCCGGGGCCGTGCGGTGGCCGAGGCCGGTGCGGTAGGCGTCCAGGGCGGCCTCCACCCGGCCGGTGCGGCGCAGCAGGTCACCGAGCAGCCGGCACAGGTCGGCCAGGTCCCCGGCCGCGCCGGCCCGCTCCAGCAGGCTCAGCGCCCGTACGTAGTGCTCCTCGGCGGCCTCGGTGTCCCGGCCGTCCTCGGCGATGATGCCGAGCAGCCGGTGCGCGGCGGCCGCGTGCAGGGCGCCCCGCTCGGGCGAAAGGTCCGCCAGGACCTCCTCCAGCAGCGCGGCCGCCTCCGCCGACTTGCCCCGCCGGTGCAGGACGTCGGCGAGCTCCACGGCGGCCTGGCTGCGGTACAGGGCGGCGCGGGTGGCCGACAGCATGGCCAGCGCCTCCCGCAACTCGGCCTCGGCGCGCTCCAGTTCGCCGTCCTGGGCGTAGACGTAGCCGCGCATCCAGTGGCAGTTGGCGAGCTCGGTGCGCAGTTGCAGCTGGCGGTACAGCTCGGCCGCCTTGGCCAGCGAGGCGTCGGCCTCGGCGACCCGGCCCTCGGCGAGCAGGGTGCGGGCGACGGAGCGGTGCATACGGGCGACCAGCGCCGGGTCGCCGACCTGCGGGGCGAGGGCCAGGGCGAACTCGGCGGCCTTCGCCGCCCGCGCGGGGGCGCCCATGTCCATGTAGGGCCCGATGACGCTGGCGTACAGGAGAAGCAGCGCGTCGGGATCGTGCAGCCCGCTCCGGTTCAGCTCGTCCAGGGCCGACTCCAGCAGGTAGACGGCGTAGCGGAGTTCACCGGCGAGGTAGTGGGAGACGGCGCGGCCCCGCAGGGCGGGCACCCGCATCGGCAGCGGCTCCCCGGCCGTCCGTTCCTCGGCCCGCTCGAAGTACCCCCGCGCCTCCACCAGATCACCGGTGTCGAGGGCGCACTCGCCGAGCCCGAGCAGGGCGGTGGCCTGCTCGCACATCAGCCCGTACCGCTCCGCCTCCGCGAACAGCGCGGCGTACTGCCCGGCCGCCTCCTCGGCGGCGCCGGTGGCCAGGGTGCGCTGGGCCTCGGTCAGCCGCAGCCGCAGATCGGTGGCGAGGTGCGCGGGCCGTCCCACGGCCAGTTCCTCGAAGGCGACGCCGAGCCGTCCGGCGATGTGCCGCAAAGCGTCGTCGGAGGCCCGTACCCGTCCCGCCTCCAGGGTGGAGATGTAGGCGGGCGTATAGGCGGGCTCGGCCAACTGGCGCTGGGTCAGACCCCGTTGCGTCCGCAGCTGCTGCACCCGTCGCCCGACGGTCTCCGGATCGTCCCGCTCCTGCATTCCGGACTGCCCCCAACTCCCCCTGGACCCCTTGCCGTTCGGCACCGACTGCCCCTAGGTTAAACGGCGCATTAAGCATGCTTAATACGTCGCTGTTGTTGCGAGGTCGCCGTGCTCGGACGCACATCCGCACGCCCCACCGCACTCTCCCACTTCCGACGTCCCGCGATCGGCGGAACGCCGGCGGTCAGAGGCCTGACCGCCGCCCTGATAGCCGTGGCCGCCCTGATCACGGCGGCGAACGCGGGCCCGGCCCGCGCGGTCCAGGACAGACCGGCCGCCCCCACGGCCCAGCACGCCACGCACCGCTGGTGAGCGGCCCGGTGCCGGGCAGTTCGCCCGGCCCGGCCCGAGCCCGGCGGGCGGCCTCTACGCTGGGCCCGTGACCTCTGCCGCCGCTCGTACCGCGCTGGACCTCACCGCCGGCCTCCCGGTCCCGGACCTGGAGGACTTCTACCGCGATCTGCACCGGCACCCCGAGCTGTCGCTGCGCGAGCACCGCACCGCCGGGAAGCTCGCCGGCCGGCTGGGGGACGCCGGGTTCGAGACGACCGAGGGGATCGGCGGCACCGGTGTCGCCGGGGTGCTGCGCAACGGGGACGGCCCGACCGTGCTGCTGCGCGCCGACATGGACGCGCTGCCGGTGCGGGAGGAGACCGGGCTGCCGTACGCCTCCCGGACGGACGGCGTGATGCACGCCTGCGGGCACGACCTGCACGTGACCTGGCTGGCGGGCGCGGCCCGCGCGCTGGCCGACGGACGGGACACCTGGTCCGGCACGCTGCTGGCGGTCGGACAGCCCGCGGAGGAGGCCGGGCAGGGCGCCCGGAACATGGTCGAGGACGGACTGTACGAGCGGTTCGGGCGCCCCGACGTGCTGCTGGGACAGCACGCGGCTCCGGGGCCCGCCGGGTTCTACCCGCACATCCCGGGCCTGATCATGTCCGCCTCGACGGACGTCGACATCGTCGTGCACGGGCGGGGCGGGCACGGCTCGCGTCCCGAGTCGACCGTGGACCCGGTGGTGACCGCCGCCTACCTGGTCACCCGGCTGCAGACCGTCGTCTCCCGCGAGATCGCCGCCAAGGAGTCCGCCGTGCTCACGGTGGGCCGTATCGAGGCAGGCACCCGGCACAACATCATCCCGTCCGAGGCCCGGATCGCCGTCAACCTGCGCACGCAGTCGGAGGAGGTGCGGCAGCGGATGCTCGCCGCGATCCGGCGCGTCGCGCGGGGCGAGTGCCTGGCCGCCGGCTGCCCGCGCGAGCCGGAGGTGACCGTCGGCACCACCTTCCCGGTGACGGTCAACGACTCCGGGACCGACGGTCTCGTCGCCGCCGTGCACGGCGAGGTGTTCGGCGCGGCGACGGTGTTCGACCCGGGCCCTGCGATGGGCAGCGAGGACTTCCCGGTGCTGGCGCTGGGCTCGATCCCGTACTCCTACTGGTTCGTGACGACCACGCCCGCCGACGTGTGGGAGCAGGCGCCCGGCGACGGCTTCCCGGAGAAGTTCGCGTCGGTACCGAGCAACCACAGCCCCCGCTTCGCGCCCGACCTGTCCACGGTCGCACCGGGAGTGCGGACCCTCGTCTCGGGGGCGCTGGCTCTTTTGTCAGTGGCATGACCTAGTGTCAGCGACATAGTCTGCATCGTCTTCACCGACTTCACTCACCCGCCACACACGGCACACAGGGGACACACACAACAGCCGTGCCCGTGGCACCCCATGCCTACATTCGATCCGGGGGGTTCGAATCAGCGTGCGTAAGCGCACTCTCACGGCTGCCACCACCCTGGCGGTCCTCATCAGCTCGGCGGCCCTCACCGCCACTCCGGCGTTCGCCGACACCACCACCGCCCTGCCGGTCAAGTCGGTCGGCGACGTCGTGGTGGACGGCGAGCACCAGCGGGTCTTCATCAGCGACCCGGACAACGGCAAGATCGTCGTCACCGACTACGCCGGCCAGGTCGTCAAGCAGCTGACCTCGCTGAAGGGGGTCACCGACCTCGAACTGTCGGCCGACTCCGACACCGTCTACGCGGCCGTCTCCGCGGGCGGCCCCCCGGCGGTCGTCAGCATCGCCACGGCCTCCGCGACCGAGGTCGGGCACATCGACCTGCCGTACAGCCCGAAGTACCTGGCCGAGGCGGGCGGCAAGCTGTGGTTCGGCTACGCGCCCGGCGCGGACCAGGGCGGCATCGGCTCGATCGACCTGGCCGCCCCGGGGCAGCCGGCGTCCTTCTTCCCCGACGAGGCCTGGACCGCCGCCCCGATGGTGGACGCCTCCGGGAACACCCTCGTCGCGGGTCAGCCGGGCCGGACCCCGCAGCACCTGGCCGCCTACGACGTCTCCTCGGGCACGCCCACCCGCACCGCACTGCGGGACGCGGACGGCGGCGGCATGAAGGACCTGACGCTCACCCCCGACGGCAAGGACGTCGTCCTGGCCAGCCCGGGGCCGACCCACCACACCGCCTACCGCACCTCCGACCTGGCACCGGACGGGGAGTACCCCTCCGACGCCTACGCCAACGCGGTGGACATCGCCCCGGACGGCTCGGTCGCGGCGGGCATCGACGGCCCGTACGAGCCGGACATCTACGTCTTCAAGCCGGGCGCCCACACCTCCGTGCGGGAGTACGACTTCCGGACCACCGACCGGCTCGCCGACTCCGCCCTGGCCTGGGCGCCGGACGCCTCGCGCCTGTTCGCGGTGTCGTACAACAGCGACGGCGCTTACTCCCTGCGCGTCCTCGCCGGCCCCACCAAGGCGGTCACCACCGTCACGGTGAACGCCCCGTCCACGGCCCCGCGCGCCAAGAAGCTCACCGTCAAGGGCAAGGTCACCTCCAGGGTCGCGCTCGCGGCCGGGATGAAGCTCACGGTCACGCGGACCGACCTGGACTCCCCGCGCGGCAAGTCCCTGCCCGCGGTGACCGTCCGGGCCGACGGCACGTACTCCTTCACGGACACCCCGCCGGCCGGCGGCAAGGTCAAGTACACGGTGAACTACGCCGGTGACGCCGCCCACGCCGCGGGCTCCGCGAGCGACACCGTCGACGTCTCCCGCGCCAGGCCGGGGCTGTCGGTCAACAACAACGGCAAGGTGTACTCCTACGGCAAGGACGTGAAGTTCACGGCCCACCTGGGGAGCACCTACAAGAACCGCACGGTGGAGATCTGGGCCGACCCGGCGGGCCCGGACAAGCCCAACAAGCTGGTGAAGTCCGGCCGGGTCAACGCCGACGGCAACCTGTCCGTCACCGTCGACCTGAGGCGCAACACCAAGGTCACCGCGAAGTTCGCGGGCGACGCCCGCTACCAGCCGCGGTCGGCGTCCAGCACGGTCGGCACCCAGGTGAAGGTGTCCACGTCGGTCAGCCGGCAGTACAAGACGCGGAGCACGTGGGGCCACACGTACTACTTCTTCCACAAGGCGAAGAACCCGCTGTTCACGACCACGATGACGTACTACCCGAACCGCGCGCAGCGCCTGGAGTTCCAGGTCTACTACCAGGGCACCTGGTACGACGGCGGCTCGCAGTACTTCCCGCTCGGCTCCGACGGCGTCTCCAGGGTGGAACTGGGCGGCACCCACGACACCGGCTGGCGTTTCCGGGTGCGGGCCACGTACCTCAAGGGCAACTCCGGTGACTCCGTGAACTCCACGACGCACGGCGGGTGGAAGTACTTCACCTTCACCGGCTGAGGCCGCCGGGGCCGCTCGGGCCCCGCTCGCTCAGCCCTGGGTCTGGAGCTGTCGCAGGTGCTGCTGGACATGGTCCAGCGCACCCTGCTTCCGCCCCGGCACCCTGAGCCTCAACTCCGCCAGCGCGGGCCCGAGTTCACGGGCCCGCGCTGTGTCGTCGATGCGCCCCCACTGGTGGTGCGCGCGGTCCACGGCCGACTCCACGGCGGGCGCGTGAGGCGCCTGCCCGGCGGCCAGCCGGGCGGTGGCGACCGTCAGCCAGGTACGGCAGCTGCGCACCGGGTCGCCCGCGAACATCGCGAGATCCGCGCGGACTTCGGCCCAGTGCAGGGCGTCCTCGGAGCCCGGCCCGTGCGCCCGTACGGCGGTCCGCTCCCACTGCGCGGCCAGCGCGTCGGCCTCCGTGTGCCGCCCGGCCTTGACGGCGGCGGCGATCACGGCGTGCGGGTCGCCGCTCTGCGGTGCCTGCGCGGTCAGCAGGATGTTCGTCGCCGCCTGTGCACCGAGCCGGGCGAGCACCTGCTGGTGCAGTTGCTCCAGCGGCGGCCGGTGCCCGCTGCGCAGCAGCGTCGCCACCGCCTTCATGTACGACGGCTGGGCGACGCCGCGGCGGGACGGCGGTGGGGCGATGCGACCGTGAACGGCGTTCCCGCGGCCGGAGTCGAGCGGCTGGGACCGCAGCTGCTCCCAGGTCTCGGGGTCCGCGTGCAGGTCGACGACGAGGGTCGTCGCGCCGCTGGGACGCAGCCGCAGCTCCTCGCGGAACCAGTGCCAGGGGAAGCCCGTGTAGCGGACGGAGGCCGGCGTGGTGCGGGCCAGGGCCAGGTGCGGCAGGTGCTGGCGGCGGTCGAGCTGGAGCTGGCCGGTGACGAAGACGGTCAGCGGGCCGGGGGCGGCCGCGGCGGCGCGCAGCCGGGTGAGGACGGCCTGCGGCTCCAGGGGGTCGGCGAGTTCGACCACGTTGGCGGTGTCCGTGCCGGACAGCACGGCGGGCGCGACGGCCGCGAGGACGGGAAGCACCGAAGCCGCGTCCACCAGGCGCCCCCGGCCCATGGGCGAGGCCGCGAGCAGCAGCACGGTTCCGGGCATCGGTCCCCCTGGGGTCGGTTGCGCTGTCGTCGATCCCGTTGATCGGTCAGAGCAGCACCGTAACCGCTGCGGCTGCAAAGGTGGGCGTCAGGAACCCAAACCGCCTTCTTCCGCGCCCTCTTCGAGCCGCCGGATCGCGAAGATCGTTGTGTCGTCGCCGAGATGACCGCCGCTGTGCCGCAGGACGCCGTCGCGGACGAGGCGGACCAGCCGGCGCGGCACGGCGGCGCGCGGATCGGCGGCGACGGCGCGGGCGACCTCGTCGTCGAGGGCGTAGTACACCCCGTTGCCGTCCCGGGCCTCCGTCACGCCGTCCGTGGTCATCAGCAGGGTCTCGGCACGGGCGAGCGGGAACCGGGTCAGGGGCGGCGGCGCGCTGTCCTCGGCCAGGTCGCCCATGCCGAGGGGGAGGCCGCCGCCGGGCGGCAGGGGGCGTACGCCGTCGGGGCCGACCGCGAGCGGGGGTTCGTGGCCGAAGTTGACGATGTCGACCGTGTCGGAGCCGTCCCCCGGGATGCCGATCAGGACGGCGGTGGCGAACCGGTCGCCGTCGTCCCGGCCGAGCGCGGTGGTGTGCCGGCGGTGGCGCAGCATGCGGATCTCCAGGCGGGCGGCGACGGTCGCGAGGTCCGGCTCGTGGTACCCGGCCTCCCGGAAGGTGCCGAGCAGCGCGGCCGCGGCCTCCACCGCGCCCAGGCCCTTGCCCTGCACGTCGCCGACGAGCACCCGGGTGCCGTGCGGGCTCGACTGGATGTCGTAGAAGTCGCCGCCGACGCGGGCCTCGGTGTCCGCGGAGAGGTACACGGCCGCGTGCTCCAGACCGGCCCAGCGCGGCGGCAGCGGGCGCAGCACGGTACGGCGGGTGGTCTCGGCGATGTCCCGCATGTGCAGCATGCGCTCCTCGCCGCGCACCCGGATCGCGCAGGCCAGCGTGGCCAGGACGCCGCCGAGGGCGACGAGGATGAAGTCGGGCAGGCCCGCCTGGTACTCGCTGGGCCAGGTGCTGTCCATGACGATGTAGGAGACGACCGAGACGACCGCGAACAGGGCCGTGGTCCACACCCCGCAGATCGCGGCGGCGATACCGGGCACCAGCACGATCCAGGAGATGATCCGGAACTTTTCGCTGGTGTTGAAGTCGATGACCGCGATCAGCACGAGCAGCAGCAGCGGCGCGACCCACGCGACACTGTGCCCCCGGATCCGCAGCAGAGCCTGCCGCCGCAGCAGTGCGTCATCGATCACGCACCTCAGCCAAACACGGCATGGCGGGGGCCGCATCCGGGCACCCGAACGGCTCCCGAACCGATCTCGTCCGCCGACTTGCCAGGGCGTCCCCCCAGGTGTGCTCTGGAAGGCGGGGGCGAGGCGAGAGGAGTGCTCTCATGGCTCATGCGGCTCCCGCGACCGGTGCGGTGACCCGGTACGGCGGTCCCCCTCGTTTGTTCAGCGAGCGGACCCACGCGATCGCACGGTGGGCGGTGCCGGTGGCGCTCGGCCTCGTCTACGGGTACTGGGCCGCCGCCAACGTCCGCTACGGCGGGCCGATCACCGGCATGAACGTGCTGTTCGGCTTCGTGACCACGATCGTCTTCATCGCCCTGTACCTCGGAGCGCAGGCGCTGGCCCCGCGGCTGCCGCGCGAACTGCACGCGGTGCTGTGGGCCTCCTTCACGGGCATCACGATCGGCTTCCTGTTCAGCCTGAGCGGCCGCGGCCACTCCGTGCTGGCGTCCACGGTCCTGGCCCTGGCGTTCGCCATCCCCGTGGGCATCGTGGCGTTCTACCACTACTACACGCATGAGGACGGGACGGGGCACCGCATCCGCT
The DNA here is from genome assembly GCF_021538895.1 of Streptomyces olivochromogenes. Lineage (GTDB taxonomy): Bacteria > Actinomycetota > Actinomycetes > Streptomycetales > Streptomycetaceae > Streptomyces > Streptomyces olivochromogenes_A. The sequence goes on along the minus strand of NZ_JADDRL010000062.1, from coordinate 28,857 downwards.
GATCCGGAGCGTGCGTGTGGGCCCCGGCATCACGGCCGGGGCCCACACGCTCCCCTGTTCCCCTCACCGGCCGCCGAGTCATCCGCTCGTGCTCGGCGGCGTCGAGGTGACCGAGTAGGTCGTGTCACCGCAGGCCGGCACCCACTGGTGGCCGGCGTCGACGTAGTGGGCGCTCACCCAGCCGCGGCCGCCGGACAGCTGGAACCAGATCCTGCTGCCGTGGACGGTCTGTCCCTCGGTCTCGCACGCCACGCTCACATGGGTCCCCGGCCAGACCCGGTCGACGAGCGCGGAGTACCCGGTGGGCGCGGCCCGCACCGGGGCCGGGTCGTGGGAGACGACGACGGCCGGGACCGGACCGACGGGCGCCGCGACGTCGGCGTGCGCGCCGGCGACCGCCGCCGGTACGGCGGCGGCGAGGGTGCCGCCGGTGAGAAGGGCCGCGGCCAGGGTCCGCAGGGCCACAGTGGTGCGCATGATGAATCTCCTTCTCCCCAGCACCAGGAATCACCCCAGCACCAGGAAACACCCGTTCGGGTGAACGCTCCACCGGAGAGCGGAAGCTCCAGTTCCGCAGGGGGAGAGCCCCGGGTACCACCCGTTCGGCTTGACATTTGCACCCGGACGGAGTCGTACCGCTCGCCCCTCGCACCCCCAGAGCCTTGCCTGGAAGAGTGCCCCCACGCCTCAGGAGCGCCCTGTCGGCGGCGCTGCTCGCCCTCTCCTGCCTCCTCGTGCCGTTCGGCGCACTGGCGGCCTGGGCGGCGTACGGGCTCGCCGACACCGGCCGCTACGTCACGACGATGGCGCCGCTGGCCGGCGACCCCGACGTGCGGGACGCCGTCGCGGACGCCCTCGGGGCCGGCATCATGCGCGAGGTCGACCACAAGGTCCACGACGTCCGCCCGATACGGGGCAGTGTCGTCCCCTTCGTGCGCGACGCGGTGCGGTCCTTCACCCAGACCCGGGCCTTCCGGCTGGCCTGGGACGAGGGCAACCGGGCGGCCCACGACGCACTGATGCGCGCCCTGCGCGACGAACGCGACGGCGCCGAGAGCGCCGTGACCGTCGACCTCGCTCCCGTCACCGCCCAGGTCAAACGCCAACTCACGCGGGACCACGTGCCGCTCGCCGCCCGCATCCCGGTCGAGCACACCGCGGTCGCCCTGCTCCCGGCGGGCGAACTGGCCCCCCTCCGGAAGGGTTTCCACGTGCTCGAAGTCGCCGGCTTCTGGCTCCCCGTCGCGGCCGTCGTCTTCGCCGTCACCGGGATCGCCCTCGCCGTCCGCCGCCGCCGCGCCGTCACCGCGACCGCCCTCGGCACCGCCCTGGGCGGCGCCCTGCTCGCCGCCGCCCTGGCGGTCGGCCGCAGCCTCACCCTCGCCGACCTCCCCGCCGACGTCCCGCACCCGGCCGCCGGCGCCGTCTACGACGCCCTCACGGCCGATCTGCGCACGGTCTCCTGGCTGCTGGTGGGGGTCGGCCTGGTGGTGGCGCTGAGCGCGTGGCTGACCCGGTACATCCCGGTTCTGTACGCTCGTGCACGTGACCTACCAGCCCGTCCGGGGTACGGGGACGAGGCCGTCCGGGCCGAGCGGGGAACCGGGGGACGGTAGCCGCCGGGGGGCCGGACGCCCACTCGCCGCCTGGTGCGCCGCACTGCTGCTCGCCGGCGTGAGCGTGGTCGTCGGCTGCCGGACCGCCGGCACCGACGGGATCACCCCCGTACCGCAGCTGCTCGCCTTCCTGCCGTGGCTGCTGGTCCCCACCGGCGCGGCCCTGCTGTTCTCGCTGCTCGCACGCTGGTGGACCGGGCTGGTGTGGGGGGTTGTGGCCCTCGCCCTGCTGGCCTGGTTCATCGAGCCGTACGGCGACAGCACCGAGCCCGACGGCACGCCCCTCGCCGAACTGCGCGTACTGACCTCGAACGTCGAGTTCGGGCACGGGACCGGCTCCCTGGTCCCCGAGATCCGCCGGTGGAAGCCGGACGTGGTGTTCGTCGAGGAGTGCGAGTACACCTGCCAGGCCACGCTGCAGCGGGACTTCGGCGACACCTACCCGCACCGGCGCGAGGTCGTCGCGGGCGGCTCGGCGGGCTCGATGCTGCTCAGCCGCTACCCCCTGCGCGGCACCGACGGCGTCCCCGGCACCATGGGCATGCCCGGTGCCGTGGCCGACGTACGCGGCCACAACGTGCGCCTGCAGCTCGCCCACCCCATGCCCCCGCTGCCCGGACAGGTCGGCCTCTGGCGCCGGGAGCTGGGCAGGCTGCGCGACTTCGGCGCCGCCGACCGGCGGACCCCGACCGTCCTGGCCGGCGACTTCAACGCCTCCCAGGACCACGCGGCCTTCCGCCGCATCCTCGACACCGGACTGCACGACGCCGCCCGCCTCGCCGGGCACGACCGCACCCCCAGCTGGCCCGCCCGCACCGCCGGGGTCATCGGCGCCCAGATCGACCACGTCCTGGTCTCCCGGGACTTCTCCGCGGGCGACGCCCGGTTCCTGCGCCTGGCCTCGACCGACCATCGCGCGCTGCTCGTCGACCTCACGCTCCACCAGCGGAGATGACCCGAAGCAAGGCGACCGCCCCGGTCATAATGGGCGCATGTCCCGCGAGTTCCCCATCGGCCTGACCCCTCCCGACTGGCTGGTGCGGAACCTGCGACCCCAACGGGCCCCGCTCAACTGGCCCGCCATGGCCCGCGCCTCGATCTCCATGGCACTGCCCCTGGCCGTCGGACTCGCGGCGGGACGGCCCGCCTACGGCGCCCTCGCCTCCATGGGCGCGCTGTCCGGCGTCATCAGCGACACCGCCGACGCCTACCGCATGCGGCTCCTCAACATCGCGGTCCCCCAGCTCTTCGGCGCCGTCGGCATCACCCTCGGCGCCCTCTTCTACGGCCACGGCTGGGTCACCGTCGCCGTCGTCACCGCCGTCGCGCTGGTCTCCGGGATGATCTCGACGATCGGCGCGGTGGCCTCCGTATCGGGCCTGGTGCTGCTGCTCGACGCGGTGATCGGCGCGGGACTTCCGCTCCCCGGCCCCTGGTGGCTGGCCCCGGCGCTGACCTGCGGCGGCGCCCTGCTCGTCCTGCTGCTCGCGCTGCTCGCCTGGCCGCTGCGGTCCGGGGTGCCGGAGCGGGCCTCGGTCGCGACCGCCTACCGCACGGTGGCCGACCTGCTCGCCGCCTGCGGGGACCCGGGCCGGTACGACGAGGTCCGCTACGACGTCACCCAGTCCCTGAACCAGTCCTACGACCTCATCCTGGCCCACCGCGCCCGGCACCACGGCCGCAGCCCCGAACTGACCCGGCTGCTCGCCCAGTTGAACGCGATCACCCCGGTCGTGGAGGCGGCACCGGCGGTCCACCTCGCCGGACAGCCACTGGCACCCGAGGTTCCCGAGGCCGTACGGAACCTCGCCCGCGCCGTCGGCACCGGCTACACCGGCCCCATAGGGCTCGCCCTGCCGGCCCCCACCACCGAGACCGGCCGGGCCGTCGACCACGCCCTGCGGCACGCCGCCGACGTGGTGGCCGTCCCCGACGTCGACCCGCGCGGCATCGACGACCGCCTGGGCAGCCCGGCCTCCCTGAGCATCCGCACCGCCCGGGCCGCCCGCAACGTCACGCTCTCCGCCAACTCCTGGCGCTACGGCCTGCGGCTGGCCCTGTGCATCGGCCTCGCCCAGGTGCTGGTCTCGATCATCCCGGTCCCGCGCTCCTACTGGGTCGCCCTGACCATCACCTTCGTCCTCAAGCCCGACTTCGGCTCGGTCTTCTCCCGGGCGCTGCTGCGCTCGCTGGGCACGGTCGCCGGGCTCGTGGTCGCGGCGGCGGTGCTCGCGGAGGTACCGCGGGGCTGGTGGGACGTACCGACGATGATGATCCTCGCGCCCCTGATCCCGGCGTTCACCCCGCGCGGCTACGGCTACCAGACGGCGGCGATCACCCCGGTGATCCTGCTGCTGTCGGACATCCTGAACCACCAGGGCACCGGGCTCCTGCTGCCGCGCCTGGTCGACTCGCTCATGGGCTGCGCGATCGCGCTGATCGCGGGCTATCTGCTGTGGCCGGAGAGCTGGCACACCCGCGTCGGCGACCGCCTCGCGGACGCGGTGGCGGACACCGCGCGCTACGTCGAGTGCGCCTTCGGGAGCGCCGCGGATCCCGCCGCCCGCGCCCGGATGCGCCGCCGTCTGTACCGCGACCTCTCCGTCGTCCGTACGGAGTTCCAGCGCGCGCTGACCGAGCCGCCGCCCACCGGCCAGCGGGCCGCGGCCTGGTGGCCGCTGGTCGTCGCCGTGGAACGCATCGTCGACGCGACGACGGCGGCCCGCGTCCGTGTGAAACACGGAGCCGAGCCGCCGTCCTCGGCGGAGATCACCCAAGTCTCCCGGCAGCTGCGGGAGTTGTCCGAGGGGGTGCGTCAGGCGGAGACGCTCGTCGCCGTCCGCACGGACCTGACCGGTCCGGCGGACAGCGTCCTGGAACCGCTGCGCCAGGAGGTGGCGGCGGCCAGGGCGATCGCGTCACCGCGCTGACGCGCGGGGGCCTCAGGCCCCGATGTCCTCGCCGTCCGCGCGCCACACGGCGACGACGGCCGGGCGGACGATCTTCCCCGGGCCGTCCGGCCAGGTGCTCGCCGGCTTCTCCACCGAGGCGCCGTCGATCTCGCCCGGGTGCTGGACCGCGACGAGGACGCGGCGCTCCTGGACGATCGGGCCGCAGGTCTCGGCGCCGGTCGGCACGGTCAGGAACTGCTTGAGCTCACCGCGCCGGTCGCCGCGCGTGGCGACACCGAACAGGCCGTCGTGCGAGCCGAGCTGGTTGCCGTCCGTGGAGATCCACAGGTTGCCGTGCGGGTCGAAGGCCACGTTGTCCGGGCAGGAGATCGGGCTGACCCGGTCCTTGGGGAAGCCGGCGAAGTAGGTGGCGGGGTCGGTCGGGTCACCGGCGACCAGGAACAGGGACCACCCGAAGCTCTTCGCGTCGGCCCGGTTGCAGTGCTCGGTGAGCTCCAGGATGTGCCCGTGCTTGTTGCTGTTGCGCGGGTTGGCCTCGTCGGCGGCCGCGAACCCGGCCTTGCCGCGGTTGCTGTTGTTGGTGAGGACGACGTACACCTTGCCGGTGCGCGGCGAGGGCTGGATGTCCTCGGGCCGGTCCATCTTCGTGGCGCCCACCTTGTCGCCGGCCAGGCGCGTGAACACGAAGACCTCCTCCGCGCTCATCCCGTCCACGTGCGAGACGGCGCCGTCGGCGGTGGCGGTGGCCAGCGGGATCCAGGTGCCGCCGCCGTCGAACTCGCCGTCGGCGGGCAGCTTGCCGGTGCCGTCGATCTCGCCGGCCGGCGAGTCACCGGTCAGCTTGGCGACGTACAGCGTGCCCTCGTCGAGCAGCGAGAGGTTGTGCTCGCGCACGGAGCGGCTGCTGCCGTGGCGCATCCGCTTGCTGCCGACGAATTTGTAGAAGTAGTCGAACCGCTCGTCGTCGCCGGAGTACACGACCGGACGGCCGTCCTCGGTGAGCCGGACCGTGGCGGCCTCGTGCTTGAACCGGCCGAGAGCGGTGTGCTTGCGCGGCGTGGAGGTCGGGTCGTACGGGTCGAACTCGACGACGTACCCGAACCGGTGCACCTCGTTGGGCTCCTGCGCCAGGTCGAAGCGCTTGTCGAAACGCTCCCACTTGCGCTCGGTGGCCCCGGTGCCGATGCCGTACCGCTTGTCCGTGGCGCTGCTGCCGTAGGCGAAGTACTGGTTGAAGTTCTCCTCGCCGTGCAGCGTGGTGCCCCACGGGGTGGTGCCGCCGGAGCAGTTGTTGAGGGTGCCGAGGACCTTGGTGCCGGTCGGGTCGGCGGAGGTCTTCAGCAGCGCGGACCCGGCGGCGGGGCCGGTGACCCGGAACTCGGTGGTGGCGGTGACGCGCCGGTTGAGGTGGTGCCGCTTCACGGCGGTCAGCGCACCGGTCTTGCGGTCCTCCTCCACCACGACGGCACCCAGCCCGTGGGCGGCCCAGGCGACCTCGACCTGCTGACGGGTGGGGTTCGCGGGGTCGTAGCCCCGGAACATCAGCACCTCGTCGGTGTACTCGTGGTTGGCCACGAGCAGCTGGCGGTGGCGCTCGCCGGGCAGCGGGAGCAGCGCCAGGAAGTCGTTGTTGTAACCGAACTGACCGGCCTGGGCGGCGGCGGTCTGGTTCTCCGGGTCGAAGGCGGGCGCGCCGGGCAGGATGGGCTCGCCCCAGCGGACGACGACGTTCTGCCGGTAGCCCTCGGGGACGACGACGGCGTCGGTGGTGTTCGGCGCGACGGGTTCGAACCGCAGCCCGCGGGCACCACGACCACCGAACGTCGAAGAGGTCGAGGCGAGGCCCTCGGCAGCCGCGGCGGCGGCCGGTCGGGCACCGGCGACGCTCACGCCGCCGGCCGCGGCGGCCACGGTGACCACGGCGGCGGTGCGCAGGGCGGCCCGGCGGCTGAGGGCGCCGGCGATGACGTCGCCGACGTACTCGTTGGAGCTGGTGTTGGGAACCTCGTGGAAGCAGGCGTCACCACACCGGAAACGACAGGTCATGGCGGAGCGGCCGCCCGGATGCGAGTTGGACGGAGTTCCGATGAGCGGCAGCAGCTTGCGCACTTTACTCTCCCCTTGCGTGCACTTGGTGTGACCGTGACGGTAGGGGGACGTATGTGCGGGCGCACAGCCGCCGAATGAACGGTGAGTGAACCCCCGAGAGCGGAGCGGCACGTACCGCGGTACGGGACCCTCCCCAAGATCGCTACCTGGGGCCGCTAACCTTACGTGTCCGTCCTGGCCAGGGATCTACGGGCATCAACTCACGCGAAGGGTTGCGCACATGGGCATTCTCACTCTCCTGCGGAACGCATTCGGCCGGTCACGCAAGCAGCGGACCGCCGAAGCAGAGGGTGCGGAGCAAGTTCCTTCGCAGGGAAACGACACCCCGACGACCCGGTCGACCCGGTCGACCCCGTCGGTCCCCGAGCCCCGCTCCGCCACGTCCAACGAGCACGAACTGGTCTCGGCGGCTTTCAACAACGTAACGGTCCCAAGGCCGACGGAGCCGGGGGACGCACTCACGGAGCCGGCGGCTGAGGCGGGGCCGGTGGCTGACGCCGAGGCCGAGCCTGTGGCCGAGGCGGAGACCGTCGCGGAGGCGGAGCCTGTCGCTGAGGCGGAGGCGGAGCCGGCGGCTGAGACGGAGCCTGTGGCTGAGGCCGAGGCAGAGCCGGTCACCGAGGCAGAGCCGGTGGCCGAGACGGAGCCCGTGGCTGAGGCGGAAGCCGAGGCCGATGCGGAGCCGGTCGCGGTGGCCGAGACGGAGCCGGCGGCTGAGCCGGAGACCGTCGCGGAGGCCGACCCGGAGCCGGTCGCCGAGGCGGAGCCGGTGGCCGAGCCGGAGGCTGAGGCCAAGCCGGAGCCCGTCGTCGTGGTGGCCGAGCCCGAACCGGTGGCAGAGGCCGAACCCGTCGCCGAGCCGGAGGCGGAGACCGTCGCGGAGGCCGAGCCGGAGCCCGTCGTCGCCGAGGCCGAGCCGACGCCGGTGGCGGAGGTCGTGCCGGAGCCCGTTGCCGAGCCGGAGCCCCAGCCTGTCGTGGTGGCCGAGGCTGAGCCCGAGGTCGAGGCCGAAGCGGTGGTTCAGGCGGAGCCTGAGCAGGCGGCTGAGGTCGAAGCAGTGGCGGAGCCGGCGGAGGTCACGCCGGAGGCCGTGGTGACCGCCGAGGCGGACGAGCCCGCGGCCGCCGATGGCGAGGACGCCCCACAGGGGCCACCCGCACTCGACGACGAGACCCGCACGGGTGGTGCGGGTGGGAACGCTTCGGGCGATGGCGAAGCCGAGCCGAAGGTCGCCGAAGCCGAGGCCGAGGCCGAGGCCGAGGCCGAAGCGGCATCAGTCGAAGGCGAAGCCGAGCCGACGGCCGCCGAAGCCGAGGGCACCGTCCTCGCGCCGACCCTCACCACCGCCCACAACGCCGCTCGAACCGCCCTTGAGAACCACACCCTCACCGGCGCCCGGGCCAACGTCTACCTGGTCCTCGACCGCTCCGCCTCCATGCGCCCGTACTACAAGGACGGCTCCGCCCAGGCCCTCGCCGAGCAGACCCTCGCCCTCGCCACCCACCTCGACCCCGAGGCCACGGTCCACGTCGTCTTCTTCTCCACCGAGGTCGACGGCACCACCGACCTCACCGTCACCGCCCACGAGAACAAGATCGACGAGGTCCACGCCGGCCTCGGCCGCATGGGCCGTACCAGCTACCACGCCGCCGTCGAAGCCGTACTCACCCACCACACGAAGGAGCACGACGCCAAGGCCCCGGCCTTCGTCGTCTTCCAGACGGACGGCGCCCCCGACGCCAAGACCCCGGCCACCCAGTCCCTCACGGACGCCGCGAAGAACCACCCCTCCGTCCACTTCTCGTTCGTCGCCTTCGGCGAGCACGACAACAAGGCCTTCGACTACCTCCGCAAACTGAAGACCGAGAACACGTCGTTCTTCCACGCGGGCCCGACCCCGCGCGAGCTCACGGACATCGAGCTCTACGACGGCATCCTGGCGAACTGGCGCCCGTAACCCGGCGTAGCCCTCCGTAATCCTCCGCAGGCACACCGATGCCGCCCGCTTCTCACCCCGTAAAACGGGAGGCGGGCGGCATACACATGTCGGCTACGATTTCAAGGTTCGTACACACAGCGACCGCGACCTGGGAGCAGCCCCCGATGGCTCGACACCTCATCACCAGCGCCCTTCCGTACATCAACGGGATCAAGCACCTGGGCAACATGGTGGGGTCCATGCTCCCGGCGGACGTGTACTCCCGGTACCTCCGCCAGCGCGGCCACGACGTCCTCTACATCTGCGCGACGGACGAGCACGGCACCCCCGCCGAGCTGGCCGCGAACGAGGCGGGCCTGTCGGTCGCCGAGTTCTGCGCCCAGGCGCACGATGCCCAGAAGGCGGTCTACGACGGCTTCGCGCTGGCCTTCGACTACTTCGGCCGCAGCTCCAGCGCCGAGAACCGCGACATCACGCAGCACTTCGCCCGCAAGCTGAACGAGAACGGCTTCATCGAAGAGCGCGCGATCCGCCAGGTCTACTCGCCCGCCGACGGCCGCTTCCTCCCGGACCGCTACGTCGAGGGCACCTGCCCCCACTGCGGCTACGACAAGGCCCGCGGCGACCAGTGCGAGAACTGCACCCGGGTGCTCGACCCCACCGACCTGATCAACCCGCGCTCGGCGATCTCCGGCTCCACCGACCTGGAGGTCCGCGAGACCAAGCACCTCTTCCTGCTCCAGTCGAAGCTGCAGCACGAGGTCATGGAGTGGGTCGCCCGGCACGACAACGACTGGCCGCAGCTGGCGTCCTCCATCGCCCACAAGTGGCTGACCGAGGGCCTGCACGACCGCGCGATCACCCGTGACCTGGACTGGGGCGTCCCGGTCCCGGCCGACACCTGGCCGGAGCTGGCCGCCGAGGGCAAGGTCTTCTACGTCTGGTTCGACGCCCCGATCGAGTACCTCGGCGCGACGAAGGAGTGGTCCGACCAGGACCCGGAGAACCGCGACTGGAAGTCGTGGTGGTACGACGTCGACACCGACGTCCGCTACACGCAGTTCATGGCGAAGGACAACGTCCCGTTCCACACGGTGATGTTCCCGGCCACCGAGCTGGGCGTGCGCGAGCCGTGGAAGAAGGTCGACTTCGTCAAGGCCTTCAACTGGCTGACGTACTACGGCGGAAAGTTCTCCACGTCGCAGAAGCGGGGCGTCTTCACCGACCAGGCCCTGGAGATCCTCCCGGCCGACTACTGGCGCTACTTCCTCATCGCCAACGCCCCGGAGTCCGACGACTCGTCCTTCACGTGGGAGCACTTCACCGCCACGGTCAACAAGGACCTCGCCGACACCCTCGGCAACTTCGTCAACCGCGTCCTGTCCTTCTCCCGCAAGCGCTTCGGCGACGACGTCCCCGCGGGCGGCGAGCCGGGCGAGGCGGAGGCGAAGCTCGGCGAGGAGATCGCGCGTCTCCTCGCGGAGTACGAGGAGCACATGGAGGCCCTCCAGTTCCGCAAGGCCGCGGCCGCGCTGCGCGCCCTGTGGTCGGCCGGCAACTCCTACCTGGAGGAGAAGGCCCCCTGGCTGGAGATCAAGACCGACAAGGACGGCGCGGCCCTCACCCTGCGCACGGCGATGAACCTGATCCACCTGTACGCGGTGGTCTCGGAGCCCCTCATCCCGAGCTCGGCGGCCACGATGCGCGCGGCGTTCGACCTGAAGGACGACTCGGCCGTATGGGTCTCGGCGGACGAGGCGAAGTCCCTCTCCTCGGTCCCGGCCGGCACCCCCTTCACGGTCCCGCCGGTCCTGTTCGCCAAGCTCACGGACGAGGACCTGGAGACGTACAAGGAGCGCTTCGGCGGCGAGTAGGCGAGTACTACAGCCTCAGATCTTGAGGTTGTGATCGGTTCTGCTCGGGTTGTCCCAGGGGCGGAGGGGGGCTGGGAGGGGGTCGCCGCGCCGGTTGTAGTGGCTGACGGTGGCCCGGGTCTGGTGCAGGGCTGACGAACAGCTCACCGGAAGATCATCGAGGTGCGCGCCGTATCGAAGGGCGCCCAAGGGGTTCCGCGCAGTCCACGACGAAGCCCCTGCGTGCCCAGGAGTTCGGCGAGCGTCACGGTCAGACCGAACGCCGCCCGGTCGAACGCAGAGGGACGGCAAGACGGCGCGGGTTGAAGCTGCTCTTCCGGGGTGGCTGTGTATGTGGAGCCCTTCTACCGCGACATTGCCGGGGAATTGTTCGGGTTATCCCGGTATGGGGCCAGAAACGTGGTGAGGGCGGCCAGCATCGCTTCCGGTGCCTCTTCCGGCGGGTAGTGGCCGCACTCGGGAATGATGAGGCTTTGCACGTCGTCGGCCGCGAGCCTCATGGTGTTGCCGACCATTTCGCCCGAGTTGTCCGCTCCTGCAATCGTCAGGACGGGGAGGGTGAGCGGTCGTGACTTGCGCCGCTGGTTCTGCGCGATGGTCGTGTCGAGCGCGCGGTAGAACTCGAAGCTGGCACGCAGGGCGTCCGGGTCAGCCGCGAGGATGTCGACGTAGTGCTTGACGGCGTAGTCGGGCAGCTTCTTCGTGGCTTTGGTCGCGAACTGGTGCCCGAAGTAGAGGTGTTCACGCCCCTTGACCAGTCGTTCATTGATCTCGCTGAGCCGGTTGAAGCCGAAGTGCCAGAGTCGGTCGTTGGAATCCGCACTTCCGAACAGAGGTGGTGACGGGGACATGCCTGGGATCGCGGCTTCGGCGACGGCCAGACGATCGAGCCGGTCGGGGTGATCCGCGGCCAGGGCATAGCCGGTCCACATTCCGACATCGTGGCCGACCATGGCGAATCGTTGGTGTCCCAGCGCGGTCATCAGCGCGGCGAGGTCGTCGGCGAGGGTGCCGGTGTCGTACCCGTCGCAGGGCTTGTCGGACAGTCCGACGCCACGTGGGTCGACCGCGACGACCTGGAAGTCTTTGGCCAGCGCGGGCATGAGAAGGCGCCAGGCGTACCAGGTCTGGGGCCAGCCGGCCAGCAGCAGCAGGGCGGGTCCTTCACCGCCGATGACCGCGTGCAGGCGCAGTTCGCCGGTGTCGATGTAACGGCTCGTGAACGTATCGCTGAATCGGGCCGCGAGCTTCGGTGCCTGCGACACGGAGCCAGGGCCGTCGGGTGGGGGCAGGTCGATCGTGGACCGGCTCATGATTGTTCCTTTCGTGGATGCAGTAAGTGCGGTGCTGCGGGTCGCCTTCGGGCCGTGGCGAGCGTCGTGACGGCCACGGCGACAGACAGCAGCGAGGTCGCGATGTCCTGGCCGAGGATCTGGTCAAGCAGCCCCAGGGCCAGGGTGGGCACGATCGTGCTGGCATATGCGGCGAGGAAATCGTCGACAGCAGATCCGCCCAGGCCGACGCCGGTGCCCGCCAGCAGGGGGTCGATCACGAATAGCGGCAGCGGCCGTACCCACAGCCCGGTTTGGAAGACCGCGATGCCCGCGACAAGGAGAGCCATCGAAAGCCGGCCATCGCGCAGCCAGCGCCCGGGGGCGGCCACTTGGGCGATCAGGGCGATGAGGAACAGCAGCGCAGCTCTGCGCCGATCGCGGCGAGGTTGTGGACGTGCAGTTGTTCGCGCAGAAATGAGGGCACCAGCGAGGAGAACAATCCGCTGACGGCGAAGGCGGCCAGGACGGCCGTGGCGGCGCCCAGAAATTCCGGCCGATCTGCCCGCCGGTCGGGCAGGGTCGGTCGGCGCATGGACAAGACGGGGCGACGCCGAACGGCAACGGTCTCCGGGACGACGGGAGGGCGGGAAACGCCAGTGCCCGGGTGCCCAGATACGCCCAGAACACCAGGCGCGTGGGGTCCGCGCCGTACTGGGCGAACAGACCCGCCGTGACGGTGCCCAGCCCCAGTCCGCGCATGCTCGCGGCAGTGGACACGATCGACGTTCGCCGTGCGCGAGGTTCTGCGGCCAGCTCATTGAGTGCTGCGGTAGCGGTTGCGGCGAACACACCGGTGGCCAATCCGCACAGGAACCGCGCCACCAGCAACGTTCCGACGTCGCATGCAATCAAAACCAAGGCGGTGCTCGCAGTCGCGGCGGCCAGGGCGCCGACCAGGAGCGGGCGACGCCCCGTATGGTCGGACAGGGACGCGAACATCATCAACGCCAGCACCGTTCCCAACGCGTAGACGGCGAACACCAGCGGCGTGGTGAACGGTCCGAAGCCCATTCGCGGCGCCCAGAGCGCGTACAGCGGAATCGGCAGCGTCCACCCAGACCAGGGCGTACACCGCAGCTACGAGCCACAATCCGGTCCGCGCCCGCGAGCCTCCCTTCGGGCGTGAGGGCCTTGGCCGAAACCTCGCGTGCCCTCTCACCGATCACGGCGGCACCTTCCAACTTCGGGTACGAGTGCCTTCACGTTAACCATCTTGGAACGATCGGTCAAGGAATCTTGGATCGATCGGTACAGCAGGTGTGTAGGATCATGAGGGGACGCAGGAGGGAACATGTCAGGCCGCAAGCAGTTCGACGTTGACACGGCTCTGGACCAGGCGATGCGCGTGTTCTGGGAACGCGGGTACACGGACGCCTCGCTGGACGTCCTGGGGTCTGCCACCGGTCTCGGTCGCGGCTCCCTCTACGGCACCTTCGGCGGCAAGGACGCGCTCTTTCGCCAGTGCCTCGACCGCTACGCCTCGACCTACGGCACTCGATACGAGCAGGCCCTCACCACCCATGCCGGCGACCCGGTACGCGCCATCGAGGCATTTTTCGACGTCGTCCTCGCGCGCATCGCCGATCCGTCTGTCCCTGCGGGGTGCCTCATCGCCCAATCCGCCGCGCAGGCGCCGATACTCAAGGGGGACAACAGCGCTCACGTGCGCACTCTGCTCGACACCCAGCGCCGGCGAGTGCGCACAGCCCTGACGGGTCCCTCGGCCGCCCCTGAGGAACTGGCGGACGAGCTGGCCACGTTCATCGTCGCAGTCAATCAGTCGCTGGCCGTCCTCAGCCGCGCCGGCGCCTCGGACACGGAGCTACGGGCCGTGGCGCGGCTCGCCTGTCAGACGGTGGCAAACACCCTTCGCGCGACACCGGAGCATGCCGCCTGTGACTGACGACGCCGGCCAGCCCGCAAAGTGCTCCGCCGCAGTGATCCGGCACCGCGATCGTCGGGCATGGAATGCGCCGTACGCCTGTCGACCGTTCCTCGGCGTTGCGCCGGTGTGACCGGGCGTACGTCAGCCTGGCGGAGGGGCGGCAGCGGGCCGTCGGGGATTTCGACGCAGGTCGTCAGCCGAGTCGGGTCGAAGGAGATCTACGGCCGAGGCGCCGGCCGTTTTCGGCGGCTGCACATCGCGCGGCCGCCGCGTCCACGACAGCGTGCGGAACTGGCCGGCTACTTCCTTACGTGCCGAGCAGCGCGGCGGTGAGGCATCGGTGCAGCCAGTCGGCGGAGCGGTCGAGCGGCCAGTGGCAGTCGTCGGTCAGTGTGAAGTAGGAGGCGTTGCCGAGGAAGTACCAGAGCACGTCCGCAGCCTCGTCGACGGTGACTCCGGCGCGCAGTGCGCCCAGTTCCGCGAGCCGGGCCGCAGTGGCCCGCAATCCGCGGCGCAGGCTGTCGTGCGCCGCACCGACGGTCTCCCGGATCCCGGCGTCCTGGGGTGCGGCGGCGATCGCCTGACGCATGATCGGCGACCAGAGCTCGAACTCGCTTCGAGTGCCGTCCACGAGCATGCGCAGCAGCGCGCCGGGGTCGGTTTGCGCAGCGATCCGCTCGTAGATGCCGCCGGCCTCAGCGGCGCGCACCCCGTCCTCGATGAGTGTGCGTAGCACACCGCTCTTGCCTCCGACCGCTGCGTAGACGGTGGGCGCCGCTACCCGCGCTGCACGGGCGATGTCCTGCACCCGGGTGTCGAAATAGCCCCGTTCGACGAACAGTGCCCGCGCCGCCAGCAGGATCGCTTGACGGGTCGCAGCCGCGTACTCGGCCCGCCGTCCGGCCTCTTGTGTCACCACCCCTATGACTGTAGACCCTGCCCGATCATTGATCGTTGACAGTAACCTATACTCGATATAGTTACCTATCAGAGAAAGTAGTTCCATGATCTTTCCGGTACTCGAGGACCTGGCTCGCCAGTTCCCCGGCATCACTCCTGAGCAGGACAAGCTCCCCACACCGTGCGAAGACTTCGACGTGAGCACGTTGCGCCGCCACCTGCTGGGCTGGCTCACCTACTTCGACGCTGCCTTCACTGACCCGTCCGGCAGTGACCGGCCCGACCCGTCCGCGTTCACGGGCCCCGACCACCCGAGTGCCGTGATCGCGCACCTCACCACCACGATCCGATCGGCCCTGGCCGACGGCCTGGCGACAGCTACCGTGAACGTTCCGCTGCTGGGCGGCGCCTATCCGGGCTCCGTCGTCATCGACCTGCTTTTGATCGAAACGCTCGGCCACGGCTGGGACCTGGCCCGTGCGACCGGCCAGCGATGGAACCCGGACGCGCAAACCTGCCAGCATGCCCTCACCGTGCTCGAAGGCGTGATCCAGCCGGAATACCGTGGCCCCGGCATGCCCTTCGGCCCCGAAATCGCCATCGACGCAAGCGCACCACCTCTGGACCGGCTGGTCGCTTTCACCGGCCGCGACCCCGCTTGGGCGCCCCCCGTTCAGCTGCGCTGATGAGCGCCTGCGGCGTCGTCCTCGCTTGACGGACCGGCGGGGCAGGCGGCTGCTGCCGCCCGCCCCGCCGGAGCCGTGCGCCCTGGATCATCCGCACTCCGAGAACGGCCGGGGGCGCTGCCTCGTCAGCAGGCTCGCGGCCCGCTGGGCGGTGTCACCCCGGCCGGACTCCGCGCCGGGCAGGACGCTGTGGGCCGGAGTCAACCCCGTGAAACTGCGGGTTCGGGCTCGGCAGCGGGCTCGGGCGCGCTTTCGCTGAGGCCGAACCGGCTGTGGAACCTGCGCAGGAAGCCGGGCGCGTACCAGGCCGAGCCGCCGAGCAGGCGCATCGCGGCCGGGACGAGCACACCGCGGATGGCGACGGCGTCGATGAGGATGGCCAGCCCGCTGCCCAGGCCGAACATCTGCATGAAGCTGAGCTTGGACGTACCGAAGGCGAAGAAGCTCACCGCGAGCAGGCAGGCGGCGGCGGTGACGATGCGCCCGGTGTGCCCGAGGCCGTTGGTGACGGCGGACTCGGTGTCGTCGCCCTGGTCGTGGAGTTCCTTGATCCGGCTGGTGACGAACACCTCGTAGTCCATCGACAGTCCGAAGACGATGCAGAACATCAGCACGGTCATCGACATCTCCATCGGCTGCGCCGTGAAGCCGAGCAGGGAGGAGAGATGGCCTTCCTGGAAGATCCAGGTCATGATGCCGAGCGTCGCCACCAGGGTGATCGCGTTCAGGGCCAGGGCGCGCAGCGGCTGCACGATACTGCCGGTGAACAGGAAGAGCAGGACGAACGTGGTCAGGACGACCAGGCCGATGGCGAGCGGGAGTTGACCGCTGATGGAGTGCTTGGCGTCGACCAGTTCGGCGTCGATGCCGCCCACCAGCGGGTGGGTGCCGGGGGGCGGGGTGAGCGCCCGTACGTCGCCGACCAGGCTCTGTGCCGCGTCGGACTTCGGTGTCAAGGAGCTGACGACGCTGATCCGTTGGCCGTCGGGGCGGCTGAGGTTGGTGCTGCCGGGACCGGCCGCCGATTCCTGCCCGTGGGTGTAGGTTCCGGTGCTGGTCTCGACCCGTACCACGCCCTTGAGCTGGGACAGTTGATCGGCGTACTTCTCCAACGGGGCTTTGTCCACGTTCTGGCCGACGTTCTGGCCGATGACGATCTGGAGGGCGGCGTTGTCGTTGCCGTTGAAGTTCTTCTGGAGCGTCGCGGAGACCTGGCGGCTCTCGGCGTCCTTGGGCAGCACGCGTTCGTCCGGGGTGCCGAAGGTGATGCCGAGCAGCGGGCTCGCCGCCACCAGCAGGACCGCGAGGACGGGCAGCGCGGTGAGCGCGGGCCGCCGCATGACGGTACGCGCCAGCCGCGCCCATATGGAGACGCGCGTGGTGACGTTCGCGGTCTTCGCCCAGGGCATCTGCCCCTTGTTGACCCGGTGCCCCAGGACGACGAGCAGCGGCGGCATGACGAACAGCGCGCTGACGGCCGCGATGGCGACGACGCCGACCCCGGCGAAGCCGAACGAGCGCAGGAAATACTGCGGGAAGACGAGAAGCGCCGCGAGTGCGGCGGCCACGGTGGAGGCGGAGAACGCGACGGTGCGGCCGGCGGTGTGCACCGTCCGGCGGACGGCGTCCTCCACGCTCGCGCCGGTCGCGAGCTGTTCCCTGAACCGGCTGATCATCAACAGGCCGTAGTCGATGCCCAGTCCCAGGCCGAGAGCCGTGGTGAGGTTGGTCGCCGTGTTCGAGACGCTGGTGACGTCGGCGAGCAGGGACAGTTCGGCGAACGAGCCCAGGATGGCGATGACGGCGATGGCCAGCGGCAGCAGCGCGGCGACCACGCTGCCGAAAACGAACAGCAGCAGGATGAGGGTCAGCGGGATCGCGATCAGCTCGGCCAGTTCAAGATCCTCGACCACCTGCGTCGACATGTCGTTGCCGACGGCGGCTACCCCACCGGCCCGTACCGTGAGGGCTTTGTTGTACGTGCCGTCGTAATCGTCGAGCAGGCTCGTGGCGTTCTTCTGCTGCTGGGTCGGGTCACCCTTGACGTGGGCGAGGACCATGGCCTCGCGGCCGTCCTTGGACAGGAGTTGGGCGCTCCGCGTGTCCCAGTACGAGACGACGTTCGCGAGCGTCTTCTCCTTCTTCAGACTCGCGACCAGTGCCTTGCCGTTCTGCTCGGCAGACGGGGTGTCGACCCGGCCGTCGCCGGCGCGGACCAGCAGCACGAGGTTGGTCTCGCCGCCGAATTTCTTGTCGATGAGATCGCGTGCCCGGGTGGACTGGGAAGCCGGGTCATCGAAACCGCCGCCCAGCAGCTTGGTGAATGCGCCGCTACCGAGGGCACCCATGAGAGCTGTCGCCACGACGGCGACGATGAGTACCAGCCGGGCCCGGCGGATCGCCAGCTCGGCTATGCGTTCGAACACGCCAAATCTCCTTGCGGTCAATGTGTCTGCGGGGACGCGACGACGCTAGGGGAGGCCCTGGGGAAGTTGGCAGTGCGAGATTTACCTGACAGTGCTCGGTTTATGTTCAGGTGCCAGAGGTGCACCGTAGGGTGGGCCCATGCCCGTACCCGAACGGCCGAAGACCGCCGCCCCGCCGGCTCCGTCCGCGCCGTCTGCTCCCTCCACCCCGGCCGCTCGATCCGCGTCATCTGCTCCGCCCACGCTGCGGGAGCGGCGGCGGGCCACAGCGATGCGGGAGATCCTGGACGCCGCCGAACTGCACATCACCGAGCACGGTCCTGAGGGGCTGTCCCTGCGAGCCGTCGCGCGCAGCCTCGGCATGACCGTGCAGGCGCTCTACCACTACTTCCCCAACCGACATGCCCTCGTCACGATGCTCGTCACCAAGGGGTACGAGGACCTGTTCGCCGCCGTCCAGGCCGCCGTCGACTCGACGGCCGACTCGGCTGCGGGCGCTGGGGGCACTGCGGCGGACTCGGCGGCGGACCGGCCGTTCGTGTCGCGTCTGCTGGACGCGGCCGAGGGCTACCGGGGCTGGGCCATCGCCCACCCCGAGCGGTTCAAGCTCCTGTTCGGGACACCGCTGCGGGGCTACGCGGCCCCGGCCGACGGCGCCTCCACCATTGCCGCCCGCCGGATGAGCACGATCTTCCAGCGTGAGCTCTTTGGCGGCTTCAGCCTGGAGCAGCTCGCGGCGGCCGACATGCCCCCGCTCTCGCCCCAGTTCCGGGCCTACCTGGATCAGCTGCCCCCGGACGGGCCGGGAGTCCTCCCGCCGCCCGCGATCGCCCTGCTCATGGAGGCATGGGGGCGCATGCACGGCATGGTCGTCCTCGAGGTGTTCGGACACAGCTCGTTCCTCGGGGACCACGAGGCTGAGCTCTTCCATCTTGCGATGCGCAACATGCTCGCGGACATCCACCGGCGAATCCCGGGGAGCGCGGGCGCCGTTGAAGCCGGGGCGGTGTGAGGCGCCGTCCAGATGTGACGCGCGTCCGGGCGGTGGCGTCAGAAGCGCCGCTCGTGCGGCAACGGCGCGCACGGCCCGCGCGTCCACAACTGGGCGAGGGCCGAAGTCCGCCTCCTGGCAGTGGCCCGGCCGGCAGCACCGGGGGCCGGCCGCCGCTGGGCGGTCGAGGCGTGCTTCGGGCGATACGGAGCCGTTTGAACTGAGTGAACTCACCGGGGCGCTGAGCGGGTCGGACCACAGGCGGGCCGGGAAAGGGCTGTATGCCGCTCGCCCCGTATCTGGGGGCACCTGCTGTCGTCACCTGCCTTCACGGGGAAAGGCGCTTCGCAATCGGGCAAGCAATCCGCAGACCTGCGAGCGCCTGACCGATCCGTTCGCATGAGATGGCGTGCCCACCGCGCTCCCGGACCTCCCACCTGGTCACAACCGAGGTGGCCGGTGATCTCGCCCTCCACAGCGGACTCCAGCACTCGCTGGGTCATCTGCTGCGGCAGACCACCGCACCCGTCAGCTTCATGCCCTCGCTTCGGGTCCGGCCGACCAGCGCTCGGGCCGGACCCTCGCCGACGGCGGCGAGGGTCCGCACCATGCACTGCATGCTGGACAGCAGCTCGTCCGTGTGGGTGGCGGGCGATGAGGTCCATGGCGAAGAGCGCTCTGTCGTGGATGCGCGGGGCGAGGCGGTCGGCGTGCACGACGTCGCGCGTGGCGGGCTCCCCGTTCACGATCACCGAGGCGCCGTCGTTGAGCAGCGGCAGGGCCTCGGAGTGCAGCACCGACACCACCAGGTCCCCGGCCTGGCGTGACAGTCGGACCAGGCGGTTCACCTGCTCGGCGATCTTCAGGTCGGAGGTGGTCTCCCACAGCGGTCGACCAGCTGGAGGCCGCGGCAGGGCTTCGGGGTGTTCAGGCGGCCGGCCGCACCAGGCCCGATTCGTAGGCGAAGACCACCGCCTGGACACGGGCGCGGGCACCGATCTTGGCGAGGATGTTGCTGACGTGGGCCTTGACGGTGGTCGTGGCGATGGACAGCCGCGCAGCGATCTCGGCGTTGGACCAGCCGGAGGCGACGGCGGTGAGCACGACACGCTCCCGCTCGGTGAGCGTGCCGATCCCGACTTCCCGCACGGCAGGGAGCGCGGGTTGCAACTGTCGGACGGTGTCGATGAGAGCGCGGGTCAGGCCGGGGGTGATGACGGCGTCTCCGGCGGCCACGACACGGATGGCCGCGGGCAGTTCGCCGGGGGTGGCGTCGTGGAGAAGGAATCCACCGGCACCGGCGCGCAGGGCGGCGTAGGCGCGCTGCTCGTGGCTGGCGGGGGTCAGGATCAGCACGCGTGGGCGGTTCCCTTGCGTTCTGGAGAGTTCGGGGGTCCGGGGGAGGGTGGGAGGCCGTGTGATGCGGCGGATGGTCTCGGTGCCGTCCGAGTCGGAAATGTGGCTGTCCATCACCACGACGTCGGGGCACAGTGCGGCGCTCATGCGGACCGCCTCGGCCCCGCTCGAGGCCTCGCCGACGACAGTCAGGTCGGGCTCCTCCGCCAGGAGCATGCGCAGTCCGCGGCGCTGCAATGACTGCTCATTGACAATGAGTACGGAGGTCATGGTGGGCGTTCTCCCAACGGGAAGCGGATTATCGGCGCGGGCAGTGATCGAAACTGCATCGTTTCTCTTGTGGTCCGGGTCGCATCTTCGCCGGATGCCGCCGCGCACTCAGTCGGCACCCAGGGCTCGGTGGATGGCGGTGAGTGCCGCGCTGCCAGGGCTGTGTGCGTGCCGCGTCGCGATGGCCACCCCACAGGTCCACCACGTGGCGCGTCTCCGCGACAGGTGCGGTTCTACGAGGCAAAGAGCTTGATCACCTCGACCCGCGGGCCCAACAACTGCCGCGACTACAGCGAAGCAGCCCTGGGCCGCGTCCAGCAGATCCGAGAACTGCTCAACGCGGGCCTGTCGACGCAGGCAATCCGCGCGATCCTTCCCGTTCGGCGGCGTTGTTGTCGAACGGAAAATGGCGACCGAGCGGACCGGCACCACACCATCGCCCGCTTCACCCCCGTCTCAAACGCAGGGGAAATCACAGCTCGCGGCGGCTCACTCCGCGCGCTTTTGGAGCTCGGCCAGGTAGTCGGCGATCGCGTGACGGTTGCGGGCCAGGATGTCGATGCGCTCGGTCAGGTCAAAGTCCGCCAGAAGATCCCCGGTGGCATGCGGACCCTGCCCGGCGCGGAACACTTCTGCCATCTGCGTTCCTCGCCACCGCCACCAAACACGGCATCAATCTACTCGACGCGCTCGTCCAATTGGCATCCGGCCGACTGTGGGTACCCACGATCAACTGACCTGATTAGTTACCTTAGGATGAGACGGGCGGGACCGGACTCACATAGAAACGAGTCCAACTTATCCGACCGTCACGGACGGTCATTACTACAGGTCCGACCAAGAGAGCGGGTAGTCCCTCGATAGAAGTTCCACTCATTTCCCATTCGGACCATACCTCGGACCCCGAAACCGCTGTCCGCAGAACTCTTGCTTGCAGATCGGGCACTCGGGTAAATATCAAGGACCAGTTCATCAGCACATGCTCCCGCCCAGTAAAATTTTCTGCAGGACGGTGCGGCACCTCCGCCGCGTAGTCGACAGTGAAGCAGTCGGCGACTCGTTGCGCCGAATGCGAATTGATGGCGTCACAAAGGCGACCTACCGCGTCAATTAGATGCACAGAACTACTCCTTCTCAAGGATTGCGTGTCATTCGATCCTGGGCTGGCCGCATCGGAATGTCTGGCCAGGTCCTCACTGAGCCGGTGCCATAACTAGCGTAAAAGTTATCGAGGGGTGATTGCGTCACGACCGGCAGGTGCCGGGTGCATTGCTGCGTATACTTGCCGGTCGTGACGTGCTGATTAGTCGTTCGCGCCGGCGCCGCGAAAGTCTGGGACGTCCGAAAGCATGCCGGGAATCTCCGGGTTCAGGGCGCTGCGGCGGCGGTGCAGTTCTTCGATTTTCGCGTACAGGTCAGGGTCGTCGTCGTCGCTGATGTCGAAGATGTCGAGGCGTTCGAGCAGCGCCAGTCCCAGATGGTCAGTCCCGATAGTCGCGGGGTGGGTCAGGTACTGGTAGAGGCCGTCGAGGTCCTCAACGACGAAGACACAGCTGTAGTCGAAGTCCCCGCCGAGATCGCGGCCAACCATGAAAGACTTCACGGCCGGGTTGGACCGTCCTTGGTTGCGCCAACTTTCCAAGGCGGCCTCGATTTGCTCGGGGGTGACTTCGGCCTTAGCCTTCGCGCGGTTGATGTGGTAGATCATGGCTACTCCTGTCGTTGTTTCTCACTGCCGAAGAGGGATACCTTTCACGACACAGCCCAGATGGTGGGCCCCATCGCCGGATTGACTCAAATGCGATAAGGACCGATTCGCCGGACGTGTCATGACGAAGCGCAGGGCAGGAATCGCTGCTTGCTGTCGAAATCGGGAGGCGGGATCAAGCCGCGGCCGCGCTCACCTGATTATTGATAATGATGTCTAGATCGGTGGCGGTGAGGCCGAAGGCGTCAGCTGTTTTTGAGGCGTCCATGAGGAACGGCGAGTACCACTGATAGTCCATTTCGGCCATTTCACGGGCTTTCGGCACGAAAAGCCCAGCTGTGCGCATTGCCGCGCGTGGCATCGGGATCAGCTTGACCGGTAGCCGGCCTGCAGCGGCGGCGTAGCGCCGCGCCAGTTCACGGATGCTGATGGCCGGTGGCGACGGCACATGCCACGCCTGACCCCACGCACGCTCATCATTTCCAAGTGCGACCAGGGCCTGAGCCATGTCTCCGTTGAAGGTGAAGGTATGTGGCGCGTCTAGATCGGCAGGCACCCAGGCTGCGCGGCCCGTCTTCATTGCCGGCTCAATGATTATGGAATACAGGCCATTCGAGTCCCTGCCGATGTAGTCGGACCCGCGAACCTCCACAGTGCGGATTCCGGCGTTAAGGGCCTGCTCCCACAGCCGTTTACGGAGACGGCCTTTAGACCCAGTGGCGGCCATGGGGGTGTATTCGTTCATCATACCGCCAGGCTGCGGGCCGTAAGCGTACATGCTGCCAGTAATTGCCAGCACGGCCCTGTTTGCTTTCGCGGCTGCGATGACCGCATTCTGTATGGGCGGCAACAGCCGTTCCCACATTGTGTAGGAAGGCGGGTTCGCACAGTGGTAGATTACCTTTGCGCCGCGAGACAGCTCGGTCAAGCGGCCCGGGTCGGAAGCATCCGCAGCGACCCGTTCGACCTGCGGATACTCCGGGCCCGAGCCGCTGCGCGTGACAATGCGGACGCTTTCACCGCGGTCGGCGAGCAGGCGAGCGACATTCGTGCCGATGGAACCGGCGCCGATAACGACATGTATGGCCATGATGGGCTCTTTCATATAGATAGGAGTCCCGGGTTCGTTAAAGACTCAGAACAAAGTTCGTCGATGGCCGTTGTGGAAACTAATCGGCCTGAGCTTTGGCTGCAGGGCAGACCTCGGATCGGCGGTTCTTCACGCTGCCGTATGCGGCCGCCTGTCAGTGAGCCTCTTTCATCCTGTGCTGGCGGGTGAAATGGGCTGGTCTGCACCCTCATCCCTACCGACCGCATCAAGTCGGACGAGCCGTACTACTCGATGAAGCATCGCAAGCACGGCATGAACGTCCAGGTCATCGCAGCCCCGGACGGCACACCGCTGTGGTTCTCACGCACGACGCCCGGCCGCACCCACGACCTGACCTCCGCCCGCGCCCACGGCATCGTCCAAGCCTGCCTGACCCGGCAGATCCTCATCCTGGTCGGCCGCGCCTACCAGGGAGCCGGCGCCACCGTCCGCACCCCCTACTACCACCACAGCGAACAGCCCGAGCACTACGAGCAGTTCAACCGCGACCATGCCCGACTACGAGCCCCCGGCGAACGAGCCTTCGCCCGATACTACTGACCTGCGACTATTCAGGATGAAAGAGGTTCAGTCGAGAGTGACTTCGCTGCGGAGGATTCCGTATACGACCATGTCGTGGTAACGACCATTGCGGAACTGGGCGCCCCTCAACACGCCTTCACGCGTAAAGCCAGCCTTCTCCAGGGCACGTTGCTCGGCAATGTTTTTCACATTCGTGTGCGCGTCGACGCGGTTTACCTCGGTATGGGCGAAGAGGTACCGGGCGAGCAATGCCTGGGCCTGTGTGCCGATGCCCTGACCGCGAACTTCGTGGCGGAGACCTATGCCGATGTTCCAGCCGCGGTTGAGCGGCCCGTAAGGGACGGGCCGCCAGGAGACTGTTCCCAGTGCCTCCTGGCCGCTCACGACCGTGAGTGTGCCTGAATCGGCGGTGAGCAGGCCATTCTCCGACCAGCGCCTGCGCTTGGCCATGGGATCGGAAAAACCGAACCAGTCGAATGCCTCGTCGGATTCCGGGCTGGCGTTGAACAGGATGTCGAGGAGCCCGAGGTCTTTTTCGGAAACGGGAATAAGGCGGATCTTTTTGTCCATGGCGATGTCCTGTCTGGCTACTTGCTAACTTCCACCCCTGCTGAGCAGCCATTTCACCCCACCGAGACAGGATGAAAGAGGCTCACTGAGCTAGGGGCTCGTATCAATCTCGTCGTCCGTCTTCGTACTTGGTCACCGGTGGTGTCGCACGAGTCGTGACGCTAGCCGGGCCTCGCTGCGATTTGGCAGAGATAGATTTTTCTAACACCGTCAGGTACTACCTTGCGACTGGTGATCGGTGCTGACCGTTGTCCGGTCATGCTGATGGATGTGAGGGTGGAGCACGTTGAGCGGTGGGCAGAGGAACTGGCTGCCCTGACGGGCGGGTTGGGGCATCTGTGCGCCCGGCCGGAGCCGCGGGAAGTGTTCGCCGAGCTGATCGAGGGGCTGCTGTCTGACCTGGGCCGGAAGAACGGCTGGACGATGGCAGGGCGAGCCGGGCATGCCACCCCGCACCGGATCCAGAAGTTTCTGGGCGAGGCGTCCTGGAGCGCGGACGGACTGCTGGCCGAGGTGCAGGCTTACGCGGCACGGGAGTTGGGGTATCCGAGCGCGACGCTGGTGCTGGACGACACCCAGGTGATCAAGAAGGGTGACAAGTCCGTCGGGGTCGGCCACCAGCACTGCGGGACGACCGGTGACGTCCGCAACTGCCAAGTCATGGTGATGCTCACCTATGCCGCCGCGAGTGGCCACACCTTCTACGACCGGCGTCTGTACCTGCCGCAGTCCTGGGCCGGCGATCGTGAGCGGTGCCGGGCGGCCGGAGTCCCCGACGAGGTCGCCTTCGCCACCAAGCCGCAGCTGGGCATCGCCATGGTGCAGGGCGCGGTGGCCGGTGGGCTGCCGTTCTCCTGGGTGGCTGCCGACGCGGACTACGGCAAGGACCCCGCTCTGAGGTCCTGGCTGCACGGGCAGAGGATCCGCTACGTGCTCGCGGTGCCGCTCACGCTGCCGGTTCAGGGCCCGCCGGGCAAGCCGTGCCTGCCGAAGGTCGCAGCGGCCGGTGACCTGCTGCACTACGCCACGGTGCGCGAGCAGTGGGAACGCCGCAGCCAGGGCTCCAAGGGACAGCGAGCCTACGACTGGACGTGGTTCGAGGTCACCCTGCCCGGACAGATACCGGCCGACGGCTTCGCCCACCAGCTGCTGATCCGCCGCAGCACCGAAAAGAAGCAACTGGCCGGCGGTCGCGACGACTTCGAGTACGCGTACTTCCTCGTCCATGCCCCGGCCACCGACCCGGTCACCGAGGCGATCGTGAGGGCCGGGGTCCGCTGGAAGATCGAGGAGAACAACGAACTCGCCAAACAGATCACCGGCCTCGGCACGCCTACCACCTCCAGCAGCATCACTGGCGAGCCCCGCACCAGACCCGGGCCACCGTCAGCCACTACAACCGGCGCGGCGACCCCCTCCCAGCCCCCCTCCGCCCCTGACGACAACCCGAGCAGAACCGATCACAAGCGGTGTGAAAGGGCCCGTTGTTTTCCCACGTTCAACAGCGGGCCCAAGGGAAACCGGACGAAATCATTCTCCCCGGCACCCCGCCGACCTCCGTGCCTCTGTGCGCCCTCCCTGCTCCCAGCGCATTGTTTTCCCCGCAGATGACGCGGGAATAAGGCCGGTGAATCGAAGACATACCCACTGGTAATGGGGTCTTCCATCGGGGGTGCCATGACAGGGTCTCGTCGTGCTCGCGAGGTTTGGATCCTGGTCACCATCACGATCGCTTCCTGTGCGGCGACCGTGGGGCTCACACTTTTCCTGACGAGCTTCTCCGAAGTTCAGTCCACCGCCTCCGGCAACGCGGGACAGTCCTTCGGAGCCGCCGCCGCTGCCACATCGGTCGTCGTCCTCATCTATATCGCCCGCACATTCCACCAGCAGGGCGAGGAATCCAGGATGCAGCGCGAAGTGCTGGAGGCACAGCGTGCGGAACTGGCATTACAGCGCGAAGTCGCGGAAAACCAGCACGAGACCGCACGCCGGGTCGCCGAAGCCGCGATTCGCGAACAGCACAGGCGACTGTTTCAGATGGCATTCGACGATCCACTGCTGATGGCCGTCTGGCCTCCGTACGAGCCGGACATCCCCGCGGATCGCACCCGGCAATTCATGTACGCGAATCTCGTCATCTCGCACCAGTGCATGTGCTGGGAACTGGGCTACCTCGACGACGAATCGTCGGTGAGCAATCTCTACTATCTCTTCAGCAGCGCCCCGATGCGGGAATTCTGGGAGCGAACGCGTGCCGCCCGCGACTGCGCCACACCGCACAGCGGAAAGATGCGGCAGTTCTACGACGCCGCCGAAATGGCTTATCAACGGCAGTTGCTGAACCTTACAGCGCGGCCGGGCGCGGACGATCTGGCCGAGCCGCGCTGAGGAGTCACCCGGCCGGCGGGGTCCATCCGGCACTGATGAGCACGTCTCGCGGTACAACCACGAGGTGCTCACCGTCGCCCACTCCCGAGCCGGACGGCAGCGAGTCGTGGAGTTCGTGTGCGACGCGCCCGATGAACGCCACGTCTCCGGAGGAGAGGGCGAACACGGCGGGACAGTTGCTGTTGGTGGCACACCGCTGCGGGGCGTCCAGCCGTCTGGTGATTTTCATGCGCGCACCCAATCACACCCCCACCGGCTCCGCGCGCGATTCCCTGGCATCCAGGGGGTGTGGCAGGCCCCGCGCTCCCCAGCAATTCACTCACGCGGGCGAACGCGCCGTGGCATCAACTTCCCGACGCGTAGCTCACGAAGTCCGCCCACGCCTCCGGCGCGAGCGCGAGCTGCGGCCCCCCTATGTTCTTGGAGTCGCGGACATGCACCGCACCGGAGGCGGCGGCGACCTCGATGCAGTCATTGCCGTCACCGCTGCTGCTGTAGCTGCTCTTGAACCACGCCAGTGCGGCGGTGTCCCGGGTGGCACGAGTGCCGATCATGTTTCTCCCAGCATCTGCTCGACAAGGGCCCGTGACTCTCGGGGCGTGAGTGCCTGGGCGCGGATCATGCCATAGCGCAGGTCAAGGATCCTGAGCTGCTTCGGATCGGACACGGGTCGGCCGCTGAAAGCTCCCTCGGATCGCCCCACCGCAGAGCCGTCCGGAAATCTCAGCACCTCGATCAGCCCACCTGTACCGAAGTGTTCCTCAGTGTCGGTCGGCAGCACCTGGATCGACACATTCCGCAACTGCCCCAGTTCCAGCAGCCGTTCGAGCTGCCGACGCCACACCATTCTGCCCCCAACCGGACGTCGGAGCGTCACCTCCTCCTGGACGAAGCTGAGAGTGGGTGAGGGTGCCCTCTCAAAGATCGAACGGCGAGCCAGCCGCGCGGCCACCATGCGCTCCGTCTCCTCGTCCGAATAGGCAGGAAGCCACGCGTCGAAGAGGGCCCGCATGTGCTCCTCGGTCTGCAACAGGCCATGGATGTTGTGGTTGCTGTACAGCCCCACCTCGACTGCCTGCGATTCCAACTTGGCGAGTTCCCGAACCTTCTTCGGATACCGAACCCTCGCCACGTCCTCCTTCATCGCCGAGAGCAACCCGCCCGCCCCCAACACCTCATCCGCCTGATCCAGATACTCAGGCCGAGGAATCCGCTTACCCCCCTCGACCTTGTAGACGAGGTCCTCCCCATACCCCACCGCCACCCCGAACTCCGCGGCCCGCATCCCCTTCGCCTCGCGCCGCAGCTTCAACTGCCGCCCCACGGTGGCGATGACGGCCACACCCCAGTCGTCGTCCGGATCCACCTCCCAACCCGGCTCGTCCGCCTCGCCCTTGAGTCGCTCCCCGTCACCGCTCACGTGCTGCATCCCGCACCTCTCCGTCGTACGTCCGCGCCGCAACGGCCCTTACCCGCACCGCCCGTGCCGACAGCCCCGACAGCACTGGACAGACTCCGGACAGTCACTACACGAACACCATGAGTCGCCGCACCGGAACGTGAAGAACCACGCTCCGGTGCGACCGGCCCTCTTCTTTAAGAAACCCACGGAGAAAGAAACCCCACCAAGCCCCACCCCTCCCGCCCGCCGCGCAAACTCACTCCCGCGAGTGAATATGCCCAACTCAGCTGGATTTGGGCCTGGTTGCCTGCCCTACGCTCAGCGCGAGCAACACAACACAACCGCAAACATGCGACGGCCCCCGCCGGGACTGCAATCCCAGTGCGAGGGCCTGACCACCGAGGAAGTAAGGCCCTTCCCGATGGACTACGAAAACCCTAGCGCGCCCCCGCACGCCCAGTCCCGTATCCCGGGCAAAAACCACCCTCACCGGGACCGGCAGACGCAGGCGCAGGCGCACCCCGGCGGAGTCATCCACGACAACGTCCGCCACACCACCCACTTCACGGTGATCGGCAACCACCTCACCCAGCACCGGGAGCTGTCCCTGCTGGCCATCGGACTGGCCTGCCACATCCAGTCGCTCCCGACCGGCGTCGCCATCGACATCAAGTCCCTCACCGCCCGCTTTCCCGAGGGCCCGACCCGTATCGCCGCGGCCCTGCGCGAACTCGTAGCCCACGGCTACCTCCGCCGCACCCGCGAACGCACTCCCGTCGGCCGGATCGTCACCCGCACGGTCTCCTGCAACATGCCAGGACACCGCGGCACCGAAGCCGACACCCCCAACAAGCCGGC
>NZ_JADDRL010000061.1 GCF_021538895.1 Streptomyces olivochromogenes | reverse complement strand
ACTGGCGGTCGCCCTCCAGGGCGCCCGAAGGGCGCGGCCGACGCTGCGGCCCCGATCCCGGGACTGAGCGAAGTTTTCGACCCGCACCGACGACCACACCCCACGAGCCAATCGATCCAACCGGAGCGTTGACGTGACGACGATGCCTCCTGTCCTCCTGAAGAGCGACGAGTTGTTCGGGGACGACAAGACGGGCCTGCCCTACGACAAGTCGCGGGAGATATCCCGCTACCTCCTCATGCACTACGGCGCTGTCGACGACGTCTTCGACCGCCCCCGCCATCCCCTCGCCGACGCCCACGGATACCCGCGGCGGCTGTCCCGGATGCTCCAGGACAGCGCGCTGCGGACCGGGAGCCGGGTGCGGCGCGTGCTCGACGTCGGCTGCAACGTCGGGGGCGTGACGCACGCCCTCAGCGAATGGGCCGAGGACCTCGTCATCGGTGTCGACATCAGCCCGCGCTCGATCGAGATCGCGCAGACGCTGACCCGCAGCGGCGGCGGCACCTTCAGCGTCGCCGAACTGGGGCCGTTCACCCGGGACATCGAGCTGCGTCTGCCGGCCACCGACGGCCGGGCCGAGGTGCGGTTCGAGGTCGGTGACGCGGGCGCGCTGAAGGGCGGGCCCGACGCGTTCGACGCCGTGCTGCTCTCCAACGTGCTGGACCGGGTCGACGACCCGGCCGCCTGCCTGGCGCAGTTCTCCGCCGGCGCGGACCTGCTGCGTCCCGGCGGGCTGCTGATGATCGCCTGCCCGTGGTCCTGGTACCCGGAGTACAGCCACCCGGGCACCTGGCTGGGCTCCGCCCAGGACCACACCTCCAGCGAGGAGGGCCTGAAGCGGCTCCTGGAGGCGGACTTCACCCTCGTCGACGAGGCCGACCAGGCGGGCGTGCTCCGGCAGAACCCGCGCGAGTACGACTACTTCGAAGCCCATGTGACCGTGTGGCGGAAGCGTTGAGAGCCCGTACAAAACCGCAGTAAAAGGGCGGCAAAGTGAACCGGCGTCGGGAGAACCGCGTGCCCTGAGGCAACATCTTGGTGAACGGCGAGCGCCGCGCGGCAGGGACGCGGACGCCGCCGTCTGCCGGATGGGGTGACGGGCATGGTGGAGCCGAGAATCGCGGTCGCCGTGGTGACCATGGGGAACCGTCCCGCCGAAGTCGACGCCCTGCTGGAGTCGGTGGCCAAGCAGGATGTCGCCCCGGCCCGGATCGTGATCGTCGGGAACGGCTGCCGGCTGCCCGACTTCGGCCGGTGGCTGTCCCTGCCCGGCGAGGTCACCGCCATCGACGTCGACGACAACCTCGGCTGCCCGGGCGGGCGCAATGTCGCCCTCGCCCGGCTCCGGGAGTACGGCGACGTCGACGTCGTGGTGGAGCTGGACGACGACGGGCTGCTGGTGGCACCCGATGTGCTGCGCCGCGTACGGGACTTGTACGCGGCCGATCCGCGCCTGGGCATCGTCGGCTTCCGGATCGCCGACGAGCACGGCGAGACCCAGCAGCGGCACGTCCCCCGGGTCGGGGCGGCGGACCCGCTGCGGGGCGGCTATGTGACCGGGTTCCTCGGCGGCGGGCACGCCCTGCGCATGACGATGCTGGCGGAGATCGGGGACTGGCCCGCCGAGTTCTTCTTCGCGCACGAGGAGACGGACCTGGCCTGGCGGGCCGCCGACGCCGGATGGAAGATCCTCTACGCGCCCGAGCTGCTGCTCCAGCACCCGAAGACCTCGCCCGCCCGGCACGCCATCTACTACCGGGTCACCGCCCGCAACCGGGTCTGGCTGGCACGGCGCCGGCTGCCGCTCGCGCTGATCCCGGTCCACCTCGGTGTGTGGACGCTGCTCACCCTGGTCCGCACCCGGTCGGCGTCCGGGCTGCGGGCCTGGCTCGGCGGGTTCGTGGAAGGTCTGCGCGAATCGGCCGGCGAACGGCGCCCCATGCGCTGGCGGACGGTCTGGCGGCTGACCAGGCTGGGTCGCCCACCGGTGATCTGAAGCGGAAAAGACGCGGAGAAGAGGCGGAGGAGAGGGCGCGAGAGGGGCGAGGAAGAAGAGGGGGACGAGGGTCCCGGTCGTTCACCTCCGCCGACCGGGACCCTCTTGCGTCCCCGGACCAGGCCTACGGCGACACTCCCCCGAGCTGCGCATGATGCGCGCGCCGGTGGGCCGGATCCGATGCATTGATCACATCAGGGCGCACCAACGGATCGCTAACATGTGGCCAACGGTTCTCCCGGTGGTCGCGATGCGGTTGGCGCGAAGTCGTCGGGAGAATGGGCGGACAAGCCGGAACCGTAGCGGATTCCGGCCCGTACGGGCAGGGGCAGGGCGGCGGGAAATCGCCGTGGACAGGGCGGAAATCCGCCAGGGACGGCGGGCGAGCCCGCGGGCAGCACGGCCGGTTCCGGCCGCGCGGGAAGGCAGTGGCGGCGTGATGCGGCGGTGCGGGCTGCGGTTCGGGCTGCTGGGACCACCGGTGCTGTACGACCGTGCGCCGTCCGGTATTTCGTACAAGACCGAGGCCGCCCAGAGCGATCTCCTGCGGGCGATCGGCAGCCCCAAGGTGCGCGCCCTGCTCGCGGCGCTGCTGCTGGAGGCCGGCCGGGTCGTCTCGGTCGAGTCGCTCAAGGACGCGCTGTGGGGCGACGCGCCGCCGGCGTCCGCGCAGGCCTCGCTGCACAACCACGTCACCCGGCTGCGCAGGCTCCTCGACGACCCCGAACGGCTGCGTGCCGTGTCGCCCGGATATCTGCTGCGGGTCGACCAGGGCGAGCTGGACGTCCACGTCTTCGACGCCCGGGTCGCCGAGGCGCGCTCCGCGCATGCCCGCCGGGACTGGGCGGGCGTTCTCCGCGCGTGCGCGGCGGCGCTCGCGCTGTGGCGCGGCACGCCGCTGAGCGGCCTGCCGACCGAACTCGGCGGGTACCCCTTCGTGCAGCGCCTGGAGGAGGCGCGGCTGCTCCTGATCGAGTGGGGTTACGACGCCGAGCTCGCCCTCGGCGGCGGCCGCCTCACCGGTCTCGTACCGGAGCTGGCGGCGCTCGTCGCCGAACACCCCCTGCGCGAGGCCTACCACCGCCAGCTCATGCTCGCCCTCCACCGCACCGGCCGCCAGGCCGAGGCCCTGGCCGTCCACCGCGACCTCCGCACCCGCCTGATCGAGGAACTCGGCATCGAACCGGGCCAGGCCATCCGCGACGCCCACATCGAGATCCTCCGCAACGGGGAAGTCGCGTCGACCGACGGCGCCCTCATCAAGCGCCCCACCACCACCGAGGCCGCACCCCGAAGCGCGCCCGCCCCCACCGAACCGGCACTCGCCGACGGCGAGCACACCCCACAGGGGCCACCCGCACCCGACCCCGACTCCCGCACGGGTGGTGCCGGTGGGAACCCGGACCCGGCCGAAGGCCGGGTGCCCGCCCACGCGCCGGCACCGGCACTCGCACCCGCACCGGCCCAACTCCCCCCACCCCCGGCCCACTTCACAGGCCGGACCACCGAACTGAACAACCTCGTCCACACCCTCACCTCCACGAACACCGTCGCCGTGATCACCGGCATGGCCGGCGTGGGCAAGAGCGCCCTCGCCCTCCACACGGCCCACACCCTCCGGGCCCGGTTCCCCGACGGCCAGCTCTACGTGAACCTGCACGGCGCCACCCCCGGCGTCCCCCCGCTCGCCCCCACCCAAGCCCTCACCGCCCTTCTCAGAGACCTCGGCGCCACCCCCCGCAGCATCCCCGACCACCCCGACGCCGCCAGCGCCCTCCTCCGCTCCCTCCTCGCCCCCACCCGCACCCTGATGGTCCTCGACGGCGCCGCGAACGCCGCCCAGGTACGCCCCCTGCTGCCGGCCGGCCCGGGCTGTGCCGTCATCGTCACGAGCCGCTCCCCGCTCACCGCCCTCGACGGCGCCCGCCGCTTCCCGCTCACCCCCCTGACCGGCGAGGACAGCGCGGCGCTTCTGCGCGCGGTGAGCGGCCGCGACAGCCTGGACGCCGCCCACCCCCTCGTCCACCTCACCGGCCGCCTGCCGTTGGCCCTCCGCGTCGTCGCCGCCCGCCTCGCCGCCCGCACCGCCCTCACCCCGGACGTGCTGGCCGGCCAACTGACCGCCACGGAAGGGCGCCTGCACCACCTGGAGTACGACGACCTGAGCGTCCGCCGCTCGCTCGCCGTCGCCCACGACGCCCTCGCCGCCTCCGACCGCGAGGCCGACCAGGACGCGGCCCTCGCCCTGCGCCGCATCGGCGCCCTGGACCTCCCGACGTACGGTGCACCACTCATCGCCCGCCTCACCGGTACCGACGAGCGCCGGGCCGAGGCCGCCCTGGACCGCCTGGTCGACGTGGCCCTCCTGGAGGAGACGGCGTACGGCCGCTACGCACCCCACGACCTGGTCCGCGACTTCGCCCGCGAACTCACCGACGCCGACGAGGGCACCGAGGCGGCCGTCACCGCCCTGCGCTGGTACGCCGCCGTCGCCGAACGCGTCCTGACCGCCATCGTCGAACCCGGCCTCGACCAGGACGACCGCCGCCGCCCGAGCGCCGCGCAGCCGCCCGAGCACGCGGCCGACGTGGCGGCCGTCCCGCCCTTCGCCTCCTCCGCAGAGGCCTTCGCCTGGGGCGACACGGAGCTGGAGAACGTCGTGGCCCTGGTGGAACGCCACGCCCGCCCGGACTCCGACGCCAACCTGGACTCGGGCGTCACCCTGGACTCCGGCGCGAACCCGGACTCCCACCCGAACCCGCCCCCGCCCCATCCCGAACCGCCGGCGACGACCGCGCCCCTCGCCCCCCTCGCCCCTCTTTCCACGCTCATCCGCCTCTTCTTCCCCTACGTCCAGCGCAGCGGCCGCGTCGCCGAGATGGAGGTGCTCGGCCGGGCCGCCCTGGGGACGGCGCGGTGCCTCGGGGACGCGGCCGCCGAGGCGTACGCGCTGGGCGACCTCGCCGGGCTGCACTTCCTGACCGGCCGCCAGAACGACGCCCTGGCCCTCACCGACCGGGCCCTGGCCATCTGGCAGCGCCTCGTCGTGGTCTCCTGGATCCGCCGCTGCCTCAACAACCGGGGACTGCTGCTGGAGGGGCTCGGCCGGTACGCCGAGTCGGAGGAGGCGCTGCGGCGGAGCCTCGGATACTCGCGGCAGCTGAACGACCCCTACGGCGAGGCCGTCACCTACAGCCACCTGGGCAACCTGTACGAGCACACCGACCCCCGGGCCGCGATCGAGCAGCACCGCCGCTCGCTGGCGATCGGCGACGCGATCGGCGCCGTCATCGTGCAGCACTCGGCCCGCTGCAACATCGGCTACGCCCACCTCACCCTCGGCGAACCGGCGGCCGCCGCCACGCACTTCGAGGAGAGCCTGCGCATCCTCGGCGGCCACGGCGACTGGCACGGCGAGTCCCAGACCCGGCTCGGCCTGGTCCGCGCGCTGCGCGGGCTGGGCCGCTCGGAACGCGCCGGGCACGAGTGCGCGGAGCTGCTGCACCGCGCGGACGCCCGCGCCGACCGCTACATGGGCGGTCTGGCCCGCCACCAGCGGGGGCTGGTGCTGCGCGAACAGGGGCGGGCGCAGGAGGCGTACGACAGCTGGCGCGCGGCGCTCACGGCCCTGGACGGCACGGACGCCAAGGAGGTCGTGGCCGAGCTGCGGGAGCTGCTCGGCGGCACGTGCTGATCACTTCGCGTCGGCATAGCACTCCACCACCGCCGTGGTGAACGGAAACCGCACGGGCGTCCGGCCGAACGTCAAC
This sequence comes from Streptomyces olivochromogenes, assembly GCF_021538895.1. Classification (GTDB taxonomy): domain Bacteria; phylum Actinomycetota; class Actinomycetes; order Streptomycetales; family Streptomycetaceae; genus Streptomyces; species Streptomyces olivochromogenes_A. The sequence goes on along the minus strand of NZ_JADDRL010000061.1, from coordinate 50,735 downwards.
CGCCCCGCCAGGTCCGCGGCTTCGCGTATCGCCGCCACGACCGTCTCGGCCTCCTCCTTCGGACAGTGCACCATCACCTCGTCGTGCTGGAAGAAGACCAGTTCGGCCGCCAGGTCCGCGCAGGAACGGCGCAGCGCGGCGAGCATCAGCAGGGCCCAGTCGGCGGCGCTGCCCTGGACCACGAAGTTGCGGGCGAAGCGGCCGCGGGCGCGGGCGTTGGTGGAGGCGTAGCCGGGGACCCACTGCCGGTCCTCGCTCTCCTCCTCCCCGGAGGGGATGCCGGCCTCCTCGGCCGCGTCCTCGCCCGTCCGCGCGGCCGGCGGACAGGTCCGGCCCAGCCAGGTCCGCACCAGCCGCCCCTCCTCGCCGGCCCGGGCCGCCTCGTCGACGTACGCCACGGCGGCCGGGAAGCGGCGTCTGAGCGCGGCGAGGTTCTTCAGGCCGTCGCCGGAGGTCTGGCCGTAGACCGCGCCGAGCACGGCGATCTTGGCCTGGTCGCGGTCGCCGGAGAAGGCGCGGTCGGAGACGGACTGGTAGAGGTCGGTCTCGCGCCCGGCCACCTCCATGAGACCCGGGTCGCGGGAGATGGCAGCCAGCACGCGCGGCTCCATCTGGTCGGCGTCTGCCACCACCAGCCGCCAGCCCGGGTCGGAGACCACGGCCCGCCGGATCACCTTGGGGATCTGCAGCGCGCCCCCGCCGTTGGTCACCCAGCGCCCGGTGACCGTCCCGCCGGCGAGGAACTCCGGCCGGAACCGCCCCTGCCGCACCCAGTCCTGCAGCCAGGACCAGCCGTGCGCGACCCAGATCCGGTACAGCTTCTTGTACTCGAGCAGGGGCTTCACGGCCGGGTGGTCGATGGACTCGATCTCCCAGCGGCGGGTGGACTTCACCTTGATCCCGGCCTGGGCGAAGGCCTTGACCACATCGGCCGGCAGATCGGGCCGCACCCGGCGGCCGAACGCCGCCGACACCTCGTCCGCGAGCTCGGCCAGCCGGCGCGGCTCGCCACCGCCCGCGTACCGCTCGCCGAGCAGTTCGCGCAGCACCTCGCGGTGGACGTCCGCGCTCCACGGCAGTCCCGCCCGGTTCATCTCGGCGGCCACCAGCATCCCCGCCGACTCGGCGGCGGTCAGCAGCCGCATCCGGTCGGGGTGGGCGGCCCGGTCGTGCCGCCGCTGCTGCTCGGCGTAGACGGCGAGGAGGTCGGCGAGCGGCAGACGGGCGCCCTGCGGTTCGAACAGTGGGGACTGCGCGCCCGGTTCGGCGGAGCGCAGCGGCGGATCGGGCGGTACGGGGCCGCCGCGGAGGCGGGCCAGGGCGGCGGCGGCCGAACGCGGCTCGCCCGACCGCCCCTCGTGGCCCAGCAGAAGGGTCTCGGCGTCCTCGATGTCGTAGCACCGCTCCACTCGCACCCCCGTGGCGAGCAGACGCGGATAGACCTCGGGGGTCGACCGCCACACCCAGCGCGTCACCTCCGGACGGCTCCGCACCGCCTCGGCGAGATCGGGCTCCCGCCGCACCGGGCCGACGGGCAGCCCGTCCGGACCGAGGGGGGCGAGCTCGGCGCCGCCGTCCTCGGCCGGGGCGAGTGCCCACCGGTCGGTCATGGTCGCGAGTGTGGCAGGCGGCACTGACAATCCGCCGTGACCTGCGGGTTCAGCTCTCGGGCCGCTGCTGTTCGCGGGTCTGCAGCAGCTGCGCGAGCACCTTGGTGACGTACTGCTCGGCCTTCTCCTTGGTGATGCCGAGGCCGCTGAGCACACCCTCGCCGTGCTCGTACTCCAGCAGGGCCAGCAGGAGGTGTTCGGTGCCGATGTAGTTGTGGCCGAGGCGGAGCGCCTCACGGAAGGTGAGCTCCAAGGGCTTCTTGGCGGCGGCGCTGTACGGGACGAGCTCGGGCACCTCCTCGGCCGCCGGCGGCAGCGCGGCGGCCGCGGCCTCGCGGATCGCGTCGAGGCCGACGCCCTGCTGGGCGAGGGCCTTCGCGGCGAGGCCCTCGGGCTCGGCGAGCAGGCCGAGGACGAGGTGCTCGGGCAGCACCTCGGCGTTGTGCGCGGCCTTGGCCGCGTTGTGCGCGGCCATGACGGTGTTCTGCGCGCGCGGGGTGTAACGGCTGAAGCCCTGGGCGGGGTCCAGGTCGAGGGACTCCTTCGGCACGAAGCGCTTCTGCGCCGCCTGCCGGGTGACGCCCATGCTCTTGCCGATGTCCGTCCAGGAGGCGCCGGAACGCCGCGCCTGGTCGACGAAGTGGCCGATCAGGTGGTCGGCGACGTCGCCCAGGTGGTCGGCGGCGATCACCGCGTCCTGGAGCTGGTCGAGAGGTTCCGCGTGGACCTTCTTGATGGCCTCGATCAGGTCGTCGAGGCGTACCGATGCCGTGCCGGAAGGGTTCGTCGTCATGTGTCAACCGTAGGTTGACAGCCCCGCACCGTCAACCGGGAGTTGACGGTGCGGGGCGTCCTGGGTGCCCCGGGTGTCCTGGGGACCGGCTTCGTCACTTCGGTGCACCGCCGCCCCCGCCCACGTGACCGTACGGCTGTCCACAGGGTGTGGACAGCCGCCGACCGCTGTCGGTGGCCCATGGCACGATCGACGAGTGAGCAGTACGACCAGCACCGTCGAGCGAGCCTTCGCGGCCGCCCTCTACGACGACACCGACTCCGGCCTCGACACGGCGGCGTCCCTCCTCGCGGCCGACCCCGGCGCCGACACCGAACTCGCGCGGCGGGGAGAGGAGTTCGTGGCGGCGGCCTGGCGGCGCGGCTGGCAGCCCGCCGACGTCGTACGCCTGGTACGCCGCGAACTCGACCAGATGCACGTCGAGCGGGCGGCGGCCCTGATCCGCGCCCAGGTGCCGCAGGACCGCCCGCGCGGCCCCCGCTGGACCGCCCAGCTCCACGCGCTCCCCGACGGCGCCCCGCGCGGCGGCGACCGGTTCTCGCACGCGACCGCGGTCCTGGAGCTGTACCGCCTGCTGCTGCGCCTGCCCGCCCTGGAGCCCCTCGACGAGCCGCGCCCGCGCCGGGAGGGCCAGGAAGGCCCGCGGCCGGCCTCCCGCATGCTCACCCGCATCCGGGCGCTGCTCGCCAAGGCGGAGGCGACCGGGTTCCCGGAGGAGGCGGAGGCGCTCAGCGCCAAGGCGCAGGAGCTGATGGCCCGGCACAGCATCGACGAGGCCCTGCTTGCGGCCGACGCACCCGCCGCCGACGCGCCCGGCGCCTGCCGGATCGGGGTCGAGCCGCCGTACGAACAGGCCAAGGCGGTGCTGCTGGACGCCGTCGCCACCGCGAACCACTGCCGTGCCGTGTGGAACGAACCGCTGTGCTTCTCCACGGTCGTCGGCTTCGAGGGCGACCTGGAGGCGGTCGAACTCCTCTACACCTCGCTCCTCGTGCAGGCCACCCACGCGATGACGAAGGCGGAGGCCGCCCAACGCGCGGGCGGGCGCAAGCGCACCAAGACCTTCCGGCAGTCCTTCCTCGCGGCTTACGCCCACCGCGTCGGCGACCGCCTCGCGGCCGCCGCCGAGACCCAGGTCACCCAGGATCTGCTCCCGGTGCTGGCCACCCGCGAGACCGCCGTGACCACCCGCATGGAGCGCATGTTCCCGGAGACGACCACCACCCGGCTGCGCGGGGTCAGCGACGCGGCGGGCTGGACGGAGGGGGCGCGGGCGGCGGACCGGGCCGAGGTCGGGTCCCGTCCGCGACTGCCGTGATCCTCAGTCGCCGACCTGCTGGAAGGTGCTGACGGTGGCGTTCGGCTTGTCCGCGGAACCCTTGCCCGCGACCGGGCCGTACGACCACGGGAAGGTCTGGGCCTCCTTGGCGCCGGGCAGGGTGATCTTCACGGTCTTGGCCTCCAGGCTCGCCTTGTCGCCCGCCTTGCCGCGCACATAGCTGATGGTGAAGGAGGCGGAGTCGCCCTTGGCGAGCTTCAGCTTCTGCGCCTTCGCGCCCTGCTGCGCGGAGACGGTGGCCGAGGCACTGCCCGCGGCGAGGTCGACCCGGGGGAAGCCTTCCAGGGTGCACGGGGTGCTCTGGTTGGTGATGCTGACCGGCACCTCACCCGTGTCGCCGGCCGCCGGGGCCAGGCTCGCCGCCCCGATCTGCACGGACACCCCGCCGTCCGCGCAGGCGTTGTTGTCCTTGCCCTTGTTCTTGTCGCCGCCGCCGTTGTCGCAGGCGGTCAGCACGAGGACGGCGGCGAGGGCGGTGACGGTGAGCGGAAAGGCGCGCATGTGTGGGTCCCTGTCGAGGTCGTGACGGTGTCCCAGCATCATCACGTGCCCGGCCGTTCCCCGCTCGCGCGCCCCTCCGATACGGCGGCCACCGGGCCCCGGGTACGGCGGCTACTGCGCCCCGAGGCTCGCCGTCGGCAGACCCGGAGGAAGCTTGCCGCCCTCGGCCTTGGTGTACGTCTCCTTGCCGAGCTTGCCCGACCAGGTCACCTTCATCGTCGACCCGCTCACCGAGTCGACCATCCCGGTCGCCCGGTCCTTGGAGCCGTCGGCGCACTTCAGATGGATCATCTGCATGCCCGCCTCGACGCCCGCGGACCCGCTGCACACGGTCCCGCCGGTCCCGAAGAGCGCGGCCTGCTTGCCGGTAATCACCAGGGCCACGGCCTTGCCGTCGGTCGTGGTGAGCCAACTGCCCTGCAGCTTGCCGGCGGAGGAGCCCGTACCTCCCGTGCCGCCACTGCCCGCGGTCGACGTCGGGGCCGCGGACGCGCTCGGGCTCGCCGAGGAGTCGTCGTTGGAGTCACCGCCGCTGCTGCACGCGGTCAGCGCGAGCGCGCCCACCAGCCCCGCGGCCGCGGCCGCGATCCGCACCGTCGTAGTCGCCGAAGTCACTGGAAGCTCCCAAGCTGTAGCCGGTCGGCCGCCCGGTTCGCCGGAACGACCGCAGCAAGCTACCAGGCCCTACCACGAGGCCTTCCGGACCCCGGCAGTAACCGCCGTGCGCCCGCTCCCACAGGTTCACCGGGGACGGTCCGAAGCCGCGCGGCTGCCTGCGCGATCCCCGCCGGCCGGAGTACGCGCCCGTCCTAGCCGTGCTCGACTCTCCCGAAGCCGACGGCGAAGACCGTGGAGTCCTGACACAACTCATCCCGACCGCCCGCCAAGTCCCCGTCCGGGCGACCACCCAGGGGACTTGGCGGGCAACCCCCCACACCCCACGCGCGCCCGGGAGCCCACGGTTCCCGGGCGCGCGGTGCCGTTCCCGGCGCTCGTGCGCGCCACTCGCCCCGTTCGATGGGTAGGGAATTCCCTACGCTTGACTCGTAGGGGAACTCCTACCTATCGTCGTGCCCATGAACATCACCCACGCCTCCTTCGTCACCCTCCCCGTCACCGACCAGGACCGCGCCCTGCGCTTCTACCGGGACGTCCTCGGCTTCGAGGTCACCGCCGACCTGGATCTGCCCCAGGGCCGCTGGCTGCAGGTCGCCCCCGCGGGCGCGCAGACCGTCTTCACACTCTCCGGGCCGGGCATGGGTGATTTCGAACCCGGCACGACGCGGGGGATCATGTTGGTGACGACCGATGTCGACGCCGACTGCGCCCGGCTCGCCGAGGCGGGTACCGAGGTGCAGGGCCCGGACGACCTCCCGTGGGGTCGGATGGCCGCCTTCCAGGACCCGGACGGCAACGGTCTGATGCTGCTCACGGAGGCTCACGGCTAGGCCAAGTACGGGCAACTGACGGACACGGCCGGACACAGCCAGACACAGCCAGACACAGCCGGACACGGCCGGACGGGAGCGGCCGCGAGCAGTCACGAGCGCAGACGACGAGAAGGGCCCGGCATGACCGCAGCAGGCACCCGCGAGGCCGCCGAGGACCGTGTCTTCGCCGCGCTCGCCAACGCCACCCGCCGCGAGGTGCTGCGCCTCCTGCGCGAGGAGGGCCCCCAGCCCGTCCAGGCCCTGGCCGACCACTTCGACATGCGGCGACCCAGCCTCTCGGAGCACCTCAAGGTCCTCCGGGAGGCCGGCCTCGTCTCCGAGCAGCGCTCCGGCAGGCAGCGCATCTACCGCCTGGAGGCGGCCCCGCTGGCCGACCTGCAGGACTGGCTCCATCCGTACGAGCGGTTCTGGCGCGACCGCCTGAAGGGCCTCGGCGCACTCCTGGACCGCATGCCCGACGATGATCAGCCATGAACGACCGACCAGAGGACCCGCAACTCCCCGAGCCCCCCGAGTCCGGCGACGATCTCACCACGATCCACGTCGACCAGTTCTTCCCGCACCCGCCCGCCAAGGTCTGGCGCGCCCTCACCGACCCGGACCTGCTCGCCCAGTGGCAGATGCCGGGGGCGGAGAATTTTCGCCTCGAAGTCGGTCACCGGTACCGGATGACCTCGCTCCCGCGTCCGGGAACCCGCTTCTCGGGTGTCGTCGACGTGCAGGTTCTCGCCTACGACAGGGAGCGGATGCTGTCCCTCCGCTGGGCGGATGCCGATCCGGCCAATCCCACGGACTGGACCATTACGTGGACGCTGGAACACGAAGGGCGCGGTACGCGTCTCTTCCTAGTACACGAGGGATTCGATCCGGACGATCCGGCGCAGATGATGGCGCGGAAGATCATGGGCGGGGGCTGGCGTTCGCATGTCTTGCGGGCTCTGGGGCAGACGCTGGAACACCTTCGGTAAAGAAGGCGTCAAAGCTGTAATCGCGGGACCACCCCCCGTGCACGTGCATCTGCTCATGCATCTGCACTTGAACGGGGTTATGATCCGGGTCAGTTGACTACAGCATCTATGGCCACATCAGCCAGTGCACCACCAGGGAGCGACCTGTGGACCGCGACGTTGACAGCGTGTACGGGGGGTACGACGTGTACAACGGCATGGCTGCCACGCAGCTGGACGGAGTGGCCTGGCAGAAGAGCAGGCACAGCAACTCGCAGGGTTCCTGCGTCGAGTTCGCCCGGCTGCCGGGCGGGGACGTGGCCGTGCGCAACTCCCGCTTCCCGGACGGTCCCGCGCTCGTGTACACGCGCGCGGAGATCGAGGCGATGCTCCTGGGCATCAAGGACGGCGAGTTCGACCACCTGATCACGAACTGACGGCGGCACCACTCGGCCGGCAGGCCGAGGGCGCCGTGGCAGTAGGCCTCGCAACGCGCGTAGACTCGGCACGTCAGGTGGTGCCGTGTCTATGTCATTCACCGGGCTGGAGCCGAAACAGCGCCCAGACGACCTTGCCGTTGAGGGTGCCGGCGAGCGGGTGCCAGCCCCAGCTGTCGCTGAAGGAGTCGACGAGGAACAGTCCGCGACCCGACTCCGCGGAGAAGTCGTCCGAACTGCCGGCGACCGGGGTGTCGTGGCTGGGGTCGCGCACCGCGCACACCAGCCGCTCGGTCCAGCGCATCAGGTGCAGCCGCACCTGCGGGGTCTGGTCCGCGCCGCAACAGCCGCCGTCGCCCGGCAGCGCGTGCCGCAGGGCGTTGGTGACCAGTTCCGAGACGACCAGGCATATGTCGTCGAAGCGGTCGCCGACGTCCCACTGTTCGAGCGTTCTGCGGGTGAACTGGCGTGCCTCGCGCACGGCTTCGTAGCGGGCGGGCAGTGCGCAGGAGGCGGCGCTGGACACGGCCGCGGGGTCCAGTGGCGGAAGGCCCTGCCGTAACGGCTTGAGCATGGTCGATCCATTCGTCCCCATGCGAGGCACTCCCGGGAATTCGCGGTCGTTGCGATGCAGCGGTGGCGCGGGACCATGGTTTCGGATGCGCACAGCAGATGCAAGGGCAGATGCACGTGCACGAGACCGAATTGAGCACTCCCGTACCGCTTGTTGGCCATTTTTTCCGCCAAGCTTGTGCATGTGTCTCACCTCTTCCTTGTCTCTTCCTCCCTTCTTCCTGCGCGGAAACTTTGGCCTCTCTCCGTTTCCGTAACCAGACGAGTACTGCTCGAAGTGTTTTAGTGGCAGACTTCGGCCCCTGAAGACGGTTGGGGAGGCTGGCGAACGTGAGCGCGGGAGAGCCCGGATCGGTGGTGCGACGCATGCTGCTCGGATCACAACTCAGGCGACTGCGTGAGGCGCGGGGGATCACGCGCGAGGCGGCGGGTTACTCGATCCGCGCCTCCGAATCGAAGATCAGCCGGATGGAGTTGGGCCGGGTGAGCTTCAAAACACGGGATGTCGAAGACCTGCTGACGCTGTACGGCATCTCGGACGAGGCGGAGCGCGAGTCGCTGCTCTCCCTCGCCCGGGAGGCCAATGTCGCGGGCTGGTGGCACAGCTACTCCGACGTACTGCCGAGCTGGTTCCCCACCTACGTGGGCCTGGAGGGCGCGGCCTCACTGATCCGGGCGTACGAGGTGCAGTTCGTGCACGGCCTGCTGCAGACGGAGGAGTACGCCCGCGCGGTCGTGCGGCGCGGCATGAAGGGCGCGAGCGTGGCCGACGTCGAACGGCGGGTGGCGCTGCGCCTGGAGCGGCAGAAATATCTGGTCTCCGAGAATGCCCCGGAGTTCCACATCGTCCTGGACGAGGCCGCCCTGCGCCGTCCCTATGGCGACCGCGAGGTGATGCGCGGCCAGCTCCAGCACCTGATCGAGATCTCCGAACGGCCCAATGTGCGGCTGCAGGTGATGCCGTTCAGCCTCGGCGGTCACTCCGGGGAGAGCGGTGCCTTCACCATCCTCAGTTTCCCCGAGTCCGACCTGTCCGACGTGGTGTACCTGGAGCAGCTCACCAGCGCCCTCTATCTGGACAAGCGCGAGGACGTCGCGCAGTACGAACAGGCGCTGAAGGAACTCCAGCAGGACAGCCCCGGGCCGGACGAGAGCCGGGACCTGCTGCGGGGACTGCTGCAACTGTCCTGATGGCGGCACTCTTGACTTCGTTCATTTCGTATCCCCAGGTGACACCCCAACTCACATAAAACACAAGTACGATGACGTGTGATCAGACTGAACTGACCGTGAAGTTGATCGGGTGTCTGTCTCGACTGCTTCGGCAGCAAGGGATCGAGGGATCACATGTCGTCCTGCTTCACCGACCTGGCTCAGCAGTACATCGACGGTGAGTGGCGCCCGGGCAGTGGTTCCTGGGACATCATCGACTTCAACCCGTACAACGGTGAGAAGTTGGCCTCGATCACCATCGCCACCATCGACGAGGTCGACGACGCCTACCGGGCGGCCGCACGGGCCCAGCGCGCCTGGGCCGAGACCAACCCGTACGCCCGCCGCGTCTTCTTCGAGAAGGTCCTGCGCCTCGTCGAGGAGCGGGAGGGCGAGATCACCGAGATGATCATCGCCGAGCTCGGCGGCACGTACATGAAGGCCCGGTTCGAGATCCACCTCGCCAAGGAGTTCCTGCGCGAGGCGGCCCAGCTGGCGCTGCGCTGCGAGGGCAGATTCCTGCCCTCGCCGATCGTCGGCAAGGAGAACCGCCTCTACCGCGTCCCGGTCGGCGTGGTCGGCGTCATCAGCCCGTTCAACTTCCCTTTCCTGCTGTCGATCAAGCCCGTCGCCGCGGCCCTCGCGCTCGGCAACTCCGTCGTCCTCAAGCCCCACCAGGACACCCCGATCTGCGGCGGCACGCTGATCGCCAAGCTCTTCGAGGACGCGGGCCTCGCGCCCGGCCTGGTGAACGTCGTACTGACCGACATAGCCGAGATAGGCGATGCCTTCATCGAGCACCCGGTCCCCAAGGTCATCTCCTTCACCGGCTCCGACAAGGTCGGCCGGCACATCGCCACCGTGTGCGCCGCGCAGCTCAAGCGCTCGGTGCTCGAACTGGGCGGCAACAGCGCGCTGGTGGTCCTCGACGACGCCGACATCGACTACGCGGTCGACGCGGCCGTCTTCAGCCGGTACGTCGACCAGGGCCAGGTCTGCATGGCCGCGAACCGTGTGCTGGTGGATCGTTCCGTCGCCGACGAGTTCACCGAGAAGTTCGTGGCCAAGGTCAGGACACTGAAGACCGGCGATCCGAGCGACCCGCAGACGGTGATCGGCCCGGTCATCAACTCCCTCCAGGCGAACGCGATCTCGGCGGCGATCGAGCAGGCCGTGGCCGAGGGCGCCACCGTCCTGGTGCGCGGTGCGACGACCGACAACCTGGTCGAGCCGTCCGTCCTGACCGATGTGCCGACCGACTCCTCCCTGCTGCACAAGGAGATTTTCGGCCCCGTCGCCCTCCTGGTGCCGTTCGACGGCGAGGAGGACGCGGTCCGGATCGTCAACGACACGCCCTACGGCCTGAGCGGCGCCGTCCACACGGCCGACATCGAGCGTGGCGTGGCCTTCGCCAAGCGTGTGGACACCGGCATGTTCCATGTGAACGACGGCACCATCCACGACGAGCCGCTGGTCCCCTTCGGCGGCGAGAAGCACTCCGGCATCGGCCGCCTCAACGGCGAGACCACCCTGGACGCCTTCACCACGCTCAAGTGGATCTCGGTGCAGCACGGCCGGAGCACGTTCCCGTTCTAGTGGCCGCGTCCTTGAGGACAGAAGCTGACCGCAAGGGTCCGTAACGTCATCGGTGTCGGGCAAGAGAAGCCGTTTGGACCTGAGGAAAGGGCCAGTCATGGTCATGCACGTGGGAGCCGAAGCACAGGGCGACGAGCGGGGGGCGCTGCTCGCCTTCCTCGCGGAGCAGCGCGGGGCCGTCCGGCGGGCCGTGCTGGGGCTGACGGAAGAGCAGGCCGCGTCCCGCCCCAGCGCGAGCGAGCTGTCCCTGGGCGGTCTGGTCAAGCATGTCGCCGAGGTCGAGCAGGGCTGGGTCGCCCGTGCCAAGGGCGAGTCGCCGGCGGTCAAGCGGGACGCGTCGAACTGGCACGAGTGCTTCGCCCTGGCCGAGGGCGAGACCGTGGCCGGGCAGCTGGCCTACTGGGAGGAGGTCGCCGCCGAGACGGAGAAGTTCATCCGCTCCGTCCCGAGCCTCGACGACACCTTCCCGCTCCCGAACGACCCCTGGTTCCCGCCGGACGAGTCCGTCTCCATGCGCTGGCTGGCCCTGCACCTGATCCGCGAGACGGCCCGGCACGGCGGCCACGCCGACATAATCCGCGAGTCGCTGGACGGCAAGACGGCGTTCGAGCTCGTGGCGCTGGAAGCCCAGACGGGCCAGGAGTCCCAGGAGGCCTAGGCCGCCGAGGGCGCCCGGGCGGCCCGGCGGCAGGTGGGCCGGCCCCCGGGCCATAACCTGGACCGCATGTCAGCGATCCGTCTCCTCGTGCTGGGCGCGGTCCGCCAGCACGGTCGGGCCCACGGCTACCAGGTGCGCAACGACCTGGAGTACTGGGGCGCCCACGAGTGGTCCAACGCCAAGCCCGGCTCGATCTACCACGCCCTGAAGCAGATGGCGAAACAGGGACTGCTGCTCGCGCACGAGATCGCGCCGTCCACCGCCGGGGGCCCGCCGCGCACCGAGTACGAGATCACCGAGGCGGGCACCGAGGAGTACCTCCGGCTGGTGCGCGAGGCGCTGACCTCGTACGACCAGAAGATGGACATGAAGTCGGCCGCCATCGGCTTCATCGTGGACCTGCCGCGCGCCGAGGCGGTGGCGCTCCTGAAGGAGCGCATCCGGCGCAGCGAGGAGTGGCGATCCGCCGTCACCGAGCACTACGTGCCCGAGGACGGCCCCGAACAGCTGGGCCACATCGGCGAGATCATGAACCTCTGGATCCACACCGCCGACGCCGAGGCCGAGTGGACCCGGGGGCTGATCGCGCGGATCGAGGGTGGGGCGTACACCTTCGCGGGCGAGGGCGAACCGTTCGTCGGCGTCCTCGCCGAGGGCGAGGAGAACCCGTACGCGACGGGGAAGTCCCACCCGGAGGACAGCCGCTAGCCGACACTAATCAAGTTTGACCAATACCCCTTTCCGGCGTTAACTTCGAGCGGGTAGTCAAGTTTGACTAGCGAAAACGGCGTGCGCGCTGGGCTGGCGCGCGCACGGCGGCCCCGGGGCCTTCCTGGGCGCCGTCGGCCTGCTCCTGCTGTTCCGGTTCGCGATGCTGTGGGCCGGCATCCACCTCGCCCTGGTCGCCGGGAAGCCGGAGCTGGTGCAGGCCGTGCAGATCCTGGTCTGGCCGGTCGGCTTCTTCTCCAACGCGCTGGCCACGCCCCGCTCCATGCCCGGCTGGCTGGGCACGGCCGTCGAGTGGAACCCGCTGTCCCGGACCGCGACGGCCGTCCGGGACCTGCTCGGCGGCGCCGGCGGGGACCCCGCCCACGTCTGGCCGGCGATCCTCTGGCCCCTGGCCCTGCTGGCGGTGTTCTTCCCGCTGGCGGTACGGCGGTTCGCCCGCCTGAGTCACTAGCGGTACGGCGGGTGCGGCCGCGACAGGGCCTAGTGGTGGAAGCTGGTGGCCGCGCCCTTGTCCCGGGTGAGGGGATGCGCCTGTCGGCGCAGTTCCGGCAGCAGGCGGCCGAGGTCCTCGATGAACAGCTCGGCGAGGTCCGCGGAGAAGCCGTTGCGGCACACCACCCGCAGGACGGACAGGTCCTCCCGGTTGGGCGGGAAGGTGTACGCGGGCACCAGCCAGCCGCTCTCGCGCAGCCGCCGGGAGACGTCGAAGACGTCGTACGAGGTCACGTCGTCGTTGGTGGTGAAGGCGAAGACCGGCAGCTCGTTGCCCCGGGTCAGCAGCCGGAAGTCGCCGAGCGCCTCGATCCGGTTGGCGAGCGCGGTCGCCACCGTCCGGGTGTACTGCTGCACGGCCCGGTAGCCCTCGCGGCCCAGCCGCAGGAACGAGTAGTACTGCGCCACGACCTGGGCGCCCGGCCGGGAGAAGTTGAGCGCGAAGGTGGGCATGTCGCCGCCCAGGTAGTTCACCCGGAACACGAGCTCGTCGGGCAGCGCCTCCTTGTCCCGCCACAGCGCCCAGCCGACGCCCGGGTAGACCAGGCCGTACTTGTGCCCGGAGGTGTTGATCGAGGCCACGCGCGGCAGCCGGAAGTCCCACACCACGTCCTCGTCCAGGAAGGGCGCGACCATGGCGCCGGACGCGCCGTCCACGTGCACCGGGACGTCGATGCCGGTGCGCTCCTGGAGGGCGTCCAGGGCCGCGCACAGGTCCGCGATCGGCTCGTACGACCCGTCGAAGGTGGAGCCGAGGATGCCGACGACCCCGATGGTGTTCTCGTCGCACAGCGCGGCCGCCGCCTCCGGGTCCAGGTGGTAGCGGTCGCCCTCCATCGGGACCAGCCGGGGCTCGACCTCCCAGAAGTTGCAGAACTTGTCCCAGCACACCTGGACGTTGACCCCCATCACCAGGTTCGGGCGGACGTCCCGGCTCGGATAGCGGTCCGCGTTGCGGCTCGCCCAGCGCCGCTTGAGGGCCATGCCGGCGAGCATGCAGGCCTCGCTGGAGCCGGTCGTCGAACAGCCCACGGTGGTCGACGGGTCGGGCGCGTGCCACAGGTCGGCGAGCATCGCCACGCAGCGCCGCTCCAGCTCGGCCGTGCGCGGGTACTCGTCCTTGTCGATCATGTTCTTGTCCCGGCACTCCCCCATCAGGATCCCCGCCTGGGGCTCCATCCAGGTGGTGACGAACGTGGCCAGATTCAGCCGGGAGTTGCCGTCCAGCATCAGCTCGTCGTGCACCAGTTGGTACGCGGTCGTCGGCGGCAGCGGGGAGTCCGGGAGCCGGTGCGTGGGCGGGGCCTGGGTCAGGCCGACGACCGGGTTCGCCTCCCCGTAGAAGGGGTTGATGTGGGTCGTGCGTTCCTCGTGCTTCTGCGGGCCCTTGTGCAGTGCCATGGAATTGCCTCCTAGAAGGTGAACAGATCCGCCCGGCGGATCACCGGACCGCCGTCCCGTCCGGCCGCAGCTGCATCTGCGGCCGCCCCGTCACCAGCAGCCAGGCGGGCAGCGTGGCGATGCACAACAGGGTCAGGATCGTGGGAGAGGCGACGAGTACCGACGCCGTGAACAGGCTCACCCAGCCCTGTCGGGTGACGGCCAGGAGCATGCCCAGCACGCCCGCCGCCACGCCCAGCGCCGGCGGGACGGCGGGCACCAGGGCGTGGGCGCACAGACCGAGGGCGCCGCCGATGAACACGGACGGGAAGATCCGCCCGCCCCGGAAGCCGCAGGACGCGGCGACGAGCAGCGCGGCCAGCTTCACCACCGTCATCACGGCGAACTGCCCGGCCGTCCAGCCCTCGGGATCGCCGGCCAGCTCGTGGATCTGGTCCAGCCCCTTGAAGAGCGTCAGCGGGCCGCCCAGGACCCCCAGCGCGCCCAGCACGAGCCCGCCCACGGGAAGCATCAGCATCGGGTGCCGCAGCCGATGGAAGGCCGCGTGGACGTACGGGAAGGCGCGCACGGCACACATGCCGAGCAGGGCGCCCACCGACGCCACGACGATCACCGCGAGCAGATCGCCGGCGTCCGGCACGTCGACCGGGGGCAGGTGCAGGTCGAAGGTCGGATGCGAGACCAGGGTGGTCGTCATGGCACCGGCCGCGCCGGCCGCCAGGGGAGCGAAGACGTTGTCCCACAGCAGCCCCCTCATCGGCCTCCCGGCCAGCGACTCCGAGATGACCAGGGCCGCCGCCACCGCCGTGCCGAACAGCGCGCCGATCGTCGCCGCCTCCGCCAGCGCCACCCACAGCGGGCCCGGCAGTCGGGGGAGGAACCGGCCGCCCAGCCACACCGCGAGGCCGACGTTCACCGCGATGATCGGGTTCTCCGGCCCCAGGCTCGGCCCGCCCGCGAGCATCAGGCCGGCCGCCAGGGCCAGGCCGGGCAGCGCGACGGGCGGCAGCGTCTGCGCCTGCAGTCCCGTGGTGGCCGGGTCGGGTCCCGCGTGGCCCGGCGCCTTCCACACCACCAGCCCGACGGCGATGCCGGTCGCGGTGAGCATCACGAAGATCCACAGAACCGAGTAGCGGCCGATCCCGAGCGCGTCGGGCAGGTTCTGCCACAGCACCTTCTCCAGTTGCCCGGCCGCCGTGTCCACCCCGAGGAGGATCAGGCTCGCCACCACGCCCACAGCGAGGGCGGGCAGGATCAGTGGCAGCAGGGCGCGCGCGGGGGTCGCCGGGGCGGTCGTGCGCGTCTGCGGCGCGGTCTCCTGGGCCACGGCCTCACCATAAGCGGACAAAACCGACACAACATCCGGAGCGGGCGGACGGCGCGGCCGGACGAGGGGGACGGCACGTCCGGCGGGGGGCGGACGGCCGGGAAACCGGCTTGCACCTCACGTCACGTGAGGGCCCACCGTGGAGCGCGTACCAGAAAGAAGGAGCGGAAGTGAGCTACTCCGTGGGACAGGTCGCCGGCTTCGCCGGTGTCACGGTGCGCACCCTGCACCACTACGACGAGATCGGCCTGCTCGTCCCGGGGGAGCGCAGCCACGCGGGCCACCGGCGCTACACCGACGCCGATCTGGACCGGTTGCAGCAGATCCTGTTCTACCGGGAGCTCGGCTTCCCGCTCGACGAGGTCGCGGCGCTGCTCGACGACCTGGCCGCCGGCAGGGGTGACCCGCGCGCGCACCTGCGCCGCCAGCACGAACTGCTGACCGCCCGGATCGAGAGACTGCAGAAGATGGCCGCGGCCGTGGAGCACGCCATGGAGGCACACAAGATGGGCATCGACCTCACACCCGAGGAGCGTTTCGAGGTCTTCGGCGACAACGACCCCGAGCAGTACGCCGAGGAGGCCGAGCAGCGCTGGGGCGGCACCGACCAGTACGCCGAGTCGCAGCGCCGGGCCGCCCGCTACACCAAGGACGACTGGAAGCGGTCGCAGGCCGAGGTGGACGCCTGGGCCGAGCGCTACAAGGCGCTGATGGACGCGGGCGAGCCACCGGCCGGCGAGCGGGCCATGGACCTGGCCGAGGAACACCGGCAGCACATCAGCAGGTGGTTCTACGAGTGCCCGCACGAGCTCCACCGGTGCCTCGGCGACATGTACGTGGCCGACGAGCGCTTCACGGCGCACTACGACGCCATGCGGCCGGGCCTCGCCCAGCACCTGCGGGACGCGATCGCGGCGAACGCCGACCGCCACACCGACGGACACACCGCGTAGTCACCTGGCCCGGGGCCCTACTCCCGGGCCAGGACCACGGCGGTCCCGTACGCGCACACCTCCGTGCCCACGTCCGCCGTCTCCGTCACGTCGAAGCGGAACATCAGCACCGCGTTGGCCCCCCGCGCGCGTGCCTGCTCCACGAGCCGCTGCATGGCCTCGTTGCGGCTCTGCACCAGGGTCTTGGTGAGCCCCTTGAGCTCCCCGCCGATCAACGACTTCAGGCCCGCGCCGATCTGGCTGCCCAGATGCCGCGAGCGCACGGTCAGTCCGAAGACCTCGCCGAGGACGTCCTGCACCCGGTGTCCGGGTACGTCGTTCGTGGTCACGACCAGGACGTCGGGCTGGAGACCCTGGCCGCCGCCGTACTCATCAATGCCCATGGCTCACAGCTTTGCCCCAGTCCCCGCACAGTGCATCCTGGAGACACCGGTGGAACCTGGGGCGGACACCATGCGTTGATAGCTTTGTGCGCCTGTACGAGAACGCCGACGCCGCAACGCCTTCACCCTTCAGGAGCCCGGAACCGTGACGACGCTCGCCCTCGGCCCGAGCTGGCTGGACCCCAACTACCTGCTCGACACGTACAGCATCTGGGGTCTGCTCCTCATTGTCTTCGCCGAGTCGGGCCTGCTCATCGGGTTTTTCCTGCCGGGTGACTCGCTGCTGTTCACCTGCGGTCTGCTGATCACCTCCCACCAGCTGGACTTCCCGCTGTGGGGCGCGATCGCCCTCATCTGCCTCGCCGCGATCCTCGGCGACCAGGCGGGCTACATGTTCGGCAAGAAGGTCGGCCCGTCCCTGTTCAACCGCCCGGACTCCCGCCTGTTCAAGCAGGAGAACGTCACCAAGGCGCACGAGTTCTTCGAGAAGTACGGCCCGAAGTCCCTGGTCCTGGCCCGCTTCGTGCCCATCGTGCGCACGTTCACGCCGATCATCGCGGGCGTCAGCGGCATGAAGTACCGCTCGTTCCTGGTCTTCAACGTGATCGGCGGCGTCCTGTGGGGCGCGGGCGTCACCCTGCTCGGCTCCTGGCTGGGCAACGTCGACTTCGTCAAGAAGAACGTCGAGGCGATCCTCATCCTGATCGTCCTGATCTCGGTGGTCCCGATCGCCATCGAGTTCCTGCGGGCCCGCTCCAAGAGCAAGAACGCCCCGCCCGCCGAGGCCCCGGCCCAGCGGCAGCCCTTCCAGCAGCAGGCCCAGCCCCAGGCCCCGGTCATGGACGACGCCACGACCCAGCTGCGCCGTGTCGAGCCGGAGTACGGGCAGCAGCAGCCCCAGCAGCAGCCGTACGGGTCGGGGCAGGGCTACGACGAGTTCTACGGACAGCCCCAGCAGCAGCCGCAGCCCTACGCCCAGCAGGGCTACCCGCAGCAGCAGTACCCCCAGCAGCAGTACCCGCAGCAGCAGTACCCCCAGGGTTACGACCAGGGTTATGACCAGGGCTACGACCAGCAGCAGCCGTACGGATCGCAGCAGGGCTACCCGCAGCAGCACCCGTACAACCAGCAGTAGGGCCTCGGAGCAGGAGCAGGAGCAGGAGCAGGAGCAGGAGCAGGCGGCTGGGGGGCCTCAGAAGCCCCTCGTCCGCTTGGCGGCCCGGCGCTTCTTGGCGGAGCCGACGCGCAGGAACAGCCGCGAGATCTCCGCCCCCAGGTTGACGCCGATCGCGATGGCCATGGCGAGGGACGCGGCCTTGGCCAGGGACACGAGCCCCTTGTCGACCTCGTTCTGCGCGATGGACAGCAGCCCGAAGTAGGTCGCCGAACCCGGCAGCAGCGGCCCGATCGCGGCCGTGGTGTACGGCAGCGCGGACGCGAACCGGTACCGCGACAGCAGCTGCCCGAACAGCCCGACCAGCCCGGCGGCCACGGCCGTGGAGGCCACCGGCGAGATCTCCCCGGCGTAGTGCATCGCGCCGTACACCGACCAGGCGACGCCGCCGTTGAGCGTCACCGCCAGCACGGTGGATCGTTCCTGCTGGAGCAGTACGGCGAAGGTCAGCGACAGCAGCATCGAGGCGGCGATCTGGAGCAGCGGCCGCTCGGCGATGTTCAGCGCCGCGTCCGGGTTGAGCGTGCCGCCCAGCTTCACGCCGAAGTACAGGATGACCAGCACGCCGATGACGATGCCGACGAAGAAGTACATGACCTCCAGCAGGCGGGCGGCAGCGGTGATGTAGAAGCCGGTCAGGCCGTCCTGCACGCCCGCCACCAGCGCCCGTCCGGGCAGCAGCGCGAACAGCCCACCGGTGATCACCGCGGACGCCTTCACGTCGACGTGCGCCAGCGTGAACGCCACGCCGACCGCGGCGGGCGGCATCGCGGCCACGGTGAACTGGTAGAACTCCGGCAGCCCGCGCCCCGCGCACAGCCAGGCCAGCCGGTCGCCGAGCATCGCGCCCAGCGCCGCCGCCACGAACACGATCACGTCACCGCCGACCAGGACGGAGGCCGCGCCCGCGAGCAGTCCGGTCGCCGCGGTCAGCACCCAGGTGGGGTACGGGTGGCGGTTGCGGCGGATCTCCACGAGCCGCCGGTAGGCCTCCTCCAGGGAGACATGGGTCTCCGGGTCCGTCAGGTCGTCCACGAGCCGGAACACGGCCGCCAGACGCGTGTAGTCGGTGCCGCGCCGGCGCACCGTGCGGGACGCCGTCACCGGGTCGTCCACCAGGGACGGCTGGTGCGAGATCGACAGCAGCGTGAAGGTGACGGTCGGCTCGCAGCGGTCGAGGCCGTACGACCGGCACACCGCGAACATCGCGGCCTCGACGTCCTCGGCGCCCTCGCCGCCCGCCAGCAGCAGCTCGCCGATACGCAGGGTCAGGTCGAGCACGCGCGGGACGGCCGGGCCGCCCTCCTCCTCGCCCCTCTGCACCGGCTCCGGGGCCGGCCGCTCGGCCACCGGCAGGCGCAGCATCGTGCGCATCCGGTCCTGCCAGGGCGCGTCCTTGACCAGGCTGACGGCCGGGATGCCGGTCGCCGGGGTGAACGCCGGCGGGGCCTGCCGGCTGCTGTACGTGTTCGGCACGCTGAACGCCGAGCCCTCCGGCTCGGCGCTCGGCGCCTGCGGCGCGTGCGTGCCCTCGGGCACGGCGAACTCGGACGTCGTCTCGGACTCACCGCCCGTCCTCGGGACCGACAGCCCCTCGGGTACGGCGAACTCCGACGTGATCTCGGGGTCGTACGTGCTCCTCGCCTCGTCCGAACGAGGCTTGCGGTCCTCCGCCTCCGTCACTCCGCAACGCTCCCTGAACGACACCTTGCCCAGGCCCCAGTATGCGCATGGGCCCACAGCGGACACGCAAACGGGCCGCACGCGTGCGCGTGCGGCCCGTTAGGGACGCAGTGGTGTCCGTCCTCCAGTCCCGTGGGACGGAGGTCAGTGACCGCCCTGCTCCTTGAAGCGCTTGTAGGACCGCTCGATCTCGATCTCGGCGTCGGTGCGGCCGACCCAGTTGGCGCCCTCGACGGACTTGCCGGGCTCCAGGTCCTTGTAGACCTCGAAGAAGTGCTGGATCTCCAGGCGGTCGAACTCCGACACGTGGTGGATGTCGCGCAGGTGCTCCACCCGCGGGTCGGTGGCCGGAACGCACAGCAGCTTGTCGTCGCCGCCCGCCTCGTCCGTCATCCGGAACATGCCGATCGCACGGCACTTGATGAGGCAGCCCGGGAAGGTCGGCTCGTCCAGGATGACCAGCGCGTCCAGCGGGTCGCCGTCCTCGCCGAGGGTGTTCTCGACGAAGCCGTAGTCGGTCGGGTAGGCGGTCGAGGTGAAGAGGCGACGGTCCAGGCGGATCCGACCGGTCTCGTGGTCCACCTCGTACTTGTTCCGCGAACCCTTCGGGATCTCGATCGTGACGTCGAACTCCACCGGTGGCTCCTCCATGATCAGCACATAGTTCTGGTGATTAAGTGTCCCTCACGCAGGTGTGTGATCGCGAAAGGGGCTGGTGGTCGTGCCAGAGCTGAGGCCTTGGCGAGCCGCGGGACCGCATGTGGTGCGGCTCGCGAACGCCGTACGACCCCGTCTGGCACGGGTCGCGACGGCCGCGAAACCGCGGGTCGCGCGGATCACCCGGGCCGTGGGACCCCGGCTCGCGGGGCCAGGGGGCCTCGCTCGTCCGCGGTCCCTGAAGACCTGGCAGTACACCGCGGGCGCCGCCACCGCCGGGCTGGCACTGGCCGCCGGAGTGGTTTCCGCCGTCGGCCCCTGGGACGCCAACGGTCAGCGTACGGCCGAGCGGGAGCGCGCGGTCGCCCTGGAGCGGCCGGGTGGCGCAGATCACGGCGGTGACTCCGGCACGGCGGACGACGGGCCCCGGCCCGCCCCGAGCGCCGCGTCCGTCCTGACGAGCCTGGGCGGCACCGCCCACAAGGTCAGGTCGGCGCCCACCGGGAAGGCCCTCGCGAACGTCCTGGACCCGCTCCTGGACGACCCGGCGCTCGGCGGCTCGCACACGGCCGCGGTCGTCGACGTGGCGAGTGGTGGCCGGCTGTACGGCACCGGCGCCGACACGGCCCTGACCCCCGCCTCCACCACGAAGATCGCCACCGCCGTCGCCGCGCTGTCCGCCCTGGGCGCCGACCACCGCCTCACCACCCGGACCGCCCTGGAAGCCGACACCAAGGAACTCGTCCTCGTCGGCGGCGGCGACCCGACGCTCACCGCCCACACCAAGGCGGAGGGCTGGGCGAGCCTGCGCACCCTGGCGCGGGACACGGCCGAGGCGCTTGGGCACCGCGGCGTCCGCCAGGTGACGCTCTCGTACGACACCACCCTGTACACGGGCCCCGTGCTCCACCCGATCGGCGTCAACGACAACCTCGCCCCCGTGAGCTCCCTGATGGCCGACGAGGGCCGTACCGACGGCTCGAACAGCGGGCCGGTGACCCGGGTGGCCGATCCCGCGGCGGACGCGGCCGGCAAGTTCGCCGGGTTCCTCAAGGACGCCGGCATCAAGACCACGCACCCCGGCCCCTCCAAGGCGACCGGCCGCGCCACCGCCCTCGCCTCGGTCAGCTCGCCGCCCCTGTCCGACCTGGTCGAACGCATGCTGACCAACAGCGACAACGACATCGCCGAGGCCCTGGCCCGCCAGACCGCCCTGGCGAGCGGCCGGCCGGCGAGCTTCGACGGCGGCGCGGCCGCGATCGCCGCGCAGCTGAAGAAACTGGGCCTGCCGATGAAGGGCGCGTCGTTCCACGACGGCAGCGGCCTGAACCGCAACGACAGGCTGACCGCGAACCTCCTGACCGCCCTCCTGGTCGAAGCCGGCTCCGCCACCCACCCCGGCCTGCGGCCCGTCCTCACCGGCCTGCCCGTCGCCGGCTTCACCGGCACCCTCAGCAGCCGCTACGCGGACGGCGCGGCGGGCGTCGTACGGGCGAAGACCGGCACCCTGACGGGCGTGAACACGCTGGCGGGCACCGTGGTCGACCGGGACGGCCGACTCCTGGCCTTCGCCTTCCTCGCCGCGAACACGACGGATCCGGTCGCGGCCCAGACGGCCCTGGACAAGACGGCGACGGCGCTGGCGGGGTGCGGATGCGGGTAGCCGACGGGGTGCGGGTGCGGGGGCCGCTCGAACCTCGGCTCACCCCTGCCCGCGCGGGAATCCCCCGACGCCCCACGGGTCGCCCCGAGCCTCGCCGACCTCGCACGGCCTGCCCCAAGTGGGAAGGCTCACGTACGGTTGACGCATGACGAGCATCGGTGGCGCTGCATCTCCTGGGATGGTCGACTGGAACCTCGCGGTGGCGACCGCGAGCCGGCTCGTGCGGCCGGGCCCCGAGGTGAGCCGCGACGAGGCCCGCGCCGTCGTCGCGGAACTGCGGCGGCACGCGAAGGCCTCGGAGGAACACGTCCGGGGCTTCACTCGTATGGGCACCGAGGACACCCACGGCACGCCCGTACTGGTCGTCGACCGTCCCGGCTGGGTCCGGGCGAACGTGGCCGGTTTCCGGGAGATCCTCAAGCCCCTGCTGGACAAGATGCAGGAGCGGCGCGGCGGCACCCCCGCCGGTGCGGTCCTCGGCGCCGTCGGCGGCAAGGTCACCGGCGTCGAACTGGGCATGCTGCTGTCCTTCCTGGCCTCCCGCGTCCTCGGCCAGTACGAGACCTTCGCCCCCGCCACCCGCGACCTCCCGGCCGGCGAGAACGGCGGCGGCCGGCTGCTGCTGGTCGCGCCGAACATCGTCCACGTGGAGCGCGAACTCGACGTGGAACCTCACGACTTCCGGCTGTGGGTGTGCCTGCACGAGGAGACGCACCGCACGCAGTTCACCGCCGTGCCGTGGCTGCGTGACCACCTGGAGGGTGAAATCCAGTCTTTCTTGGCGGAGACCGATGTCGACCCGATGACCGTCCTGGAACGCATGCGCGAGGCCGCCCAGTCACTGGCCGGCGGGCGCCCGGAGGGCGAGGAGGACGACGGCGGACGGTCGTTCGTCGAACTGGTGCAGACCCCGGCCCAGCGAGAGATCCTCGGCCGCCTCACCGCGGTGATGTCCCTCCTGGAGGGGCACGCCGACTTCGTGATGGACGGGGTCGGTCCGGAAGTCGTACCGACCGTCTCGGAGATCCGCGAGAAGTTCCAGCAGCGCCGCGCCAAGGGCGCTTCCCGGCTGGACCTGGCGCTGCGCAAACTGCTGGGACTGGACGCCAAGCTGCGGCAATACCGGGACGGCGAGCGCTTCGTGCGCGCGGTCGTCGACCAGGTCGGCATGGACGGCTTCAACCGCGTGTGGACCTCTCCGAACACCCTGCCGACCAAGACGGAGATCGCCAAACCGGCGGACTGGATCGCGCGGGTGCACCGCAAGCCCGAGTCGTGAACCCCGTGGGAAAGTCGTGAACCGAATCCGGCCGACGGCAGGCGAACGCCCCTCCAATCACCCGTCCGAGGGACCGTGAGCCATGGGTAGGCGTGCAATGCTCGGGGAACGGCCCGTTTCTGTCACCATCTACACACTCTGAGTGACCGAAGCTCGGGCTCACCCCCGACAATTTCATGAAGGGAACCGGACATGGGTCCCCATCCTGCGGTCGCGGCGATACGCCTGGCGGTCCGCCGCGTCCTTCACGACCTCATCGACGAACAGATCCCCAACTCCCGGGTCGGCACGCACGCCGCCCCGGACAGCGCGCACGGCGCGTACGAGCGCCCCCCGTCCCCGCTCGTCCTCGTGGCGTGCTCCGGCGGCGCCGACTCCATGGCCCTCGCCTCCGCCCTCGCCTTCGAAGCCCCCAAACTCGGCATCCGCGCCGGCGGTATCACCGTCGACCACGGCCTTCAGCCCGGCTCCGGCCTGCGCGCCGACGAGGTCGTCCTGAGGCTGCGCGAACTCGGCCTGGACCCCGTCGAGTCCATCGCCGTCACCGTGGGCCGCGAGGGAGGTCCCGAGGCCGCCGCCCGGGACGCCCGCTACGCCGCCCTCGACGCCGCCGCCGAACGCCACGGCGCCCGCGCGATCCTGCTCGGCCACACCCGCGACGACCAGGCCGAAACCGTCCTGCTCGGCCTCGCCCGCGGCTCCGGCATCCGCTCCCTGTCCGGAATGGCCGCGGTCTCGGGGGCCGGCGGCCGTTACCGCCGCCCCTTCCTCCAGCTCGACCGGCAGACCGCCCGCAAGGCCTGCATGGTCCAGTCCCTGCCGGTCTGGGACGACCCGCACAACGCCGACCCGGCGTACACGCGCTCCCGGCTGCGCCACGAGGGCCTGCCCGCCCTGGAGAAGGCCCTCGGCAAGGGCGTCGTCGAGGCACTCGCCCGTACGGCCCAGCTCTCCCGCGACGACGCCGACGCCCTCGACGCCTGGGCCAGTCAGGCCGAGACCGCCGTCCGTGACGCCACCGGACTCCTGGAGTGCTCCAAGCTCTTCGCGCTGCCGCCCGCGGTGCGCCGCCGCATCCTGCGCCGCGCCGCCATCGAGGCGGGTGCTCCGGCCGGTTCGCTGTTCGCCCGCCACATCGAGGAACTCGACCGGCTGATCACCGGTTGGCGCGGCCAGGGGGCCATCAATCTCCCGGGCAAAGTCGTCGCCCAGCGACAGGGTGGCAGACTGGTGATTCGGCAAGGCTGAATCCCTCCCCCCGGGGGAGGCGCCGGATCTCCCTCAGGGGACGGGACCGGCGGGCCGGTGGGACGACCGAAAGTGATGCGGGTGGACGCGAAAGACATGGGTGCCGACCTCCAGCGGGTGCTCATCACCAAGGAAGAGATCGACGCGAAGCTGGCCGAGCTGGCCGCGAAGATCGACGCGGAGTACGAGGGCAGGGATCTGCTGATCGTCGGCGTGCTCAAGGGCGCGGTGATGGTCATGGCCGACCTCGCCCGGGCGCTGTCCACCCCCGTCACGATGGACTGGATGGCCGTGTCGTCGTACGGCGCGGGCACCCAGTCCTCCGGTGTCGTGCGGATCCTCAAGGACCTCGACACCGACATCAAGGGCAAGCACGTCCTGATCGTCGAGGACATCATCGACTCCGGCCTGACCCTGTCCTGGCTGATCAACAACCTCGGCTCGCGCGAGCCCGCCTCGCTGAAGGTGTGCACGCTGCTGCGCAAGCCCGACGCCGCCAAGGTCGCCATCGACGTGGAGTGGGTCGGCTTCGACATCCCCAACGAGTTCGTCGTGGGCTACGGCCTCGACTACGCCGAGAAGTACCGCAACCTCCCGTTCGTCGGTACGCTCGCGCCTCACGTCTACGGCGGCTGAGCCCCAAAGGGCCCAAGTCCGTAAGACGATCGGGAACCCCAGCGGGTTTCGTGCCGTTGGAGCATGCAGAGACGGGAATGCCAGCCGTCCGAGCGGCTTCGCGCGGCTTCGGGTGACAATGCTGGGGTACCGTCAGAAGAACTGTCTTATCAAACTCACTATGGCAGGAGGGACGGGGCGGCACCGCTCCGTATGGATGGACGTGAAGCGATACTTCCGTGGGCCGGTCATGTGGATCGTGCTGGCCGTCCTTGCCGTGGTCGTGTTGATGCAGGTCGTCGGCTCGTCCGGCGGCTACAAGACGGTGGACACCGGCCAGGTCGTGGCGGCGATCAACGACAACAAGGTCGAGTCGGCCAAGCTCACCACCGGTGACGAGCAGACCGTCAAGGTCACGCTCAAGGACGGCGTCAAGGTCGAGGGCAGCTCGAAGATCCAGGCGAGCTACATCGGCGACCAGGGCGTGGCCCTGGCCACGACGCTGCAGAACAAGTACCAGGACAAGCAGATCCCGGACGGCTACACGGTCGCGCCGTCCAAGCAGAACCCGTTCGTCGGCGTCCTGCTCTCGCTGCTCCCCTTCGTCCTCATCGTGGTCGTCTTCCTGTTCCTGATGAATCAGATGCAGGGTGGCGGCTCCCGGGTCATGAACTTCGGGAAGTCGAAGGCGAAGCTCATCACCAAGGACACCCCGAAGACGACCTTCTCGGACGTCGCGGGCTGTGACGAGGCGGTCGAGGAACTCCAGGAGATCAAGGAGTTCCTGCAGGAGCCGGCGAAGTTCCAGGCCGTCGGCGCCAAGATCCCCAAGGGCGTGCTCCTGTACGGCCGTCCGGGTACCGGCAAGACGCTGCTCGCGCGTGCCGTGGCCGGCGAGGCCGGGGTCCCCTTCTATTCGATCTCCGGTTCCGACTTCGTCGAGATGTTCGTCGGTGTCGGTGCCTCCCGAGTCCGTGACCTGTTCGAGCAGGCCAAGGCGAACGCCCCGGCGATCGTCTTCGTCGACGAGATCGACGCGGTCGGCCGCCACCGCGGCGCCGGCCTCGGCGGTGGTCACGACGAGCGCGAGCAGACGCTGAACCAGCTGCTCGTCGAGATGGACGGCTTCGACGTCAAGGGCGGCGTGATCCTCATCGCCGCGACGAACCGGCCCGACATCCTCGACCCGGCCCTCCTGCGCCCCGGCCGCTTCGACCGCCAGATCGCGGTCGACCCGCCGGACCTGCAGGGCCGTCTGGAGATCCTCAAGGTCCACCAGAAGGGCAAGCCGGTCGCTCCCGACGTCGACCTGTCCGCGGTCGCCCGCCGTACCCCGGGCTTCACCGGTGCCGACCTGAGCAACGTCCTCAACGAGGCCGCCCTGCTCACGGCGCGCAGCGACAAGAAGCTGATCGACAACTCCATGCTGGACGAGGCGATCGACCGTGTGGTCGCGGGCCCGCAGAAGCGGACCCGGATCATGTCGGACAAGGAGAAGAAGATCACCGCGTACCACGAGGGCGGTCACGCCCTGGTCGCGGCGGCCTCGCCGAACTCCGACCCGGTCCACAAGATCACGATCCTGTCCCGCGGCCGCGCCCTCGGCTACACGATGGTGCTCCCGGACGAGGACAAGTACTCGACCACCCGCAACGAGATGCTCGACCAGCTGGCCTACATGCTGGGCGGCCGCGCGGCCGAGGAACTGGTCTTCCACGACCCGACCACGGGCGCCGCGAACGACATCGAGAAGGCCACCACCACGGCCCGCGCGATGGTCACCCAGTACGGCATGACCGAGCGTCTCGGCGCCATCAAGTTCGGCGGCGACAACACCGAGCCGTTCCTCGGACGTGAGATGGCTCACCAGCGCGACTACTCGGAAGAGGTCGCCGCGCTGGTGGACGAGGAAGTCAAGAAGCTCATCGAGAACGCGCACAACGAGGCCTGGGAGATCCTGGTCGAGAACCGCGACGTCCTCGACAACCTCGTCCTGGCCCTCCTGGAGAAGGAGACGCTCGGCAAGGAGGAGATCGCCGAGATCTTCGCGGCGATCCACAAGCGGCCCGCACGGCCCGCGTGGACCGGCTCCTCCCGGCGTACGCCGTCCACCCGCCCGCCGGTGCTCTCCCCGAAGGAGCTGGCACTGACCAACGGGGCGAACGGCTCGACGCCGGCGATCAGCACCGCGAAGTCCACGGCGGCCGAGTCTGCCCCGGTGACGGAGCAGACCCCGGAGGACCGCTCCGAGAGCTGACCGTTCCTGGTGGGGCCCCACGGGCCGCACCAGTCCCGGAATGGATGCCGCGTCCCCCAAGGTTTTAGCCTTGGGGGACGCGGCATTTCCGGATGTCCGCAGGCAAGTGACACAGGAACGAGGCACCAATGACCGACCCCGTGACCCTGGACGGCGAGGGCACCATCGGCGAATTCGACGAGAAGCGCGCCGAGAACGCCGTACGCGAACTCCTGATCGCGGTCGGCGAGGACCCGGACCGCGAGGGCCTGAGGGAGACGCCGGCGCGGGTGGCGCGGGCGTACAAGGAGATCTTCGCGGGACTGTGGCAGCAGCCCGAGGACGTGCTGACGACCACCTTCGACCTCGGGCACGACGAGATGGTGCTCGTGAAGGACATCGAGGTGTACTCGACCTGTGAGCATCACCTGGTGCCCTTCAGGGGAGTCGCCCACGTCGGCTACATCCCGTCCGTCACCGGGAAGATCACCGGCCTGTCCAAGCTGGCCCGGCTCGTCGACGTCTACGCCCGCCGGCCGCAGGTGCAGGAACGACTCACCACGCAGATCGCGGACTCGCTGATGGACATCCTGGAGCCCCGGGGCGTGATCGTGGTCGTCGAGTGCGAGCACATGTGCATGTCGATGCGGGGCATCCGCAAGCCGGGCGCGAAGACCATAACGTCCGCGGTGCGCGGCCAGCTGCGCGACGCCGCGACGCGGAACGAGGCGATGAGCCTCATCATGGCGCGCTGAACGACCCCGACGGGGCGTTGAACGACCGCCGGGGCGGGCCGACGCGCCGGCGGATCACGCCGCCGGTTCGGCCCCCGTGTGGTCGTGGTCCTCGTCCTCCGGGAGCTTGCAGACGCGCTCCAGGAAGATGGCGGCCGCTATGACGGCGAAGCCCGCCAGGACCGAGAAGGCGGCGTAGATCGCCTGGTCGCGGCGGGCGGGCATGTCGAGGAGCTCCAGCAGGAAGACGCCCGTGCCGCCGTACATCCCGGCGACGAGGGCGGCGACCAGGGCGCTGGCCTGACCGAAGACGACCGCGCGGGCGGCCATGAGCGGGTCGACGCCCTTGGCGCCGGGGCGGCGCTCGCGCTGGGCCTTGAGACGATTGCGCAGCGAGAGCGCCGTGGACAGGAGCACCACGGCGATCAGGGCGAGGACGATGGGGGCGGCCAGCGGAACACTGGGCAGCGTGCCCACCGAGTTCCACAGGCGGGCGCCCGCCCAGGACAGCACCCCGGCGACGACGAACACGCCGACCAGCACCCTGATGCGCAGCTCTCTCACGGTGTTCCTTCAGCTCCCCCGCAGTACGTGTGGCCGGACCGTGCGTTCGTCTCGGCCCTTGACCTTAACGACTACTCGGGCAGGCGGAGTTCCAGGTCCGCGCGGGCTTCCACGCCGTGCCGGGTGAGGGCCGCGAGAAGGTCGGCGACCGCGCCGCGGCCGGGCAGATGGGCGTCGGGGTCCACGTCGTACCAGGGCGCCAGCACGAAGGCGCGCTCGTGGGCGCGCGGGTGGGGGAGGGTCAGATGCGGGTCCGCGGAGACGACGTCGGCGTACGCGACGATGTCGACGTCGAGGGTGCGCGGGCCCCAGCGCTCGTCCCGTACCCGGTTGAAGGCCTCCTCGACCGCGTGCGCCCGCTCCAGAAGGGAGGACGGGGGCAGGGTGGTCTTCAGGACCACGACCGCGTTGAAGTACGAGGGCTGGCTGCCGGGCTCGACGCCCCACGGCTCCGTCTCGTACACCGGTGAGACGCCCTTGATGCGCACGCCCGGGGTGTCCTCCAGCGCGTCGACGGCGCCCTGGAGCGTCTCCAGGCGGTTGCCGAGGTTGGAGCCGAGGGAGATCACGGCCCATTTCGGGTTGCTGAGTGTCGTGTCGGCGGCGTCGACCTGCTCGACGACGGAGGCGGGCACCGGCTGGACGGTCGGGTCGCTGGGACCCTGCGTGAAGGATGCGGTCATACTCGGCTCCGGGTGATGGTGACGGTCACGTCGTCGAAGGGGACCGTGATCGGAGCGTCCGGTTTGTGGACCACGACCTCGACCTCCTGGACCCCCTCGTGCTTCAGACAGGCCTGGGCGATCCGCTCGGCGAGCGTCTCGATGAGGTTCACCGGCTCGCCCTCGACCACGGCCACGACTTCCTCGGCCACGATGCCGTAGTGCACGGTCTTCGCCAGGTCGTCGTCCGCCGCGGCCGGCCGGGTGTCCAGGCCAAGGACGAGGTCCACGAGGAAGGTCTGGCCCTCCTCGCGCTCCTTGGGGAAGACACCGTGGTGCCCGCGGGCCTTGAGGCCGCGCAGCGCGACACGATCCACGCGAATCACTCCTGCAATCGTCGGTAACGGCCGGTTCGTACCGAGTGCGGGCGGCACACCGGCCTCAGACGAATCTACCTGCGGGCACTGACAAAACCAGGCCATGAGAGCGCGGGCCCGGGCGGGGGCCGGGAGGGTTCATCACGTGTTTCCCCTGGGGAACCCGGCGGCTCATGGGGTGGTAGCCGCACATACCCGGGGGTAGGTGATTCCAACCACTTCTTGGTCCCTGCGGGGCGCCTACCCACTCAGGCAGAGGTGTCCTCGTCCTCGTCCTCGTCGTTTTCGGCCATAACCGGGGAGGCGTGGTGGGACCAGAGCTTCCAGCCGTCGGGGGTGCGCCGGAAGACGTTCGTGGCGACGACGAGCTGCCCGACGAGCGGGCCGAGCTCCGCGCCCTCCGCGGGGGCGGGACCACCGCTGAGGATGTTCTCGGTGCAGGTCACCAGGGCGGTGTCGCCGGTGACGGAGACATGGACGTCGGTGAGGAAGAACTGGATGTAGTCGGTGTTCGCCATGATCAGCGCGTACGACCGCAGGACCTCGCCGCGCCCGGTGAGCACCGGCCAGCCCGGGTGCACGCAGGAGACGACGCCGGCGTCCGCCGGATCGTGGTACTCCTCGTCGACGCCCAGGTCGGCGGGGGTGAGCCAGAGCGAGGACAGTTCCTCGAAGTCGCCGCGCTCCATCGCCTCGTAGAAGGCGGTATTGGCGAGTTCGACCTGTTCGACGTCGGTATGGGGGGCGCTCACCGGGCTCCTTCTCCACTCGCGCCAGGCGTGTTCCCTTCCGTGCGCGCGCCTTCCACGGCGCGCGCGACCCGCACGGCGTCCGCCGTCGCACGCACCTCGTGGACGCGTACCGCCCAGGCGCCGGCCTGTGCGGCGAGCGCGGAGACGGCGGCCGTGGCGGCGTCGCGCTCCCGGGCCGGCGGGGGCGCCCCCTCCGGTCCGGCCAGGACGCGGCCGAGGAAACGCTTGCGGGACGCGGCGACCAGGAACGGGTGGCCCAGGGCGGTCAGGCGGTCCAGGTGGGCGAGCAGGGCCAGGTCGTGCTCGGCCTCCTTGGAGAAGCCGAGGCCGGGGTCGACGACGATGCGGTCGGGGGCGATGCCGCCCGCCAGAACGGCCTCCACGCGCGCGTGCAGCTCGTCGACGACTTCGGCGACGACGTCCTCGTACACCCCGTGGACGTTGCCGCCGTCCATGAACCCGCGCCAGTGCATGACGACGAAGGGGGCGCCCGACTCGGCGACCACCGGGATCATCGCGGGGTCGGCGAGGCCGCCGCTGACGTCGTTGACGAGGGCGGCGCCGGCCGCGAGGGCCTGCGCGGCGACCGAGGCGCGCACGGTGTCGACGGAGACGACGACGCCCTCGGAGGCGAGGCCGCGGACGACGGGGATGACCCGCCGCAGTTCCTCGGCCTCGTCGACGCGGGTGGCGCCCGGGCGGGTGGACTCGCCGCCGACGTCGACCAGATCGGCGCCCTCGGCGACCAGTTCGAGGCCGTGCTTGACGGCGGCGGTCGTGTCGAAGAAGCGGCCGCCGTCGGAGAAGGAGTCGGGGGTGACGTTCACGACCCCCATGACCGCGCAGCGGTCCCATGCCGGAAGGCCCGTGACTCGGCCGCGCCCGCTCTGGTTGCTCATACGTTCAGCGTAGGCCCCGGGCGGGGCCGCACGTTCCGGTGGCCCGAGCCCAAGCCCCCGGGCAGGAAGGGTTGGGGCTTGCGCTCGGACCGGTCCGGGATCACGCCGCCCTGACGTCCCGCACGTCGTGTTCCGCGAGCCGGTGGGAGCACGGGCGGGCGGCGGCCGAGCGGCGGCGCAGGAAGCGCGGCAGCGGCAGCGCGAGGTTCACGAAGCCCTCCGCCTGCATGGCGGCGAGGCCGATGCGGGGCAGGTCGCCGGAGGCCCGGTAGACGACGAACCGCGGCTCCCAGCGGGGCTGGAACTTGGCGTTGAACTTGTACAGGGACTCGATCTGGAACCAGCGCGAGAGGAACACCAGCAGTCCGCGCCAGGCGCGCAGCACCGGGCCCGCGCCGATCTTCTCGCCGCGTGCCAGGGCCGAGCGGAACATCGCGAAGTTGAGCGAGACCCGGCTGACGCCGAGCTTCGGGGCCGCCTGCAGGGCCGCCACGATGAGCAGTTCGTTCATGCCGGGGTCGGCCGAACGGTCGCGGCGCATCAGGTCCAGGGAGGCGCCGTCCGTGCCCCAGGGCACGAAGTGCAGGATCGCCTTCAGGTCGCCGTAGGGGCCGGGCTGCTCGTCCGCCTTGTGGGCGGTGGCGATCAGGCAGTCCCCGTCGGACGGGTCGCCGATGCGGCCCAGGGCCATGGAGAAACCGCGTTCGGTGTCGGTGCCGCGCCAGTCCTCCGCGGCCTGCCGGATGCGCTCCAGCTCGGCCTCGCCCACGTCACGGATGCGCCGTACCCGGGTTTCGTAGCCGGCCCGCTCGATGCGCTTGACCATCTGGCGCACGTTGCGCATCGCGCGTCCGGCGAGCGAGAAATCCGCTACGTCCACCACCGCCTCGTCGCCCAGTTCCAGGGCGTCCAGGCCGGTCTCGCGGGTCCACACCTCGCCGCCCGTCTCCGAACAGCCCATGACGGCGGGCGTCCAGGAGTGCGCCTTGGCCTCGTCCATGAACCGCTCGATGGCGCCGGGCCAGGCCTCGACGTCGCCGATCGGGTCGCCGCTGGCGAGCATCACGCCGGACACGACGCGGTAGGTCACCGCAGCCTTGCCGCTGGGCGAGAAGACCACGGCCTTGTCCCGGCGCAGCGCGAAGTGGCCGAGGGAGTCGCGGCGGCCGTGCTTCTCCAGGAGCGCCCGCAGCCGGACCTCGTCCTCCTCGGTCAGCCGCGCGGCCGGGTGTTCGGGGCGGAAGGCCAGGTAGATGGTGGTGACCGCGGTGAGCCAGCCGAGCGCGCCGAGGGAGAAGGCGACCGTCCAGGACGTGTTGCCCTCGTAGTTCATCGGGCCCTCGAAGCCGAACAGGCCGTAGATGACGTGGGTCAGGCGATCGGCCACGCTCGGGTCGCCGATCGTGCGGTTCGGGTGGACGCTGACGATGAGCAGTCCGAGGACGAGGGAACCGGCGGCCATGAGGACGAAGTTGGCGAGCGCCCGCCACCGGCTGCGCGGGTCGGGCAGGGCCGAGAACTCGTCGCGGTGGCGCAGCAGCGGCAGGAGCAGCGCCACGGAGATGAGCACGCCGATGACGGAGTGCCGGTACACGAACTGCGACATCGCACCGGCCGGCAGGAGCACCACGGCGGCCCGCCAGGCCCGGCGCTTGCGCCGCTTGAGCCCGTGCGCGAGCAGCAGCAACAGCACGCCGGTGCTGAGCGCGAGCGCCGCGGCGAACGGGCCGAGCGCGCCCGGCAGCACCTCGGCCAGGGCGTGCATACGGCTGTGACGGAAGCGCGGGAACACACCCGCGGCAATGTCCAGGACGCCCACAAGGGCGCACGCCCTGCCTATGACGGCAGGGACGGCCTCGGGGCGCGGTCCGCGAAATACGCGCTGCGCCACACTTGATCGGCTCGGAACCTCGCCCGACATTTCCCCATCTATCCTGACAGACATCGCATCCCGTAGTTCTGCGAGAGACCTTGAGTCCGGTGCCTATTCGGGCATCCGACGACATTGCGCCCTCTAGGACGGTGTCTCGGGGAAAGAGGTTCACTCCCCACCGGAAAGCCGGGTCAAAGCCCAAGGAAAGCCCGGGGCAAGCCTTCGTCACGAAGCGTCGGCGAGCCCCTGGCGGAAAGCGCAGGCGGGAACAGCTCATGGGTCTCACGAGCAACAAGATGCTGATGCTGGCGGTCGTTCTCGCCGTGCTCCTCTTCGTCGGCACGGTGTGGTTGTGGCCGCGGCTGGCCCGGCGGAACTGGCGGGCCGTCAGCGGGCGCGTGGGGCTCCTCCTGGCCACCCAGCTGGCGCTCTTCCTCTGCCTGGGCATCGGTGTCAACCAGGCCTTCGGCTTCTACGCGAGCTGGGCGGACCTGTTCGGCAAGGAGACGGACCAGGGCGTCGTCGTCGACCACACGGCTCGCCTCGGCGCGGGCGGCCCGCTCCAGGTGATGGCCGCCGGGCCGGTGCAGGGACTGCGCGGATCGCGTCCGTCGGCGACCGGGCAGATCCAGAAGGTCGACATCGTGGGTCGTACGACCCATATCGCCACGCCCGCGTACGTGTACCTGCCGCCGGAGTACTTCCAGGCCCGGTACCGCGCGCGTACGTTCCCCGCGGCCGTCGTCCTCACCGGCTACCCCGGTACGGCCAAGGCCCTGGTGGACAAACTGCACTATCCGCGTACGGCCGGCGAACTGGCCAAGGACGGACGCATGCAGCCGATGATCCTGGTGATGATGCGGCCGACGGTGGCGCCGCCGCGCGACACGGAGTGCGTGGACGTCCCGGGCGGCCCGCGGACCGAGACGTTCTTCGCCAAGGACCTGCCCGATGCCGTACTGGCCCACTACAGGGTGGGCAAGAAACCGGGCAGTTGGGGCATTATCGGCGACTCCACCGGCGGATACTGCGCGCTGAAGCTCGCCATGCACCACCCGGACGTGTACGCGGCCGGCGCGGGCCTGTCGCCTTACTACAAGGCGCCGATCGACGCCACGACCGGTGATCTCTTCCGGGGCGACAAGGCCCTGCGGAATCGTTCCGACTTGTGGTGGTACCTGAAGCACCAGCCCGCGCCCGACACCTCACTGCTCGTCAGCAGCAGCAAGATCGGCGAGTCCAACTACAAGGACACGCTCAAATTCATAGAGCGGGTGCGGGCCACGAACCTGACCCGGATCTCGTCGATCATCCTGGAGAGCGGCGGTCACAACTTCAACACCTGGCGGCGGGAGATCCCGGGGACGCTGCAGTGGATCAGCGGCCGACTGAGCGACCGCTGAAAGCGATCGTGCGCAATTCGGTGCCTGGTGATCGTTCCTGATCTTCCTGGTGCCGTCTGTAGGCATCGGTATGGCTGTGTTTTTACGAGGCGGGGCACCACGATTCGCCTACGCGCGGTAAGTTTCTGGCCATGCCACGTGGACGTCACCGCCATTCCCCGCCTCTGCACAGGCTGTTGCCGCCTTCGGCGATCGCAGGCGTATCGCTCGTCTGCGCCCTGGGCCCCTGGGTGTTCTCGGAACAGACGGTGCTGCGCTCCCTGGCCGCGGCCGCCGCGGCGACGGCGGTCATCGGCGCGGTCGTCATGCGCCGCTGGGACACCCATGCCGGCAAGCACGTCGCCGACCTCACGCGCGCGCGGGCGAGCGACGAGTGGCGGTACGAGGAACGGGTCGCCGAGCTGGAGACCGACCTGGAGGAGTCGCGCGAGCTGCGCGGCAAGCTGGAGCAGCGGCTGCGCGCCAAGCGGGCGGAGCTCGCGGGGCTGCGCAACGAGCACGCCGCCCTGCTGCGCCGCTACGCCACGGCGGAGACCGAGCGCGCGAGCGCCCTGGAGGGCCGCCGGCTGCTGGAGATAGAGGCGACCACGCCCTCCCGCGCGCTGCCGCCCGCGCCGCGGCGCGCGGAGCCGACGGAGGCCGGGGCTGTGGCTGCCGCGGCCGACGCCGACGCCGAGACGACGGGTGCGGCTGAGGCCGAGGCGACGGATGCGGTCGGTGCGGTCGACGCGGCCGATGCCGGCGAGGCCGGTGCCACCGCGGCCGACGAGTCCGCGGAGTCCGCGGAGTCCGCCGAGGAGCAGCCCGCTGTTCCCGACGTGTTCTCGCCGGAGGGTTCCCGGCTCTTCCTGCGGGCCCAGGCGGCGCTGTCCCGGTTCGACGAGAACGACAAGAACGACAAGAACGACAAGAACGACAAGAACGACAAGAACAACGAGAACGACGAGAACGACGAGAACATCGAGAACACGGCCGTCGGCGAGGGTGACGAGGCCGCCAAAGGAGAGGGCGCCGGAGACCCCGTGAACGAGGCGTCCGCCGCGGCGGAGGCCGACAGCGCGCGGGCCGAGTCCACTCCGGGACAGGAGCCGGTGCGGGAGCCGGAGGAGCCCGGTCGGTCCGCTCCGTCCGCCCAGTCCGCCGAGCCGGCCGGTCAGGAGTCCGTCGAGGGCTCCGCCGCCGATTCCGCCGAGGCCGCAGCAGCGAACCCCGCTCAGGCTTCCGCCGCGGACTCCGGCCAGGAGGACGAGGCGCAGGGGCAGCCCGAGGCGGTCGACGGGCACGAGCACGCGGCCGCCGACATCCCGACGGCGTCGGCCCCGGCCGCCGCGCCCGCGCAGCAGCCGACGGGGCACTTCACGGTGCCGACCGCGGTGGCCGTCGTACCGGCCGCGCCCGTGCGGCGCCCGGTGGTCGAGGGCGGGTTCGACTTCTTCGGTACGCAGAAGGAAGCGCCGTCGGCCGCGCTGGACGCCGTGCAGAACGAGGACCTCGCCGACGTGGTCGGCCAGGAGGCGCTCGCCCTGCACAAGGCGGAGTCCGAGGCCGAGTTCAAGCCCGCCGACGAGGAGTCGCGCGCCGTCGGCCAGGTCATCGACCTGACGGCCCACGACGAGACGGAACAGATCGACCTGCAGGGCCTGCGCAGCGCGGCGTCCTGAGCGACTTCTTGAACGGAGTGAGGCGGCCGGCCTTCGGGGGCGGCCGCCTCACCCCGTTCAGACCATCCAGCGGTCCGGCCGGGCGTCCCTGCGTCCCGTCCGTGATCGCTCCGCCTGCCCCCGCAGCAGCTCCAAGGCCTCCTGAGCGTCCCGCAGACGCGCTGTCACGGTCTTGTTGGCACCCGTGTCCACATGGACGTCCGCGAGCCGCCACAGGCGCTCCCAGGGGCCCTGGGTGAGCCGTACGCTCTGGACCTTGGCGTGCGGGACGAGCGCCAGCTTCCGACGCAGCAGGCCGTGCCGCGCGGCGAACACGGCGTCGGTGACCGCGATCCCGTGCCCCCGCCACCACAGCGGCACACAGCGTCCGGCCCGCCGCGGCGGGCGAGCCAGGGCCGACGGCGGCGGCACGGTCACGCCGGGGAGCACGCGGGCGACGACCGCCTCGGCGATCGCGCGCGGGGCGACCGGCACCAGGACGGAGTTCGAGGACCCGGCCACGTCCAGCTCCACCCGCACCCGGCCCCGCGCCCGCCACAGCAGCGGTTCCACGATCCGTACGGTCTGCACCCGGCCCGGCGGCACGGTCTCGTGCGTGCGGTCGAGCAGCCCGTGGTCGATGCGCAGCCCGTCCGGGGAGTCGCCCACCGTCCAGTCGTACTCGGCGACGAACCGCCCCACACTGCTCGCGCCCGCCGCGCCGAGCAGCGGCAGGCCGGTGGCGAGGACCGTGACCACGCTGTGGGTGGCCAGCCACAGCACCGGCGGTACGACGAGCGCGGCGGCCAGGGAGCCCCAGGTGGCGCCCGTCAGGAGCAGCGCGACGGCGAGCTCGCGCGAGGGTACGCGGAGCAGCTCGCGCGCGGGAGCCTCCCCGACCTCGCGCGCCGTCTCGGGCGCGAAACCGGCCGCCCGCGCGAGAAGTTCCGCGCGCAGCGCGCGGGCCTCGTCCTCGCCCAGGAAGGCCAGTTCGTCCTTCTTGTCGGCCCCGACGACGTCGATCCTGAGCTTGGCGACACCGGCCACGCGCGCGAGCAGCGGCCGGCTGACGTCGACGGCCTGGATCCGCTCCAGCCGGATGTGCGCGGCGCGGCGGAAGACCAGGCCGGTGCGTATGCGCAGTTCGGTGTCCGTGACCGCGAAGTGCGTGAACCACCACGACAGGAACCCGTAGAGGGCGGCCGCCGGGACCAGGACGGCCAGCCCGATCAGCAGCATGGTCGTGGTCAGCTTCGTCAGCTGTGCCTGTGCCTGGTCCGGGTCGTGCACCGCCCACCCGGCGATCACGGCGACCGGCGCCCACGCCCGGCGGAACGGCGTCACGGGGTGCAGCCGCCGCTCGGCCACGGGGCGGGTGGGCCGTACGCCGTCCTCGACGCCCGGCGCCGTCATAGTCCCGCCGATCGGGCCTCGCCGAGCTCGGTGAGCCGGTCGCGCAGCCGCTCCGCCTCGGCCGGGTCGAGGCCGGGGATGGTGGCGTCGGTGGCCGCGGCCGCCGTGTGCAGCTGCACGCTGGCCAGGCCGAAGTGCCGCTCGACGGGACCGGAGGTGACCTCCACGAGCTGCATCCGCCCGTACGGTACGACGGTCTCCTCGCGCCACAGCACGCCTCGGCTGATCAGCAGGTCGTCGGCGCGCTCGGCGTACCGCCAGGAGCGCCAGTTGCGGCCGAGCAGCACCCAGCCCCACGCCATCAGGGCCAGCGGCACCAGTGCCAGGACGGCCCAGGCGGGGCCGGCCAGCAGACCGGGCAGCAGCCCCAGCAGGAGGGCCGCCAGACCCAGCCACACCACCAGCTGCAGTCGCCGCATCCGCAGCAGGCCGGGCGGCAGCCCGGTCCACACCGGCTCCGCCCCCGTCGCGCCGGCACCGGCCGAGCTCCCCGTCTCCATGGAGCCAGCGTACGTAGGGGAGACTGTGTCCATGACGCCCACCACGGAGACCACGGTCGGGATCGGCGGCGCCGCGGAGAGCACCGACATGGTGCTCAACATCGGCCCCCAGCACCCCTCCACGCACGGCGTGCTGCGGCTGCGGCTCGTGCTGGACGGTGAGCGCATCGTGCACGCGGAGCCGGTGATCGGGTACATGCACCGGGGCGCGGAGAAGCTCTTCGAGGCGCGCGACTACCGGCAGATCATCATGCTCGCCAACCGTCACGACTGGCTGTCGGCCTTCTCGAACGAGCTGGGCGTCGTCCTCGCGGTGGAGCGGATGCTCGGCATGGAGGTCCCCGAGCGCGCGGTGTGGACGCGCACGCTGCTCGCCGAGCTGAACCGGGTGCTGAACCACCTGATGTTCCTCGGGTCCTATCCGCTGGAGCTCGGCGGCATCACCCCGATCTTCTACGCCTTCCGGGAGCGCGAGGAGCTCCAGCACGTCATGGAGGAGGTCTCCGGCGGGCGCATGCACTACATGTTCAACCGCGTCGGAGGCCTGAAGGAGGACCTGCCGGCCGGCTGGACCGCACGCGCGCGTGCCGCCGTGGCCGACCTGCGCTCGCGCGTGGACGTCTTCGACGACCTCGTCCTCGGCAACGAGATCTTCCGGGGGCGGACCCGCGACGTGGGTGCGCTCACGCCCGAGGCCGTGCACGCGTACGGCGTGAGCGGGCCCATCGCGCGTGCCTCGGGCGTCGACTTCGACCTGCGCCGCGACGAGCCGTACCTGGCGTACGGGGAGCTCCAGGACACCCTGAAGGTGGTGACCCGCACCGAGGGCGACTGTCTGGCCCGCTTCGAGTGCCTGCTGGAGCAGACCCACAACGCCCTGGACCTCGCCGACGCCTGCCTCGACCGGCTCGCCGACCTGCCGCCCGGCCCGATCAACCAGCGGCTTCCGAAGGTTCTGAAGGCGCCGGAGGGCCACACGTACGCGTGGACCGAGAACCCGCTCGGCATCAACGGCTACTACCTGGTCAGCAAGGGCGAGAAGACCCCGTACCGGCTGAAGCTGCGCTCGGCCTCGTACAACAACATCCAGGTCCTGACCGAGCTGTTGCCGGGGACGCTGGTCGCGGACATGGTGGCGATCCTGGGGTCGATGTTCTTCGTGGTCGGGGACATCGACAAGTAGGGCCAAGTAGGGCCAAGTAGGGCCAAGTAGGGCCAAGCGGTGCCAAGTGGCAGAGTCACTCCGGCCCGGTGTCCGGGGCGAGTGGGTCCGGAATGCCGACCGGCTGGAGCAGCCATCCGAAGTCGCCCAGGCCGCCCGCTGCGGTGAGTTCGGCGGCTTCTCCGGCGCTCGCGAGGGCGCGTACGTACGCCGTGGGGTCGGTGGTGGCGAGCGTGAGTGGGGGGCGCGCGCCCGCGAGGCCCACGGCGCGCAGTGCGGCGCGTTGCGTGAGAAGGCGTGCACCGGGGAGCGTCGCGCACGCGTCGAGTGCGACGTGCGCCGTGATGTCGCACGACCCGTCCGGCACGGGCGCCGTCTCGTGCCCCTCCCGGAAGCCGGTGAGCGTCCCGAACGGGGGGCGCGTCCCGGCCGTGTGCGCGTAGTCCACGGCCACCGCGAGCCCCCGCGCGACGCGGCCGACGGCGGACGCCCACGCGGTGTCCCGAGGCAGCCCGATCTCCGCGCGCAGCCCTTCCTCGGCCGGCAGCGGCCACCAGCGCGCGAGCCACTCCGCCTCCGGCCCCGACACGGGCGGGCCGAGCCGCTCGGCCCCGTCCTCCCGTACGAGCACCAGCCGCGGCCGGCCGGCGGAGTCCACCTCCGCGACCTCCACCGGCACGTTGTCCAGCCACTCGTTGGCGAAGAGCAGTCCGGTGACGTCGTGCGGGGGTTCGCTCAGCCAGGTGATCCGGGGGTCGAGCCCGTCGGGGCGGTCGGCGATCTCGACGGCGTACCCGCGCGCGCGGGCGGCCACCTCGGCGGGCAGCGCGGCGAGCACGCCGGTGACCAGTTCGCCCCGTCCCGCCCCCATGTCGACGAAGTCCAGCGTCGCGGGGTGCCCCAGCGCCTCGTCGACGCGGCACAGCAGCCGCGCCACGGCCCCGGCGAACAGCGGCGAGGCGTGGACGGACGTACGGAAGTGCCCGGCCGGGCCCTCGGGACGCCGGTAGAAGCCGCCCGGTCCGTACAGGGCGGCCTCGGTCGCCGCCCGCCAGCCGCGCCATTCGCCGGCCGCCGTCCCGCCCCCGGGAACACCCGCTGTCTCGTCCGTCACCGCAACAGATTAGGCGCACAGGTGATCACGTCCTCCACCTTGCGGAGTATGCGCGCGGGGCACGGATCGGCCCTCCGGTTGACCCCCGCACACACCGCGCTTCCCTACTCTGGGTTACGTGCAGCGCCTTTATGACTTCCTCCGCAGGCACCCGACATGGGTCGACACCTTCTGGGCCGTCGTCCTCTTCGGGCTCTCCGGCGTGAGCGTGATGAGTGTCGAGAGGGCGCCCGAGCACCACATGTCGCTCGGCGGGGGACTGGCCGTGTCCGCCGTCCTGAGCCTCGTCGTCGCGCTGCGCCGCCGCTACCCGGAGGCGATGCTGCTGCTGGCCCTCGCGACCGGGCTGGCCCAGCTGGTCCTGGACGTCGAGACGACCGTCGCCAACTTCGCGATGCTGGTGATCACCTACACGGTCGCCATGATCGGCGCGCGCTGGGCGTCGCGGCTGGCGCTCACGGTGAGCCTGGGCGCGGCGATCCTCGCGCAGATCCGCTGGCCCGATCAGCAGACGAGCTTCCTGGGCCAGGTGGCGATAGTCGTGTTCCAGACGGTGCCCTTCGCGCTCGCCTGGGTGCTCGGCGACTCCATGCGCACGCGTCGCGCCTACTTCGCGCAGCTGGAGGAGCGCGCGGCCCGGCTGGAGAAGGAGCGCGAGGCACAGGCCAAGGTCGCCGTCGCCGCCGAGCGCGCCCGGATCGCCCGTGAGCTGCACGACGTGGTCGCGCACAACGTGTCGGTGATGGTGGTGCAGGCCGACGGCGCCGCCTACGTCCTCGACGCCGCGCCCGACCAGGCCAAGAAGGCCCTGGAGACGATCTCCTCCACCGGCCGCCAGGCCCTCGCCGAGATGCGCCGCCTGCTGGGCGTGCTGCGCACCGGCGAGCACCAGGAGAGCGGCGAGTACGTCCCGCAGCCCGACGTCGAGCAGATCGACGAGCTCGTGGAGAAGTGCCGCAGCTCCGGCCTGCCCGTCGACTTCAAGGTGGAGGGCACCCCGCGCCCGCTGCCCAGCGGCGTTGAGCTCACGGCATACCGCATCGTGCAGGAGGCGCTGACCAACACCCGCAAGCACGGCGGTGAGAACGCCGGCGCCAGCGTGCGGCTGGTCTACTTCGACGACGGGCTCGGACTGCTCATCGAGGACGACGGCAAGGGCGCCCCGCACGAGCTGTACGAGGAGGGCGGCGCCGACGGCCAGGGCCACGGCCTGATCGGCATGCGCGAGCGGGTCGGCATGGTCGGCGGCACTCTGGACGCGGGTCCGCGCCCTGGCGGAGGATTCCGGATCAGCGCGCTGCTCCCGCTCAAGCCGGCGCATTGACGCTGACGCACGCCCCCTGTTGACACCTGTCACACCCCCACTTCACCCGCTCACGGAAACGGAAGAGAACCCCCATGACGATCCGCGTGATGCTCGTCGACGACCAGGTGCTGCTGCGCACCGGGTTCCGGATGGTGCTCGCGGCCCAGCCGGACATGGAGGTCGTCGCGGAGGCGGGCGACGGCGTCGAGGCCCTGCAGGTGCTGCGCTCCACCGCCGTCGACGTCGTGCTGATGGACGTCCGCATGCCGAAGCTGGACGGCGTCGAGACCACCCGCCGCGTCTGCTCCGAGCCCGACGCGCCGAAGGTGCTGATCCTGACCACCTTCGACCTCGACGAGTACGCCTTCTCCGGGCTCAAGGCGGGTGCCTCCGGCTTCATGCTCAAGGACGTGCCGCCCGCCGAGCTGCTGACCGCGATCCGGGCCGTGCACAGCGGCGACGCCGTCGTCGCACCCTCCACCACCCGCCGCCTCCTGGACCGCTTCGCGCCGATGCTGCCGAGCTCCGGCGGGGAGCCGCGGCAGCGGGAGCTGGAGCGGCTCACCGACCGCGAGCGCGAGGTCATGGTCCTGGTCGCCCAAGGCCTGTCGAACGGCGAGATCGCCGCCCGGCTGGTCCTGTCCGAGGCGACGGTCAAGACCCATGTGGGCCGCATCCTGACCAAGCTCGGTCTGCGGGACCGGGTGCAGGTGGTGGTCCTGGCGTACGAGACGGGGCTGGTCCGGGCGGGCGGCCACGGCTGACCGTGCCGGTACGGGGCGGCGGCTCCGGCTGACGGTGCCGCCGGCTCCTCGGGGCCGGGGTCCGGGGCCGGGGTTCGGGCCGGGGGTCAGCGCAGGACGCCCTCGATGAAGTCGCTGCCCAGGCGGGCGACCGCCGACAGGTCCAGCTGGTGCTGGGCGTAGCGGCCCCGGCGGCGGGTGGTGACCAGGCCGGCCTTCTTCAACACACTCAGGTGCCGGGATATCTCGGGCGGCGTCATGCCGTGCGCGTCCGCCAGTTCGCTCGTCGTGTGCGGGGCGCGGGCGAGGTGCCGGCACAGACGCATCCGTACCGGGTGCGCGAGCGCCTCCAGGCGGCGCGTGAGCTGTTCGACGGACGGCGCCTGCGGCCGGGAGCCGCTGACCGGGTAGGAGATCGACGGCTGCCAGCCGAACCGGTGCAGGACCATCACATGGGGCCGGCCCAGGCTGGTCGGGACGAGCACGAGGCCGCCGTCGCCGGTGGCGGTGCGGCCCACCAGGAGCTTGTCGACCGTGACGACCCCGGCCTCCTCGTCGACGGACACCGCGCTGGACAGCGAGGTGAGCGCTTCCGTGAGGCCTCTGCGGCGCAGCAGCTCGGTCCGGTGCCGGGCGTCCGCGGCCAGCTGCGGCTGGACCCGGGCCCAGATGTCCGCGAAGAACGCGTCGTCGCAGTCCCGCAGCAGCTGCCGCAGCCACGCGCGGACGGCGGGCGGGTCCGCCAGCAGCCGACGGGTGAACCGCTCCTGGACCGCGCCGCGCGCCGCGGCCAGCTCCAGGGCGCGACGGCGCGCCGCCGGATCCTCCAGCGGGCCCGCCTCCGGCACGTCGTAGCGGTGCTGGCAGGTGAATTCGAGCGCCGCGTGCACGAACTGCTCGTCCGTCAGCTTGTCCAGCAGGTCCAGTTCCTCGGCGAGCGTGGCGCCCGGCACCGCACGGCCGCCCGGGATCCCGGCGAACGGGGCGAAGACGTCGGAGAACGTCGTGCGCCACAGGAAGTCCGCCTCGCACAGCCGGTCCGCCAGCCCGGGGTCCAGCCGCGCCGAGACCGCGGTCGCCCAGCCCTGGAGCTCGGGGTGGTGACCGGGCTCGCTGAGCGCGTGCAGCGCCATCCCCAGCTCGCCCAAGGGCGACGGCACGACGGAGATCCGCTCCGACGGCAGCCCGGTGATGTCGATGGTCACGCTCATGCCCCCATGGTGCACCGGACCACCGACAACGCCCGCGCTTGCGTCCTAGCCGTCGGCCCGAGCGCCGGCCTCCTGGGCCAGCCGGACCGCGAAGTCCGCGACCGCCGCCTCGACGTCGGCGGCCGTCCACTCCAGGCCGGCCGCGCCCACGGTCACCTCGGTGAAGGCCAGTCCGGGCCCGCCCTGGGTCCACAGGCCCGCGAAGAGGTACGTACCCGTCTCCTCGGCCTGGCGCAGCGCCGCCCGCGTGATCACGTCCGGGTCGTACGGCAGCCAGACCTGGAACTGGTGGGTGTGCGGCTCCTCGGGATGGACCCGGGACCACGGCAGCCCGGCCGCGGCGAATCCCTCGCGCAGCGCGGCGGCCACCACACGCGCGTGCCGCACGTACTCCGGCAGCCGGGGCAGCTCCCGCTCCAGGCCGACGAGCGCCGAGAGCACGGTGGGGAACTGCTGGAAGATCATGCCGCCGTAGCGGTGCCGCCAGGTCTTCGCCTCCTCCACCAGCGTCGCCGGTCCGGCCAGCGCGGCACCGCCGAAGCCGTCGAGGGACTTGTAGAACGACACGTAGACGCTGTCCGCGAGGGCCGCGATCTCGTCCAGGGGGCGGCCGAAGTGGACGGTCGTCTCCCACAGGCGGGCCCCGTCGAAGTGCACCACCGCGTCGCGCTCCCGGGCGGCCGCCACCACCTCGGTGAGCTCCTCCCAGGTGGGCAGCACGAACCCGGCGTCCCTGAGGGGAAGTTCCAGCATCAGCGCCCCGAAGGGCTCGGGGAAGTCGCGTATCTCCTGCGCCGTGGGAAGCCGCGGCCCGTCGGCCACCCGGACCGGGCGCAACCCGCTGACCCGGGTGAACGCACTGCGCTCGTGCACCTCGGGGTGGGCCAGCGCGTGCAGGCCGACCGTGGGGTCATTGGTGCGGGCCGCCCAGCAGCGCAGGGCCACCTGCTGCGCCATCGTGCCGGTCGGGAAGAACGCGGCGCCCTCCGTGCCCAGCAGCGCGGCGACCCGCTCCTCCAGGGAGGCCACGATCCGGTCGCCGTAGATGTCCGTGCCCTCGTCCAGGTCGTAGACCTGGGGCGCCGCCTCCTGCAGCGCGGCGAGCCGTCCGCGGATCGTGTCCCGCGAGCCCTGGCGGGCCAGGACGCGCCGGGCCTTCCGGAAGGCGGCCGTCCGCCGCTCCCGCAACAGCTCCTGTGCCGACCGCTCTTCACCCTGCTCAGCTGAATCGCTCATGCCGGGGATCATGCCCTGCCCCGTCCGGGAGGGCATCCGTGTTTCCCGGCGGCGAGGGCGTGGGGAAACCCACAGCCTGTGGATGACCCGACCGGTGCTCCAGGCGATAGCGTTAACATGACGAGAAATCGTCCGGTACCCAGAGCGGACTGGAACGGGAAGGCCTCCGTCGCGTGAGTACAGACCAGCAGCCAGACCTCAAGGACCGCCCCGCGCGGCTCACCGTCGGCGTCGTCGGCGCCGGTCGCGTGGGCCCCGCGCTGGCCGCGTCCCTCCAGCTCGCCGGGCACCGCCCGGTGGCCGTCTCCGGGGTCTCCGACGCCTCCCGGCGGCGTGCCGCGCGGCTGCTGCC
The DNA here is from genome assembly GCF_021538895.1 of Streptomyces olivochromogenes. Classification (GTDB taxonomy): domain Bacteria; phylum Actinomycetota; class Actinomycetes; order Streptomycetales; family Streptomycetaceae; genus Streptomyces; species Streptomyces olivochromogenes_A. The sequence continues at coordinate 5,837 of NZ_JADDRL010000061.1, read as the reverse complement.
CGACGTGCCCCTGGTGCCGCCCGCCGAGGTCCTCCAGCGCGCCGACCTGGTGCTGCTCACCGTCCCCGACGACACCCTGCCCGGCCTCGTGACGGGCCTCGCCGAGACCGGCGCCGTACGGCCCGGCCAGCTGCTCGTTCACACGTCCGGCCGGTACGGCGCCCGGGTCCTCGACCCGGCCCTGCGCGTGGGCGCGCTGCCGCTTGCCCTGCACCCCGCGATGACCTTCACCGGCACCCCGGTGGACGTCCAGCGGCTGGCGGGCTGCTCCTTCGGCGTCACCGCCCCCGACGAGCTGCGGCTGGCCGCCGAGGCCCTCGTCATCGAGATGGGCGGTGAACCCGAGTGGATCGCCGAGGAGAACCGCCCGCTCTACCACGCGGCCCTCGCCCTCGGCTCCAACCACCTGGTCACCCTGGTCGCCCAGTCCATGGAGCTGCTGCGCACGGCGGGCGTCGAGGCCCCGGACCGGATGCTCGGCCCGCTGCTGGGCGCCGCCCTGGACAACGCCCTGCGCTCCGGCGACGCGGCGCTGACCGGACCCGTCGCGCGCGGGGACGCGGGCACGGTCGCCGCGCACATCACCGAGCTGCGCAAGCACGCCCCGCAGACCGTCGCGGGCTACCTGGCGATGGCCCGGGCGACCGCCGACCGCGCGCTCGCCCACGGGCTGCTGAAGCCGGAGCTCGCCGAGGACCTCCTCGGCGTGCTGGCCGGCGGTGACGGGGACGCCCGATGAGCGGCGCCGCGCTCCAGATCGTGACGGAGGGCCGCCCGATGGCGTGCGAGCCCGAGAACGGAGACCTTCGATGACCACCGCCCTGCTGAGCACCGCCGACGAGCTGCACGCGCGCGTGCGCCGCGGTCGCCGTGCCGTCGTGATGACCATGGGCGCCCTGCACGAGGGTCACGCCACGCTGGTCCGCGCCGCGCGCGAGCTGGCCGGGCCCGACGGCGAGGTCGTCGTCACCGTCTTCGTCAATCCGCTGCAGTTCGGCGCGGGCGAGGACCTCGACCGCTATCCGCGCACCCTGGAAGCCGACCTGAAGATCGCCGAACAGTCGGGCGCGGACGTCGTGTTCGCCCCGTCCGTGGACGAGGTCTACCCCGGCGGCCAACCCCAGGTGCGGGTCACCGCCGGTCCCATGGGCGAGCGTCTGGAGGGTGCCTCGCGGCCCGGTCACTTCGACGGCGTGCTCACCGTCGTCGCCAAGCTGCTCCACCTCACCCGCCCCGACGTGGCCCTGTTCGGGCAGAAGGACGCCCAGCAGCTGGCCGTGATCCGGCGCATGGTGCGGGACCTCAACTTCGGCATCGAGATCGTCGGCGTGCCGACCGTCCGCGAGCCCGACGGCCTGGCCCTGTCCAGCCGCAACCGCTACCTCTCGCCGCCGGAGCGGCACACCGCCCTCGCCCTGTCCCAGGCGCTGTTCGCGGGCGCCGACCGGCACGCGGCCCAGGAGGCGCTGCGGGCGCGGGCCCGCGAAGTGCCCTCCACGCGTGCGCGTGCCGAGGCGCTCAGCGCCATAGGAGAGTCCCGCGCGGCCGCCGACGCGCACGCCGTCGCCAAGGCGGCGCCCGGCGGCCCGGCGGCCGTCCGCGCGGCCGCCCGCCTGGTCCTGGACGAGGCCGCCCGGCTCGACCCGCCGCTGGAACTGGACTACCTCGCCCTGGTGGACCCGTCCGACTTCACCGAGATCGGCGGCGACTTCACCGGTGAGGCCGTGCTCGCCGTCGCGGCCCGGGTCGGGACGACCCGGCTGATCGACAACATCCCCCTGACCTTCGGAACCTTCGGAGCCGCCTCGTGACCAGCACAGGCATACGACTGCACGCCCCCGCCCCCGGGTGGTCCATCGCCGCGGACGTGGTGGTCGTCGGTTCCGGCGTCGCCGGCCTGACGGCGGCCCTGCGCTGCGAGGCGGCCGGTCTGCGGACGGTCGTAGTCACCAAGGCCCGCCTCGACGACGGCTCCACCCGCTGGGCCCAGGGCGGCATCGCCGCGGCCCTGGGCGAGGGCGACACCCCCGAACAGCACCTGGACGACACCCTGGTCGCGGGCGCGGGCCTGTGCGACGAGGACGCCGTACGGATCCTCGTCACCGAGGGCCCCGGCGCGGTGCACCGGCTCATCTCCACCGGCGCCCACTTCGACACCGACGACGAGGGCGACATCGACCTGACCCGCGAGGGCGGCCACCACCGCCGTCGCATCGCGCACGCCGGCGGCGACGCCACCGGGGCGGAGATCTCCCGGGCGCTCGTCGAGGCCGTACGCGCGCGCGGGCTCCGTACGATCGAGAACGCGCTGGTCCTGGACCTGCTGACGGACGCCGACGGGCGCACCGCGGGCGTGTCCCTGCACGTCATGGGCGAGGGCCAGCACGACGGCGTGGGCGCCGTGCACGCGCCCGCGGTCGTCCTCGCGACCGGCGGCATGGGACAGGTGTTCTCCGCGACCACCAACCCCTCCGTCTCCACCGGCGACGGCGTCGCCCTCGCCCTGCGCGCGGGCGCGGAGGTCTCCGACCTGGAGTTCGTGCAGTTCCACCCGACCGTGCTGTTCCTCGGCGCCGACGCGGAGGGCCAGCAGCCGCTGGTCTCCGAGGCGGTGCGCGGCGAGGGCGCCCACCTGGTCGACGCCGACGGCGTGCGCTTCATGGTCGGGCAGCACGAACTGGCCGAACTCGCGCCCCGGGACATCGTCGCCAAGGGCATCATGCGCCGCATGCAGGAGCAGGACGCCGAGCACATGTTCCTCGACGCCCGGCACTTCGGCGCCGACATGTGGGAGCACCGCTTCCCGACGATCCTGGCCGCCTGCCGCGCCAACGGCATCGACCCGGTCACCGAGCCCATCCCGATCGCCCCGGCCGCCCACTACGCCTCCGGCGGCGTGCGCACCGACGCCCGGGGCCGGACGACGGTCCCCGGCCTGTACGCGTGCGGCGAGGTCGCCTGCACCGGCGTGCACGGCGCGAACCGGCTCGCCTCCAACTCCCTGCTGGAGGGCCTGGTCTACGCCGAGCGCATCGCCGCCGACATCACGGCCCGCCAGGCGGACAACCGCCTCCACACGCGCGTGCCCGAGCCGGTCGAGCACCCGGACACACCCGCCCACCCGCTGCTCGCCCCCGAGGCCCGGTTCACCATCCAGCGGATCATGACCGAGGGCGCCGCGGTGCTGCGCTCGGACGAGTCGCTGACCAAGGCCGCCGACCAGCTCCAGCGGCTGCACACCGAGGCCCGCGACGCCCTCGACGAGAACGGCAAGACCGCCGAGCCCGGCGTCGACACCTGGGAGGCCACCAACCTCCTGTGCGTGGCCCGCGTTCTGGTCGCCGCCGCGCGGCTGCGCGAGGAGACTCGTGGGTGCCACTGGCGCGAGGACCGGGCCGACCGCGACGACGCCCGGTGGCGGCGCCACATCGTCGTACGGCTGAATCCGGACCGGTCGTTGGCCGTCGGCACCACGGACACCGCAGACTTCCCCCCTACCCGGCACCACCCGCGTCCCCAGGAGCAGTGACACAAGTGAGCACGGACGATCTTCCCCTCGCCTCGAACGGAGGCTGCGGCGACGGCTGTGGCTGCGGCGCGGAAGCCGACGAGGAGTACCTGGAGTGCGGGCTCGACCCCGCGCTCGCGCAGCTGCTGGCGGACGCCGGACTCGACCCCCTGGAGGTCGAGGACATCGCCAACGTCGCCATCCAGGAGGACCTCGACCACGGCGTCGACGTCACGACCGTCGCGACCATCCCCGAGGAGGCCGTCGCCACCGCCGACTTCACCGCGCGCGAGGCCGGCGTGGTGGCGGGCCTGCGGGTGGCCGAGGCCGTGCTGTCCGTGGTCTGCACGGACGAGTTCGAGGTCGAGCGGCACGTCGAGGACGGCGACCGGGTGGAGGCCGGAGACAAGCTCCTGTCGGTCACCACGCGCACCCGCGACCTGCTGACCGCCGAGCGCAGCGCGCTCAACCTGATGTGCCGCCTGTCCGGCATCGCGACGGCCACGCGCGCGTGGGCGGACGTGCTGGAGGGCACCAAGGCCCGCGTGCGCGACACCCGCAAGACGACGCCGGGCCTCAGGGCGCTGGAGAAGTTCGCGGTGCGCTGCGGCGGCGGCGTCAACCACCGCATGTCGCTGTCGGACGCGGCGCTGGTGAAGGACAACCACGTGGTCGCCGCCGGCGGCGTCGCGCGGGCCTTCGAAGCCGTACGGGAGGCCTTCCCGGACGTGCCGATCGAGGTCGAGGTGGACACCCTGCACCAGCTGCGCGAGGTGGTGGACGCGGGCGCCGACCTGATCCTGCTGGACAACTTCACGCCCATGGAGTGCGAGGAGGCGGTGGCGATCGTCGACGGCCGGGCGATGCTGGAGGCCTCCGGCCGACTCACCCTGGAGAACGCCAAGGCCTACGCGGACACCGGCGTGGACTACCTGGCCGTCGGCGCGCTCACCCACTCCTCGCCGATCCTGGACATCGGCCTGGACCTGCGCGAGGCGGAGTAACAGCCATGCTCCTCACGATCGACGTGGGCAACACGCAGACCGTTCTCGGCCTGTTCGACGGCGAGGACATCGTCGAGCACTGGCGGATCTCCACGGACCCGCGCCGCACGGCGGACGAGCTGGCGGTGCTGCTGCAGGGCCTGATGGGCATGCACCCGCTCCTCGGGGAGGAGCTCGGGGACGGCATCGACGGCATCGCGATCTGCGCGACCGTGCCCTCGGTGCTGCACGAGCTGCGCGAGGTGACGCGGCGCTACTACGGCGACGTGCCCGCGGTGCTGGTGGAGCCCGGCGTGAAGACCGGCGTGCCGATCCTCACCGACAACCCCAAGGAGGTCGGCGCGGACCGCATCATCAACGCGGTGGCCGCCGTCGAGCTGTACGGGGGGCCCGCGATCGTCGTGGACTTCGGTACGGCGACCACCTTCGACGCGGTGTCCGCGCGCGGGGAGTACATCGGCGGGGTCATCGCGCCCGGCATCGAGATCTCCGTCGAGGCGCTCGGCGTCAAGGGCGCGCAGCTGCGGAAGATCGAGGTGGCCCGGCCGCGGAGCGTGATCGGCAAGAACACGGTCGAGGCCATGCAGGCGGGCATCGTGTACGGGTTCGCCGGGCAGGTCGACGGCGTGGTGAGCCGGATGGCCCGCGAGCTGGCCGACGATCCCGAGGACGTGACCGTGATCGCCACGGGCGGCCTGGCGCCGATGGTGCTGGGCGAGTCGTCGGTGATCGACGAGCACGAGCCCTGGCTGACGCTGATCGGGCTGCGGCTGGTCTACGAGCGGAACGTCTCGCGCATGTGAGATGCGGGCGCGCGGGTGGGCGTCGGCAGCCGCCAGGCGGGTGGCTTGACGGCGCCACACCCGGATTCGATGTCGGGTTTGTCTGATTAGCGCGTATCTTCGGTGCATGCCCACGCCACACGGATCCCGCGGCGGCATGGCGTTCGGCGTGGAGGAGCTGCGTGTGCTCCGTCGCGCTCTCGCCCTCGCCCTTCACCCCGGTCCCGCCTCGGCAGAGGACGTCCAGGACTGCCTCCGGCTCGCCGAGTCGCTCGACGAGGCGATGCGCGAGGGCGCCCGGCTGCGCGCCTTCCTGATGGCCGACCTCGCCCGGTACCGCGCCGCCCTGCCCGGCACCGCCGCCGGCTATCTCACGCTCCTGGAGGAGGCGCTGCGGGCCGGGTACCGCCCGACGGGCGACGACCTCGCCGCGCTCCGCGCACTGCGCGCGAACCCGGTCGCGGCCGCCCTGCTGGCGCGCTGCGAGGCACTGGGCGGCGGGGCCGTACGGGCGCGCACCGAAGGACCGGACCGGCGCGGGGC
>NZ_JADDRL010000060.1 GCF_021538895.1 Streptomyces olivochromogenes | reverse complement strand
TGCCGGGGGTGGTGCGGCGAAGGGGTACGGCAGCCGGTGTGGTTCGGCGTTGTACGGGTGGAGTGTGCGGCCGTGGGAGGGGCGTGTGCGCGCCCGACGTGGTCGGCTGCGGCAGCGGTGCGGCAGCCGGGGTGGTCCGGCGCTGTACGGCTGGGGCGGTCGGCTGCGGCACGGGGGTGTGCATGACCGGGGTGGGCGGCTGCGGCATGGGGGCCGGGGCGGCCGGTTGCGGCAGGGGTGCGGCGGCCTGAGTGGCCCGGCGTTGTACGGCCGAAGTGTGCTGCTGTGGCGGGGGGTTGTGCACGGCTGACGTGGTCGGTTGCGTCAGGGGGTTGTGCGTGGTCGGCGTGGTTGGCTGCGGCGTGGAGGTCGGCATGGTCGGCGTGGCCGGTTGCGGCAGGGGTGCGGCGGCCTGAGTGGCCCGGCGTTGTACGGCCGAAGTGTGCTGCTGCGCCGGGGGGTTGTGCACGGCTGACGTGGTTGGTCGCGGCAGCGGGTTGTGCACGGCCGGGGTGGTCGGCTGGGGCACAGGGGTGGGCATCGGCGGGCGGCCCGTGACCGGGGCAGGCGTCGATGGGGCCGGGGAGACCGATCGGCTCACGCTGGGCATGCCGGGGAGCGGCGTGGCGACGGGCGTGGCATCGGCGGGGCGCGTGGTGAGAGGGACGCCGAGCTGGGGGCGCGGGCGGGCCGCCGGGCTGCCGCCGTGCGGTGTGCTGCGCTGGATCGGGGGGAGCGGCGGCTGGGGCTGCGAACTCCCGCCACCGGGAGGGGTGTTGTCGACCGGCGCGGAACCCGCGGGAGGGGTCGTCGCCGGACGCGGTTGCTCCACGGGGCGTTCGGCGGGGGAGGGCACGCGCGAGGTGGGTGCACCGAGCCCGACGCGCGCACGCTGGACGGTCGGTTCCGTCGATGCCTGCTTGCGGGCGGCGGTGGCCGGTGCCGCTGTGGGACCGGTGGGAGTGCCGCTCGGTGTCGGCGCCGCGGCACGCTGCACGTTGAGGGCGGGGCCCGTGGGTGCGGGTGCGCTCGCGGAGGCGGGGGACGCCGTTTCCGTTTCGCTCGTGTGCGGGGTGCGGATGTCATCGGCCGGTCGCGTCACGGCCCGCTGCACCGGAGCGGGGGCCGGGGCAGCGACGGGTTCCGGCGCCGCGGTGCTGCCCTCGTCAGTACCGGGATGTGCGGGGGCCGGGGCAGCCGGCGGTATCCGGGCAGGCAACGTACGACGCTGCACCGGAGCGGGAGCCGACTTGGTCAGCGGGGCCACCGCCGGGCGCGGCCGCACTGGTCCCACGGGAATGCCTCGCGCCGGGGGCACGGGAACGTCCCCCCGCGGGGAGACGGAACCACCGAGCCGAGGGGGCTGAGGAACATCCGGCACCTGGGCTGCGGGAGCGCCCGGCTGAGGGGATTTGGCTACGGCACGCTGCACCGGCGCGGGCTGCTGCGCGGCTTCGGCGGCGTCTGGCTGGGAGGGCGCGGGAGTGGGCTGTCGTACGGGTGCGGAGGCAACTCGCGGCACCGGCGTGGAGGCGGCTCGCTGTACCGGAGTCGGGGCGGCCTGCCGCACCGCCTCTGCGCCATGCGGCCGCGAGGGCGCGGCAGCGGACTTCGGTACGGGCGCGGGCACGGCCTTCTCCCCCGGCGTGGCAACGGCACGCTGCACGGGCGCGGGAACGTCCGACTGCGCTGACGGGGACGCCATCTTCTGCACCGGCGCGGTGGGCATCGGCCCAACTGGCCCGGCGGGGCTCGCTGATGTGGCCGCGGTGCGCTGAACTGGCCTCGCGCCGGGGGGTTTCGTTGCCGGGGCCGGGGCCGGGGACGTTTGCCCTGGCGTGGAAGCTGCCCGCCGCACTGGCGTGGACGTCTCCTGCCCAGCTGGCGGAACAACCCTCACCGGCGGAGCAGTTGCCCGCTGTACCGGGGCGTGCCCCGCCGGCGGAAGGGGCACGGCCCGCTGCACCGGCACGGCACCAGCCACAGCCCCCGGCACGGAAGCAGCCCGCTGTACCGGCGCGGGCGCGGGCGCGGACGTAGGCACAGCCCGTCCCCCACCCGCAGAAGCGGCCTGACGCCCCGGCGCGGCAACACTCACCGGCGTGGCAACAGCACGCTGCACCGGCGCCGCGGCCCCCGCCCGCGAGGGCGTGGCAGCGGCAGCCCACCTCGGTGCGGGACCAGTTGCCGCTCCCGCCGCCGGCCCGGGCACCGGCGGTGCCGCGGGCGGCTGTTCGGCGGAGCGCGTCGGCGTCGGTGCCGTCGGAGGGGTCAGCAAAGGGCCCATCCGGTCGACCGACGTGCGGTTCAGTACCGCGTGCGACAGCGTGCCGGTGAAGGACGGGTTCTGCCAGGTGGCCAGCCGGTTTCCGAAGCCGGCGTCGGCGACACCCGACGTCCCCCCGGTCACCGCCCGCTGGATGGGTGGCAGCGCGGGCCAGGCGGCGGCCGGACGGGCATGCGTCGCCGCGGCGCCGGTGCCCGGGTCGGTGACGGCGCCGGTGTCGGTCGCTGCGGTGGTCGTCGACGGCGACGGCTCGCTCGCCCCGCCCGTCGTCGAGCCACCACGCCCACCCCTGAAGCGGTCCAGGAAACCCACGGCTCAGCCCTCCACCCCGGCCCGGGTCACCAGGGACGCGATCTGGTTCGTGAAGCGCCGGCGGTCGTGGTGTTCCAGGTCCAGGATCTCCTCCAGGCTCCAGTGGAAGTGGTAGGCGACGTACGCGATCTCCTCGTGCAGCCGGTCGGTCGCGTACGTCACGATTCCCCCAGGCGGCTCCCGCCGAGTTCCACCTCGAAGGGCTCCGCGCAGTGCGGGCACTCCACCGCGGCGCGGGTGTGCCCCTCGGCGTTGATCTGGCGGTAGAAGTCCTGGAGGAACGCCAGGTCGGAGGCGAACATGTTCTCCACGACCCCGTCGTGCACGAGCGGCAGTGTGCCCAGGCGGGTGATGACCCGGCCGAGCAGCACCACCGACAGGTAGGCGGGGTTCTCCTGGACCCGGATGTCCCGCAGCGGCACCAGTTCGTCGCGGGCCGTGGCCAGCCGCATCACGCCGTCGCGGTGGACGGTGCCCGCCTCGTCGACGTAACCGCGGGGCAGTTCGAAGGGGAACTCCGTCTGCAGGCGGAGCGCCGGTGCCGCGGCGGCCGGGGCCTGCTCCGCGGCCCCGGCCCCGGACCCCGGCGCGGACGGAGACGGCGACGGAACCGGTTCACCCGGTGCCGTCCCCGTCCCCGACCGGACAGCCGTACGCCGCATTACTCGATGACCAGTTCTTCGAACGTGATGGTCACCGTCTCGGTCAGCGCCGAGGCCTCACCGGCCTTCACGGTGCTGGTGTCGATCTTGCTGCACCAGGCGTTGCGCATGTTGTACCGCTTGACCGGATTGTTCTGGTAGTCCATCACCATGATCGTGGCGTTCTTGCGGGCCGTGCCCATCGCGCCGCTGACCGACTCGGTGATCCACTGGTTGAACGCGGCGGACTGCGTCATACCGCGCACGACCGTGCAGGTGCCCGCCTTCTTCACGCCCGGCAGCTTCTTGGTGACCGGCTTGCCCTGCGCGGAGACCTGCTGGTACTCGATGACGTCCTGCTCCACGCTGAGGCCGCTGACCTCGGCGAGGTACTCGACCATCACGCCGTCGATCTGCAGGCCGAAATTGTGTGAAGTAAGGGCATCGCCCGGCTGGAGACTCATGTCGCTTTCCTTCTAGGGGTGTTGACGTCGATGGGAGCTGGAGGAGTCGGCTGGCGGACCTACTCCTCCAGCTCCCCGCTCCCGCTGGAGAACTGAGCCAGTCGGAAGATCACGAACTCGGCCGGCTTCACCGGTGCGATGCCGATCTCGCACACCACCCGGCCGACGTCGACCGACTCCGGCGGGTTGGTCTCCTCGTCGCACTTGACGTAGTACGCCTCTTCGGGCCGGGCGCCGAAGAGGGCGCCGCTGCGCCACTCGTTGACCAGGAACGCCGAGACGTTGCGCCGGATCCGGGCCCACAGCGCGTGGTCGTTCGGCTCGAACACCACCCACTGGGTGCCGATCAGGATCGACTCCTCCAGGTAGTTGAAGTACCGGCGGACGTTGAGGTAGCGCCACGCCGGGTCCGAGGACAGCGTCCGCGCGCCCCAGATCCGGATGCCCCGGCCGGGGAACGCGCGGATGCAGTTGACGCCGATCGGGTTGAGCAGGTCCTGCTCGCCCCGGGTGATCTGGATCTCCAGGTCCACGGCACCGCGTACGACCTCGTTGGCCGGCGCCTTGTGCACACCGCGCTCGGAGTCGTTGCGGGCCCACACGCCGGCCACGTGACCGCTCGGCGGGATCAGCCGGGACTGGCCGGAGGCCGGGTCGAAGGACTTGATCCACGGGTAGTACAGGGCGGCGTACTTGGAGTCGTAGCCGGCCGTCTCCTGCCGCCACACGCGGATCTGGCGGGCGTTCAGGCCGGGCGGCGGGTCGATGACCGCGACGCGGTCGCCCATCAGCTCGCAGTGCGCGATCAGGCCGAGCTGGACCGCCTTGACGGCCTCCAGGTCGATCGCGCCACGCTGGTAGGCGGCCATCAGGTCGGGCACGGCCACCATCGACACCTCGTCGACGGCCTCCAGGCCGCCGAAGCCGGTGCGGTCGGCGCTGTCGCCCAGGTACTGGGCCGGGCCGACGACCGCGTCCTGCTCCGCCGGCGCGGCGGGCGCGGCGGGCGGCGCGGCCAGGGCCACCGTCTGGTTCTCCGGGCGGGCCAGCTGCGCGGACGGCGCGGCCTCGGCCACGGTGATGAGCTTGGAGCGCTCCTTGACCTGGGTGACGACGTAGGTGCGGCCGCCCTTCTTGGCGGTCACGTCGAACGACTCGACGGCCTTGTCGCCGTCCTTGACGATCAGCTTGAAGCGCTCGGCGGGACCCTCGCCCTCCGCGTCGGCGACCTCCACGCTCAGCGGGCCGTGCTGCCCGGCCGAGGTCGCCGTGACGGTGAACGTGCCGAGCTGCTTGGGCTCGCCGGCGGTCAGCGCGGCCGGTGCTGCCGCACCGGTCACCGCGTGGGGGGCGGCGGCGTCGCCGGAGGCGCCCGCCGCGGAGCCGCCGACGCGGACGACGTAGGCCGCCGAGCCGCCGTTGTTGAAGAAGCCGTAGACGGAGTGCGCGAGGTAGTAGCCATCGGTGAAGTCACCGAAGGCCGCCACGTACTGCGTCCAGTTGGTCACCAGGGTCGGCTCGTTCAGCGGGCCGGTCGGGGCGAGCCCGACGAAGGCCGCCACCGAGGTGCCCACTCCCTCGATCGGACGGGAGCCGCTGGCCACCTCCTCGACGTATACGCCGGGCGACAGGTACGACGGCATGCTCTGCTCTCCTCGGGACACGAGTCAGGACGCCTCTCACCGTCACGCGCGCAGCGCGACGGCCGGAACGACCTGCGGTGCCGTGGCGGGGGCAGGCCTGTTGCCCCGAAGGGCAACGACCCGGACGTGCCCTCAGGTCTGCCCCCAAGTTCCTTCCCCCGGCCCGGCGCCCTCGGTCACGCTGGTGCGCTGACGTGTATCCGCCGACCGTCGAGGGGAGCGCCCGTGCGCGCGCAGGACAAGGGCACCGCACCGAACGACCGGGCCCAGGGGACCCGGCCCGCCGGATGGACGGGCCGCGCGCCCCAAGGGCCCGGCTGGGCGGCCGGGGTGCTCGGTCTGCAGCGGCTCGCGGGCAACGCGGCCGTCTCGCGCGCCGTCACGGCGGAGCGGCACCAGCACTCCGCCGGCTGCGGACACGAGCAGCAGCCCGCCGTACAGCGGAGCTCCCTGGTGCACCAGGTGCTCGGCTCGTCCGGCCGGCCTCTGGACACGGGGCTGGGGAGCGAGATGTCGGCGCGGTTCGGCGGCGTCGACTTCAGTTCCGTACGGGTGCACACGGACGCCGTGGCCCAGCGGTCGGCCGCCGAGATCGGCGCGAGCGCGTACACCTCCCGCAACCACGTCGTGTGGGACGGCCGGGACAAGCACACCCTGGCCCACGAGCTCACCCATGTGATCCAGCAGAGCCAGGGTCCGGTCGCCGGCGCCGACAACGGCGGTGGGCTGCGGGTCAGCGACCCGGGCGACAGCTACGAGCGCGCCGCCGAGGCCAACGCCGCCCGGGTGATGGCCGGTCCGGCGCCGGTGCAGCGGGCGGTCGCGCCGCACGACACCGAGCACGACCACGCCTCCGCCGACCTGACGCACGCCGGCGACGCGGGCGCGTTCGTGCAGCGGCGGGCCGAGACACCGGCCAGGATCGGCTTCGAGTTCCAGCAGCTGCGCAGCGAGGTCGCCGTCACGGCGAGCGACGCGGAATCCGATTCGGACGCCGAGGTGTACGACCTGGGCGCCCGGTACTACGGCCAGCAGACCGGCCTCTGGTACGTCGTCCAGGACGGCGAGAACCTGGAGTTCGTCACCAAACCCTTCGCCAGCAGGCAGGATCTGACCCGGGCCATGGGCGAGATCGAGCGGGTGGCGAAGGCGCTGGACTCGGGGACCCGGAAGCTGCAGAAGGACGGCACCGACGAAGCCCCCGAGTTCGAGATCGGCAACGTCTACGTGACCGTGTACAAGCCCGACGGCACCGGTCAGCCGCAGGTGAACCCCGATGTGCCGCTGGACTCCCTGCCCCGCATGCATGAACGGGCGGCCACCGACGCGGGGCACTTCCAGGACTTCTACGGCGTCAACCGGATGTTCTGGCGGGCCGAGAGGACCCGGGAGGAGGTGACCGAGAACGCCCAGCTCGCCTCGGCGATCCGCCACATCCGCACCAGGAACCTCGTCAGGACCTTCGACATGCAGGACGACCCGTCGGCCGAACAGCTCGGCAGCGTGCGCGGCATGCTCCAGGTCATGGCGTCGGCCGCCGTGCACGAGGTGCTGTTCCACACCAATCTGCCCAAGGACCAGCCGCTCCTGCTCAAGACCCACATGGGCGCACTGTGGATGAGCCTGCGCGAGGACGGTGTGATCGGCGACCGGGTCGGCCTGCGCGATGTGGTGGCGCTGATGGGCTCGCTGAACGAGGACCTCGCCGACGAAGCCAATATCTGCACGAACATCGTCAGGTCGGTCATGAACGGACGGGACCCCGTCTGGGCAGGCCCGGCGAGGCCGGTCGACATCGGAGCCCCGGAGGAAGAGGGCGGCGAGCCGACGGGCGACCGCAAGCAGGTCCTGGTCGAGCTGCGACGCGTCCCGATCCTCGCCATCGACCAGTGGCCGGGCTTCGCGGCCATGTCCTTCGACCACTTCATCGAGGACACGGCCGACCGCTACCACCGGGACCTGTGACGGGAGGCCTGCCCCTTCGGGCACACCCCCTGCCCCTGCGCCTCATGACGTCCGGCGGGGGCCGGACGTAGCGTCGCGGGGGTGAGCCTGTGGACCTCCCTCGAACCCGCCTCCGCGACCGTGGACCCCGGTGCCAGTACCCGCGTGCGGCTGCGGGTGCGCAACACCGGTGATGTCGTCGACGAGTACCGTTTCGAGCCTGTTGGTGCGATCGCGCCGTGGACGACCGTGGAGCCGCAGACGTTGCGGTTGTATCCGGGGACGACGGGGACGGTGGAGCTGACGTTCTCGCCGCCGCGTACGTCGGACGCGGTGGCCGGTCCCAATCCGTACGCGGTGCGGATCACGCCGACCGAGCATCCGGACGCGGTGACCGTGCCGGAGGGGAATCTGACGATCACTCCGTTCACGGAGGTGCGGGCGGAGTTGGTGCCGCCTACGGTGAAGGGGCGTTTTCGGGGCCGGCCGCGGCTGGCGATCGACAACCTGGGCAACACCAAGGTCACCGCCTCGCTGAGCGGCAACGACAACGGTGACCAGCTCTCGTACGAGATCCAGCCGGGCAGCGTGCAGATCGATCCGGGACGGGCGGTGTTCGCGGACACCACGCTGCGGCCGCGCCGGATCATCTGGTTCGGGGCCAAGCAGGAGCAGCCGTACACCCTGGCGGTCCGCCGGTCGGGGGCACCGGCCCTGGAGGTCGAGGGCACCTATGTGCAGCGCGGGTTCCTGCCGCGCTGGCTGGCCACCGCCCTCGGGACGGTCTTGGCGCTGACGATCGCCTTCGTGATGATCTGGATCGCCTACAAGCCGCAGGTGCGCACCTCGGCGACGGAGCAGATCGAGCAGGCCGGCAGCACCCTCGCCCCGCCCAGCCCCACGCCCAAGGCGACCACCCCGTCCCAGGCACCCAGCCAGGAGCCCGCCGCGCCCCCGGCGGCGGCCCCGAGCCAGATCCCTGCCGGAGGCGGCGGCGGAGGCGGTGGCGGCGCGACCAAGAAGCCGACGAAGCCGAAGCAGGAGACCGCGGCCGACGCGGTGCAGAAGCTCGCCGCCCGCAGCAGCGGACGCCACATCTGCTACCGCGCCTACGTGGCGGACCACGGCTGGCAGGACCCGGTCTGCGACGGCGCGGAGGCCGGGACCACGGGCAAGGAGCTGCCGATCAAGGCGCTGAACATCGCGGTCTCGGGAACCGGCGGCACCGCGGGCAACGGCGCCTACAAGAGCGACGGCTGGAAGACCCCCTGGTCGAGCGCCGCCGACGGCGTCGACATGTACCTCGGCAGCACGAAGGAGTCCGAGCTGCCCCTGCAGGGCTTCACCATCAAGACCACCGACGGCTCGGTCTGCCAGAACGCCCATGTGGAGGAACGGGGCTGGATGGGCCTGGGCTGCACCAAGCCCGGCGACTGGATCTACGGCGGCAGCCCCATGGAGCAGAACCTCCAGCTGGAGGCGGTCCGGTTCACGGTGTGACCGGCGGCCGTGACCGGTACGTGTGCCGGGCACCTGTCCGCCGGGGCACGGGGAAGCACCCCTTCGGGCAGCGAGGCTGCCCCGAGGCCTCCTGACGGCGCCCCCGCCCGGGTCTTAGCGTCGACAGGTGACTCTGTGGACTTCTCTGGAGCCGGCGGCAGCGACGGTGGACCCGGGCGGCAGCACGGTGGTGCGGCTGCGGGTGCGCAACACCGGTGATGTCGTCGACGAGTACCGTTTCGAGCCTGTTGGTGCGATCGCGCCGTGGACGACCGTGGAGCCGCAGACGTTGCGGTTGTATCCGGGGACGACGGGGACGGTGGAGCTGACGTTCTCGCCGCCGCGTACGTCGGACGCGGTGGCCGGTCCCAATCCGTACGCGGTGCGGATCACGCCGACCGAGCATCCGGACGCGGTGACCGTGCCGGAGGGGAATCTGACGATCACTCCGTTCACGGAGGTGCGGGCGGAGTTGGTGCCGCCTACGGTGAAGGGGCGTTTTCGGGGCCGGCCGCGTCTGGCGATCGACAACCTGGGCAACACCAAGGTCACCGCCTCGGTGGCCGGCAACGACACGGGCGACAACCTGTCGTACGAGTTCCGTCCGGCCAGTGTGCAGATCGAGCCGGGGCGGGCGGAGTTCGTCGACACCACGCTGCGGCCCCGGCAGGTGATCTGGTTCGGGTCGAAGGAGCAGCGGCCGTTCTCGCTGACCGTGCAGCGGTCGGGGGTGGTGCCGCTCGGCGTCGACGGTACGTTCGTGCAGCGCGGGTTCCTGCCGCGCTGGCTGGCGACCACGCTGAGCGTCGTGACGGCGCTGGCGATCGCGTTCGTGATGTTCTGGATCGCCTACAAGCCGTCGGTCGGCAGCGGCGCCTCGGAGAAGCTCGCGGAGGCCGGCAGCACCGCGCTGCCCAGCCCGGTCGCGTCCGCGCCGTCCGCACCGAGGACCGACGCCTCCGCCGACCCGCTGCCCCCGTCCCAGCCCTCCTCCGCGCCGCCGCGGCACGACACGGGCGGCTCCGGTTCTGGTTCCGGCGGTTCGTCCGGTTCCTCCGGCTCCTCGGGGTCGTCGGGCTCCGGCGGCAGCAAACCCGGCGGATCGGGTCCGGCGCCCACGAAGAAGCCGGTACCCGGCCAACTGATCATCGGCCAGGGCTCGAACCGGTGCATCGACGTCACCAACGCGCAGGACGGCCGGGGCCGCGACGGCACGAAGCTCCAGCTGTGGGACTGCGCCGGATCGGCCAACCAGAAGTGGGACTTCCGGGGCGACGGCACCGTCCGCTCCCTCGGCCTGTGCATGGACGTGGCCTACGGATCCCGGGACGACGGCGCCGCCATCCAGCTGGCCCGGTGCAGCGGCAACCCCGCCCAGCAGTTCGTGATGAGCCCCGCCGGGGACCTGGTCAACCCGCAGGCGAACAAGTGCGTGGACGCCAAGGACAACGGCACCGGGAACGGCACGAAGCTCCAGCTGTGGCAGTGCTCCGGAACCCCCAACCAGAAGTGGCGGGTGCAGTAGGGCCGGTGACCGGGCGGGACTACCAGGTGGCCTCGCCCGGGACCAGGCGGCCCGCCTTGCGGTACTCGCGTCGGGCCCCCTCCAGCAGGTCGCCGTCGCCGACCGGCCCGTCCCGTCCGGCGGCCAGATAGGCGGCGGTGACCACCGCGCTGCGGATCGAACCGCCGGCCAGCTCGAAGTCCCGTGCCGGCGGCCGCGGATCGACGCCCTCGGCGCACGGGACGGACGACAGCCCGTGCCGCCACAGGGCCAGGCGCTGCTCCGCGTCCGGGAACGGGAAGTCGACCACCAGGTCGAGGCGCCGGGTGAACGCCTCGTCGATGTTGGCGCGCAGGTTGGTGGTCAGCAGCGCGATGCCGTCGAAGGACTCCAGCCGCTGGAGCAGATAGGCGCTCTCCATGTTGGCGTAGCGGTCGTGGGAGTCCTTGACCGCCGAGCGCTTGCCGAAGACCGCGTCGGCCTCGTCGAAGAGCAGGACGGCGTCGGTGCGGTCGGCCTCGGTGAAGATGCGTTCCAGGTTCTTCTCGGTCTCGCCGACGTACTTGTCGACGACCGAGGACAGCTGCACGACGTACAGGTCCAGGCCGAGTTCGGCGGCGACGACCTCGGCGGAGAGCGTCTTGCCGGTGCCGGACTCGCCGGCGAACAGCCCGAGCACGCCCCGGCCCCGGCCGCCGCCCGCGCTGAGCCGCCAGTCGCCGAGGACCCGGTCGCGGTGGCGGGCGCGCAGCGCCAGTTCGCGCAGCTGGGTCAGCGGACGGTCGGGCAGGACCAGGTCGTTCCAGGTGACGGCGGGCCGGATCCGGCGGGCGTGCCGCTCCAGGCCGGAGGCCGACTGCTGTCGGGCGGCGAGCCGCACATGGGCGGCGGTGAGCGGGGTGCCGTCGAAGGCGGCCAGTGCGTGGGCGGCGTGCGCGGCGCGCTCCACCCGGTCGCCGCCCAGCCGGTACGGCGCCACTGCCGTGGCCAGGTCGAATCCGACGCCGTCGGGGCCCAGCGCCGCCGACCAGGCGGCCGTGCCGCCGGCCCGGCGCCGGGGGGCGTCCAGGACGAGCGGGTCGCGGGCGCTCCAGTGCGGGTCGTAGGGGCGCGGGTCGGTCAGCAGCACGGTGACGTCCGTCGCCGCGGCCAACGCCTGGACCAGCGAACCCGGTTGTTCCGGCAGACCCGACAGGACGACCGCCCGGCCGCCGAGCCGCGCCTCGCGCAGCAGGGCCGGGACGCGGTCCTCGGGACCGGAGAAGCGCAGCGCCCCGAGGCCGGCCGCGCGCAGGGCGCCCGCGATGGCGGCCGGGCCGTCGCCCTCGCGCAGCTCGCGCAGATAGGCGGTGACCGGTCCCGCGGTCAGCCGGCCGGCCAGCCGGAGGGCGAAGGCGTCGTCGGCGGCGGCGGGCAGATGCTCCGGCATCGCGAGCAGATGTCCGTGGAGCACGTCGTCCGGGGTGTCGTCGCCGATCAGATGGGCGACCAGCCGGTCGGGCACCCGCAGCGAGCGCCCCAGGAAGGGCCGTTCGGGCTCCTCGACCTCCAGCAGCCCGAGCGCGCGCAGCGGCGCCGAGGAGTGGAAGCGGGCCCGGGCCGCCGCCAGGTGCGCGGGCATCCCGCACAGGTCGAGGGCGAGCCCCGTGGTGGCGCGCCGCCTGCTCACGTCGTCGTTGAGGTAGCCGTACAGCGGCTCGAAGGCACGGTCGAGGTCGGGCGCGAGGGCGACGAGCAGGATGGCGGTGTCCAGCTCGGACAGGCCCATCCGGGAGGACAGGCCGATCAGTCGGTCGGCGTGGGCCGCGGGGGCAACGGGAGCGGCGGGGTCGGTGCCCGCGAGTCCGGCCGGCGCCGCGAGGTCCACCAGGCCGACGGGGGCGCCGGCCGGCTGCGTCCGCAGGAGGTGCTGGACCGCCTCCTGGGGCAGGTAGAGGCCGCGCAGCGGATCGTCGGCCGTGGGGTCGCCGGCGGCGCGCTCGTCGACCAGGGCGGCCACCCGCTCGCGCAGGGCGGTGAGACGGGCGAGCAGCACGGCGGCCGGATCGACGGTCCCGGCCGGTCGCGCCTGCGTGTACGGGGCGGTCACCGCTTGTCCGGGTGCGGTGCGGCGGCCTCGCGGGCGGCGCGGGCGGCCGCCACCTGCCGGGGCCGGTGGGCGCGTTCCCCGGACTGGGGCGGGTTGCCGTCCAGGCCGCGCACCCGGACCGCCGCGCCCTCGGTGACCGGCGGACCGGCGTCGTACTCGGGGAAGGCCGGGAAGGGCGCGGTCACCACCAGGTCCAGGGAGGGCTTGAGCTCGCCGCCCAGGGCGGACCAGATGTCGGCCATGGAGCGGGACTCGGTCTGCACACCCGCGACGGTCAGCGGCACCGCCAGACCCAACGCTCCCAGCGATCCGGGCAGTTCGTCGGCGGACAGCAGCTCGCGGGGCAGGAGTGTCGCCAATACGGCCGACAGCAGCCGGTGTTCGTCCTGCGGTGTCTTCGTCCAGGCGGTCACCAGGTACGACAGCCGGAACCAGCGGGGCGGTTGGCGGCGCCGTACCACCACGTCCCGCTCGTCGCGCACGGACACCTGCCCGCGCTGGCGCCGGTGCACGTCCTCCCGGATGTCGTACAAGTAGGCGTTGATCACCGGGGCGTTGCGCCGGGCGGCCCAGTCGCGGGTGGGGGCCTCGAAGGAGACGTCGATGCCGGAACCGGCCAGCGCGCCGCCGCCGAGGAGGCCCTTGAGGACCTCGTCCACCTCGTGGATCACCGTCGCGCTCCCGATTCGCCCTGCCGTTCGCCCTGTTGGGGGCCCTGTCCACCGATCGTGCCGCGCCCGCCGCCGCGGCCGCAGGCGCGCCGGGGCCGACGGCCGGGCAGGCGGTGCTGCCCGCGTGTCCTCCTTCGATTGCCCGTTCGGTCAGATGTAGCCTTCCCGGAGGGCATACGCCACGGCGTGGGCCCGATTGCGCAGGTGCAGGCGTGTGGTGAGGCCGTGCATGACGTTCTTGACAGTACGTTCGGAGTAGGACAGCTTGCTGGCGATCTCTCCGGTGTCCAGACCCTCGGCCACCAGTCGCAGGACGTCCACCTCCCGTTGCGCGAGACCCAGGGAGGGGGCGCCGGGCCGGCCCGCCGCACCCCGGTGCAGCGTGCCCACCTGGCTGATGAGCCTGCCCAACAGGTCGGAGGGCAGGTCGCCGTCCCCGCGCGCGGCGGCGACGACCGCCTGCACCAGCCGGTTCGCGGTGGCCTCGCGGCGCCAGACGATGGCGCCGATCCCGCACTCGATGACGTCCAGCAGTTCGTTCTCCCGGATCGTGCCCACGACCAGCACGGCGCGGGCGCCCTCGCTGCGCACCAGCCGGCGCACCCGGGTGAGCGCCGCCTCGTCGAGGGTGTCCTCGATCAGCACGGCCACCGTGCCGGGGCCGGACTCCGTGCGGATCTCGATCTCCGGGCGTCTGCGCAGCTGGCTGACGGCACCTTCGCGGGAGATCGGGTCCGGGGCGGTCACCGCCACGGGTATCCGGCGGCCGGTGCGGGTGCCGGCGGTGATGCCGCTGCCGGTGCCGGTGGTGATGCCGGTGATACCGGTGATGGTGTCGGTGCCGCCGTCTGCTGTGCCGGGTGAGCTGAGCAACCGATTCTCCCCTGGTCTCGGATCCGCCACCCGGTACGGACCGGCGACGGAAGGGCTCGATCCACACTTCTGTGGTGCCTGTGGCGTGCGCAATCGTGGAGGACCACGAGGCGGACCACGAGACCAGCGGACCGACCACCACGAGCTGCCGCCGGAGCGCGCGTCGCAGCAGGTCAACGGGGGGTTGAGGGGCAACGGGCAGGGCCGGCCGGGCAGTTCGCGCCCCGTCGTGAGCATTGCCACAGGGGTCGTGGGGAACCGCGGGCCACAGCGCCGCACGCGGCACAGGAGGCAGGGATGACCGGACCGCTGTGGGAACGCGGCGACGTACACGCGCTGCTCGTGGCCGAGACGGAACGCGCCCGCTCCGGTCACGGCGGCCTCGTCCTGCTGCGCGGGGCCACCGGCACCGGCCGCTCCGCCGTACTGGAGGCGGCCGCCGCGCACGCGGCGCACCGCGGACTGCGGGTGCTGCGGGTGCGCTGTTCCCCCGAGGACACCGCGGTGCCCTTCTCCACGATCCTCCATCTCCTCGGCCCGGTCCCCGAGTTCGCCGACATGGCGCCCGGCGGCGACGACCGGGGCAGCGCGGCCCGGCTGTGGCGGCTGCTGCGCTCGTACGCGGCCGAGGGACCGCTGATGCTGGCCGTGGACGACGTGCACCTGGCCGACGAGCCGTCGCGCCGCTGGCTGGTCGAGGCGGTGCGCCGCGTCGACCCGTTACCGGTCCTGGCGGTGGCCACCGAGCGCAGACAGTACGACATCGATCCCCGCCCGGCGGGTCTCACGCATGCCCTGTCGCCGTCCCTCGTCCGCGCGCACACCCTCGCCCCGCTCACCGACGAGGCGTCCGCGGATCTGGTCCGGGCCGCCTTCCCCGCCGCCTCGCCGTCGTGGACGGCGGACTGCGTCCGGGCGGGCGCGGGCAACCCGCTGCTGCTGCGCGCCCTGCTCGACGACCTGGCCGGAGCCCCGGCGGGCGCGGTGCCGCGGACCTGCGCCGCGCTGTACCCGGGGTCGTACCCGGCGGCCGTCTCCTGGTGGCTGGACGGCACCGGCCCGGCGACGGCGCAGGTGGCCCGGATGCTCGCGGTCCTGGAACAGGCCGGGGAGCAGGACCGGGAGGACGAGCGGCAACAGGCCCGGGAACAGGCCCGGCAACAGGCCTGGGCGGAGGACTCCCTGGCCGGGCTGCTCGCCGAGGCGTCCGGGGCCGATGCCGCGCGGGTCTCCGGCTGGCTCACCGCGATGACCCGGATCGGTGTGCTGCGGCCGGACGCCGAGGGCCGCCCCGCCTACGCTCATCCGCTGCTGCGGGACGCGGTGCTCACCGGGTGGTCGGCCGTGCGGCGGCAGGCCGCGCACCGGGCGCTCGCGGCGGCGATGCTGCGCCGCGGCGACGGCGTGGCGGCCGTGGCCCGGCAACTGCTGGGCAGCGGGACCGTCGGCCTGCCCTGGGCGCTGCGCGTGCTGCGCGACGCCGCGGCCGTCGCCGTTCGCGAGTCCCGCACCGAAGACGCCGTCGGCCTGCTGCGCCGGGCGCTGCAGGAGCCGCTGCGCGACGACCTCAAGCAACGGACGCTGACCGTGCTGGGCTCCCTGGAGTACGCCACCGCGGACGCCCCGGCGGGCATCCCGCGCCTCGCCGAGGCGATGTGCCTGCCCGCCGAACCCCGCGACCAGGTGCGCACGGCCCTCGCCCTGGGCGCCGCCCTGGCCGGCCGCGGCGAGGTCCGCGCCGCCGTGGACCTGCTGCGCCGGGTGGAGGACCGGCTCGGCGAGCACCCCGAACCGGCGGCCACGCTGCGGGCGGCCGCCGTCCTGCTGTCCGACCGGGACCAGACGGTGCGCCGCGAGGCGTACGCGCGGCTGCACGACACCGCCGAACGCTCCCCGGAACTCGTCGACGCCACCAGCCGGGCCCTGCTCGTGCGGTACGCGGCCACGGCCGGGACGACGTCGGCGCGGGCGGCGATGACCCGGATGCGGGAGCTGCTGACCGAGCCAGGCGACCCCCTCGCCGAGCCGTTCCTGCTGGGCACCGCCGCCGCCGTGGCCCAGTGGGCCGACGAACTGGACGAGGCCGAACGGCTGGCGGAGCGCGCCCTGGCCGGGCAGCGGCCCGAACTGCTGCACCCGATGGACGAGGCCCTGCTGGACACCTGGGCCGACATCGCCGCCGCCCGCGCCGAGTACGGCCGGCTGCTCGCCGACCACGCGGAGCGGACCGTCCCGGCCGACCGCACCGGCCCGTCCAACATCGACGCGCACGCCCTGATCGCCCTCGTCGAGACCGGCCGCACCGACGAGGCGCGGCGGCTCGCGGACGGCTTCGACCTGCGGAACGCTCCGGACTCCTGGGAGTTGAACCGCCTGCTGTACGCGCGGGGGGTGCTGCGGTCCGCCGAGGGCGACACCACCGGCGCCCTGCACGACTTCCTGGAGTGCGGGCGGCGCCAGTCGGCCCGGGACGTGATCAGCCCGGTCGTCACCCCGTGGCGCACGGCCGCCGCCGAGTGCCGGCTGGCGCTGGGCAGCCCCCGGGAGGCGCTGGCGCTGGCCGGGGAGGAGTTGCGGCTGGCCCGGGTCTGGAACACCCCGCGCGCGGTGGGCCGGGCGCTGCGGGTGCTGGGCCTGGCGACCGGCGGGCGGCGCGGACTGGAGCTCGCGGAGGCGGCCGTGGGCGTTCTGCGCACGGCGCCGGACGGGGTGGAACTGGTGACCGCGCTGATCGCGCAGGGGCGGCAGCTGACCGCCGCCGGGGAGCGGGCGCGCGGGCGCGAGTGTCTGCGCGAGGCGGCCGAGCGCGCCGAACGGCTCGGTGCCGTACGGCTGCGGACGGACGCCGAGGAGGCGCTGCGCGCGGGCGGCGCCCGTCGCTCCGGGACCGCGCACACCGGCTCGGGCGCGCTGACCGGCAGCGAGCGCCGGATCGCCGAACTCGCCGCCGACGGGCGGACGAACACCGAGATAGCCGACCTCCTCCATGTCGCGCGCCGCACCGTGGAGACCCACCTGACCAGCACCTACCGCAAGCTCGGCATCCGCCGCCGGGGCGAACTGCGGGGCGCGCTCGGGGTGGTGGACGAGGGCGAGCAGGGCGTGCCCGCCTGACCCCCGCCGGGGTCACACCCGCGAACCCCGCCCGGCCATCTCGCACCGGTACTCACCACCCCGTCAGCAGCAGGTGGTTGAGGAGCAGGGCAAGCAGGGCCTGGGCGGTGAGCCAGAAGCGGGGGCGGGTCAGGAAGGTGCAGGCCGGCAGGAGCCACAACGCGAACGGGAGCCAGATCCGCTCCGTCTCGGCCTTGCTCATGCCGGACAGGTCGGCGACCAGCAGGGCCAGCAGAGCGGCCGTCACCAGGACGGCCAGGCGGGTTCGCGCGGGCGCGGGTTCCCCGTCGTGTCGCGGTCCGAGCAGGACGGCGCCGGTGCGGCGCAGGCCCGCCGCGGTCGCCAGGCCCGTGATGAGCACCGTGCAGGCGAGGTTCGCCCAGACCCAGTAGCCGTAGGGGCGGATCCCGCCCACGCCCTGGTAGTAGCGCCGCACCAGCAGGTGGTAGGCCTCCCACCAGTCGAATCCCGCGAGCGTGAACACCGTCGGCACGACGGCGAGGCCGGCGAGCAGCAGCACCGGGAGGACGGGGCGTTCACGGATCCGCCGCCGGCCGAGGATCAGCACCGCCGCCCCGATCAGCGCGAAGAGCGTGAGCCCGTACGACAGATAGCAGGTCAGGCCGAACAGCAGCCCGGCGGCCGCCGCCCACAGCACCGACCGCCCGGTGACCGCGAGCGCCAGCAGCGCGACGGCCCAGGCGGCGACCGCCGCGAAGTACGCGTCGGCCGAGACCCCCATCCACACCGCCGCCGGTGCCAGGGCCAGGAACGGGGCCGCCCGCCGCGCCAGTTCCTCGTCCGCCAGCGCCCGCACCGCGACCAGCACGGCCACGCAGGCGGTCGCGCCGACGGTGATGCACCAGGCCGCCGCCCAGCCGCCGCCGCGCAGTCCGATCCGGTCCAGCAGGACGAAGGTGAGGGTGGCGCCCGGGGGATGGCCGGCGATGTGGGCGGGCCAGGGCGCGGGCGTGCCGACGACGATGTGGTGGGTGAAGTCGCGCAGCGCGGCCGGGATGTCGTGGAACCGGCCGATGACCGTGAGGTACTCGTTGCGGGTGGTCAGCCGCCCGGCCACGCCCCGCTGCCATCCGTCGACCAGCGCGAGCGACCACGTCCAGGCCAGGGCCGTGCCCCAGGCGGCCGCGAGCAGCGGCCGCCACGAAAGCCGCACGGCGAGCGCCGGCCCGTACGCCACCACGGCGACCGCCACCAGCACGGCGGCCCCGGTGCCCGGACCCACGTGGGGGTCCCACTCGGCCAGCACCGGCGGCCAGTGCACGAACAACGTGCCGTAGGACTTCTGGATGTGGCGTCCGATCAGCACGGCGGCCGTCACGAGCAGGGCGGCGGCCGCGGCGGCGTACAGGTCGCGGAGGAAGGCGCGGTTCACAGCCGAACGCTAGGTCAGGCCCCGGTCCGCCCGACATGCGGCAAAGGGGTGTACAAGACCGATGTCAGCGTTTCATCATGGTTCGGGCCTCTTTTCCGGCCCGGTCCCGGCCTACGGTCGGCACATGCGCGACGATCCACGGCTTCCCTCCTCGCCCGGCTTCTGGCGCAGTCCCGTGCGCGGCTCCTGGTTCACGTCGGTGCTCGGCCTCGTCCTGCTCGTCGGCATCACCGTGCTCTTCGTGACGGGCCTGGTCTCGTACGCCGCCTACAACCCGAACCTGGCGCCGGTCAACGACCAGACCCCGGACAAGGGCATCCTCGGCTTCTACCTCTTCTCCTGGCCGACCGGCCCGCCCTGGCTGTACCGGCTCACCCAGGGCACGCACGTCACCCTCGGCATCACCCTGATCCCCGTACTCCTGGCCAAGCTGTGGTCGGTGGTGCCGAAGCTGTTCGCGCTGCCCCCGGCGCGCTCGCTCGCCCACGCCCTCGAACGGGTCTCGCTGCTGCTGCTGGTCGGCGGCGCGCTGTTCGAGTTCACCACCGGCGTCCTCAACATCCAGCTCGACTACGTCTTCCCCGGCTCCTTCTACCCGCTGCACTTCTACGGCGCCTGGGTATTCATCGCCGCGTTCGTCGCCCACGCCGTGCTCAAGACACCGACGGCCCTGCGCACCGTACGCGCCCGCCGCGACACCACGACGGAACTGGTGTCCCCGCGCCCCGACCCGCCGACGGTGTCCCGGCGCGGGGCGCTGTGGACGGTCGGCGGGAGCTCGCTTCTGCTGTTCGCCACCACGGTGGGCCAGAACTCCGACGCGCTGCGCCGCACCGCCCTGCTCGCCCCGCACGGGGGCGCCAACCCGGGCAGCGGCCCCGGCGGCTTCCAGATCAACAAGACCGCCGCCTACGCCGGAATCGACCCGGCCGAGACGAGCGAGCAGGCCTGGCGGCTGGTGGTGACGGGGCGCACGGGCAGCGTCCGGCTCAGCCGCGCCGACCTGCTGGGCATGCCCCTGTACAGCGCGGCGCTGCCCATCGCCTGCGTGGAGGGCTGGTCGACCGCCGACCAGTGGTGGCGCGGGGTACGGCTGCGGGACCTCGCCGCGCTCGTCGGGTACGACGATCCGCCCGACGTCCTCGTGGAGTCGCTGCAGCGGCACGGCGCCTTCCGCCGGGGCGCGCTGCGCGCCAACCAGGTGGCCGACCCGCGCTCGCTGCTCGCCCTGCACGCCAACGGCGAGGACCTGACCCCCGATCACGGCTACCCGGCCCGCGTCATCGTGCCCGCCGCGCCCGGCGTGCTCAACACCAAGTGGGTGGGCCGCATGACGTTCGGAGACCTGTGATGCCGCGCCGCGTCCCGGTCGGCAGCCCGCTGCAACTGCTGCTGCTGGCCTGCTCGTTCGCGCTCGCCGGATACGCCGGGGTGCGGCTGCTCGCGGGCGACTGGCTCGGCGTCGCCCTGTGGTTCGCGGGGGCGGCCGTCCTGCACGACCTGGTGCTGCTGCCGCTGTACGGGACGGCCGACCGCGCGGCCGTACGGGGGCTGGACGCGGCCGGGCACCGCGAATGGACCCCGTACGTGCGGGTGCCGGCCATGCTGTCCGGGCTGCTCCTGCTGATCTGGTTCCCGCTGATCGCCGGCCTGGTGGACGAGCGCTACCGGTCGGCCACCGGACGGTCCACCGACGGCTTCCTGGCCCGCTGGCTGCTGATCACCGCCGTCCTCTTCGGCGGTTCGGCGCTGCTGCTGGCGCTGCGGCTGCGCAGGGCGGCGAAGCACCGGCCGCCAGCCGCCCACTGACGCTCGGTGCGCCAGCCCGCCCGCCGCGCGATCCGCAGCAGAGCCGGCGTGCCGAGCCGCGCCCAGAGGAACGGACCGCCGCCGCCGAGAGCGCCGGTGATGTCGACGACCTCGACCTCGGCGCGTTCGTCGATGTCCACGGGCACGGTCTCGGCGATCAGCAGCCCGCCGGGCGCGAGCAGGGCGGCCACCCGGTCCAGCAGAGCGCGGGGATCGCCGCCGATGCCGACATTGCCGTCCATGAGCAGCACGGTCCCCCAGCGTCCGGTGCCGGGCAGCGGCTCGAAGACCGAGCGGTGCAGCGCCGGCCCGCCGATCCGGCGGGTGCGGCCGACGGCGGCCTCGCTCACGTCTATGCCGAGCACGGTCCGTCCCCGGGCGGCGAGTTCCGCGACCAGCCGGCCGGGCCCGCACCCCACGTCGAGGACGGTGCCCTCGCAGCGGTCCAGCACCTCGCGGTCGACCGGGTCGGCCCGCGCGCACCAGCGTTCCACCTCCAGCGGCAGCAGCCAGCCGTCGGCGCGGCGCAGGAACAGCGGTCCACGGCCGGCCCGCAGGGCGGCGGCGTACGGGTCGCAGGCGGCCCAGGGCGGCGAGACGGCCGCGAGGCCGGGGGCGGCGGCGCTCATCGGCCCGGTACCGCGGTGCACCGGGCCAGCCGCGCGGCGAACCGGCCGTGCGGGGCCAGGGCGGCGACGGCCCGCGCGTCGGCGGCGGTGTCCACGTCACGCAGCCGGGGCAGGTCCCGTACCCGCAGCCCGGCGGCGGCCAGCCGCTCCCGCTGGACGGCTCCCGTCTCGGGCGTCGACATGGGCACGCCCCGCAGCAGGGCCGGTTCGGGCCGGGCGAACCCGAGCGCCCAGAAGCCGCCGTCCGCCGCCGGGCCGAAGTACGCGTCGCAGTCGGCGAAGTCCACGGTGAGCAGCTCCGGCGTCACCTGCGGGGTGTCCATGCCGATCAGAAGGGCCGGTCCCGCGCACCCGGCGAAGGCGGCCGCGAGCCGCTCGTCGAGACCGCCCGGACACTGCGGTACGACGTCGAAGCCGGGCGGCAGCCAGTGGCCGGGGGCGCCGTCGAGGACGAGGACGCGCCGGTCGGCGGGGGCGGCCGCCACGGCGTCCAGGGTGTCGGCGAGCGCCGCCTCGGCGAGGGCCGCCGCCTCCCGGGGCGTGAACGGCGGGGTGAGCCGGGTCTTGACCCGGCCCGGCAGCGGCTCCTTGGCGATGACGAGGAGTGTGGTCACCTGCGGTTTCCTCCATGGGCCGGGGTATCCTGGACGTCGTGGACGGCGGCGGGCGCGGACAGCACCCGGCTCATGTCCCGCACCGCCTGCCAGGTGCCGCGCCAGGTGCCGGTCACCTTGGAGGCGCCGGTGCGGGGCAGGTACGGAACGTCGTGCTCGGTGACGCGCCAGCCGGCGTCGGCCGCGCGCACCACCATCTGCAGCGGGTAGCCGCTGCGCCGGTCGGTGAGGCGGAGCTCCAGCAGCGCTTCCCGGCGGGCGGCGCGCAGCGGGCCGAGGTCGTGCAGGCGCAGTCCGGTGCGGCGGCGCAGCAGGCCGGCGAGCGCGAGGTTGGCGGCGCGGGCGTGCGCGGGCCAGGCGCCCCGGGACCGCGGGCGGCGCCGGCCGAGCACCAGGTCGGCCTCGCCCAGCCGTACTTCCCGTACGAAGGGGACGAGGAGCGAGGGGTCGAGAGAGGCGTCGCAGTCGCAGAAGCACACGATGTCGGCGGTGGCGGCGCGCAGTCCGGCGTGGCAGGCGGCGCCGAAGCCGCGGCGCGGCTCGTGCACGACGGTCGCCCCGAGCGCGCGGGCGACCTCCGCCGAGCCGTCGGTGGAACCGTTGTCGACGACGAGCGCGCGCCAGCCGGCCGGCACCCGGGCCAGCACCCAGGGCAGGGCCGAGGCCTCGTTCAGACACGGCAGCACGACGTCGACGTCCTGCGATGGGGGCGAGGTGGTCACGGCTTTCACCCTACGAACGCGAAACGCCCATATCGGGCTGCGGCTCCTTACGAAACGCGGACGGCGGGGCCGGGGCGGCCCACCCGGGGGGCAGCGGCGGGCGGTGCGGTGCGAGGCTGGGGACATGCAGCAGCCGTACGAGCCCCCAGGAACGGAACCGACCGCCGAGCCGCGGCGGACGGTCCCTTCCGCCGGGCCGCAGCAGCCGGAACCGAGCCCCGCACCACCGCGCACGGGACCGGTCACGCCCGCCCGGGTCCTGGTCGTCGACGACGACCCGACCGTGGCCGAGGTCGTCGCCGGATATCTGGAGCGGGCCGGATACGTCGTGGACCGCGCGGAGGACGGGCCGACGGCGCTCGCCAAGGCCGCGGGACACTGGCCCGACCTGGTGGTGCTGGACCTGATGCTGCCCGGCATGGACGGGCTGGAGGTCTGCCGCCGGATGCGCGCCCGCGGACCGGTGCCGGTGGTCATGCTGACTGCCCGCGGCGACGAGGACGACCGCATCCTGGGCCTGGAGGTCGGCGCCGACGACTACGTCACCAAGCCCTTCAGCCCGCGCGAGTTGGTGCTGCGCGTGGAGTCGGTGCTGCGCCGCACCCGGCCCGCCGCCCCGGCGCCCCCGCTGGGGGCGGCCGGCCTGAGCCTCGATCCCGCCGCCCGTCGGGCCACCAAGGACGGCACCGAACTCGCCCTCACCCTCAGGGAGTTCGACCTGCTCTCCTTCTTCCTGCGGCACCCGGGGCGGGCGTTCGGCCGGGAGGACCTGATGAAGGAGGTGTGGGGCTGGGACTTCGGCGACCTGTCCACCGTCACGGTGCACGTCCGCCGACTGCGCGGCAAGATCGAGGACGACCCCGCCCGGCCCCGCCTGATCCAGACCGTGTGGGGCGTCGGCTACCGCTTCGACCCCAGCGGCCAGGAGGTGGCCTGACCATGAACGACACACTCCTCATCGCCCTGTACGCCTTTCTCGGGGCCGCGGCCACCGGCCTGGTCGGCGCGGGCGTGCTGCGTCTGAGCCGGCGCCGCTCGCTCACCATCTCGCTCGCCGTCGTCGCGGCGGTCGGGGTGTTCGCGATGCTCGCGGGCACCATGGCGGTGGCCCAGGCGATGTTCCTGTCCTCGCACGACCTGAGCGTGGTGACCACGGTCGTCGCGATGGCGGCCGTCGTCTCCCTCGCCACGGCCCTGCTGCTGGGCCGCTGGGTCGTCGCCCGCAGCCGCGAACTCGCCGTCGCCACCCGCTCCTTCGGCGACGGCGGCGACTTCACCGCGCCCGCCGTCCCGGCCACCGCCGAACTGGACGCGCTCAGCCGCGAGCTGGCCGCCACCAGCGCCCGGCTCGCCGAATCCCGCGAGCGGGAACGCGCCCTGGAGTCCTCCCGGCGCGAACTCGTCGCCTGGATCTCGCACGACCTGCGCACCCCGCTGGCCGGACTGCGCGCCATGTCGGAGGCCCTGGAGGACGGCGTCGCCGCCGACCCGGACCGCTATCTCAAGCAGATGCGCACGGAGGTCGAGCGCCTCAACGGCATGGTCGGCGACCTCTTCGAGCTCTCCCGCATCCACGCCGGCACGCTTCCCCTCAGCCCCGCCCGGATCTCGCTGTACGACCTGGTCGGCGACGCGCTCGCCGGGGTGGACCCGCTCGCCCGCGAGTACGGGGTGCGGCTCGTCGGCGACGGCGTCGAACCGCTGCCGGTCGAGGTGGACGGCAAGGAGATGAGCCGGGTGCTGGGCAACCTGCTGGTGAACGCGATCCGCCGCACCCCCACCGACGGCACGGTCGCGGTGTCCGCCGAGCGTTCGCCCGACGGCGTGGTCCTGTCGGTGACGGACGGCTGCGGCGGCATCCCCGAGGAGGACCTGGCCCGCGTCTTCGACACCGGCTGGCGCGGCACGGACGCCCGGACCCCACCGGCGGGCGCGGGCCTGGGCCTCGCCATCGTCCGGGGCATCGTGGAGGCCCACCAGGGCCGGGCCACCGTACGGAACATCCCGGGCGGCTGTCGCTTCGAGGTGACGCTTCCGGCGGCGATGTAGGCGCGCTCAGTCGCCGCGGAGTCCGGCCGGGGCGAAGTCGCGCATGCCTTCGGGGCATCGTGGCGGGCCACCAAGGGCGGGCCACCGTCCGGAACACTGCGGGCGGTTGCCGTTGCGGGGTGACGCTTCCGGCGGCGATGTAGGCGCGCTCAGTCGCCGCGGAGTCCGGCCGGGGCGAAGTCGCGCGTGCCTTCGGGGCATCGTGGCGGGCCACCAAGGGCGGGACACCGTATGGGACACCCCGGGCGGTTGCCGCTTCGAGGTGACGTTTCCGGCGGCGATGTAGGCGCGCTCAGTCGCCGCGCAGTCCGGCCCGGGCGAAGTCGCGCATGCCTTCCTCGAAGCCGGTCTCCGGCTTCCAGCCGAGTGCGGCCCGCAGTCGTGAGGAGTCGGCGGTGATGTGCCGGACGTCCCCGAGCCGGTACTCACCGGTGACGACGGGCTCGGGACCGCCGTACGCGGCGGCCAGGGCCCGCGCCATCTCGCCGACCGT
This sequence comes from Streptomyces olivochromogenes, assembly GCF_021538895.1. Lineage (GTDB taxonomy): Bacteria > Actinomycetota > Actinomycetes > Streptomycetales > Streptomycetaceae > Streptomyces > Streptomyces olivochromogenes_A. Next base: position 32,589 of record NZ_JADDRL010000060.1, on the reverse strand, counting down.
GTGCGGCTCGCCGCTGCCGGTGTTGTACGCCGTCAGCGCCCCCGGCGCCGCGTCCGCCTCCAGGGCCAGCGCGTTGGCCGCCGCCACGTCCCGTACGTGCACGAAGTCCCGCCGCTGCCGCCCGTCCTCGAACACGCGCGGGGACTCGCCGCGGGCGAGCGCCGAACGGAAGAAGGAGGCGACCCCGGCGTACGGGGTGTCGCGGGGCATCCGGGGGCCGTACACGTTGTGGTAGCGCAGGGACACCGCCGAGCCGCCCGTCGACCGGGCCCAGGCGGCGGCCAGGTGCTCCTGGGCCAGCTTGGTCGTGGCGTACACGTTCCGGGGATCGGCCGGGGTGTCCTCACCGACCAGACCGGGAGCCAACTCGGCCCCGCAGTACGGGCACAGGGGCTCGAACCGGCCCGCGTCGAGATCGGCGGCGGCCCGCGGGCCCGGCCGCACCACCCCGTGCCGGGGGCACTCGTACCGCCCCTCCCCGTACACGACCATCGACCCGGCCAGCACGAGGTGCCGTACGCCCGCCGCTGCCATCGCGGTCAGCAGCACGGCGGTGCCGAGGTCGTTGCGCGAGACGTACTCCGCCGCGTCCTGGAACCCGGTCCCGAGGCCGACCATCGCCGCCTGATGACACACGGCGTCCACACCGGTCAGCGCGAGCGCGACCGCGGACGGATCGCGCACGTCCGCGCCGTGTCCACCTCGTTCGGTTCGTTCGGCTCGTTCGCCTCGTCCGGCCCGCACGTCGAACACGAGCGGTTCGTGCCCGCGCTCCGCGAGCGCCTCGACGACATGGGACCCGATGAACCCGGCACCGCCGGTGACCAGAACACGCATACGGCCACGCTAGATCCGTACCCCCGCCGAACCGGCCGACCACACCGCCACGTCACGACTCCGTAAGACGTGTGGGGCGCGGCCGCGCATCGGCGACGGATCGGGGAGCGCGTCCGCCGACGAGCCGCTGACCTGGCGAGGCGGCTCGCCGACGCCGGTGTTCGCCACGGAAGCCGGAGCGGTCGGGCGGCCCCCGCGGAGTGGGACAGGCTGTTCATATGGTTTAGCGGGTTTTGGGGGTTCTCGGGTGATTGCGTCACCCTCCGCGTGGGACGCAGGTGACCAAGTGGGTTCGTCCGCGTTTATCCGGTGCGGGTGAGTGCCCGCGACATGTCTGGAAGGCAGGGAACCCATGAGACGGGCCACCCGAAACACTGTGATCGCCATTGCCGCCGCCTCCGGTGCGATGGCCGTGGCGGGGCCGGTGTACGCAGACTCCGCGGCCGAGGGTGCCGCGGAGGGCTCTCCGGGGGTGATCTCCGGCAACAACCTCCAGGTTCCGGTGCACGTCCCGGTCAACGTGTGCGGAAACACGGTGAACGTGGTGGGGCTCCTCAACCCCGCCATGGGCAACTCCTGCGCCAACCGGGGATCCGGTTCGGGCCAGACCGGGGGAGCCACGGCCGTGGGCGGGACGCAGGGCTCGCCGGGGGTGGTCTCCGGCAACACGGCCCAGGTGCCCGTCGACGTCCCGGTGAACGCGACCGGCAACTCCGGCAATGTGGTCGGCGTGCTCAACCCGGTCTTCGGCAACTCGTCCACGAGCGGGTCCGTCACCACGCCGAGCGTGCCCACCACCCCGGTCGTGCCCCAGCCGCCCACCCGGACCGAACCCTCGACGCCGGCCAAGCCGCCCACGCCGGTGACGCCGCCCACGCCGGCCAAGCCGCCCACGCCGGTGACGCCCCCCACGGTGACGCCGCCCACTGAGGTCACGCCGCCCACCGGGGTCACGCCGCCCACCGGGGTCACGCCGCCCACCGGGGTCACGCCGCCCACCGAGGTCACGCTGCCCACCGAGGTCACCCCGCCCACCGAGGTCACGCCGCCCAACGCGCCCCGGCCGGTGACGCCCCCTCAGGCGCCCAACCCGGTGACCCCGCCGGCGCGGACCACGACCAGCACCCTGGCGCACACCGGTGCGGAGGGTGCCCTGTCCGCCGCCGCTCTGAGCGCGGTCCTGCTCGTGGGCGGTGCCGCCCTGTACCGGCGCGCCCGGGGACGGATGGCGCCCTGACACGGGCCCGGAGCCGGAATCCCGCCGTCTGCCGCATGGAGCGCGCAGACGGCGAACCCGCGGGCCCGGCGGTTCCCCGAGCAGGGAACCGCCGGGCCCGTCCGGCCCTCAACCGGTGTGGGTCATGGGCCCGGTGCACACGTCGAAGGCGTGCGTGACCTCGGCATCGGTGCCGGGCAGGAGCAGGGCGCGGGCCCGCTCCTCGGAGAGGCGGTCGGTGGCGGTCAATCGCGTGTGGTGCTGCGCGAGGTGCTCCGCCCAGGAGCCGACCAGGTAGTTCTCGATGTAGCGGCCGGGTTCGTTGCCGTCCTCGTACATGCCCCAGGTGAGGGCTCCGGTACGGCGCCGGGAGCGGGCGACGTGCCGCATGGCGTAGGCGAAGGCCGAGCGGTTGCCGGGGGCGACCCGGTAGACGACGGAGACCAGCACGGGGCCGTCGGCCGGGCCCGGTTCGAAGACCAGCGGCGGGGCGGGCCAGTGGTCGGACGGTGTGGGGTCGATGCGGGCGGCGTCGTACAGCGGCCACGGCCGGACGCTCGCGGCGGCGAGGACGAGCAGCCCCGCGGCGATCAGCAGCGCGACCGTGAGACCCAGCCACTGCGCCAGCCCGCCCCACAGCGGTGCGGCGAGGGCCTGGCCGCCCTGGAAGACCAGCAGATAGACGGCCAGCCCGCGGGCCCGCACCCAGCCCGGCAGCCGCGTCTGGGTCGCCGCGCTCAGCGTGGACAGGACGCCGATCCAGGCAAGCCCGGCGGGCAGCAGCGCGAGCGCGACGACCCAGGTGACGTGGACCGTGGCCAGGACGACGAGGACCACGGCGAAGGCGGCCGCGCCGGCCGCCAGGATGCCGTTGGCCCCGAGGAGTTCGCGAAGACGCGGCAGCAGGAAGGCGCCGCTGACCGCGCCGAGACCGACGGCGGCCAGCAGCAGGCCGTATCCGCCGGAACCGAGGCCGAGCGCGTCACCTGCGACCAGCGGCAGCAGGGACCACACGGCGGCGGCGCCCGGTATGAACAGCGCGGTGCGCAGGAGGACGCGGCGGATGCCGGGCGCGTTCCACACGTAGCGGCGGGCCGCGAGCAGCGCGGTCAGGAACCGCTCACGCTCGGCGGCCGGCACGGGCGCGACCGGCGGACGGCGCCACAGCAGCAGGACGACCACGATGCCCACGTACGAGACGGCGTTGAAGGCGAAGGTCCAGCCCGCGCCGGCCGCGGCGACCAGCACACCGCCGATGGCCGGCCCGATGGCGCGGGCCAGGTTCATGTTGACCGCGCCCAGGGCGGAGGCCTCTCCCAACTGGGCGCGGTCGACGAGTTCGGGCTGGATCGCCTGCCAGGCCGGGCCCATGAGCGCGGTGCCGCACCCCAGCAGGAAGGTCAGCACGAGCAGGACCACGGGGGAGAGCGCGCCGGCGAAGGCCAGCGCGGCCAGCACCGCGGCCACGCCGGCCATGGTGAGCTGCGCGACGATGAGCAGCCCGCGCCGGTCGAAGCGGTCCGCGAGCACGCCGGAGGGCAGGGCCAGCAGGACCACGGGCAGGCTGGAGGCCGTCTGGACGAGGGTGACCAGTGTCGCCCCGTGCCCGAGCAGCAGCCACTGGGCGCCGACGGTCTGCATCCAGGTGCCGACGTTGGACACGAACTGCGCGATCCACAGGGCCCGGAAGACCGGCGAGGCGAGCGGAGCCCAGGCCGAACCGGGACTCGTGGGCTGCTCGGGGCTCCCGCTCGGCGAGGTGGCGCTCATGCTGGGACTCCCGGGCCGTAGGGCGTGGCAGGTGCCGTGTCCGACGCCGCGTCGGGCAGGGCTGACGCCGCGCCGGATGCCGTGTCGGACAGGGCCGTTGCCGTGCATGGTGTCATCCGAACCCCACCGTCCCGCCCCGCCTCTCCCGGCTCTCGTTCCCCAGCCCGGGTGAAACCCCCGGACGGTCGGGGCGGGTGCGGCGGGGCGCCCGGGCGGGCGCGGCATAGTGGCGGGGCCCGTACCGGACCTGAGGAAGGACCTGCATGCTCGGCACCGACTTCCGCACCGGATCGCCCGTCTGGCTCGACCTCGGCAGCCCGGACACGGACACGGCCGCCGCCTTCTACGGTGCCGTCTTCGGCTGGCAGTTCGTCTCCGCGGGGCCCGAGGCGGGCGGGTACGGGATGTTCCAGCAGGACGGGAAGACCGTGGCCGCCCTCGGACCGCTGACCGAGCAGGGCGCCGACTCGGCCTGGACGACGTACTTCCGTACCGACGACATCGAGGCCACCGCCCGTGACGTGGTCGCCGGCGGAGGCAGTGTGCGGGTCGAGCCGATGAGCGTGGGCGAGGGGATGCTGGCCCAGTTCACCGACCCGCAGGGCGCGCAGTTCGCCGTGTGGCAGTCCGGCAGGGGCCTGGAGAAGGCGTCCGAGGACAACACGCTGGTGTGGGTGGAACTGCACGTCGCCGACCCGGTGGCGGCGATCCGCTTCTACAACGGGCTGTTCGGCTGGCGCTTCGAGGAGATGCCGGCGCCGGGCATGACGTACCGGGTGCTCAGCGTCGGGGAAGGCGACCAGCAGGAGGGCTCCTTCGGGGGCGTGGCTCCCCTGCAGAGCGAGGGGCAGGAGACGCGCTGGGTGCCGTACTTCGCCGTGGCCGACGCGGATGCCGTCGTGGAGGCGGTCCGCGGCAACGGCGGGCAGGTGCTCATGCCGGCCGCGGACGTGCCGGACGTCGGGCGCATCGCCTGGCTGACGGACCCGGCCCAGGCGGTCTTCGCGGTGCTGAAGCCGAACCCCCGCCAGGGCTGAACGGCGGCCGGAGGCCGCGCTCCACCCCCACCCGAGGCCACGATCCACGCCCGTCCGAGGCCACGCTCCACCCCTACCCGCTGGTAGTGGCCTGCGTCACACCCGCCCGTTCCCTGTGATGATCTTCGGACGGCCTGCGCTGGGATCAAGGGCGTACCTCTGTGACGGGTGCGCCTCCTGTGACTTCTTCCGTGGCCTTACCGGGCCCTCTGTGGGGGTGGAAACGCCGTGAGTCGTCGAACGGCGCATGCGTACAGACCGTTGAGCCTCAAGCGCCGGGCGTGGCTGACGCTCGGTGCGGTGGTCCTGGGCGGTGGGGGACTGGCGAGCTACGCGCTCGCCGACCCCTCCCACGACTCCGGCTCGGCGGGCCGGCCCAAGCGGCCGGTGAAGGTCTACGACCTCACGCTGAAGGGCACCGCTAGCGACAGACGGGACCTGCCCCGCACGGACACCGAGCAGTTCTCGATGCTCGGCGTCTCCTGGACGGGCGCCACCAAGCGGCTCGGCGGGACGGCGCAGGTGCGCACCCGCGCCCTGGACACCGGCGCGTGGGGCGACTGGCGGGACCTCGAAGTGAACGTCGACCCGCTGGAGCACCCGGACGCCGGTGTGCGCGGTTCCTCCGAGCCGCTGTGGGTCGGCCCCTCCGACGGCGTCCAGGTGCAGGTCGTCCGCAAGAACGGCGGCACCGGCCCGCTGCCCAAGGGCCTTGAGGTCAACCTGGTCGACCCGGGCGTGGTGACCGACGCCGAGGCCGCGCACACGGACGGCGGCACCGAACCGGCCGCCTTCGCCGTCGAGACCAGCGCCGGCGCCGCGACCGACACGCCCTCCGACTCCGCCGCACCGACCGACGGCACCACCGTCGCGCCGACGGACGGCCAGACCACCGAGCCCCCGGCCCCGACCGACAGCACACCGGCGGCCACCCCCTCCGACACGGCATCCGCGTCGGAGTCGGCGCCGGCGTCCTCGTCCCCGTCGGCGAGCGCCTCGGCCACCGTGCCCACCGCGCCGCCGTCGACCGTGCCCGAACCGCCCATCACCTCGCGCGCCGGCTGGGGCGCCGACGAGTCGATCAGCCCCGACGCGCCGGAGTACAACGCGGACGTCAAGGCCGTCTTCGTCCACCACACCGACGGCGCCAACGACTACGCGTGCGCGGACTCGGCGTCGATCGTCCGGGGCATCTACGCGTACCACGTGCAGGTCAACGGCTGGAAGGACATCGGCTACAACTTCCTCGTCGACAAGTGCGGCACCGTCTTCGAGGGCCGCAAGGGCGGGGTCGACCTGCCGGTGCTCGGCGCCCACACCTACGGCTGGAACCGGGAGTCCGCCGGTATCGCCGTCCTCGGCGACTACACCACCACCAGCGCCCCCAACGCCACGCTGGCCGCCATCGCCCGCGTCGCCGCCTGGAAGCTCGGCCAGTACGGCGCCGCCCCCACCGGGACCACCCAGCTCACGGCGGGCGCCACGCAGAAGAACTACGCCGGCACCAGCTTCACCTCCGGCAGCAGCTACCCCTTCCAGCGGATCTCCGGCCACCGCGACGGCTACAACACCCAGTGCCCCGGTGACTCCCTCTACGCCCAGCTGCCCACCATCCGCTCCTGGGCGGCCGGTCCGGTCCAGGGCCTGAAGACCACCTCGGTCGGCGGCGCGGGCCTGTCGGGCTCGACGTACTACACCAAGGGCGCCGTCACGCTGCACTGGACGGCCACCACGCCGGCCGCGCTGATCTCCAAGTTCGAGCTGCTGGTCGACGGCAAGTCCGTGGCCACCGCCCCGGGCAGCGCCACGTCCGCCGGCGCCACCCTGCCGCTGGGCAGCCACACCGTCGCCGTCCGGGCCGTACACCAGTCCGGCAAGACCGCGACGAGCGCCGCGCTGACCGTCGTGGCGGAGACCACCGCACCGACCTTCACCACCGCCCCGACGCTCTCCCTGCGCACCGGCACCGTCAACACCACCGCCGTCCCGGCCACGCTCGGCTGGAAGGCCACCGACAACACGGTGCTCGGCTCCGTGAAGCTGCTGGCCCCGACCACGGCGACGTACGGCCCCACCGCCACGAGCGCCGCCGTCACCGCCAAGTCCGGTGCGGCCACGACCTGGTCGCTGCGCGCCTATGACGTCGCCGGCAACTACCGCACGTCCTCGCCCGCCTTCACACCGGTGATCCTCCAGGAGAGCGCGGCCGCCAAGACGGGTACCTGGACCAGCCGTTCCTCCAGCAGCTACCTCGGCGGCGCCTCGTACTCCAGCGGCTCGAAGGGCGCCAGCCTCACCTGGACCTTCACGGGCCGCTCCGCCGCCTGGGTGGTCTCCCGCGCCACCACCTCCGGCCAGGCCTATGTCTACGTCGACGGCACCAAGGTGAGCACCGTCGACCTGAAGTCCGCCACCACCCAGTACCGCCAGGCCCTGTGGACCAAGACCTGGTCCACCAGCGCCAAGCACACCGTCAAGATCGTCGTGGTCGGCACCGCGGGCCGTCCCACGGTCACCACGGACGGCCTCGTCTACCTCAAGTAACTGCCTGCCCCACCCCAGCCGGACGCCGGCCTCCCCGGTCCGTGAACCACCGGGAGGGCCGGCGTCCTGCTTGCCTCCCCGGACCGAGGGCCGTCCGGCGGACGCGAACGGCACCCGCGCCGACCGCCGCGTCGGGGGCGGGCGCTATCGTCCTCGTTGCTTGTTCAACCTGCTGGTCGGTCTGCCAGTAGCAGCCGAGGAACCAGAACCGCGAGGTGTCGTCCTGCGGGTGGTAGCCCCGGAGCATCCGCCCGATGACGCCCGTCGCCGTGAGGTAGCTGGGGTCGAGCCGCCAGTCGCCGTGGTAGTACTCCTGCAGCCCCGTCTGCGGTGCCGGGGTCGTGCTGGCCGTCCGATTGCTGCTCGGGCAGTCGTAGGAGCCGCCTCGGGAGTGGGCCTCCGCGGCCTGGACGGGGGCCGGCGCTACTCCGATCAGAAGGAGCGACGACGCAAGTGCGCTCCAGAGGAGACGTCGCAGTGCGTGCATCCGAATCCCTTCTCTTCCGGTGCCGCCCGGCCCCGGATACGCGGGCATGTGTGACCGCCGCGAAAGGGCTGCATCGCACGGATCCCCGTAGCGCGGCACGGGGCCGTCAATACGCGCAGTACGAACGAAGAAGCGAGGTGGCACGGGCGGGTCGCCCGGCCGGCGCAAGGGAACACCTCGGACAGCCGAGTCACCGGAAGGTAGGCCGCGCAGTGTGCCTACGGTGGGCAGGTGACGGGCGTTTCCCCGTGGACGCAGGTGCGTCGCAGGCTCCGGGCGCAGGGGCCGACAGCGGCCCGGATTCTGGTGATCGCGGTGCTCTGCTGGCAGGCCGCGCTGTGGGCCGGTGCCGATCAGCCACCGGTGTTCGCCGCCATCGTTCCGCTCTTGTGCCTGCGCAGTGATTCCGCCGCCTCCCTGACAGCACTGCTGCTGAGGATCCTCGGTGTGATGGCCGGAGTGGCCCTGAGCGTCACCGTGGTCAATCTCTTCCGGCCGACCACGTTCGTCCTTGCCGTCGTGCTGGGGCTGGCCCTGCTGTGCGGGACCGTCATCAGTTCCGGGACGACGCTGAACGTGCAGGTCGCGGTGACCTCGCTGCTCGTCTTCGCCAATCCATCGCCGGAGTCGTACGGTTTTGCCCGGTTGTGGGAGAACGCGCTGGGAGGCGCGATCACCGCCGTCCTCGGTCCGGTGCTCTGGCCGCGGAACCCCCTTCGGGAAGCGGCGACGCTCGCGCGGGAGTGTGCGGACGATCTGGCGGAGGGCCTCGTACGCAGCACCCGCGCGATCGGGTCACCGGACGCGGCGCGCGCGAACCGGACGTTGACGCAGACAGAGGTGGACGGGCTGCGCCGCCACGGGGCGGAGGCCCAGGAGGCGGAGAAGGCCATGCGGTTCAATCCGCTGCGGCGGCGCCACCGGAACGAGGTGACCGAACTGGGCGACAGGATCGGCTGCGCCGTCCACGCGGCGACCCATCTCGTGGCCCTGGCCGTCGAGGTCGAGTTCTACTCCGTACGCGACGGGCCCACCCCGGTTCTCTCCCGGGCCCGGACACGTCTCCTCCCGGTCGCCGAGGCCACCGGACGCGCCCTGGAGGCTCTTCTCGCGGGGCGGGATCCCCAAGACGACACGGACGCCGCCCGCGCCGAACTGGCCCGGTACGCCAAGGACGACACAGGGCCTGTGCCCGTGGTGCTCCGCCGGCCGTTCACCAAGATCCTCGACCTCTGTGACGCGGCCCGCAGGACCTGAGGGCGAGTCGGAATACCGGGAGCGGTGGAGTCGGAAGACCGGGGATGGCGTAGTCGTCAGACCGGGGATGGCGGAAAGAGACCCCCGTGCCGTGGTTATCCGCAACATCACCTAGTCTTCGCTCACTCGCCACACACGGCCCACGGGTTCGTACACACCGGACGCACGGGTGGCACCCACTTGCGCTCACCTTCGTTCCTGGGGGTTCGACACCGTGCGCCTGCGCACTCTTCCGGCCGCCGCTGCCCTGGCGGCCCTGTTCAGCTCGGTGGTGCTCGCCGCACCGGCGTCCGCCGACTCCAGCACGTCCATACCGGTCTGGGGCGCGGACGACACCGTGGTGGACGGCGTCCACCAGCGGGTCTTCATCAGCGACAGCTACGACAGCCAGATCGTCGTCACCGACTTCACCGGCAGGGTCGTCACCAAGCTCACCGGCCTGTCCCAGGTCCGCGACCTGGAGCTGAGCCCGGACTCCGGCACGCTGTGGGCCGCGGTCCAGGGCGCCGACAAGATCGTCGCCATCGACACCGCGCAGCTCACGCAGAGCGCCGAGTACCCGACGGGCGACCAGACGATCCCCTCCCGGCTCGCCTACGCCGACGGCAGGCTGTGGTTCGGCTACGGCGACCAGTGGGACTCCGGGCTCGGCGAGGTCGACCTGACCGCCGAGACGCCCACGGTCACCCTCGACCTGGCGGCCGGCCACGACTTCTCCAGCCCGCCCGAGCTCTACGCCGACCCCGACAACCCGGGCACGCTGCTCGCGCTCGACGCGCACATCAGCTCCGGCCCGATCGTCGTCTACGACATCTCCTCCGGCACCCCGGCGATCCGCGTCTCCGCCGAGAAGGGCGGTTCCTACCGCGACGCCGCCCTCACTCCGGACGGCCAGAACGTCGTCGTCGCCGGCCCCGGGACGCGGGCACTCACCGAGTACCGCCTCTCCGACCTGTCCGAGGTGCGCACCTTCCCGACCGTTTCGGATCCGGAGACGGTCAGCGTCGCCCCGGACGGCACGGTCGCGGCCACCGTCCTCGACACCGACGACATCGGCGACACCTATGTCTTCGGCACCGACCCCGCCCAGCCGGCCAGCGTCCGCAACCTGTCCCACACCTGGATGCCCGGGGGCGGACACTCCACCACCTGGTCGCCCGACGGCTCACAGTTGTTCGTGCTGACCGGGTCCAGCGATTCCATGCGGTTCCAGACCGTCGACGCGCCCCGCAAGTACGCCCCCACCCTGACGGCCGACGCCCCGTCGAAGGCCACCCGCGCCGAGTCCCTCACCGTCAAGGGCAAGCTGACCGCGAACCTGGCGCTGCCCGCGGGCACCCCGTTGCAGGTCACCCGCACCGACCTGGACTCGCCGAACGGCAAGTCCCTCGGCACCAAGCCCCTCGGCACGGGCGGCGCGTACTCCTTCACGGACACCCCGCCGGCCGGCGGCAAGGTGAAGTACACGGTGACGTACGCCGGTGACACCACACACACCGCGGCGACGGCCTCGGACACCGTCGACGTCTCGCGCGCCACGCCCACGCTGACGCTGAACAACAACGGCAAGGTGTACGACTACGCCAAGTCCGTCACGTTCACGGCGCACCTCGGCACGACCTACAAGAACCGCACGGTCGAGATCTGGGCCAACCCGTACGGCGGTGACAAGCCCAACACCCTGGTGAAGTCCGGCACGGTCAACTCCAGCGGCAACCTCTCGGTCACCCTCACCCTGAAGCGGAAGACCGTGCTCACGGCGAAGTTCGCGGGCGACGCGCGCTACGCGCCGAAGACGACGACGAGCACGGTCGGCGCGCGGGTGAAGACCTCCACGGCGCTCGGCGGCGCCTACAAGACCAAGTACGCGTGGAGCCACACCTATTACTACTTCCACCAGTCCAAGGACCCGGTCGTCACGACCACGATGACGCCGTACCCGGGCCGCAAGCAGCTGCTGCAGATCCAGGTCTACGCCGACGGCATCTGGCAGACCACGGCGAAGCAGTACTTCGCGCTCGACTCCGCGGGCAAGTCCGTCGTCACGCTCACGGGCACCCCGCCCACCGGCTACCGCTTCCGGGTCCGCGACTCGTACATCAGCGGCTCGGGCGACAGCGTGAACACGACGACGTACGGCACTTGGAAGTACTTCACCTTCACGAGCTGAGGCCCCGCCTCCGCATCGCCGGGCTGGACGACGAAGAACCCCTGGGCCTCTGGCCTGGGGGTTCTTCGTCGCTCCGCAGCAACTCCCGCTGTTTTTGGCCGCATTCTCGCGCCACCCAGCCTGTCGGCTCCGCGGACCGGGCGGCCGCTTCTTACCTCACACCGAGAACCTGCCCTGCTTTCCGGCCATCTCAAAGAGGGGCGCATGACGTGGGGGGAACCGAGCGAGGCGACGAGAACCGAAAGTGAGAAAGCGTGTCGGCCATCAGCCAGCGGTTACACCTGGTGCTGCTCACCGCCTGGACAGCCCTCTGGTTCGCCGTGGTCCAGCCGCACGGTGGGTTCTCCTGGCACTACCTGCGTACGGGTGGGGAGTTGCTCTACGCGGGCTCGGGCAGGGCGGACGGCGGTCTGAATCTGTACGCCCACCACCCCGAACTCCAGATGGGTCCCGTCAGCTTCCTGGCGGCGGGCCTGTTCAACCCTCTTCCCGAGTCCGTCGGGCAGTTCCTGGCCGCCGCTGTGATGTCCCTGCTCGGTCTGCTGATCCTGGTGGTGGCCGGACGCAGCGCCGCCTGGCATCTCCTGGGCACGGGCACCAATCACCAGCGACTGCGGCAGCGGGTGCTGATCGCGGGCCTGGCCTTCATCCCGATGTGGATCGAGGTCGCCGTCCGTTTCGGCCACCTCGACGACGTACTGGCACTCTTCTTCACCGCCCTTGCCGTATGCGCTCTCACCCGCGGCAACCCCGCTATGACGGGCGTCTTCCTGGCCCTGGCCATGGACTCCAAACCGACCGCGCTGGCCTTCCTGCCGCTGCTGCTCGCACTGCCGAGGAAGCAGTGGCCGCGCGCGGGTCTGTGGTGCGCGGCCCTGGTCGCGCTCGCCTGGCTGCCGTTCCTCCTCAGCGCCCCGCAGTCGTTGACCGCGGCCCAGTTCACCATCCCCAACCAGCCCGCGTCCGCGCTGCACTGGCTCGGCGTCGACGATCCGCGAACCCCTCCCTGGGACCGGCCCGCACAGGCCGCGCTGGGGCTGGCGCTGGGTTGCGTCGCGGTCTGGCGAGGCCGCTGGCCCGCCGTCGTCCTGCTCGGCGCCAACGCCCGGATCGCCCTGGACCCCAGCGTCTACACGTACTACACCGCCTCCGTCCTGCTGGGCACACTGTTGTGGGACGTGATCGGACAGCGGCGCCTGGTGCCCTGGTGGAGCTGGATCGGCCTGATCACCCTGTACGGCACGGTCTTCGTCGTTCCCGGCGACGCGGCCCGCGGCCTGATCCGCTTGGGCTTCGTCATCGCCTCCACCGCGTACGTCCTGCTCTGGCCGGTACGGGACCGGCGTCGGCGGACCCCCCGTTCCCGCGGCGGGCGGGTGGGAACCGATCCGGTCACCGGTGTCAGCTAGGCCCGTCCGGGCTCCGGGAGAAGGCCGTGTCGCCGGCCATCGCCATGATCGCGTCCTTGACGAGCAGGATGCGCGGCGGGTAGGCCTGCGTCTTGTCCCCGGGGTCGTCCAGTGCGGACGTGCGCCAGACCTCCGCTCCGGTGCGGCTGTCCAGTGCCAGCAGACGGCCGAAGCGGTTGGAGAAATAGACCCGCTTGTACGTCGCCGACACCGCGGGCGCGGACAGGCTCTCCATGTCCGTCACCCGCTGCCAGAGCTGTCTGCCGCTGTCCGCCGACACCGCGGTGACCGACCCGTCGGAGCGGACGAAGTAGACGACGCCGTCCACCAGGGTGGCCGCGCCGGTCAGCGGATGTGCCAGCGGTATCCGTCTGACCTGCCCGGTTTCCGAGGCCACCCGCAGCAGTGCGCTGTACGGCCGTTCGTACCCGGCGTCGTACACGTCCTTCGCCGTCTGGGGGGCGAGGAACAGGGGTTGCCCGCCGACCGCGCCGAGCGCTACCGCCTTCTTGGGCAGTGTGGCGGTCTCGGTCAGGCTGCCGGGACCGAGCCTCATCAGCTCGACCGGGGCCTGGCCGGGCTCGGTGGCCTTCGAGCACAGGGCGTAGGGGACGCCTCCCGGCGCCGACGGAGTGCAGTACTCGTCCAGCGAGGCCGCCCGCCACAGTTCCTTGCCGGAAGACCCGTAGGCCACGAACGACGAGTCGTCGGGAGACAGGGTCAGCAGTCCGCCGGCGTACAGGACCGCGTCCTCGGACGGGCTGATGTCGCGCTGCCACCGCCGGTGCCCGTTGTCGACGTCGAGGGCCACTAGGCGCCTGGTCCGGTCGTCCGGTTCCTCGTACATGTAGACCAGCCCGTCGCGAACGCCGATCGGCTGCACCCCCTGCGGGCGGGTGCCGGTCCGCCACAGGGTGCGGCCGGAGGCCGCGTCGATCCTGGCGGCCGTGAAGCCCGTACCGCCGCAGAACAGGGCGTTTGCCTCCGTTACGCATCCGGGGCTGTCGTAGTCGAGAGGAATACCTTTCACGTCGTACCGCAGCTCCTTCTGCCACGGCCGCCAGCCGCCGGGCAGTGACGCGGTACGGGCGGCGGCCGTGGCGGTGGTGTCGGAGGCGGGGGCGGGGGCCGGATCGGACACGAAGACACCCACCCCGATACCCAGCCCCGTCACGGCCAGCGCCGCGCCGAGGCCGGTGAGCAGCAGCCGGGCTCGGCGTCGCTTGCCGGTGCCGGTGCCGGTGCCGGTGTCGGTCGCGGCGCCCGTGGAGGTGGTGGCCGCGCTCCGAGAAGTGGGGTGGCGCCGGGGTTTCGCGGACCGCCCGGTCTTCGGCGCGGCGGTGGCGTCGGATTCCGGCAGGGCCTGGAGCATGCGGTGTACGTCCGTCAGTTCCGGCCGCGCGGCCGGGTCCTTGTCCAGGCAGCGCTCGACGATGCCCAGGAGCGCCTCGGGCACCCCGTCGAGGTCCGGGGTCCCGAACACCACCTGATAGCCGGTGATGTACGGGCTGTCGGCGTCGAACGGTCCCGTGCCGACGGCCGCGAACACCAGCAGCGACCCCAGCGAGAACACGTCCGAGGCCGGGGTGACGTCCCGGGGCGAGGCCAGTTGCTCCGGCGACATGAAGGGCGGAGTGCCGATCATCCGCCCGGTCGTGGTGAGACTCTGGTTGTCGGAAGCGCGCGATATGCCGAAGTCGATGACGCGCGGACCGTCCCCGGTCATCAGGACGTTGCCCGGTTTGAGGTCCCGGTGCACCAGGCCCGCCCGGTGGATGTCGCGCAGCGCCTCGGTGAGCCCCAGCCCCAGCGCGCGCAGTTCCCGCTGACTCAGCGGGCCGTCCTGCTCCACGACCTCGGCGAGGTTGAGCCCCGGCACGTAGAGCGTCGCCATCCACGGCCGCTCGGCGTCCGGGTCGGCGTCCACGACGGGCGCGGTGAAGGCGCCGCTGACTCTGCGCGCTGCCGCGATCTCCTGCCTAAAGCGCGTCCGGAACTCCTCCTCCTGGGCATACGGCTCGTGCACGAGCTTGACCGCGACCTGCCGTCCCGAGGCGGAGACCCCCAGGTACACGACTCCCATGCCGCCCGTCCCGAGCCGACCGAGAAGGGTGTACCCGCCTATGGACTCCGGGTCCCCGGTGCTCAGGGGCGTCATCGCCGATCGTCCTTCCCAGCGCCTGTCTGCCTCACGGGGTCAGCGTAGGGCCTGCCGCCCTGGAGGCCGTGCGACGGGTCATCCATCCCATTCGGTATCCCATGAAGGCCACGTCTCTGCAGTTCAGAGCCGGTACGAGCATTCCAGCGTCCCGGAACTCCCGGCGGGAATGGCGGGCGGAACGCCGCACGGCACAGGCTTGGGTCATCCGAACGCGGCGCCTCGCCGGACACGGTGATCGGACCCGCTCAACTCCGCGTTCCCGGGCCGCACTTCCGGCGCAAGCCCGAACCGCGCAGTTCACAAGCACGAGATCATCTTCCCGATATTCAGAGAAAGCAGTCCACTCATGCGTATCGCCACTCGCTTCGTCTCCCGCTCGGCCGCCTCCTCCATGGTCGTCGCCGCCGCCCTCGCGCTCGTCGGCCTCCAGGCCACCGGGCAGACCGCCTCCGCCGCCACCAAGGCGGCCCCCTCGGTCGTCACCTGCACCACGGCGAACACCAAGCTGACCGTCACCGAGGTGTCCCGCCCGATCAACCACCTGCTGCTCAAGGCCACCAACACCGGCACCAAGCCCTGCTACGCCTACACCGCCCCCTTCCTGAGGGCCGGCGCCGACGCCCAGGCCCCGCTGCCGTGGGCCGAGGAGACCACCCCGCAGGCCGTGGTGACGCTCAAGCCCGGCCAGTCGGCGTACGCGGGCATCACGACGTCCACCCCCGAAGGCGAAGGCGGAGCCAAGGAGAAGACCCTGGGCGTGTTCTTCACCGACAGGAAGGGCAACGCGATCAACAAGGAGAAGACCCTGAAGCTGCCGAAGCACGGAATCTTCTTCAACAGCGCCGCCACCGTCACCTACTGGCAGGACAACGCCCAGGACGCGCTGTCCTGGTAACCGCCTTGGCCCCCGCCGCCGCTTCGGGAGGGCGGCGGGGGTGAGGTACTGCCCTGGGGCCGCTCGCTCCACCAGCTGCGGCGCTTACGGGTGATTTTGAGCGGCGCCGTCTCCCCCACGGGCTCTCGCACTCACGTCCGCGTAATCATACGAGTACGGGACGTTATTGGACTTCTTAGGACAGTGTGAGCGGATCCGGGCCGGCGTGATCTGACCTGGGCGGTGAGAGGAGAAGCGCATGGCACGCAGATGGGCGGCACTTCTGGCCGTCGTGGGGCTGGTTGCCGCGACACTGGGCCTGGCCGCGCCGGCTCAGGCCGGAACGCGGCAGCTCAAGGTCGCCACGTACAACATCTATCTGGGCGCCGACCTCGCCCCTCTGGCCCTTGCGCAGACTCCGCAGGAGCTCGTCGCGCGAGCCGGGATCGCCTACGACCAGGTGGTCGCCACCGACTTCCCCTCCCGCGCCCGGGCCATCTCGCGCCTGCTCAGGAGCGAGCGCCCCGAGGCCATCGGCCTGCAAGAGGTGGCTCTGTGGAAGAAGGGCCGGCTCGGCGGTCGCCTCCACACCACTTACGACTTCCTGGACATCCTGCTCCGCGAGCTGCGCAGGGCAGGTCTCCACTACCGGGCCGTCGCGGTCGACGACACCGGCACCACCACCCTGCCGATCAGTGCCACCGAACAGGCGAGTTTCACGAACCGGGACGCGATCCTGGTACAGGACGGAGTCTCGGTGACGAACGCGCAGGCGCACCTCTATGCCGCGAAGCTCGTCATCACCACCCCGTTCGGATTCACCTTCACCACCCTGAGGGGCTGGTCCGCGGTGGACGTCGCCCTCAAGGGCAAGTCGACACGGGTGCGGGTGGCCACCACACACCTACAGCCAGGGGTGCCGGCCATTCGCAACGCCCAGGGGCGGGAGCTGTACGCCGCGCTGGCACAGTCGCCGTATCCCGTCACCGCTCTTGGCGACTTCAACACCCTGCCCACCGAAGCGACCGGACCGTACGCCACGTTCACCAACGGCGGCTACGACGACGCCTGGCGGACCGTCCACGGCCCCGGCGGCGGATTCACCGCCGTTCAGGACCCCGATCTGCGCAACCTGCCGTCCAAACTCAGTGCGCGCATCGACTACGTCTTCTACCAGCCCGCACACCTTTCGGCCGCCTCCGCCCACCTGATCGGAGACAAGGTGAGGGACCGGACTCCCAAGGGCCTGTGGCCGTCCGATCACGCGGGCCTGGTGGTGGGGCTGCACCTCCGGTAGGGCCCGGCCAACTTGGCCACGGGCCTTCTCGGCAGCGGCCTGCCGAGCTGACGGCGAGGCGCAGTACGTGCTCCAGCAAGCGGTCAAGACCGCTTCATCGTGCTGACGTTGCCGCCGAAGACACGCTCAGGTAATGCGTTCCGAGTGCCCGTCGGGGAACTTGCACGTGGGGGGGAGGTAAGGGCCGCCCTGGTTGACCGTTCCACCCTGGGCCGTGCACTCTTCGGCCGAGATGGACGGATACGTCGCTGCCCGAGCGGTGGCGGCGCCGACGGCGCTCATGCCGGCGAGGGTTGCAGTGGCGAGGGCGAGCCCAAGCAGTCGTCGTGTGCGCATGGCCTTCTCCTCTCGCGTGTCCCTGGTCCGGTGCTTCGGGATGACCGGGCTGCCAGGAACGGCCTATTACTCAGAATGGGTGACGGCGAGCAGACACGCGAGTCGTGGCAGGCGACACCTTGGCCTCCCATCGACGCTCGCCGTGAAGTGCCACCCCAGTGGCGGCCCTGCACCTCGCGGGGAAGCGAAGGCCTGCCGCCTCCCCGGCCGAGGCGCGCCCGGCGGTGTGCCGGGGGGCAGGCCGGGCGGGACGCTGGGCCGTCCGATCCACCTGGTCGGCAGGACGGGCCGGCTACCGCGCTTCGCGCAATCGCAGTTACTCAGCGCGGCCGCCCCTGGCTGCCCAGGACGGGCGGGGGAGAGGGTGCGACGCTGGAGTGAGGGGCCCGCGAGTGGAGGTCCGAGTGCGTCTCATCCGGTCCGGAGCCTTCTCCTTCGGCCTGGCGACGCGACCATGTCCCGGTGCGGCTCAATGGATGCGACGCGATTCGTGCGGTCAGTCTGTGAGCCCGCCGGCCGGGGCACCACTCACCGAGCGTCGCCAGGCGGCCTTACCGCGTGGATCCGGCCCGCCGGGACCGGGACCGCGCGACCAACTCGGAAGGCAGGTGCGTCCCATGCGCACGTCGACCCGTATCGCCGGTGCCCTCACCGGCCTGACCCTCACCCTCGGCGGCGCGGTCCTCGCCGCTCCCGCCCGGGCGGACATCCCCGCCTGCACACGGATGGCCGAACTGGCCGGTGCGACCGCTTCCGACTCCGTCACAGCGGCCTGCGGCCGTGGCGTGGTCGGAGACCTTCAGGGTTGTGTGACCGGGCTGACCGGGGCCGGAGTGGCGGGCGGCGCCGCGACCGGCGCCTGCCGGGCGGCGGCCCACGAACCGCGTTAGAGGACCGCCCCGGCCATCAATGCTGACGAATGGACGCCCGGGAACTCCGGCACAGCTTCGTGCGGCGGCGGTCGCTGTACTTCACTGCTGTACAGCACGTCTCACTGCAGCCGCTCCGCCTGGTCGTACTCGGTTGCCCTGAAGGTGGGCCAGTACGTGATCTGGGGCTGGGATCGCTCGATCATTGCCAGCAGCGCCTCTCCGTGCAAAATACGCACTCCGATCTCTGCCCCGTCGAGACCCGCGAGGTTGTCGACCACATAGAGGTAGTAGTGCTCGGGGTTCGCCCTGGCGGCCAACACTTGCCGGTGTTCCAGCGGCAGCGCTTCACTGCGCGCCGAGCGACTGAAGGCCTTCACCTCGATCATGCGGGGTGAACTCTCGACGTCGTACGGGAGGCCCGAGCTGCGGACGTCCTCGGGATCGCGGCCGGCGGCTCGCTCCAAGTCCAACACACGTGAGATCGCCCCCTGTTCCGTCTCTTTGTTACCCATGACACCCCCTGATCCGCCCCACCCACTGTCGTGGCCCGACCTTCCCCATGCTAGGTTGCGCCCCTTGATCGTGAAGGTTATGTGGGGGCCTTTCATGAAGCTGGCGCGATTCTCGTCGCCAACCGCCGCAGCGCTGCTCGTGGGACTGACGACTGTCATCGGTCCCGGCGCGGTCGACTCGTACGCGGCGTCGGACATACCGCTGCCGATCGCGCACTTCTCGCACATGGTCGTGGACGAGCCGCACGCACACCTGTTCATCAGCGGCGGCCCCGGCACCGACGGCATTCTCGTCACCGACCTCGACGGCGGGAACCCGACGGTGATCAGTGGTGAGCCAGGTGCCACCGGTCTGGCCCTCTCGGACGACGGATCCGCGCTGTACGCGGCTCTCCCGGGCCAGGACGCGATCGCGGCGATCAGTACGGAGAAGCTGACCGAGTCGGCTCGTTACGGCACGGGTGTGGGTACCCATCCGGACTCGCTGGCCGTCGCCGGGGGCACCCTCTGGTTCGGCTACGGCACAGCAGGCGTCGGCGGCATCGGATCCGTCGACGGCGCCGGTACGGTCACTTTGCGGCAGGATTCCGGCAGTTGGGCAGCAGCGCCCACGCTGGCGACGACCCCGACGCCGTCCGGCGTACTCGCGGCCGCCGTGCAGACGGGCGACACCGCCGCCTTCGTCACATACCGGGCCCAGGGCGGTGCGCTGACCCGGCAGGCCGCGAAGGCGCTGCCCATCCCCGACCTGAGTGACTTCGCGGTCACGGCGGACGGGCTGCATCTGGCGGTCCCGTCATTTCAAGGCGCGACCGCCAATCGGTACCGCACTTCGGATCTGGCGGTCGACGGGCAGTTCGCCACGGGGGTGTACGGCCGGGCTGTCGCCGTGGCCCCGGACGGGACCATGGCCAGTGGCGACCGCGGGGTCGTGACGTTTCCGGAAACGGGCGAGGGCAACTACACCGAGTACTTCTACGCCCGGGAGCTGAACTCCGCCGCGCACGGCCTCGCCTGGGCACCGGACGAGAGCCGGGCCTACGGCGTGGCCGTCGACGCCTCCGGGGGAACACCGACGCTCCACATCTCTCGTAACCCGGAAATCGCACCGGTCACGCTCCACGGAAGCTGGACCGCTCCGCTCGCCCCCGGCGAGGCCTACTCGTTCGTGGTGTCGCCCGATTCGACCCTCGGCCTCAGCCCCCGGGAATCCATGATTCCCGGCACCGTACGCATCACGCGCTACGACGACGTCGATCCGGACGGCGTGCTCGTCCCGGACCCGACAGCCACCCCGGCGAGCCCGGTCGGCTTCTTCGGCTCCTACCGCGTCGACGGCACGGCACCCCTCACCGGTCAACTGAGCTTCCGCGTCGACTACTCCGGCAGCGGCCACTACGGACCGGCCGGACGGTCCTTCGACATCCCGGTCGCCAAGTACGCACCCACCATGGCGCTGACCGCTCCCTCCTCCGCCGATCGTGCCGCACCGGTCACCGTCACCGGTCACCTCACCTGGCCGCATGCGCATGTGACGACCGGCGCGGTCCACGTCGTCAAGACCGACCTGAAGCACCCCTCCGGCTACTCGGTGGGCACCGTGCCCGTCGCCGCTGACGGCAGCTTCGCCCTCCACGACACCCCGCAGGTCGGCGGCGCGAACACGTACGCCTTCACCTACGACGGTGGTACCTCCTACCTCCCGGTCACGGCGTCGGCGAAGGTGCAGGTATCCCGAGCCACGCCGGCCCTGAGTGTGGGGACTGACGCGAAGTCGTACCACTCCGGCGCGACCGTCAAGGTCACCGCGCATCTGGGGAGCACCTACAACTCCCGCTCCGTGACGCTGTACGACCAGCCCGCGGGCAAGTCGCGGACGCCGCTCAAGAGCGGCAAGGTCGACGCGCACGGGAACCTCGTCGCGTATTACAAGATCACCCGCAACACCGTCCTCAGCGCGGCCTTCGCGGGGGACTACCGTTACGCCCCGCGCACGGTGACCACCAGCGCAGGCCTCACGCCGACGGTCCGGACGGAGATGCAGTGGCCGCTCTCGACCACTCGCATCGGATCCACCACCTACCAGGTCTTCTACAAGTCCGAAGTCAACATGGGCTTCGACCTGAAGATCACTCCCCATCAGTCCGGCGGCTGTACGTCGGTGTACGTCGAGCACTACTACTCGGAGGCCTGGCACCAGGTCACCTCGCAGAGTTGCGTGCCCTTGTACTCCGACGACTGGTACGGCTACGGCCGGGCTCTGAAGCTCTTCGCGAGCAACGACCACTACCGCATCCGCGGCCACTACACGCCGCCGGCCAAGGGCGCACAGACCGGCAGCGTGTGGAGCCGGTGGACCTACCTCACCGTCCGCCCCGGCAGCCCCTCATGAGGCCGGGCAGTCCTCCGAGAAAAGGCCGCGCTGATCTATCAGCACTCCGACGACGAGCGGCAGGAAGAGGTCGCCGCCGCGGCCTCGACGCCACTGTTCGGAGGGCTCGGGCGGAGGCCCCGAAAAGGGGCCGACAAGCCTTTTGGCGCGAATCTGGCACGCGGCGACTGATCACTGTGAACAGCAAAAAGGCCCGGGTCTCTGACCTGGGCCTTCTTCATGGAGCGGGTGACGAGAATCGAACTCGCGCTCTCAGCTTGGGAAGCTGATGTTCTACCATTAAACTACACCCGCGTAATTACGGATCCGATCAATCGGTGTCCGAACGCTCGCTCACTGTACCTCATCGTGAACCCCCGACGCTCAGGCCATGGGGTCTGAGTGTGTTTCAGGGGAGGGATCCGGCTGCGGGCGACCGGAGTTGGGGCGTACGGTAGGGGTGTGGGAGAGGGGCCCGGCGGGGCGATGTGGACGCCGGAGCGCCGCCTGGAGGGTCGTCTCTTTGATCCCGTAATGTGGCTTTTGTCGTCAGGGCATCAAGCCAGACGCGGCTCTTGGGGAAGGGACTCTAGGACTTGATGGAACGCACCCTCGTCCGCTGTGCCGATGGGCACGTCTTCAGCACCGCTTCGTTCCCGATGCAGCAGGCCGAGCGACTCGGCCCCGGCCGGCTCGTCCGGTGTCCACAGTGTGCCCGGCTCCGCAGCGCGGTGCCGGTGACGCTCGAGAGGCGATAGCGGGACACAGCGGCAGCAGTACCGGCGCGCGGAGTCGTCACGATTGTCACGGCTCCGCGCCCCTTGCGTATCCTCGGGTCGTGCTTCTCTCAGACAAGGACATCCGGGCCGAGATCGATGCCGGGCGGGTACGGATCGATCCGTATGACGAATCCATGGTGCAGCCGTCGAGCATCGACGTGCGGCTGGACCGCTACTTCCGGGTGTTCGAGAACCACCGGTACCCGCACATCGACCCCTCCATCGAGCAGGCCGACCTGACCCGGCTCGTCGAGCCGGAGGGCGACGAGCCGTTCATCCTGCACCCCGGGGAGTTCGTGCTCGCCTCGACGTACGAGGTCATCTCCCTGCCCGACGATCTCGCCTCGCGCCTGGAGGGCAAGAGCAGCCTGGGCCGCCTCGGGCTCGTCACGCACTCCACCGCCGGGTTCATCGACCCGGGCTTCTCCGGGCACGTGACCCTGGAGCTGTCGAACCTCGCCACCCTGCCCATCAAGCTCTGGCCCGGCATGAAGATCGGCCAGCTGTGCATGTTCCGGCTCAGCTCGCCGGCCGAGCACCCCTACGGCAGCGAGCGCTACGGCTCCCGCTACCAGGGCCAGCGTGGGCCCACGGCCTCGCGTTCCTTCCTCAACTTCCATCGGACGCAGGTGTGAGCCCGGCATGAGCGACGTGCGTGAGAATCTGACCTACGAGCGGTTCGGCGACGCCATCCGCGAGCTGGCCCAGACCATCGCCGACGACGGCTACGAGCCCGACATAGTGCTCTCCATCGCGCGCGGCGGGGTGTTCGTGGCGGGCGGCCTCGCGTACGCCCTGGACTGCAAGAACATCCACCTGGTGAACGTCGAGTTCTACACCGGTGTGGGGACGACCCTCGACATGCCCGTCATGCTCGCCCCCGTCCCGAACGCCATCGACTTCTCCGACAAGAAGGTCCTGATCGCCGACGACGTCGCCGACACCGGCAAGACGCTGAAGCTGGTCCGCGACTTCTGTCTCGACACCGTCGCCGAGGTGCGGTCCGCGGTGATCTACGAGAAGTCCCACTCGCTCGTGAAGTGCGAGTACGTGTGGAAGCGCACCGAGGAGTGGATCAACTTCCCGTGGTCCGTGCTGCCTCCGTGCCGCAAGTCCGGCACACCGATCACACCGTCGAAAGACGCGCTGTAGGACGCGCTGCAAGACGCGCTGGAAAAGGCCTGTGCCTCGTGCTCGCCCGCGTATGAGGCTCTGATCACGTCATCGGATGGGAACGGTACCCGGCGTCCGCCGTCTCCTTCCGTGTGTCGCACGCGATCCGCGAACCGCGGAGTGTCCGCGTCGACACGTTCGAGGACCTGGACGGCCGTTGGGGGAACGCGGTGGAGCACAGGACGCTGGGGCAGCGGTACGAGCTGGTGGAGCAGCTCGGCCACGGTGGGATGGGCACGGTGTACCGGGCCGTCGATCGCCGCCTGCGCCGTACCGTCGCGGTCAAGACGCTCTCCGCCGAGCTGGTGCGGCAGCCGCAGTTCCTCGCCCGGTTCCAGCGCGAGGCGCACGCGGCCGCCGCGCTCAACCACCCCGGCGTGGCGACCGTGTACGACGTGGGCGAGGACGCGGTGGACGGCGTCGCCGTGCCGTACCTGGTCATGGAGTACGTCGAGGGCCGGACCCTCGCCGAGGAACTGGTGGACGGACCGCTGCCGGCCGAGCAGGCGGTGGACGCGGCGGGGCAGGTGCTCGAGGCCCTGTGGCACAGCCACGGCCACGGCATAGTGCACCGGGACATCAAGCCGGCGAACGTCATGTTCACCCGGGCCGGGACGGCCAAGGTCCTCGACTTCGGTATCGCGAAGGCGCTCAGCGAGATGGCGACCCGACTGACCGGGACGGGCGTGGCGGTCGGTACGCCCGCCTATCTGGCGCCGGAGCAGATCGAAGGCCGCGACACGGACCACCGGACGGACCTGTACGCGGTGGGGTGCCTGCTGTACGAGTTGCTGACCGGCCGCCCTCCGTACACCGGTGAGTCGCCGTTCTCGGTGATGCACCAGCACCTGGTGCAGGAACCCGTGCCGCCGTCGCGGCTGCGCCCGGGACTGCCGCCGGCTCTGGACGCGGTCGTGCTGCGGGCGCTGCACAAGCGCCGGGAGGACCGGTTCACCGACGCGGCGGAGATGAAGGCGGAGCTGGAGCGGGCCGCGCGGATACCCGCGGCGCCCGCGATACCGACCCCGACCGCCCTGGATCCCCGTGCCCAGGCGGACCGGCCCGAGCTGGCGCAGGCTCCGCGGGACGACCGGCCCGCGAAGCGATCGGGCGGGATCAGGTCCCTGGGCCGGGTGGTGTTCCAGCCCACGCCGGAGGGGATGGTCGCACTCCTCGGGAGCACTCTCGCGGTGACGGTGTCGCGGACCGACATGATCGACACCGAGCGCTTCCCCCTGGTCGCGCTGCTCAGCGGCCTCGCGGGGTGTCTGCTGCTGCTGTGGTCGGCCCGCCTGGCGTGTGCCGTGGCCTGGGCTCCGGTGGCGGAGGCCGTGGCGGTGTGGTCGGAGTTCTCCCGCGCCAATCTGGGCTGGGAGACGAGGTACGTCGTCATCGCCCTGCTGCTGGGGCTCGTCGCCGGGGTGTGCCTGACCGCCGGCTACCGGGACGAGCGCACGGGCGGGTTCGCACTCATGGCGTTCTGGTTCACGGGGCTGACGTCGGTGTGGTACTTCCTCGACGACCTGCACAAGATCGGCGTGTTCTACGTCCTGCTGCTCGGCGTCTGCCTCGCCCTCGGCGCCCAGACCCTCAAGACCCGTCTCGCCGATTCCCCCGGCCCCGCCGTCCCGGCCCCGGGGTCGGCCGCCCGCTGAGTCGGTCCTGGCTCGCGGACCGTGATCGCAAAGGCCCCCGGCTGCCGGGCGGATCCGGGAGCCTTCGTCGTCTCCGTGATCTGCGGAACGTGACCCGCTAGAACGTGCCCAGTTTCACGATCGACAGCAGCGCGATCAGCTGGATCGCCGACGCGCCCAGTGCCTTCTGCCACGGCAGGTCGTGCGAGCGGCTGACCATCAGGGTCAGCAGGGCGCCCGCGGCGACCCAGGTGGCCCAGCCCAGCGCCTGTACGAGGGTCGCGTCGCCGCCGAAGAACATGGCGACGACCAGGCGGGGCGCGTCCGTGAGGGACGTGATCAGCATCGACAGGCCCACCGTGGGCTGCCAGGCGCCGTCGCCGCCGAGCTGGCGGGCCAGGGTGTGGGTCACCACGCCCAGGATGAAGGCGCTGATCACCATCGCGACGGCGGTCGTCAGGACGATCGGGACCGCGTTGGCGAGGGTCGCGTCGATCGCGTCCTTGCGGGCGCCGTCGAAGCCGAAGACCGCGAGCAGGCCGTACAGGAAGGTCACGACGAGGGCCGGGCCCCACATCGTGTAGTCGCGCATCTGCAGGAAGGTCTGGTTCGGGGCGAACACGATGCCCCGCAGCAGGTCCTTCCAGTGCAGGCGCGGGCCGATCGGGGCGGCCGCGGCGGCAGCCCCGGCCCGGTAGGTTCCGCCCTGGCTGTACGGGTCCTCGCCGACGGAGAACGCCTGGGTGTGGCCCGGGTTGTTGGCCGCGTACGGGTCCGGCGCGCCGCCCTGGCCCGGGTAGCCGCCGTAGTCGTCGCCGAAGTACTCCGGTCCGTCGCCGGCTCTGCCGCCCTGGTGGCCGCCGTTCGCCTGCGGCCACGAACCGCCGCCGCCACCGCCGTACTGCGGGTACGGCTGCGGAGCCGACGGATAGCCGTGCGACGGCCCCTGTCCCTGCCCCTGCCGACCGTACGACGGCCCCGGCCCCTGCCGACCGTACGACGGTCCCTGCGGCGCCTGCTGTCCTTGCGGGGCGCGGTTGTTCCGGCCGCCGCGTCCGATCCTGAATCCAGCCACGTTATCGAACGTACCTGGTCCCCGAGAGTGACGTGCCGGGCCCGGCGGTCCGGGCCCGGCTTTGCTGCCGAGCTGTGACATCCCCTAAGGGGAATCCGGCGGCACTCCTAGGGGATTCGCTCAGTCGGCGAAGACCGCGCCGAACTGCGGGATGTCCGTCGTGGACACGCCGACGGAGCTCGCGGAGAGGGCCCGGGAACCGGTCGTGGTGATCTTCCGGCCGGTGGACGGCAGGTAGGTGACCGCGCCGTCGCCGCCGTTCTCGTACGAGCCCACGACCAGGTCGGCCTTGCCGTCGCCGGTGACGTCGTCGAGCTTGACGTCGGCGCCGAAGAGGTCGTTCTTCTCGTCCTTGTCGGGGACGCCCGCGGTGCTCTGGGCGAAGGACTGGGCGCCGGAGGCGGTGTTCACGCCGTGTGCCGAGCCGTACAGGACGGTGACCGTGCCGGTGTTGGTGGCGCCGCCGAGGTCCTCGTTCGGGGCGCTGACGACCAGGTCCTGGTAGCCGTCGCCGTTGATGTCGCCGAGGTCGAGGTCCCAGCCGAAGCCGTCGCCCTTCTCCGAGTCGCCGGGCACCTTGCCGGTGTTCTGGGTGATGCCGGTGGCGGTGGCGGCGGGGCCGGAGGCCGAGCCGTAGGTGACGCTCACCTTGCCGCCCTTGGCGGCGTTCGGGACGGGCCGGCCGTCGCTGGTCCGGTCGTCCCAGGCGGCACCGGTGACGATGTCGCCGAAGCCGTCGCCGTTGATGTCGCCGATCGCGGTGATGATGCCGGGCTTGAGGGCCTTGGCGGTGGCGCCGCGCAGACCGCTCGCGGTGCCGGGCAGCCAGTAGTTGGTGTTCCAGTGGGACGACGTGTGCGTCTCGTAGCCGTCGACGACGAGGTCGGTGCGGCCGTCGCCGTTCACGTCGCCGGCGGTCAGGTTCATCGGGCCGTACGGGGACGAGTCGTTGCCCGACTGGATCGGCGGCTTGAAGGTGGTCCGGCTGCCCGCCGTGCCGTTGCCGGCGAAACCGCCCTTGTAGAGGTAGAGGGTGGAGGTGGAGGCGGAGACGACCAGGTCGGCCTTGCCGTCGCCGTCGAAGTCGCCGGCGGCCAGTTCCTGGCCCCAGTAGTCGTGCGAGCCGGCGGCCGGGTCGGGCACGTCGACGCCCTTGCCGGTCAGGCCGCTCGGGGAACCCCACAGGAGGGTGACGGCGCCGGCGTTGGTGTCGGAACCGGTCTTCTCGTGCGGGGTGCCGACGGCGAGGTCGTCGTAGCCGTCGCCGTTGAAGTCGGCGTACGCGAGGTCGTAGCCGAACTGGTCGCCGGTCTCGGCGGTGCCCGGGACGCCGGCGCTGTTCTGGCTGAGGGTGGTGCGCTTGGCGGAGGAGACGCCGGTCTTCGTGCCGTACAGGACGACGACCTGGCCGGCGTTCTTGTGGCCGCTGACGTAGGCGGTGGCCGCCGAGGTGGCGATGTCGCCGATGCCGTCGCCGTTGAAGTCGGCCTTGGCGACCTTGACGGAGTCGGCGGCGGTGGCGGGCGAGGCGGCGAACGTGAGCAGACCGCCCGTCAGCGCGGCCGCGGTGGCCGTCGCGAGGGCGAGTCGCAGATGCGTGTGCACGCGGGATCTCCTGCGGCATGGGGGATGCCTGGGGGGCATCCGCAGTCGGTGGTGTGCCGACCGTCCGTGTTCGCCCTGGGTTGTCCTCGGGCGCGCGCGAAGGCCGGCTCACAGAAGACCCGCGGTGAGGCACGAGGGTTGTATGTGAAGTGAGGGAATTTTGAAGGTTGTTGGGACACGCTACGACGCGAGGAACTCCGAACTGGAGAAGACCACCGCCGGTTTCCGCGCGAGGAGCCCCTTCCCTGCCCCCCGGTACACGGCCACGGTGTCCTTCGTCTCACCCCGGTACGTGCGCACCGCCAGGTCCGCCTTGCCGTCGCCGTCGAAGTCGGCGACCGCCAGGACGCGGGTCGTACCGTGGGCCGGCGGTTCGATCGTGACCATGCCCGACGCCGACGGGCCCGCTGCCGCCGTACCGGCACGGAAGATCCGCAACCGGGAGCCGCTGGAGACCAGTTCGTCGCGGCCGTCCCCGTCGAAGTCGCCGGCGTCCAGCAGGGAACCGGGGGAGTCGAGCGTGCCCCGCCGCGCCGTCGGCAGGTCATAGCGCAGGGACGTTTCGTCCATGCCGCCGACCGCCGCGTCCAGCGCCTTGCCCCCGCCGAAGCGGCCGAGGGCGACGTCGAGGCCGGCCGGGAGGACGGCGCCGGTACGGGTCGGGCCCTTCGGGCCGCCGAGGACCACCGCGGACTTGGTCGAGCCTTGCGCCGTACGGACCACCAGGTCGTCGTATCCGTCCCGGTCGACGTCGGCGGACGGGCCGGACGGCACCTCGCCCGGTGCCGGTACGGGGGCGCCGGCCGCGTGCGGGAGGCCCGTACGCGGGTTGAACGGGCCGCGCAGATAGGACAGATGGCCCGCCGACGCGTGCACCACCAGGTCGTTCGCGCCGTCCCCGTCGAAGTCGCCGCACACCGGCTGGTCCGGCCAGTCGTTGCCGAAGCGGGCGCGGGCCGGGACGGCCAGTTTCACCGCCCGGCCGGTCAGCCCGGACGGGGAGCCGAAGAGGATCTGGAGGGGCACCGGGGGCTGCCCCTGCCCGTCGTACGGCGGATCCGACGACACGACGAGATCGGTGAAGCCGTCGCCGTTCAGGTCGCAGCTCTCCTCCGCGTCGAAAACGGCGGGGAGTTGCCCCTTCGTACGCGCCGCCTGCTTCCGAGGACTGAGCAACTGCCGCGCGCCGGGCACGAGTCCGCGCGGACTGCCGTACACGATGCCGACACCGGCGTCGTCGGCATGACTCTGCGCCTTCACCAGATCGTTGAGCACCAGGTCACGGTGACCGTCGCCGTTGAAGTCGTCGGGGATCTCGCTGCCTTTGCCGTGGGGGACGGGGAGCATGGCGGGGGCGTTCGCGATGTTCACGGGGGTGCGCCCGGAGGTTCCGGTGTCCGCCGTGGGCCCGCAGGCGGCCAGCAACAGCCCCAGACCGCCGATCACCGCCGCCACCGTCCCGGCTGTTCCACCCCTGCGCACCCGCACCGTCCCTTCCACAGACCCCCTCGGCAACGCCCCGGCAATGATGCACGCGTTCGAGAGACGGCGACACCCCTGAGCACGTGGGGGCACAGGGGCGTCCCGGGCGCGTCAGCGGTGGGATGCCTCCCACAGGGTCAGCGCCAGCGCGGCGCACGAGGTCAGTGCCGCCAGGGACGGCAGGGGCCAGCGGGTGCGTTCGAGGGCGTCGAGCCGTTCCTCGTGGTCGCCCAGGGTCTTGTCGGTCTGGTCGGCGCGCTGGAGGAGGAGGGCCAGGTCACCGCGGGTGGTGGCGAAGCCGACGTCGACCGAGCGGCGGAGGCGTTCGAGTTCCACGGCGACTCCCTCCGATTCCCGCGTGGTCACGGTGCCTCTTCCTTGTCCTTGCGCAGCCAGTCCGGAAGCGCGTTCTCCACGGCGGGCGTCGACATCAGGCGGCTGATCGCCGCCGCCACCGCCAACAGGGTCTGGAACGCCGTACGGACGGCCCGGCGGGTCGAGTCCTTCATCTGTGCAGCTCCGTTCTCGTTCCGGTCGGTTCGGCGGCACCATCGAGGTGATCTATGACCCGCGGGACCTGGGCAATGTCCTGACGCCCGATGAGATGACGACCGGCAGAACGGCTCTGCCGCTCACCATGGGGTCCTCTGTGCTGTTTGTCCTGTGCGTGCTGGCGGTCGTCATCGACCTCCTCGGCTGAGTCCCGGACTTCGCCGTGATGCCGGCGCTGCGAAGCCGGCCGTCGGGGTGCGGTCGACCGGTGAGGGCCTAGGGTGGACACGAGCGGAAACCTCCGTCGTAAGGCCGAACTTGCCGGGCTTCTGATCGAACTGCAGCGCGTGATGCGCGAGTTGGGTGACCACGGAGCCGCCCTGCACACAAAAGTCGAGGTAGAACGACGGGAGTTCGCCGCGTATGCCAATGGCTGGAAAGGCGCCCTCGCCTCCCGGTCGCCGCAGCTGCGGCGGTCGGCACTGACCCTGCTGGACGGTGGCGCCGTCATTCCCTTTCCGGACCGGCAACGGTTACCGGCGGGGCCCACGCAATGGCATGTGCGTGGCGGTCGACCGGGTCGGACGCCGTTCCAGGGGTTGTCCGGCTTCACTCAATCCTTACGAGTGCGTGCGCGCACCCACATATTTCGCGTGCGCCCGAGCGCTGCAGTGGTCGCGGGGAAGCACACAGCAGGGGAGCACCCACGTATGAAGAGCGATGCCGAGCACATCGAGGAATTCGCCGGCTGGGTCGAGGACGCGATGCGCGCGCGGCTACGACATCGACAGCCCGTGGGGGGGGCAAGACCAAGCTGGCCGAGGACGCGGGCGTGCACCGGGCGGCCATCACCCGCCTGTTGCAACGGCAGAGCATGCCCGACCTGGACACCATGCGGGGGCTCGCGCGTGCCCTCGGCGTTCCCGTCCGGGACGTCCTCATACGGTCCGGCAAGCTGACGGAGGAGGACCTGCCCCAGGCGCCGGCGCCCCCGCGACCGTACCGACGGCCGCCGGGGGCTCCGCGCTTTCCGCCGAGCAGGCGGCGGCGGCCCTGGGTATCCCGGAACACCTCCGGGCGGCGTTCGTCCAGATCACCGAGCAACTGCGGGTGGGGGGCCCCGGGAGTGTCGGGCGAGACAGGGGTGGACGAGCAGGCGCGGTCCTGACACCGTGCTGGGCCGTAACTGCGTCAAGGGGGATTGATGACGCCAGTACGGGCGTGGCTCGTGCGGCTGGGTGGGCTGGTGGGGTGGGGCGCGGGGGTGGTCGCGTGTGCGTGGCTGCTGGGGGTCGCGCCGATGTCGCATCCGTGGGACGGGCCCTTGGTGTGGGGTGGCGTGGCCGCCGGGGGTGTGGCGGTGCGGGTGGTGGCGCTGTGGGCGCTGGCACTGGTGACCCGGCGGGAGCGGATGCCCGTGCCACGGGTGTCGCTGCGCAAGGGTGGGGCGGCGCTGGGGAGGCGCCGGCGCCGGGGCGACGGTCGGCTGCCGCTGAGCCGCCTCAGCGACGACTTCGCCCTCAGTGACTCCGAGCTGTGGGTGAAGGGCCGTACCGCCGTCGTCTGGCTGCTGGTGGCGTTCACCTCCGGTGCCATGTTCGCCTGCCTGATGAGCATGTCGACCAGCGATCGGGTCGAGCGGCTGCGGGACGCGGGTGCCGAGGTGGGTACGGCACGCGTGGTGGGCAAGCCGCTGCGGATACGGGCCGAACTGGGCGACGAGGACCGGGCGAAGGGCTACGCCTCACGGCTGGCGCTCGCCGTCGACGGCGGTCCCGAGCGCCTCCTGGTGAAAGGGGCCTACACCTACGACAAGCCCCGTGCGGGCACCCGGGTCGAGGTGCTGTGGGCCCGGTCGGCACCCGAACTGGGCGGATACGTCAACGAGTCGAAGGACCTGCCGACCCTGGCCGCCGGCCGCTGGAAGGCGTTCCCGGACGACGAGTTGGGCGGGGCGGCGCTGACGGCGTTCGTCCTCGTCGCGGGAGTCTTCGGCGCCGTCCTGGCCTCGGTCTTCTCCCTGGCCCCGGATGCGGACTCCCTCCAGGAGCGGGCCTGGTCGGTGCCGGCACAGACGGTCCGCGGCCTGTTCGTCGTCGGGCTGTACCTGGCCTGGCGCCCGATCCTGCTCGGCCAGGAGGCGAGCGTGGCGTCGTACTTGTTCGCCGGGGGCGGCTTCGTACTCATCCTGTTGGTGTACGCCTTCACGACCGGCTTCTGAGAACGGCGGTGGTGTGGGCCAGGATGGGTCCATGAGCGTAGTGAAGATCAACGTGCTGACCGTTCCCGCCGAGCAGCGGGAGACGCTGGAGAAGCGGTTCGCTTCGCGGGCCCACGCCGTGGAGAACTCCGACGGCTTCGAGTGGTTCGAGCTGCTGCGCCCCGTCGAGGGGACGGACACCTACCTCGTGTACACGCGCTGGCGTGACGAGGAGTCGTTCCAGGCGTGGATGGAGGGCCCGATGAAGACGGCGCACCAGGGTGCCGGCGGGGCCGGCGAGGGCGCCGGGGGCGGTGAGCGGCCCCGTCCGGCTGCCTCCGCGTCCACGCTGTGGTCCTTCGAGGTGGTGCAGCAGGCGGGGCCGAAGGGGGCGTAGCCGAAGAGGCGAGGTCGGCGGGGAAGGTGGCTGACCTGAGCGGAGCTGTTCAGTGGCCGTGGGGCCGCCCGCTTCTCGGCCAGTGTCGTGCCTCCGCGAGGCGAGTCAAGGGCGCTCCGCGTCGGCTGACGCCGATGGCCCTACGGGCCACCCTTGACACCCCTCGCTCCACCACGGGGAAGAAGCGAACGGACAGCCGAGGAAACTGGCCGCCTTGCCGGTAACACCCCTTCGCCCACACTACGAACGCGCCGTCCGCCAGGGGCCGCAGCCGCGCCTCGCCTGCACGCCGGGTTGGCTTGGCGGCGATCGGTTGGGGGTGGTGACGCGCCCCCACCCCGACCGGTCGCCGCCAAGCCCACCCGGCGTGCATGCGAGGTGCACACGCGCCCCCTCCACCCACGTTGCCGCTCAGTCCACCCCAGGGCCGACGCCGGGCTGGGCCACCGTTCCTCAGGGCCGCTCGCTCGCTTCTTGGCCGGGCTGGAGTGGGCCGGGTCAAGGGTGGCCCGTAGGGCCATCGCCGTAGGCGACGCGGAGCGCCCTTGAGGCGGGCCGCGGAAGCACGACACTGAGAGGAAGCGAGCGGCCCAACAGTCGGC
>NZ_JADDRL010000006.1 GCF_021538895.1 Streptomyces olivochromogenes | reverse complement strand
GTGGTGCGCACGGTGACCGTGCCCCTGCGCAGCCCGTCCACGCGCGCCGTGACCTTGAGCGCGCCGGGCTCGGTGCCGGAGCGGACGATCGCGAGGGCCCTTCCGTGGAAGGCGGTGCGGGTGCTCGCCTGGTAGCGCTCGGCGCTCTCCTCGCGGCCGTTGTCGACTCCGGCCAGGGAGCCGCCGGTCACCTCGAAGGCGATGAGGTTTTCGGCGTCGGGGACCACGACCCCGTGGGCGTCGACGATGTCGGCGGTCACGAAGACCAGCGAACGGCCGTCGGCGACGAGGGAGGAACGGTCGGCGGTCAGGCGCACGGCGTGCAGGGCACCGGCGGTGCGCAGCACGTCCGTCGCGACCACCGTGCCGCCCCGCCGGGCCACCGCCTTCAGCTCACCGGGTTCGTAGGGCACGTTCCAGGTGAGGTGCAGTTTGCCCGCGCTGCCGTTGGGGCTGGTGTAACTGCCCGGGTAGGGGCCGCCGGTGACCGTCCTGTCGTCGCCGGTGGCCTCGGTGGTCTCCAGATAGGCGCGGCCGTCGGTGGTGTGCTTGGTGTCGAACTCCCTGGTGCCCAGGGACCGTCCGTTGAGGAACAGCTCGACGGTGACGACGTTCGCGTACGCCCACACCTGGACCGTGTCCCCCGGCTCGTGGTTCCAGGTCATCGGCACCAGGTGCACCATCGGCTCGGTCGTCCACCGGCTGCGGAAGAGGTGGTACATGTCCTTGGGGAAGCCGGCCGTGTCGACCGCGCCGAAGAAGGACGCCTTGACCGGGAAGACGTCGTACGGCGTGGGCTCGCCGATGTAGTCGATGCCCGACCAGAGGAACTGTCCTGCGAACCACTTCCGGTCCCGGTCCTTCTTGTGCCCGTACTCGCCGCTCATCGTCCAGGAGGCGAGGTTGTTGTCGTAGGAGGAGGTGGCGCGTCGGCCCGGTGTGTGGTTCTCGCCGGTGTTCAGGTGCTCCGGCTCCTGGTACGCGCCCCGGGTCGAGGTCTCCGACGAGGACTCGGACTCGAAGAGGAACAGGTGCGGGTAGGCCGCGTGCAGGGCGTCCACCGACCGGGCGGTGTTGTAGTTCAGGCCGAGGCCGTCGAGCTTGGCGAGCATGAGGTCGGCCGCCGAGCCCTTGGCCGGGACCGAGTGGTACTTGTTCGAGCCGATCACGACGGGGCGGGTGTCGTCGGCGGCCTTGATCGCGCCGATGATCCGGTCGGCCATCGCGAGCCCGGCCGTCCTGGTGGAGTCCGGGATCTCGTTGCCGATGGACCACAGCACGACGGCGGGCGAGTTGCGGGCGGCGAGGACCATCTCGGTGGCGTCCCGCTCGCACCACTCGTCGAAGAACCGCCCGTAGTCGTAGGTGGTCTTGCCGGTCCGCCAGCAGTCGAAGGCCTCCACCATCAGCACGATGCCCAGTTCCTCGCAGGCCTGGATCATCTGCGGCGAAGGCGGGTTGTGCGAGGTGCGCAGGGCGTTGACGCCCATCGACTTCATGAGGGTCATCTGTCGGCGCACCGCGTCGATGCTGATCGCCGCGCCCAGCGCGCCGAGGTCGTGGTGGAGGTCGACGCCCTTGACCTTCGCGGGGACTCCGTTGAGCGAGAAGCCCTCGTCGGGATCGAAGCGGTACGTGCGGATGCCGAACATGGTGCGGCAGGCGTCGGTGAGCGTGCCGCCGACGCGGAGTTCGGTCTCCAGGGTGTAGCGGTGCGGCGCCTCGAAGTCCCACAACGCGGGCTTCACGACGGTGAGTTCATGGGCCGCCTCGGCCCGGTCCGCGACCGTGACGGTGGAGGACGTACGGGCGGCGGTACGTCCGTCGGGGCCGACGATCCGGGAGCGGACCTCGATGTCGGCGCCGGCGCCGGACTCGCCGACCACCGAGGTGCGCACCCGCACCACGGCCCGCTCGGCGGTGATGTCCGGCGTGCTGACCCGGGTGCCCCACCGAGCTACGTGCACGGGCTCGGTGACCAGGAGGCGGGCCTCGCGGTAGATGCCGCTGCCCGAGTACCAGCGGCTGCTGGGCAGCCGGTTGCGGACCCGGACCGCGAGGACGTTCTCGGTACGGCCGTCGGTGTGCAGCGCAGCGGTGAGATCGAGGGCGAAGCCGGTGTAGCCGTAGGGGTGATGGCCGACCTCGGTGCCGTTGCAGTAGACGTACGCGTCCATGTAGACGCCGTCGAACTCCACCCGGATTCGCCGGCCGGCGTAGCCGGGCGGCAGGGTGAAGGCGATCCGGTACCAGCCGAGGCCGCCCGGTAAGAACCCGGTGCCGCTCGTCGTGCCGTGCTCCGTGGTGGGCGTCCGCTCGATGCTCCAGTCGTGGGGCACCGCCACCCGGCGCCAGGCCGAGTCGTCGTACCCGGGGTCGGCGCAGGCGTCGGTCGGGTCGGCGCTCCCGTCCGGGTCGACCAACGCGAAGCGCCAGCCGTCCCGCAGCGGGATCGTGCGGCGCCCGCCGGCATCACCGCCTCCACCTCCTCCACCTCCCTCCCCCGACGCCCCGGCCGCCCACGCGCCCGGAACTCCTGGCAGCGCTCCGGCCGCCGACGCTGCGGTGGCGGCGACCACAACCGATCTGCGAGTGACCGTCATGACGGCTCTCCCTCATCAGGGCCCAGAAGTACTCACAACTCATCGCGAACAAACAGATTCTGACGGAGTACCACACCGGGCCGTCAAGAGTGCCGTCACCTGCGCCTGACCCGCGCCCGACAACGGCCGAATCGGCCTCTTGACCAGCCGGGCGGGTCGCTCATAGTTGCCCTCCGCGCGCGGGCCGGACGGACTAGGCTGGAACACAAGTGACTCGCATGTTCACTGTGAGTGTGCGCTCGGGAGTGGCGACGATGAGCCCGGTCTATCCGTTCGACGATGCGGCTACGGCCCGGGCTGTCATCGACGACGACGGTGTCCTGGTCGCGTGGAACGAGGGGGCTCGTCGGCTGCTCGGCCACACGGCCGCAGAGGTCGTGGGCCGCCCCGCCGCGGAACTGCTGGCCGGCAGTGGCCGCCTGGTGCCCGCCGGACCGCGCTGGACCGGGACGGTCGATTTGCGCCACCGCGACGGTCATACGGTGTCGGTGTGGGTGCTCGCCCACCACCGCCCGCCGCACGACGACCGCCCCGCCGACTGGCTCGTCGTCACGCCGCTGGAGGCCGGCACCGCCCCCGCCCCGGACGACCCACTGTCCAACGCCGCCCTGATCCAGGCGCCGTGCGCGGTCGCGCTCTACGACGACCGGCTGCGGCTGCGCACGATGAACGAGGCGATGGAAGCGGTGATCGATCTCTCCTCGGAGCGCACCCGGGGGCTGCGGGCCTCGGAGATCGGCGGCAAGCCGCAGAGCGAGGCCCTCGAACGGGCCCTGCTCCGGGTGCTCACCACCGGCCTCCCCGTCGACGTCCAGGCGCACCTGCCCGCCGCCGGCGAGGAGCGGCCGCACTCCTGGCTGGCCCGGATGGCCCCGATCACCGACGCACAGGGCCGGGTGCGCGGCGTGTGCCTGGCGGCCCACGACTTCACCGACAACTACCGGGCCCGGGAGCGGCTGCAACTGGTCAACACGGCGAGCGTGCGGATCGGCAGCACCCTCGACGTCACGCGGACCGCCCAGGAGCTGGCGGAGGTGTGCGTGCCGGTGCTCGCCGACTTCGTCCGGGTCGACCTGCTGGATCCGCAGGAGAACGGCGCCGAGCCGCCGGCGCGGATCACCGCGCCGGTCTCTCTGCGCCGGGCCGCGCACCAGTCGGTGCTCCAGGACACCCCCGAGGCGGTGATCAAGCCGGGGCACATCGCGGTCTACCCCGCCACGTCCCCGCAGGCCGCCTCCCTCATGGCGGGCCGCACGATCGTCGCCTCGGTGCCCTCCGACCTGGAGCAGTGGCTGGCCGCGGACACCGCGCGGGGCGAGCGGGTGCGCGAGTTCGGCATCCACTCCGTGATGTCCGTGCCGATCCGGGCCCGCGGCCTGACCCTCGGGGTCGCGGTGCTCGCCCGCCACCGGCGCCTCGAAGCCTTCACCGAGGACGACGTGCTGCTGGCCGAGGAGATCACCGCCCGCGCCGCGGTCTGCGTCGACAACGCCCGCCGCTACTCCCGCGAGCGCGAGACCGCCCTGGCCCTCCAGCGCAGCCTGCTGCCCCGCACGCTGCCGCGCACGGCCGCCGTGCGGGCCGCCTCCCGCTACCTGCCGGCGGCGCGCGCCGGGGTGGGCGGCGACTGGTTCGACGTGATCCCGCTGTCCGGGCTGCGGGTCGCCATGATCGTCGGGGACGTCGTCGGCCACGGCATCGAGGCCTCCGCCACCATGGGCCGGCTGCGGACGGCGGTGCGCACCCTCGCCGACATCGACCTGGCCCCGGACGAGTTGCTCACCCACCTCGACGACCTGGTGGTCCGGCTGTCCGAGGAGGCGGGCGGCGCCGGCAGCCCGGGCGAGGTGGGCGCGACCTGCCTGTACGCCGTGTACGACCCGGTCTCGCGGCGCTGCACCCTGGCCCGCGCCGGGCATCCCGCGCCGGTGCTGGTGCCGCCCGGCGAACCGCCCCGGCAGCTCGACCTGCCGCCGGGCCCTCCGCTCGGGTTGGGCGGGCTGCCCTTCGAGAGCATCGAGGTCGAGCTGCCCGAGGGCACCGTGCTCTCCCTGTACACCGACGGTCTGATCGAGACCCGGGAGCGGGACGTCGAGGCCAGTCAGCGGCTGCTGTTCGGGGCGCTCGCCGCGTACACGGAGTCGCTGGAGGAGACCTGCGACCGGGTGCTTGCGGCCCTGCTCCCGCCGGGCGGTGCCCAGGACGACGTGGCCCTGCTGCTGGCCCGTACCCAGGGGCTGCCCGCCTCCCAGGTGGCCACCTGGGACATCCCGGCCGATCCGGCGCTGGTCGCCCCGATCCGTAAGCAGGTCGTGGAGCAGCTGGACACCTGGTCGCTGAGCGAGGCCGCGTTCACCACGGAGCTGGTGGTGAGCGAGCTGGTCACCAACGCCATCCGGTACGGCTCGCACCCCATCCGGCTGCGGCTGATCCACGACGCGGCCACGCTGATCTGTGAGGTTTCCGACACCAGCCACACGGCCCCGCACCTGCGCCGGGCCAAGACCTGGGACGAGGGCGGCCGCGGGCTGCTCCTGGTCGCCCAGCTCACCCAGCGCTGGGGCAGCCGGCACACGGCGGAGGGCAAGACGATCTGGG
This sequence comes from Streptomyces olivochromogenes, assembly GCF_021538895.1. Classification (GTDB taxonomy): domain Bacteria; phylum Actinomycetota; class Actinomycetes; order Streptomycetales; family Streptomycetaceae; genus Streptomyces; species Streptomyces olivochromogenes_A. The sequence continues at coordinate 148,061 of NZ_JADDRL010000006.1, read as the reverse complement.
CGGAGGTGACCCTGGTCGAGGAGGAGTAGGCCCGGTCATCCGGGAGAAAGGCCGGGTCAGCCGGCCGTCAGCCAGGGCCGCACCTGCTTGCGCGCCTCGTGCAGCCGCGACTTCAGCGTGCCGAGCGGAATGCCGACCCGCTCGGCGACCTCGGCGTACTCCAGCTGGCAGATGTCGCGGTAGACCAGCGGCGCGACCAGGTGCGGATGCTCCCGCTCCAGCCGGTCCAGCGCCTCCAGCAGGTCCACCCGGGAGCCGGCGATCACGCTGGTGGTGCGCGGGTCGACGTATGCGGACGGCTCGATGGCAGCGGGCTGCTCCGCGGCGCGCCGCTTGAGCTCGCGGTACTTCTGCCGGGCGCAGTTCGCGACGACCGTGTACAGCCAGGTGCTGAAGCGGCTGCGGCCCTCGAAGGTGGATATCTTCCGGGCGACCTGGAGCAGCACGTCCTGGGCGGCCTCCTCGGCGTCCTCCCGGCAGGGCAGAAAGCGCCCGCAGCGCCGCACGACCTCGGGCCGGACCTCGGAGAGCAGCCGGTCCAGGGCCGCCGGGTCGCCCGCGGCGGCCCGCCGGGCGAGGTCTTCGGTCAGCGCCGCGTCGTGCACGCCAGGTCCCCCTCGGAGTCGATCTCAGGCCAGGCATGATAGTCGCATGCACTCCCCGGAGCGGATCGGCCGCTACCGTCTCGAACGGCCTCTGGGCACCGGCGCCTTCGGTACCGTCTGGCTCGCCCACGACGACGTACTGCAGGCCCCGGTGGCCGTCAAGGTGCTCGCCGACAACTGGTCCCACCGGCTCGACATCCGGGACCGGTTCCTGTCCGAGGCGCGGCTGCTGCGCAAGGCCGACTCCAAGCGGGTCGTGCAGGTCTACGACATCGGTGAACTGCCGGACGGCAGGCCGTACTTCGTGATGGAGTACGCCGACGCCGGCACCCTCGCCGACCGGCTGAACGCGGGCCCGCTCCCGGTCCCCGAGGCGCTGCGGCTGACGGCGCAGGCCGCCCGGAGCGCGGCGGCGCTGCACGAGGCGGGCATCGTCCACCGGGACATCAAGCCGAGCAACATCCTGCTGCGTACGGGGCCGGGCGGCACCGACCGCGTCCTGCTGGCCGACCTGGGGCTGGCCAAGAGCCTGGCGCAGGCCTCGGGGCTCACCCTGGCCGCCGGCTCGGCCGGCTACCAGCCGCCGGAGCAGGCCGAGCCCGGCGAGGGCATCGACGCGCGGGCCGACGTGTACAGCCTGGGCGCGGTCGGCTACGAGCTGGTCACCGGGACGGTTCCGGCCGCGCCGGGCCAGGTCGTACGCCCGCAGCGGCTGCGTCCGGAGCTCGGTGACGACGTGCAGCGCGCCCTGATGCGGGCGCTGGAGCCGGACCGCGAGCGGCGCTGGCCGGCCGCCCGGGACCTCGCGGACGAGCTGGACCGGCTGGCCGCCCGTGCCCCGGCACGCCGGACGCGCCGGACGCGCCGCAGGCTCGACGGCGTCAGAAGGAGACTCAACGTCGTCACCCTCACCGTCGCGGCGGTCCTCGCGGCCGGGGGCGCGGCCGTGGCGGTGACCCTGATGCACCACGACTCTCCGGCCGACTCGGTCCGGGTGTCGGACGCCACCGGCCGGATCGCGGCCGTGGTGCCCGCGGGCTGGGGCCGTCAGCTGCGCGACTCCGGATGGAATCCGCGGGCCCTGGGCCTGGGCTCCGGGCAGGAGCCCGGGCTGGAGGTCGCCGACGACCTGGCGAAGTGGCCGGATCTGACGGCTCCGGTGAACGGCGTGTTCATCGGCCTGAGCGAGCACGGCGATGTCACCGCCCGGGTGAACGCCCTCGCCCACTCCGGCTGCCACTACGCCGGAAACCGCGCCTTCACCAGCACCGACTGGCACGGCCGGGTCCGCACCTGGAGCGGCTGCGCGGACGGCGGCTCGATAGCGGAGGCCGCGCTCGCCCCGGCGTCCGGCGCGAAGCAGCCCCAGGTGTACGTACAGGTGCGCCGGCACGGTCACGACGACGCAACCGACGGAATACTGCGCTCGCTCCGGGTCACCTGAGGGCAAAGACGGTAGAAAAAACCGAGCGGGCCGCGAACCTTTCCGGTGGCCCGTGCATCGGAGTCCCATGACGGCGCACACGGCGCCGCGGGCGCGCGCCACACGCGTGTCCTGAAGATCCAGGAGTCAGACATGGTGCACACACCCCGGTCCTTGCAGCGCGGGGCCCTGCTCGCGGGTTCGGTCGCCGTACTGGGCCTCCTGACCGCCTGCGGCAGTGCCACGACCCAGACCCAGCCCTCGAAGACGGCGTCGGGCCCGGCGGCGCCGGCGACCGAGAAGCCGGAATCCTCCGCCGCACCCGCGTCCGACACCGGCTCGACCCCGACCGGTGCGGCCGCGTCCGCCGCCCCCACGACGACCGGCTCCACGCACAGCGGTACGGCCGGCGCGGCCCTGAGCACGCGCTGCCACACCTCCGAGCTGAGCGCGACCGTGGGCCGCAACAACCCGGGCGCGGGTCAGGAGAACTTCCCGATCGTGCTCACCAACAAGTCGTCGCGCAGCTGCACGCTGCGCGGCTATCCCGGCGCCGCCTTCGTCAGCGCGTCGGGCAGTCAGCTCGGCCCGGACCCCAAGCGGTCCTCGGGCACCCCCGTGACGGTCACGCTGAAGCCCGGGAAGAGCGCCTGGGCGGGGCTGACCTTCTCCAACCCCGAGATCAGCGGCGCGAAGACGGCGACGCCCGCCTCGCTGCTGGTCACCCCGCCGGACGAGCGGGACCACCTCACGGTCAAGTGGACGGCGGGCGAGGTGCCGGTCTCCGGCAACGCCTCCTCCGTCTTCCTCATGGTGTTCGGCCCCGGCACGGGCGCCTGAACCACCGGTCCCGGACCCCGCTGCCCTCTCCCCCCGGGCAGCGGGGTTCGTCATGTCGCCGTCCGGTTCCCCGGCCCGAGTGTCACAGGACGGCAACAGCCCTCGATCGCTCCGATCTTTCCTGCGGACCCGCCCATCGAATCCCTCGACCACACGGCACACAGGCTCCGCATGGGGCCGCGACGAGGAAATCGGGGACGAACATGAGCGGCATCTCACGCAGGCGTCTGCTGACCGCGGGGGCGACGGCGGGCGCGCTCGGTGCCCTTTCGGCCTGCTCGGCCGGAGGCTTGTCCGTGGGCGGCGAGAGCCCCGAGGAGGGCGGGCACACCACGCAGGCCGCCCCGCCGGTGAAGCTCATCGGCGACGGCTCCACCGCGGACACCGGCGCCCAGCCCAAGCAGCCGAAGGCCGTACGGATGAAGCCGGGGACGCGGCCGCCGCAGTTCGTGGTGTTCTCCTGGGACGGCGCGGGCGAGATCAGCAACCAACTCTTCTCGCGGTTCCGCAAAGTGGCCGCCGACCACGGCGCGGCGATGACCTTCTTCCTGAGCGGCATCTACACGCTCCCCGAGTCCAAGAAGACCCTGTACCACCCGCCGCGGCACGCCGTCGGCGCCTCCGCGATCGGCTATCTCGCCGACCGGCACATCCACGCCACGATCCAGCAGGTCCGCTCGGCCTGGCTGGAGGGCCACGAGATCGGCACGCACTTCAACGGCCACTTCTGCGGCGCGGACGGCGTGCGCAACTGGACCGGCGCCGAGTGGAAGAGCGAGATCGACCAGGCCGTCCGCTTCGTCACCGAGTGGAAGACCAACACCGGCTTCACCGACCTCGACCCGCTGCCCTTCGACTACCGCAAGGAGCTGATCGGCGGCCGCACCCCGTGCCTGGAGGGCCAGACCGCGCTGCTGCCCACGGCGGCGGCGCTGGGCTGGAAGTACGACGCCAGCTCCCCGGGCGGACTGCAGGTCTGGCCCGGCAAGGTGCAGGGCGGCCGGATCTGGGACTTCCCGCTGCAGTCCATACCCTTCTCCGGCCACTCCTTCCAGGTCCTGTCGATGGACTACAACATGATGTACAACCAGTCCGCCGGTAACCCGCTGGGCGACCGCTCCCAGTACGACACCTGGCGCACCCAGGCCCGCGACACCTACCTGGCCGGCTTCCGCCGCGCGTACGAGAGCAACCGCGCGCCCTTCTTCATCGGCAACCACTTCGAGCGCTGGAACGGCGGCATATACATGGACGCCGTCGAGGAGGCCATCGGCCGGATGGCCGAGCACGACGAGGTGCGGTTCGTGTCCTTCAAGCAACTGGTGGCCTGGCTGGAGGCCCAGGACCCGGCGGTCCTGCGCAAGCTGCGCACGCTCTCGCCGGGCCAGGCACCGCAGGGCGACTGGGCGCAGTTCCTGGGCGCGGCGGGGACCACGTGAGTCCGCGCGCGCCGTACCTCAACGACCGCCGCGGCCACCGCCCGAGCCATAGTCGTGGTGGTGGTCCCAGCCGCCGTCCCGGCCGTCCGGGTAGCAGGAGTACGGGGAGTAGTCGCAGGGGTCGGCCGAGCCGGATCGCGACGGTGCGGGCCGCGCGGTCGGCCCGCTCGCCGAGGGGCTCGGCGACGGGGTGTGCGTCGCCCCGGGAGCGGAGCCGGTGCCGGCGGCCGGCGACGGGGTGCTCTCCGCGTCCCAGTTGACCGCCAGCATCTGCAGGTCGGGCTTGGAGGTGTCGATCGTCCAGTACTGGACGGGGGTGTCGGCGCGGGTTTTCAGGACGAGGGCGCCCGCGCCGTCGGTGGCGGCGGGGGTGAGGGCCAGGTCGCGGTTCCAGCGCGGTACGAGCGCGCCCTTGGCGGTGAACTCGTAGCGGACGTTCTTCGCGCTGGGCTGGGCCGGGCCCGTGCACGGGGCGAGCCGGACCGAGTAGCCGAGGCGGGAGTCCAGGCAGAGCTCGGGGGCGGCGGCGCTGCGCAGCAGTCCGTTGGTCTCGTACGTCCACTGCCGGCTCGCCGCCGAGGAACACTTGACGAGCTCGGTCTCCGCGCCCTGGACGGCCTTGCCGCCGACGATGCCGACGCACAGCCCGGACGCGACGTTGCGCAGCCGGCCGCGCACGATGCTCTGGGAGGTCGCGCTCGTCCCGATCCAGGAGGCCCCCGGCGTCGGCGAGCCGGAGCCCGCCCCCGCGCCGGGTTTCCTCCCGGAGGCCGTGGCGCCCTCCCCCGAGGACAGCACGGACCACAGCACCAGCGGCAGCGCCACGAGGCCGCTCACGGCCGCCACGGCCAGCGCGAGGTTGCGCCGACGAGCACGCCGGGCGGCCCGCTGCGCGGAGCGGGGCGATCCGGGGGCCGTACGACGCGAGCCGGTGCGGGGTCCCGGAGCGGAGCGACGGGAGCGGGAGCCAGGGGCCGTGCGGCGGGAACGGAAGTCTGGGGCCGTGCGGTCCGGCTTGTCGCCCGGCGTGGCAGCGGCGGCTCCCGTGGGGCCGAAGGCGTCGGCTGCGTCCGGTCCGGCTGACGTGAACGCGGAGAAGTCCCCCGGCGCCGTATCTGCCGCCGCCATGGACGCGAAGACAGCGCCCATCGCCGACCCGGCCGGCGCCGTGGACGCGAAGAAGTCACCGTCCGCCGATGCTTCGAAGGGCTCGCCTCCGATCGGTGCCGTGGCCGTCGGGTGTGAATGTTCCGGTGCGCCGGCCTGCCCGGTGCCCTCGGCGTATTCGGCCTCTTCGGGGCCCTCGGTCAGTCGCGCTCGCGCCTCCACATAGGCCTGTGCGCCCCAACCGAGTACCGCCTCGGCGAGGGCGACGCCGAGGGCACCGTTGAACCGGTCGAGCTGGTCGGCGGTGTGACTGCAGTGCGCGCAGCCGCTCAGGTGCCGCTGGAGGTCCGGGTCGAGGCCGACGCCGCGCCGGAAGGTCACGTCGAGCATCCGGATGTAGCGCAGGCACTCGTCCTGCGGGGCGAGTTCGCGGTGGACCTGGAGGCATTCCTCGCGCAGCCGGTCCCGGGCCCGGCCGAGTTCGACGCGGGCGCCCTCCTCGTCCAGACCGAGGAGTGCGGCCGGTATGGCGAGCGGTTCGGTCTCGACCTCGCTGTGCCACAGGAGGGCGCGAGCGGACTGCGGCAGCCGCTGGAACGCGCGGGACAGCAGGCGCCGGTTCGCGGGCGGCAGCAACCGGGCCGCCGCACGGTCCCCGGTGCCGGTGCCGGAGCGCAGGTCGGGGTGGAGGAGTTCGCGGCGGCCGTCGGTGTCCCACTCCGCCGCGATGCGCCTGACGGTGACCAGCAGTTGGGGCCGCCAGGCGGAGGTCGGGCCGTTCTGCCGCAGCGATTCCCCGAAGAGCCGGGTGAATGTGGCGGTGGTGAGCATCCCGGCGGCGCGCGTTCCGTCGGTGCACAGCCGTGCGTAGGCGAAGGCCGCTTCCCAGTGCCGGTCGAGGAGTTCACCGACGGGGTGCAGCGCGGGCGTCGTTCCCGTCCACTTCTTGAGTTCGGCACTCAGCTGCTCGTCCGTGACGTCGTACGGCCGGACAGGGGTGGGGGAATTCGAGGGGCCTGCCTCATTCACGGCTGCATTCCTCCGAGACGCAACACAGTATCTAGTCCATACCAATAAACAGAGGGCCGGATCGATCCGGCCCGTACAAGGTTCGGCAGCTCGAACGTCCCCTTCGGCAGCTCTTTTGAAGCCCGAGAGGTTCATCGGAGCGGCCGCGTGCGCGCAGGAAAAAGTAATGGTCCGCGCGCCGACAGCGCACACCTTCGCACAATCCGGCACGCCGGAACAAGAGATCACAACCGGTTTTGCTATTACTCGGCCACGCTGTGCTATTGACGAAATGTCAGTCGATCCCCGCCGGACCCCGCCATCGCCGCAAAACGCTTGGTCATTTGCGCGATCGATACGCCCCCGGCGGCAGCCCGAACCGTTCACGGAACACCCGGTGGAAGTGGAAGGGGCTGGGAAATCCGGAGGCCGCGGCCACCCGTTCGACGGTCAGGTCGCAGCCCTCCAGCAGCCGGGCGGCATGAAGCAGCCGGGCCTCGCGCAGCGCGCGCATCGGCGACCGGCCGGTCTGCGCGGTGAACAGGTGCGCGAACCGGGAGGGCGACAGCGCGGCGCCCTCGGCGAGCGAGCGGACGGTGTGCGGGGCGCCCGGGTCGGCGGCGATCAACTCCTGCGCGCGGAGCACCCGCTCGTCGACGCCGGGGCGCCGATGCCGGCTACCGGGCGCCGGCGGCCGCGAGCAGGACGACCTCCTCCAGCGCGCACAGGGCCAGCTCGCGTGCCGCGCTTCCGTGCGCGACGGCGACCGGGTCGTCGCCCGGAGGCTCGGGGGCGGGCGGCGCGCCGGTGCCGGTCCAGCGCGCGTCGGCGAGCATCCGCCGGAACGCCGCCTCGACCCGGCCGCGCAGGCCGGCGGGGACGCGCGGGACGACGTACAGCCCGTCGTCGACGGCGAACGGGCGCAGCCAGGCCGCCCAGCCCGGCCGCGTGGCGCAGTGCGCCCACCAGAACCGCCAGTGCCGGGCTCCCGGCCCGACCGCGTAGCGGTGCGGGACGCCGGGGGCGAGCACCACCAGGTCACCGGCGCCGGGGCCGGCTCCGGCGCCGCCCTGGCGGACCTGGCCGCGCCCGCCCGTGGTCCAGGTGAACAGCCAACTGTCGGCGCCGCCGGGCCGGTTGACGCCGTAGCCGGGCGTGCGGTCGAAGTGCCCGACGACCACCACGCCCGGCGGCGGGGAGGGGGCGGCGGCCGCGGCGGCAGTCTCGGGCAGGGCCTCAGGTGTCATGGGCATCCTCCGGGCGCGGGCGTCGGTCTAGGTCCTGTCGTCAAACTCCCGTCGTCCGCCCGAAGCGCGGGCCCTGCGGCGTCAGGTGCGTGCTCTGGGGGTCCCCCCGGCCGAAGGCTGGGGGAGTGCCGGGCCTCGTCCCTCGTACTGGACGTACTTGGGTCGGGCCCGGTGCGGCGAGTGGGGGTCCCCCCTGCTCGAAGAGCTTGGGGGAGCGTGCATGGCGTCGCGGGGCAGACGGGAATTTGACGACAGGACCTAGCGTGACGGGCCTGGGTCACCGGAGGCGAGGAGTGCGCGGATGACGGTCACGGACAGCGGCGGGGCCGCCCTCGCGGAGGTACGGCGCCGGTTCGAGGAGGCGGGATTCGCCGTCGTACGCGCGCTGTTCGGGCGCGCCGAGATCGACCGGCTGTGCGCCGAGTTCGCGGCGCTGCACGCGGCCGGTCCCGTGCCCGGGCACTTCGAGCCCCGCGCGCCCCGAGGCGGCGCTCCGGCCGATCCGCTGCTCACCCATCCACGGGTGATGCACCCGCACGAGATCAGCGCGCCGGCCCGGGACGTCCTGCTGGACCCGCGGCTGCGCACGGTGCTGGAGGCCCTGCTCGGGGAGGAGCCGCTGGCCGCGCAGAGCATGTTCTACTTCAAGCCGCCGGGCGCGCGCGGCCAGGCGCTGCACCAGGACAACTTCTATCTGCGGGTGGAGCCGGGCACGTGCGTGGCCGCCTGGGTGGCCTGCGAGGTGATCGACCGGGAAAACGGCGGGCTCCAAGTCGTCCCCGGGACGCACCTCATGGACGTCTTCTGCCCCGAGGAGGCCGACGCGGAGCTGTCGTTCGCCCGGGAGTACGTCCCGCCGCCGCCCGGTCTGAGCGCCGTACCGGTGGACATGGCACCGGGTGACGTCCTGTTCTTCAACGGCAGCCTGGTGCACGGTTCGGGGCCCAACCGTACGGCCGACCGCTTTCGCCGCTCGTTCATCGGCCATTACGTGGGCCGTTCCACGGAGCGGATCGGCGACCACTACCGGACGCTGTCCATGGCGGGCGAGCGGGTTCCGCTGCCGAAGAGCGAGGGCGCCGGTCCGTGCGGCACCGAGTTCGCGCCGCACGGACCCCACTGACCGTCAGTGGCCGCTGATCTCGCGCGGGGTGTAGGGCTGCTCCAGCTCCTCGATCTCCTTCTCGCTCAGCTCCAGTTCGACGGCGGCCACCGCGTCCTCGATGTGCTGCGGCCTGGCCGCGCCGACGATGGGTGCCGCCACGGTGTCCTGGTGCAGCAGCCAGGCGAGGGCGACCCGGGCGCGCGGGACGCCCCGGTCGCCGGCGATCCGGGTCACGGCCTCGACGATCGAACGGTCGCTCTCCAGGTACAGGCGGTTGCCGAAGTTGTCGCTGGAGCTGCGCTCGGTGACGGTGCCCCAGTCACGGGTGAGCCGGCCGCGGGCGAGCGGGCTCCAGGGCAGCACGCCGACGCCCTGGTCCGCGCAGAGCGGCAGCATCTCCCGCTCCTCCTCGCGGTAGAGGAGGTTGTAGTGGTTCTGCATGGAGACGAACCTGGTCCAGCCGTTCAGGTCGGCCGTGTACTGCGCCTTGGAGAACTCCCAGGCGTACATCGAACTCGCCCCGATGTAGCGCACCTTGCCCGCCCGGACCAGGTCGTGCAGCGCCTCCATCGTCTCCTCGACCGGGGTGGCGTGGTCGTAGCGGTGGATCTGGTAGAGGTCGACGTAGTCGGTGCCGAGGCGGCGCAGGCTGTGGTCGATCTCCGTCATGATCACCTTGCGGGAAAGGCCGCCCCCGTTGGGCCCGGGCCGCATCCGGCCGTGCACCTTGGTGGCGAGCACGATCTCGTCGCGGTCGGCGAAGTCCCACAGCGCCTTGCCGACGATCTCCTCACTGGTCCCGTCGGAGTAGATGTTGGCGGTGTCGAAGAAGTTGATGCCCGCGTCCAGCGCCTGCCGGATCAGCGGACGTGACGCCTCCTCGTCGAGGGTCCACTCGTGGACGCCGCGGTCGGGCACGCCGTAGGTCATGCAGCCCAGACAGATCCGCGACACGTCCAGGCCCGTCGAACCGAGCTTCACGTACTGCATCGTTGCTGCTCCTGCCTTCGGGTCGGTTACCACTGGCGAGCGTACGACGCCGTACGGCCCGACTTGACGGTGACAGTGCGCGGGCGCTTGGATCTTTCGGAGTGTCGGCGCGCACCGCGCGGCACCGAGAGGTGCGCCCAGCCGGTACGGACACCGTCCCAGCCCGGCCCGAGTCGCCAGGACCGCCGCGTCGGTCCGAGGCGGGGTCGTACTCGCGCTTGATGGAGCGGACATGCCCACCAGGGGTGTTACCCGCGTCGGAAGTCCCGGGACGGCCGCAGGCGCCGTCCTGCTCGCCCTCGCACTGGCCGCCGGGTCGGCCGGGTGCGGGACCGACGACGCCGAGAACACGGCCTCGCCGCGGCCGTCCCGGTCCGCGGCCGCCGCGCCCCCGACGAGCGTGCGGCTGCCACCGCCGCACGCCGGTTTCGACTACCAGATCGGCGGCGCCTATCCCCCGCCGGCCGGCGTCCGTGTCGTCAGCCGCGACCGGTCCTCGTCCCCGGCGCCCGGCCTGTACAACATCTGCTACGTGAACGCCTTCCAGGCCCAGCCGGAGGAGCGCCGTTCCTGGCCCGCCGACCTGCTGCTGCGCGACGCCGACGGCAAGGTGGTCATCGACGAGAACTGGGACGAACCGCTGCTCGACATCGGCACCCCGGCCAAGCGGGAGCGCGTCGCGCGGCGGGTCGACCGCTGGATCGAAGGCTGCGCGGACAAGGGCTACGACGCCGTCGAGCCGGACAACTACGACAGTTACAGCCGCTCGCACGACCTGCTGACCGCCGACGACGCGGTGGCGTTCATGGCCCTGCTCTCCCGGCGCGCCCACGCCCGGCACCTGGCGATCGGTCAGAAGAACACCGCGGAACTGCTCGGGCGGCGCGCGCGGGCCGGGCTCGACTTCGCGGTGGCCGAGGAGTGCGCGGAGTTCGACGAGTGCGGCGCGTACGCGAAGGCGTTCCACGACCGGGTCGTCGTCGTCGAGTACACGGACAAGGGGCTGCGCAAGGCCGTCGACGGCTTCGGTGGCCGGCTGAGCATCGTGCGCCGGGACCGCGCGGTGTCGACGCCGGGCAGCAGCGGCTACGTGCGCAAGGTGGGGTGAGCGGGCCAGCCGGACCGCCGACCCGTCGTCACCGGGCCTCGTCCAGCAGGTCCAGGGCGTGTTCCCAGGGGAACTCCGGCCGTCGGCCCGACGCGTCGGGCTCGCCCGAGAAGGGGGCGCCGAACCGGACGCCCATCCCGCGCAGGCGCAGCAGGCTGCCCTGGTAGGCGGGATGGGCGGCCAGCGCGTCCGCCACACAGGGCAGGACGGCGATCGGCACGCCCAGCCCCGCGGCCTCGCACAGGGTGCCGAGGGCGAGGGTGTCGGCGATGCCGGCCGCCCACTTGTTGACGGTGTTGAAGGTGGCGGGCGCGACGACCACTGCGTCCGGCGCCGGGAAGGGACGCGGTTCGGCGGGGGTGCGCCAGGCCGAGCGGACGGGGCGGCCGGTCTGCGCCTCGACCGCGGCCGTGTCGAAGAACCCGCCGAGGGAGACCGGTGTGGCCAGGACCCCGACCTCCCAGTCCCGTTCCTGGGCCGCGGTGACCAGCTTGCTGACGCCCGCGGCGACACCGGCCGCGCAGACGACGACGTAGAGGAAGGGCTTCCCGGCCTGTTCGGTCATCCGGGCACCCTACTCAAGCGGGAAGAACGGTCCGCGCTCGGCCTCGGGGCGGGCCACGAGGACCCGCGGGAGCGGATCCCGGCCGTCTTCGACCGTGTGGTGGCCCAAGTACGCGCGCGCAAGCGGGCGTTCCGGGACCACCTCGCGGTGCTCGTGGCCGACACCGGGCTGCCCCCCGCCGGCCGGGCAGCTGTTCCCGCCGGCGGCCGCCGGCTGAGGTCAGCGGGCCGCTTCGGTGACCGTGATCGCGCCGACCGGGCAGGCGCGGGCCGCCTGCCGCACCATCGGGTCGCCGCCGCCGTCCTCACGGCCGGGCAGCAGCATGCTGAAGCCGTCGTCGTCCTGGGTGAAGACGCGCGGGGCGGTCAGGGCGCACTGGCCCGCCCCGATACAGACGTCCCGGTCGATGTCGATGCGCAGGGCGGGAGCCTCTTCGATGTGCATGGCAGGAGCCTCTTACCAGCTCACGGGGAGTTCCAGCATCCCCTGGATCGTGTCGCCCGGTTTGAAGGGAATCTCCTCCGGCGGGGCGGCGAGGCGAAGTCCGGGCAGCCGGTGGAAGAGGGTGCCCAGGGCGATCTCCATCTCGGCGCGGGCCAGGTTCTGGCCCAGGCACTGGTGGATACCGAAGCCGAACGCGACGTGATGGCGCGCCGGACGGTGCCAGTCCAGCATGTCGGGCTCGGGGTAGACGGACGCGTCGCGGTTGATCACCGAGGTGGCGAACAGGACGCCTTCCCCCGCGCGGATCGTGGTGCCGTCCACCTCGATGTCCTCGGTGGCCATCCGCAGCAGCCCGTCCGCGATCGACAGCATCCGCATCAGCTCCTCGACGGCGGCGGGCAGCAGCGTGGGATCGGCGCGCAGCTCGGCCAGCCGCTCGGGGTGCCGGAGCAGTGTGTAGGTACCGAGGGAGATCATGTTGGCGGTCGTCTCATGGCCCGCGACCAGCAGGATCACCGCCAGCGAGACCAGTTCGGCGCGGTCCGTCTCGCCTTCGCGCCAGCGCTGGTGGACGAGTTCGTCGAGGATTCCGTCGCCGGGCTCGCGCTGCGCCCGCTTGCGGTCGAGCAGCCCGCCCAGATACGTCTCCAGCCGCTCGCGCGCCTTCAGTGAGTCGGCCGGCTCCGGGCCGCGCAGCAGCCGGCGCGACTGCGCCTCGAAGAACTCGTGGTCGGCGTACGGCACGCCGAGCAGCGCGCAGATCACCCTGGACGGCACGGGCAGCGCGAAGGCGCTCACCAGCTCGGCGGGCGGCCCCTGCGCGATCATCGCGTCGAGCCGTCCGTCGACGATGCCCTGGATGGCGGGCCGCAGTTCGGAGGCGCGCTTGAGGGTGAAGGAGGGGACCATCATCCGGCGCTGGGTGCGGTGCCGCGGGTCGTCGACGCCCAGCAGGGCGATCCGACGGTCGCGGACCGCCGCGAACCGGGCCGTGGGCGCGGGGAAGCCCGGGCGGGTGCGGTCGGTCGACAGGCGTGCGTCGGACAGCAGCGCCCGGGCGGCGGCATGGCCGGTGACCAGCCAGGCGGGGCTGCCGTCGAAGAGGGTGATCGGGGCCAGCGGGCGCCGTTCGCGCAGCGCGTCGTAGCCGGTGGGCGGGTGGTAGGGGCAGCTGCGGTCCTGGGGGAAGGCGACGGGCTCGTCCGTACGCGCCCGATCGGTGGATTCCGTCAGTTCCGTCATGGAGCACCTCGCAGACGAGGAGTGCGTCGTGGCGATCTTCATTAGATGCCCCAGGCATCTATACGGCCACGACAAGTTCGGCCACATCGGTGACGCGGTGGATCTGGCCGGACCGCACGCTTCCAGCGTAGTTTCCGCGCCGAAATTCGCTTGCCGGGGCCGGGGCGGGGGCCGCAGGATCTGCGCATGTTCACGACTGACGCCTTCCTGCCGCCGACCTCCGCCGCCGTCCTGCCGGTGCGGGTCCAGCAGCAGCCCGGCCGTCCCCGGAGGCCCGAGCCCGCGCGCTCGTGAGCGCCGCGCTCGTCGCGGGCCTGCTCGCCGGCTTCGGCATCGCCGTACCGGTCGGCGCGGTCGCGACCTATCTGGTCTCCCTCACCGCTCGTACCTCCCTGCGCACCGGCGCCTGCGCCGCGCTCGGCGTAGCGACCGCCGACGGGCTCTACGCCCTGGTCGCCACGGTCGGCGGCGCCGCCGTCGCGGCGGCGCTGCGCCCGGTCCTCGGTCCGCTGCGCTGGGCCTCGGCCCTGGTGCTCGCCGCGCTCGCGGTGCGTGGCGCGGCCGTGGCGCTGCGGCACCACCGCGAGCACCGGCTCACCACCCGGCCCGAGCGGCCGGTTCCCGGCGCGGCACGGGCGTATCTCGGACTGCTCGGGATCACCCTGCTCAACCCCGCGACCGTGATCTATTTCGCCGCGCTGGTCCTCGGCACCCGTACGGCGGACGCCGTACGCCCCCTGGAGCAGGGCGTCTTCGTCCTGGCGGCGTTCGCGGCCTCCGCGAGCTGGCAGTTGCTGCTCGCCACGGGCGGCGCGCTGCTCGGCCGCGCGCTGACGGGGCACCGGGGGCGGCTGCTGACGGCGCTGCTGTCGAGTGGCGTGATCATGGCTCTGGCGGTACGGATGGCGGTGTGGCACGCGTGACCGGACGGACCTCGGGGTGGAAGATCCGGGCAGCGGCCGGTGTTGAAGCAGGCTGCCAGCAATCCGTAGGACCGATGAGGGGACGAGCCTGATGCCTCTTCAGGGCGAGTACGAGCCCAGCCCGACGCAATGGGTGCGCGAACAGGTCGAGTTGTACGAGAGCTCCGGCGGCACCAAGGGAACGACGCTGATGGACACGGGGATGCCCGTGATCCTGCTGACGACCCTGGGTGCCAGGAGCGGCAAGATCCGCAAGACACCCCTGATGCGGGTGGAGCACGACGGACGCTACGCCGCGGTCGCCTCGCTCGGCGGCGCGCCCAAGCATCCCGTCTGGTACTTCAACGTCAAGTCCCACCCCCGTGTGGAGCTGCAGGACGGGATGGTCAAGCGGGAGATGACGGCCCGTGAGGTCACAGGCGAGGAGAAGGCCCAGTGGTGGGAGCGGGCGGTGGCCGCGTTCCCGCCGTACGCGGACTACCAGCAGAAGACCGCCCGGGAGATCCCGCTCTTCGTCCTCGAACCGGCCGACTGAGCACCCGTGCCGTCGGCTGATCGGCCGGGGGCACTGGTGGCCCAAGGCGACTGTTTCCGGCCCCGGTTCGCCGTCTTTTAGAAAAATCTGTTTCGGGGAGGCATGAACCGGCTCCGCCCGGGGCACCCGTGCGTCAGGCCCCGCCGCGTTCCCCCGTCGCGGCGGGGCTCTCGCATGCCTCGCCCGCCGGGCGGTCGGTGACGTCGAGGAAGATCTGGTCGACCTCGGGGACGGTCCGGGCGATGTGCCGCTTGATGCGTACGGCATCCTCCTCGACCCGCTCGCTGTCCAGGCCGGGTACGAGATCGATCCGGGCCACCACCAGCGTGGAGTCGAGCCCCATCTTCATCGTGAACAGCTCCTCCACGCTGTCGATCTCGGGCTGCGCCGCCAGCAGATCACGGATCCGGTCGCTGAGCTCGGGGTCGGCGGCCTCCCCGATGAGCTGGTCACGGGCGTCGCGTCCCAGGCGGTAGGCGACGAGGACGAGCAGCATTCCGATCGCCAGCGAGGCCGAGGCCTCCCACGCGACCTGCCCCGTGACCATGTGCAGCGCCATGCCGGCGATCGCCAGGCTCACGCCGAGCACCGCCGTGCCGTCCTCGGCGACCACGGTGCGCAGCGCCGGGTCGCGCAGCCCGGTCCGGCCGCCGCCCTGCCGGCGCACCTGGTACAGCGCCCGCAGCAGGGAGGCTCCCTCGGCGAGCAGCGCGACACCCAGCACGATCAGGCCCGCCACATAGCCGCTGAACTTCTCCTCCGCGCCGTGGCGCAGGGCCTCCAAGCCCTGGAAGAAGGAGAAGCAGCCGCCCATGACGAAGATGCCGACGGCCGCGAGCAGGGCCCAGAAGAAGCGCTCCTTGCCGTAGCCGAAGGGGTGCCGGCGGTCGGCGGGGCGGCGGCTGCGGCGCAGCGCGGCCAGCAGGAAGATCTCGTTCAGGCTGTCGGCCACCGAGTGGGCCGCCTCCGACAGCAGCGCGGGCGAGGCCGCGAGGAGACCGCCGACCGCCTTGGCCACGGCGATCACCAGATTGGCAGCGAGTGCCACCAGCACGGTGACGCGGGTCCTGCGGTCGGCTCCGCGATCGGAGGATGTCTCGCCCACGCTCGCCGACTGCCCCGGACCGGGCCCCTCACACCGTGCGGTCGGCGGAATTCGGGGGCCTACCGGAAGGGCCCGCAGCTGGCTGCCCGCCGCCGCCCGCAAAGACCCGCGGGTCAGCTGCCCGACACCGCTACCCGCAAAAGACCCGCAGGCCAACCGCCCGGCACAACCGCCCGCAACGGCCCGCGGGTCGGCCGACCGACACCGCCACCCGCAAGAGCCGGCAGGTCAGCCGACCGACACGGCCACCCGCAAAGACCCGCAGGCCAGCCACCCGACACCGCCACCCGCAAGAGCCGACGAGTCAGCCGACCGACTCTGCCACCCGTAAGAGCCCGCGGGCCAACCGACCGGCACCGCCCGCAAAGACCCGCAGGTCAGCCGCCCGCAAGAGCCCGCGATTCACTCCCCCGGCACCGCCCCCCTGATCGTGTCGAGGCGGGTCGCTGCCGCGGTCAGGAGGAGGTCCAGGGCCGCCGGGTAGGAGCTCGTTCGCATGGAGGTGATGAGGTGGCGGGAGGTCGCCGCGATGTGGGGGTGGGTGTCCGCGGGCAGTCGGGCGTAGGTCGCCCGCCACACCTCGTCCTCCGCCTCGCGCGCGGCCCTCGGCAGGGAGGCGTTGGCGGAGTCGAGGCCGCCGTAGGCGAGCGCCTGGTCGACGAAGGCGTGGTAGATCCGTACCGCGTCGGCGTCCGGGAAGCCCGCCCCGCGCAGCACCCCGAGCATGGTCTCGACGGCCTGGATCTCGTGCGCCCGCCCCGTCACGCGGTGGAAGCTCAGCACCGCGGCCCGGGGGTGCGCGAGGGCTCCCGCGTGGATGCGCAGGCCCAGGTCGCGCAGGTCGGCGCGCCAGTCCCCGGTGGGCCGCCAGGCGCGCATCGTACGGCCGATGAGCTCGTCGGCGATGGCCAGCAGCAGATCGTCGGTGTGCCGGAAGTAGCGGTACAGGCTGCTGGGATCGGCGCCCAGCGCCCGGCCGAGGCGGCGCACGGAGAGGGCGTCGCCGCCGTGCTCCTCGATCAGCCGCAGCGCGGTCTCGACGATGAGTTCCTCGGAGAGGACCACGCCCTGTTTGGTGGGCCTCCGGCGCACGCGGGCCGCCGGCGGAACGACACGTTCGGTCATGGGACCCCTCCCTGGAGTGTGCGGGAACCTTACGACAACAGCGTTGACCTGTGAAGTGCACGGGCAGTTTCATGTGCGGTCACCGGGGCCGACCAGGCCCCCCGGTGCGAGCGGAGAGCTGGCCATGACCGATAAGCCCTACGGTGTCGACCCGCCCCTGAAGCAGGAGCTGCGCAAGTCCCTCGGTGTCCTGGACGGCGTCGCCGTCGCCGCGTCCAGCACGGCCGCGACCACCAGCATCGGCATCGGCCTCGGGGTAACGGCCGCGGTGGTCGGGCTGCACCTGCCGGCCATCATGCTGCTGGCGTTCCTGCCGATCCTGGGGATCGCGGGCGCCTTCTCCCGGCTGAACAAGGTGGAGCCCAACGCCGGCAACGGGTACGTGTGGGTGGGACGTTCGCTCAACCCGTGGCTCGGCTTCATGGTCGGCTGGGTGAACCTCACGGCGTCCATCGCGTTCCTCGCGTACACCACGGCGGTCACCGGGTCGTCGATCCTGCAGCTGGCCGGCGAGGCCGGGCTCCACCGACTGGCCGGGCTCACGCTGGATCCGGGGTCGACCGCGCAGTCGACGGCGGTGGGCATCGGGATCCTGATCGCCGTCACGCTGACCGCCGTGACCGGCATCCGCACCGCGGCGCGGCTGCAGAGCGGCCTGCTGATCTTCGAGTACGTCGTACTGCTCGGGTTCTGCGGCTACGGCATCGTCGCCGGCCAACACGACTTCAGCCTCTCCTGGTTCAACCCCTTCGCCATCCCGTCGGTGTCGGCGCTCGCGCAGGGGATGCTGCTGTCGGTGTTCTGCTACTGGGGCTTCGAGGTCGCGTTCAGCGTCAACGAGGAGGTCCGCGACCCGCGGGACGCCTCCCGCGCCGGAATGATCACCCTGGTGACGATGCTGGGACTGTTCCTGCTCGGCTCCGTCGCCTTCCAGCGGGTGCTGTCCGAGCAGGAGCTGGCCGGGCACGGCGCCGAGGGGCTCGCGTACTTCGGCGACCGGCTGGCCGCGCAGCCGCTGGCAGCGCTGCCGCTGGTGGCCCTGATGTTCTCGGCCGTGGCCTCGCTGCAGGCCGGGGTGATTCCCACGGCGCGCGGCATGTTCGCGATGAGCCGGGACCGTACCGTCGGCCCGGTGTGGTCCAGGATCAGCGCCCGGTACGGGACACCGGCGGCCGGCACGCTGCTGATCGGGGCGATCTCCACCGCGGTGGCCGCGCTCGCCCTGGTGATCCCGCGGCTCGCCGACATGATCCTGGCGACCGTGAACGCCGTCGGCATCGTCGTTGCGCTCTCCTACGCGCTCACCGCGCTCGCCGCCGCCGTACGCTTCCGCTCCCTGCTGCGCACCGACCTGGGGCAGGGCGTGCGGGCGGTGGTGCTGCCCGCTCTGAGCGCCGCCGCGCTCCTCGGCCTCGGCGGCTACCTCGGCTGGTCCTTCTACGACTCCGCCGACCGTCTCGAACTCCGCGCGGACAACGGCTGGTTCCTGCTGCTCATGCCCCTGGCGATGATCGCGTCCGGCTTCGTGGCCGCCGCGTACGCCAAGTGGGTGCGCCGCTCCCCGTACTTCCGCACCGGCGACGGCACGGACGCCGACGCGCCGCAGCTGATCGCCACCCCCAACTGATCCCAAGGAAAGAGAACATGCACGCTGATCTCCTCTTCACCGGCGGCCCCGTCCTCACCCCCGAGGGCCGCACGGCGACTGCCGTCGCCGTCACCGGTGACCGGATCACCGCCGTCGGGCACGACGAGGTGCGCGAACTCGCCGGGCCCCGGACCGAGGTGGTGGACCTCGCCGGACGGCTGCTGCTGCCCGGCTTCCAGGACGCGCACATCCACCCCGTGCCGGCCGGACTCGAACTCACCCAGTGCGACCTGACCGGCGCGAAGACCGCCGCGGAGACCCTGGCCGCCGTCCGCGTGTACGCCGCCACCCACCCCGAGCGGGAGTGGATCCTCGGCGGCGGCTGGTCGATGGAGGCCTTCGAGGGCGGTACGCCGACGCGGGAGCTGCTGGACGCGGCCGTCCCCGACCGGCCGGTCTACCTGCCCAACCGCGACCACCACGGCGCCTGGGTCAACAGCCGCGCCCTGGAGCTCGCCGGCATCACCCGGGACACCCCCGACCCGGCCGACGGCCGGATCGACCGGGACGCCTCCGGTGAGCCGAGCGGCACGCTCCAGGAGGGCGCGATGCAGCTGGTCGGCCGCCTCACGCCGGGGGCCACCGCGGCCGACCGGCTGGCCGCGCTGCTGCACGCCCAGCGCCATCTGCACGCGCTCGGCATCACGGCCTGGCAGGACGCCCTCGTCGGCGACTTCCTCGGCATGGACAACCCGGCCGACGCGTATCTCGCGGCCGCCCGCGACGGCTCGCTGACCGCGCGGGTGGTGGGCGCGCTGTGGTGGGACCGGGAGCGCGGGGCCGAGCAGATCCCCGAACTCGTCGAGCGCCGGGCCGCGTTCAGCCACGGCCGGTTTCGGGCGGGCAGCGTGAAACTGATGCTTGACGGGGTCGCGGAGACCGGGACGGCGGCGCTGCTGGAGCCCTACCTCGACAAGTGCGGCTGCGCCACCGCCAATCGCGGCGCCAGCTTCATCGACGCCGGTCAACTGCCCAAGTACGTGACCGAATTGGACGCGCTCGGCTTCCAGTGCCACTTCCACGCGCTGGGCGACCGGGCCGTACGCGACGCCCTCGACGCGATCGAGGCGGCCCGCGCCGTGAACGGGCCGAGCGACACCCGGCCGCATCTGGCGCACCTCCAGGTCGTCCACCCGGACGACGTGCCGCGCTTCGCCCGGCTCGGCGCCACCGCCAACATCCAGCCGCTGTGGGCCGCGCACGAGCCGCAGATGGACGAGCTGACGATCCCCTTCCTCGGGCCCGAACGGGCCGCGTGGCAGTACCCGTTCGGGGCGCTGCTGCGCTCCGGGGCGCGGCTCGCGGCGGGCAGCGACTGGCCGGTGAGCAGCGCGGATCCGATCCAGGGCATCCATGTCGCGGTCAACCGCGTCGAACCGGGCGGCGACGGCCCGGTGTTCCTGGCCGGCGAGCGCCTCGGGCTCGCGGAGGCCCTCACGGCGTACACGGCGGGTACGGCGTACGTGAACCATCTGGACGACGGCGGGCGGGTGAGCGTCGGGGCGCTGGCCGATCTGGTGGTGCTGGACCGTGACCCGTTCGCCGGTCCGCCCGAGGCGATCGCGGAGACGAAGGTGGCGCTCACCTATGTGGGGGGCGCGCGAGTGTACGCGGCTCACGAGGCATGAGCAGTAACACACGTCACGGCCGTGTCACGGTATAGATCATTTACGCTCTGGGCAGCCTCGTATCGCTTCTCGGTCAACTTTCGCACCACGAAGCTCAGTTCGAGTGCACGGGCGGCCATCTGGCCGCCCGTTCGCAGGGGCGGGGGGCTCTGCGTTCCGTCTCCGAAAGGACTCGCATGCCTCAGGACGTCAGGTTCGACGTGCCCTTCGACACGCCCGTGCTCCGGCCCACGGAGGCGGGGGACGCCCTGGCCCGCCTCTTGATGGAACGCGTCGACGGGAGCACGGAGGAGCACCAACGGTGCCAGGACGCCGCTCAGCAGCGGCTGGACGCATTCGGATCCCCCCGGTCCAGCACCACGCTGCATGTGGAGGGAGCTCTCCACATAGCGCCGCGCGCGTTCCTCCCACCCGACGAGGAGGGCGACGCCAGGTTGCGGCGACTCGACACCAGCCTGCGCCTGATCGAAGAAGCCTTCCCCCAAGTCAGCACCGATGTCGAGATATGCCGACTGACCTGCATGATGCTGGAAGGGGCCTGGCGGAGCCGGGCACTCACCCCGCCGCGCGAGGAGGAGCGAATAACCGCCTGCGCCTGTCCTCTGTGCCGCCGGCTGCCCACGCCCCCCGCCCGCACGCTGGGTGACTACGGTTGGCGGCAGAGCGCTGGTCGGCCCCTCACCGTCAAGACCTGGCCGTACCGCGAGGAGCTCGACAGCGTCCTGACCGCTGGATGGATCTGGGTGCGGCAGATAAACGATCTTGAGCGTGACTCTGGCCTCCGCCACCGCTTCGAGGACGACATACTCGTCTTCCACGAATACAAGCGCGTGATCGACACCATCGACACCACGCGCCTCACCCAACTCGCCGAAGGCCGCCTGGCCGAGAATTTCAGCACCAACAGCGCACGGGCCCTGGTCTGCGGACTCTACGCAGCCCACAAGCGATCCGTCGACGAGTACTGGCTCCAGCAGCACCACGCGGGCAACGTCGAACTCCCCCAGAGCAACCCACTCGGCGAAAGCACCTACGCGGCCCTGCAGATGCTGGACTGCCTGTTCTGGCACGTCTCGCCCGACACCGAACTCTGGCAGCAGGAGCACCTCGCCTCCCTGCTGCTGTGCCGCGTCATCGACGACATGACCGACGTACGGGCCGATGCCCTCACCGGCGAGATCAGCAACATCTGGCTCGCCGACATGCCCACCCACACCAAGGCCCTCTACACCGCCTGCGCCATCGCTCTCGTCAAGTACGGCTGCATGCCCGAGGCGCACACCCCGATGTGGAACACGTGGCTGATGACCAGCACCGTCGTCTGGTTGGGGCTCACCGGCCGCCACGCCCTGTGGTTCGACGGCATCACCCAGGGCCTCCCCCCGGCCGAGGAGTGCCCGCTCTGCGACCTGCAGCCCAACGCCTGCAGCGGCATCCTCACCGGCGGCACCACCCTCACGATCGCCCCGCGGCCCACCGCACCGGCGCTGAGCCCCCGGACCGCCGAGCTGTC
This sequence comes from Streptomyces olivochromogenes, assembly GCF_021538895.1. GTDB lineage: Bacteria > Actinomycetota > Actinomycetes > Streptomycetales > Streptomycetaceae > Streptomyces > Streptomyces olivochromogenes_A. The sequence continues at coordinate 126,461 of NZ_JADDRL010000006.1, read as the reverse complement.
CGCACGCTGCCGAGACCAATTCCCGCGGACATGGGCCCTCTTCGACGCCGAGCTCCATGCCTTCGAAGCGCTGCACGGCCCCTGGCACGGCAACACCGACACCGCGTGGGAGATCCTGCGCCGCACCTACATCGCCGCCGTGGAGGCAGCCGGCGCCGCACCGTCCCCGGACCGCGCTCGTGAAATCCAGCAGGACGCCGGAGCAGTCGGAAGTGAACAGTTCTACACCCTGTACGACCCTGAGACCGGGAGGGAAGACACCGCGCTGCTCGCTTACATGTTCGGCTGCGCCCACCCGCATTTCCTCTGGAACGCCACGGGATACCATCCTTCCGCCCTCGCGGGCGACTGGCTCGACGGCTGACGCCTCGATCCCGTTCCGGAATTCCCGTACGGCCCATGACTCAAAGCGCGCTGCCCGGTCGGGATTCCGACCGGGCAGCGCCGTGCTCACACCGGGAACTCGACCGGCAGCCCGTCCAGCCGGGAATCCCAGGTGGAGGCGGTCGTGGTGAGCTCATCCGCCGGCACGGCCAGCCGCAGGCCCGGCAGCCGGTGCAGCAGGACGTCCACCGCAACCTCGATCATGGACTGACCGATGCTCTGCCCGGGGCACTCGTGCGGGCCCGCGCCGAACGCCAGGTGCGCCTGGTTGCCCTGCACCGAGACACCCGGGTCGGGCCGGACCTCGGGGTCGAGGTTGCCCGGGGCGAGACCGAGCACGAGCAGGTCGCCCTCCTCGATGCGGTGCCCGCCCAGTTCGACGTCGCTGGCGGCGAAGCGCCCCGGCAGGACGGCCAGCGGCGGAGAGTTCCACATGACCTCCTCCACCACCGCCGAGATGTTCAGCTGACCGCTGATCAGCCCGGAGAGCCGGGAGGCGTCGGTCAGGACCAGTTGCAGCACCCGGGCCAGCAGGTTGGTCGTGACGTGCGCGGCGATCAGCACCACGCGCAGGTGGTGGACGACCTCGTCGTGGTCGAGACCCGCGTGATGCTCCAGCAGGCCGGTGGCGAGGTCGGAGCCGGGTTCGGACCGCCTGCGCTCGGCGAGTTCACCGAAGATCTCCCTGATCCTGCCGTCGTGCATCACGGCGTCCTCGCCGCCCTTGAGCACCTGGGCGCACGACTCGACCAGCCGGCGCCCCTCCGCCTCGCCGAGCCCCAGAATGCGGGACATCACGAGCATCGGCAGATAGTCGGCGTAGTCCGCCACCAGATCGGCGCGGCCGCTGTCCGCGAACCCGTCGATCATCTTGTTGGCGAAGTGCGTGACGTGGCGCCGGATACCGCGGCCGACGGCAGCCTGCAGCACATCGTTGACGGCACCGCGCAGCCTGCGGTGCGGCTCGCCGTCCTGGGACACGCAGTCGGGACGCCAGCCGAGCATCGGGATCAGCGCGGAGGTCTCCGCGACCCGTCCTTCCCGCCAGTCCCGCCAGGTCCGCCCGTCCCGGGCGAACTGGCGGGGATTGTCGAGCACCCGCCGGCTCTCCCGGTAGCCCAGCACCAGCCAGGCGCGGATGTCGCCCTCCAGCAGCACCGGCGCGACGGCGCCGTGCTCCTTGCGCAACCGCTCGTAGATGCCGAACGGGTCGGTCGCCGCCTCGGGCCCGTACAGCCGGGCCAGTTCGGCCGAACCGTGCGCGACCGGGCAGCCGCGGGGGGCGTCGGGACTGTCGAGGTTCTGGTCGTTCATCGGGGCTCCAGTGCGATGGCGGACCGTTCCTTCAAATGACGTATCAGGGCGATCAGTACGTCACGGCTGGAGGCCCGGTCGCGGGCGTCGCACGCCACGACGGGGATGTCCGGCGAGATGTCCAGGGCGTCCCTGATCTCCTCGATCGGGTGCTGCTTGGAGTCCGGGAAGATGTTCAGCGCGATGACGAACGGCACGTCCTGCCGCTCCATCTCCTCGATCGCCCGGAAGCTGGAGGCCAGGCGGCGGGTGTCGACCAGGACGATCGCGCCGAGCGCGCCCTTGAACAGGCCGTTCCACAGGAACCAGAACCGCTCCTGGCCCGGGGTGCCGAACAGGTACAGCATCAGGCTGTCGTTGAGGCTGATCTTGCCGAAGTCCAGGCTGACGGTGGTCTCGGTCTTGTCCGCGACCCCGATCAGGTGATCGTCGCCGACGCTGGCCTGGGTGAGGGTCTCCTCGGTGGTGAGCGGCTTGATGTCGCTGACGGAGCGGACCAGGGTGGTCTTCCCGGTACCGAACCCGCCGGCGATCATCACCTTGACCGAGCGAGTGCCCCCGGCGGCGGGCCGGCCGGGACGGTCAAAGCCTTTCAAGTCCACTGAGTACCTCCTGAAGGAGCGCGAGGTCGGGCCCGCGTCCGGCGTGGTGCGCCGGAATGGGGTCACGGGCTTCAATACGGCCTGCCTCCAGCAGATCCGCCAACAGCACCGCGAGAATGTTGAAGGGCAATCCGAGGTGGGCGCCGAGCTCGGCCACCGACAACGGATCACGGCAGCGCCGGAGAATGTCCTCGTGCTCGTGCTGCATACCCGGATGGGGAGCGGTGAGGGAGACGATGAGGGTCGCCACGTCGAGGCTCGACGCCGCCCCGCCCGGTCCGCTGCGCCCTCCCGTGAGGACGTAGTAGCGCTCGAGACCGGACGGGTCCGTGGGCCGGCGGGGAGCACTCATCCAGAGTGCTCCTCCAGGCGCGGAGTGGTGCCGAGGAGCTCACCCATCCGACGAGCCAGGTCCCTCATCTGGTGTCCGAGCAGGCCCTGGTCGAGACCCTCGCGGGCGAGGACGCCCAGATACGTCTCGACACCGGCACGCACGACGAACAGATGACCTCCGTCGACCTCGATCATCGCGAGCCGCAGCTGGCCCGCGTACTTGGGGAACTGCTCGGCCACCGGCTGGGCCAGCGCCTGCAGTCCGGCCACCACGGCCGCGAAGCGGTCCACGTCATCGGGGTCCTCGGCGCCGAATGAGGTGATGGCCTTGCCGTCGCTGGAGGCCACGAGGGCGAAGCGGATCTCGGGGATGCTCTCCACCAGATCGCGGAGCGCCCAGCTCACGTCGGTTCCCTGCTGCGTCATATGGACTTGTCACTCTCTTCAGTGCGGTGCTCGGTGGACTCGCGGCCGGGCGCCTGCCTCCGGAGCTCGCCGAACTCCGTGTCGGCGGGCCTCGGCCCGGCCCCGGCGGCCTCCCCGTCGACGGCGGACGGGCCGGACCCGGTGGCATCGCGGCCCGCGGTCGCGAAGGCGGCCAGGCCGGCGAAGGACTCGTCCGGTGGAACAGGGGCGACGGTGGCGGACTCGGTCCGGGCGGGCTGCTCGGCCGGCTCCGTCTCGCGGCGCCTGCTCCTGCGCCGGGGCAGTCCGCCCGGCGTGGTCTCCGTGGTGTCCACCGTGTCCGCGATGCCGGCCGCCGACGCCTCCGTGGTGAAGGGGCCCTGGACCGTCGCCGTCTCGGGGGCGGAGACGGCGGGGGTCCCGGTGACCGGGGTTCCGGCGGCGGGGGTGGTGGCCGGGGCGGCCGTCGGCAGGGGGCTGAAGTACTTGTGCGGGACCACCACGACCACCGAGGTGCCGAGCCACGGCGAGTCCGCGAAGGTGACGCGGATGCCGTAGCGGCGGGCGAGGATACCGACGACGCGCAGGCCGATGTTGGCGTCCTCGGAGATGCCACCGAGACCGGGTCCGGCCGCGGTGCCCGCGAGGGAGTGCTCGGCCTCGCGCTTCTTCTCCTCGCTCAGGCCCTTGCCCGAGTCCTGGATCTCGATGCCGACGCCGTTCGGCACCTCCTTGCCGGAGACGAGCACCGGCTCGGTGGGCGGCGAGTAGCGGGCCGCATTGTCCAGGAGGTGGGAGAAGATCAGCGTGAGGTGGTCCACCAGGCCGCCGTCGACGCCGAGTTCGGGCAGATGACGGACCTCGACCCGGTGGAAGTCCTTGATCCGGCCGATACCGCCGCGCACCACGCTGAGCAGCCGCTGCGGCTCCTGCCACTGCCGTCCCGGCCGGTCTGAGCCGCCGAGCACGCCGACGCTCGCGGCGAGGGAGTCGGCGGGGCCGAGCTCCTGGTCCAGCTCCATCAGGCCCCGGGCCACGGCGGGCAGCCGGCCGTGCTCGCCCTGCATCTCGTGCAGGCGGCCGCGCAGCTTGCTGGTCAGCACGTGGATACGGTTGCCGAGGCTGATCACGGCCTGTTCGGCGGAGGTCGAGCGGTTGAACTCCTCCTCGACACCGATCAGGGAGGTCCGCAGGATCCGGCGGAGATCCGCCTGGAGTTCCTTGTCGACCTGCGCGCTCCGCTCGGTCGCCGGCAGCAGGTCGTCGATGCCCTCACCGGCACGCAGTCGCCGCAGCGCGTCGGGCAGTTGCTCGCCGGCGAGCCGGGAGACGGCGGTCCGCTGGTGGGCGACCTGGTCCTGCCAGACCTCGGCCCGGTCGATGAGCTGCGCCTCGTAGGACGCGGCCTGGTCGGCCAGCCGCTCCTCGTACGCCCGGGAGGTGTCGGCGAGTTGCGCCTCGTAGAGCGCCGTCCGCTCGCCGAGCTGGGCCTCGTGGGCGGAGGCCTGCTCGCCGAGCTGGGTCTCCAGTGCGGCGCGCTCGACGGCGAACTTCCGCTCCAGACCCGCGACATGCTGCTGCCACTGCTGCGAGTGCTCGGCCTGCGAGGTACGGAAGCTGCCTTCCGCGCCGCGCAGTTGTTTCTGTGCGCGAATCAGCAGCCGCACGCACACGGAGCCGGCGGCCGTGGCGGCAGCACCGGCCACGGCGGCGGTTATTCGCTCCGAGCTCATGAACGTGGCGGCAACCGTTCCACCTCCTAAGGCCAGTGGCATCAGCCACCAGCTGTACCAGGCGACAGGGGCCCGCGCCGCCGGGGGCGGAGTGGCGAGTTCCATCTGCATCCTTCGAAAGCAACACGATCGAAAACGGGGGGATGTGCAAAGGCCGCACTCATGAGTACGCACTACGGGTCGACCCATCGCGGTCACGTCAACTCGCAGCGCCGGACTGGAGCTTATCGGGTTTGAACCCCAAAGGATCAACCGCACGGGTTCGCGGACGTGAGGGTTCCGTCACTCTCCGGCAGGCCCTCCGGATCGACAAAACCCCTTACGGACCAGGGGACTTGTCGTCTCGCCCTTTGTCCCCGGGTGACAATCCGCACGCGGGCAACTGTCCGGAACCGATGAGCCCGCGCTGGTTACCCGCGGGTATCGTCACCGCCGTGCCGAAGAGAACAACGGGGGGACAAGTCGACACGAGCGGCCCGTTCAAGGCGTTGCCGTCCGGTCTGCACGACCGACTGCGCCCCTATTTCGCCGATATCACCGAGGAGGTCGTCCGGGCGATCAGGACGGAGATCCCCGAGTACGCCCGCCCGATGGACGACACGTACATGCAGGGGGTGCACCGGGGAGTCGACCACGCGCTGCGCGGGCTGCTGGAGCGGATGGCCGAGCCGGACACCGACTGGGCGCCGGTGAAGGCCACGTACCAGCGCATCGGCCGCGGGGAGGCGGAGGAGGGGCGCAGCCTCGACTCGTTCCAGTGGGCGCTCCGGCTGGGCGCCCGGGTCACCTGGCGCCGGGTGAACGCGCTGGTCGACGAAGGCGTACTGCCCCGTCATGTGCTGGGCGCGTTCGGCGAGGCGCTGTTCCTGCACCTCGACGAGATGGCGGCCGCGACGACGGCGGGCTACACCGAGGCCCGGCTGCACGCGGCGGGAGAGCTGCGGCAGCGGCGGGCCCGGCTGGTCGACCTGCTCACCGCCGATCCGCCGGCCTCGGCCGAGGCGATCGCCGAACTGGCGCACGCCGCGCGCTGGACGCCGCCGCGGGCGCTCGCGGTGGTGGCGGTCGAGCACCGGCCGCCGACCGAGGTGGAGCCGATCGTGCCGCCGGAGTTCCTGACCCGGTTCGACCTGCAGCCCGCGGTGCTGGTGGTGCCCGACCCGGAGGGGCCGGGCCGGGCCCGGGCGGTGGCCGGGGCGCTGCACGGGCTGCGCGCCGCGATGGGTCCCACGGTCGCGCTGCACGAGGGCGCGCGGTCGCTGCGCTGGGCGACCGAGGCGTTGGAGCTGGTACGGCGTGGGGTCCTCGCCGACACCGGGGCGGACAGCGGGATCGTGCGCTGCCAGGACCACCTGTCCACGCTGCTGCTGTCCCGGGACGACGCGCTGGTGGACGCCATCGCCGAGCGCCGGCTGCGCCCGCTGGAGCAGGTGCGTCCGCCGCAGCGCGAGCGGCTGGCCGAGACCCTGCTGGGCTGGCTCCAGTCCGGGCGGGGTGTCGCCGAGGTCGCCGCGCGCCTCGCGGTGCACCCGCAGACGGTCCGCTACCGGATGCGGCAGCTCGACGAGTTGTTCGGCGACCTGCTGCACGATCCGGCGGCCCGGTTCGAGATGCAGCTCGCCCTGCGCGCCCGGGAGCTGCGCGGGGGCTTCCGTCACCGGGAGGACCCCGCCGGGTGACTTCCTGGACAGCTGTCCAGCTATATTGGACACCTGTCCAAGTCATGGAGGGGTCCACCGATCATGGAAATCGTGGCGAACGTACTGGTCGGCCTGGTGGCCGCGCTGCACGCGTACATCCTGGTGCTGGAGATGTTCCTGTGGCAGAAGAAGCCGGGCCGCTCCCTGCACGGTTTCGATCCCGAGATGGCGCGGGCGACCGCGCCGCTGGCCGCCAACCAGGGGCTCTACAACGGTTTTCTGGCGGCGGGCCTGGTGTGGGGCCTGATCGCCGCGGATCCGACCGGGTTCGGCGCGCGGGTCTTCTTCACCTCGTGCGTCGTGGTCGCGGGCGTGTACGGCGCGGCCACCGCCAACCGTCGCATCCTGGTCGTACAGGCACTGCCCGGCGCGCTCGCCCTGGCCGCCGTCCTCGCCGCCCGGTGACCGGGGACGTGCCCGAGGACCCGCGCGCCGCCCGCACCCGGGCACGGCTGCGGGCCGCCCTGCTCGAGGAGTGCGCCGAACGGCCGCTGGAGGAGGTGGGCGTCGCCGCGCTGGCCCGCCGGGCCGGGGTCGGCCGCGCCACGTTCTACGTGCACTACGACGGCCTTCAGGCGCTGGCCGTGGACACCTGCGCGGACGTGGTGCGGGAGGCGGTGGACGCGCTGCACGCCTGGCGCGGGCGGCCCGACCCGGTGCACGCCCCGCCCGCGCTGCTGGAGTTCTTCGCGGGCCTCGCCCCGCACGCGGCCCTGTACCGGACGCTGCTGACGCCGGGCGGCGGCGGTCCGCTCGGCCGGGTGCTCCACCGGGACCTGCGGGCCCGCAGCCTGGCCGAGCGGGAGCTGGCGGGCGCGGCGGACGCCCCGCTGGTCGCCTCGGCGGTGGCCGCCACGTTCGCCGGGGTGCTGGCCGACTGGCTGCACGGGCTCCTGGACGCCACCTCGGACGAAGTGGCCCACCAGGTCTGGCAGTTGCTGGTCGCGCTGCACCGGAGCCGGTGAGGGGTACGCCCCGGCGGGCGCCGGGGCCGGGTCACTTGCAGCCGAGGGTGTCCTTGGCGCGGGGCCAGGCCTCCACGCCGTGGGGTGTGCGGACGTACGCCGTGGAGCGGTCGTCCGTCAGCCACAACCGCCGGTCGTGGTAGCGGTATCCGGTGTCGTGCGCGTCGGCGGGCATGCGGACGTCGCCGTCGTAGGGGGCGGTCAGCACGGCCTCGGCGTCGAACACCCCGTGGGGGTCACGGACGTAGCTCCTGCGCTCGTCGCCGCTGCCCAGGTCCAGGAAGTGCGCCCGCTGCCAGTCGCAGTGCTCGGCGCCGGCGTAGCTGGTGATCCGCGTGATCGGCACCCGCCCGCCGTCCTTGTCCGTCCAGATCTCCGTCTCCAGCGAGTCCGTGAAGCTCGCAGGGAGTTCCGCGGGATCGCAGGAGGCGTTGGTCTCCGGCCCCCAACCGGGGCGGCCCTTCTGGTCCTTGGCGACCACGACGGCCACCTTGGTGCGGCGACCGACGTCGTAGGAGTACAGCACGCGGTCCGCTTCCCGGTGCTCCACGCGGTAGCCCTCACGGGGGAACTCGGGCTGGAACATGTCGAAGAACATCTTCAGGCCCTCCTCGGGGGTCGCCCCGCCGTCCCCCCGGCTCCACCCGTCGGGCCCGTCGCCGGCGTAGATCTCGCCGTCGCACTCCAACGCGCGGCCCGCGGCCCCGGACTGGCTGCGCAGGGCCCGCGGACCGAACTCGTCCATGGACTTGGTGGCGATGTGCAACGAGCCGCGGTACGGCGTGTCCGGCGGCGTGCCGTCGACCACCAGGTCCGCTCCGCTCCCGTCGTCGCACGCCACCAGCGTCACGGCCGCCAGCACCGTCACCGTCACCAGGCCTCTGCGCATGTCCCCGCCCCCGTTCCTCGGCCGTTGCCCCCTGTGTGTTCCGCTCCTTCGACGCGGCGGGCACCCGGAACGTTCACCGGCGGACACGCGCCAAACTCGAAGACATATGTCAATCGAACATGCTCAAATTCCCTCCATCGAGGGTAACTTGACGGGCGGGGACGGATTTCCGGGAGCGGGTGGGAGGTGACGCCGTCGTGCGACAGGAGCCCGCACCGCTCACCCGGCACCTGCGCATCCATCAGGACCGCGGACACACGGTGCTGGAGTTCCACGGCGAGATCGACATCGCGGCGGCCACGGAGATCACTCCGCACCTGGACCGCGCGACCGGCCGGCCCGGCGCCCGCGTCGTGATCGATCTGCGGCACGTCGAGTTCTTCGACTGCTCGGGGCTGCGCCTGCTGTACCGGGCTCGCAGCCGGGTGCTGGAGCGCGGCGGGCAGTTGCACCTGGTGTGCACCCACCCGCTGACCCTGCGCGTCTTCCGGGTCACCGGCCTCACGCGGCTGCTGCCCGCGCGACCGACGCTGGACGCGGCCCTGGGCCAGCCCGAGACCGCGTCCGGATCGCTGTGACGGTGTTGGTTGTGACGGTATTGGCTGCAACGCCGGCCGCCGCGACGGCTGTTCGCCGTGACGGCTACCTGATGATCCGGGTGACCTGACCGGCGCCCACCGTCCGCCCGCCCTCCCGGATGGCGAACTTCAGCCCTTCCTCCATGGCGATGGGCTGGATCAACTCGACGTGCATGGTGGTGTTGTCGCCCGGCATGACCATCTCGGTGCCCCGGGGCAGGGTGACGACGCCCGTCACGTCCGTGGTGCGGAAGTAGAACTGGGGACGGTAGTTCTGGAAGAAGGGCGTGTGCCGGCCGCCCTCGTCCTTGGACAGGATGTAGGCGCGCGCCTCGAACTCCGTGTGCGGGGTGACGGATCCGGGCTTGATGACGACCTGCCCGCGCTCGACCTCCTCGCGCTTGACGCCCCGCAGCAGCAGACCGACGTTCTCGCCCGCCCGGCCCTCGTCGAGCAGCTTGCGGAACATCTCCACGCCGGTGACCGTGGTCCTGGTCTTCTGCTCGTGGATGCCGATGATCTCCACCTCGCTGTGGACCCGCAGCGTGCCGCGCTCGATCCGGCCGGTGACGACCGTGCCCCGGCCGGTGATGGTGAACACGTCCTCGATCGGCATCAGGAACGGCCGGTCCACGTCCCGCACCGGCTCGGGCACGAACCGGTCGACGGCGTCGAGGAGTTCGAGCACCGACGCGGTCCATTGCGGGTCGCCCGCCAGGGCCCTGAGCGCGGAGACCCGCACCACCGGCACGTCGTCGCCGGGGAACTCGTACTCGGTGAGCAGCTCGCGCACCTCCAGCTCGACGAGCTCCAGGATCTCCTCGTCGTCCACCACGTCCGTCTTGTTGAGGGCGACGACGACATAGGGCACGCCCACCTGCCGGGCCAGCAGCACGTGTTCCTTGGTCTGCGGCATCGGGCCGTCGGTGGCCGCGACGACGAGGATGGCGCCGTCCATCTGGGCGGCGCCCGTGATCATGTTCTTGATGTAGTCGGCGTGTCCGGGGCAGTCGACGTGCGCGTAGTGCCGCCGCTCGGTCTGGTACTCGACGTGCGCGATCGAGATGGTGATGCCACGCTGCCGTTCCTCGGGCGCCTTGTCGATCTGGTCGAACGGCGTGAAGGGGTTGAGATCGGGGAACTTGTCGTGCAGCACCTTCGTGATGGCCGCCGTGAGAGTGGTCTTGCCGTGGTCGATGTGACCGATGGTGCCGATGTTCACGTGCGGTTTGGTCCGCTCGAACTTCGCCTTCGCCACTGCGAGCCCTCCTGGTCAGGTGGGTGATGTCAAGCGCGGCTCCACTGTTGCCCGTTCTTCATGTCTATTCGCTGCGGGGCGCGTCGAACAGGGCGCTGACGGACTCACCGTTGTGAATCCGGCGGACGGCCTCGGCGAGCGCCGGGGCGATGGACAGGATGCGCAGTTTGGCCTTGTACTCCCTGTGGTCCTCCACGGGCACCGGCACGGTGTTGGTGCAGACGATCTCCAGCACGTCGGGCTGCTCGCTCAGCCGCTTGAGCGCACCCGCCGAGAAGAGCCCGTGCGTACAGGCCACCCGGATCGAGCGCGGCCCCAACTCGCGCAGGCGCTCCAGGAGTTCCAGCACCGTGCTGCCCTTGGCGATCTCGTCGTCCAGCACGATCACGTCCCGCCCGGTCACCTCGCCGATCACCGAGTTGATGCTCACCCGGTCGTCCGCGAACCGCTGCTTGGCGCCGGCGGCGACCTGCGCGCCGATGAGCCGGGCGAAGGCGGCTGCCTCCTTGGCGTTGCCGAGGTCAGGGGAGACGACGGTGGTGCGTGAGAGGTCGTACCTCTGGAAGTGCGCGGCGAGTTCGCGCAGCGCGTGCAGATGGTCCACCGGCACCGAGAAGAAGCCGTGCACCTGCGGGGCGTGCAGGGTCATGGCGAGGACCCGGCTCGCGCCGGCCGCCACCAGCAGGTCCGCGACGAGCCGGCCGCCCAGCGAGATGCGCGGCGCGTCCTTCTTGTCGGAGCGGGCGTAGGAGTAGTGCGGCATGACGACCGTGATACGGCCAGCGGAGGCGCCGCGCGCCGCGTCGCACATCATCAGCAGCTCCACCAGGTGCTCCTGCACCGGTCTGACCAGCGGCTGGACCAGGAAGACGTCGCGCTCGCGGCAATTGGCCTGAAGCTGCACCTCCAGACAGTCGTTGGCGAACCGGCTGACCCGGGTGGGGCTGAGGGGTACGCCGAGGTGCGCGCAGACCTCCTGGGCCAGCTCGGGATGGGCACTGCCACTGAAGACGGCGATGTCTCGCACGATCCGCTCCTCGCATGATCATCAAAGTCCGCGGCTCATGCTACGCAGGCCAGCTTCGGAGGGCTTGCCTAAAAGCTTTAGGTAGTTGCATAATCGTTTATGTCGAAAGAAGGGATGGTTATGGCACGCGCGGGACTGACCACCGAACGCCTGGTCCGGGCGGGGGCCGAGCTGGCCGACGAGGTCGGCTTCGAGCAGGTGACCGTCTCGGCGCTGGCCCGGCGGTTCGACGTCAAGGTCGCGAGCCTGTACTCGCACCTGAAGAACTCCCAGGACCTCAAGACCGGGATCGCCCTGCTCGCCCTGGAGGAACTGGCCGACCGGGCCGCCCACGCCCTCGCGGGCCGGGCCGGCAAGGACGCCCTGGCCGCCTTCGCGAACGTTTACCGCGACTACGCCCGGGAGCATCCCGGCCGCTATGCGGCGGCCCAGCTGCGGCTCGACCCGCAGACGGCCGCCGCGAGCGCCGGTGTCCGGCACGCGCAGATGACCCGGGCGATCCTGCGGGGCTACGACCTGACGGAACCGGACCAGACCCATGCGGTCCGGCTGCTGGGCAGCGTCTTCCACGGCTACGTGAGCCTGGAGCTGGGGGGCGGGTTCAGCCACAGCGCCCCCGACACCGAGGAGACCTGGACCCGGATCGTGGACGCCCTCGACGCGCTGCTGCGCAACTGGCCCGCGCCCTGACCCCGCAACCGTCCGGCACACCCCACCTCACAGGCCTGCGCACACTCCACGTCACAGGCCCGCGCACACCCCGACCCACAGGCATGAGGTCATGCACACCACCCGGCACGACTGGATCACCACGCCCATCACCGCGGACCTCCTGCGCGGCGCCCTCGACCTGGAGCGCACCGCGCGGGGCGTCCTGCCGCACCGGCTGCCCGCCCGGGCCCGCGCCCAGTGCGCCGATCCGCAGCTCGCCCTCGCGGAGGCCCAGCCGTCCGGCGTCCGGCTGGTCTTCCGTACCGGGGCGACCGCCGTGGAACTGGACACCGTGCCCACCAAACGGGTCTACGTGGGTGCCCCGCCGCGCCCGGACGGCGTGTACGACCTGCTCGTCGACGGCCGCGCGGCCGGGCGGGCCGGGGTGAGCGGCGGCGACACGCTGACCATCGACATGACCACCGGGACCGCCGAGCACCGGCCCGGCCCGGCCGGCACCCTCCGCTTCACCGGCCTGCCCGACCGGGTCAAGGACGTGGAGATCTGGCTGCCGCACGACGAGACCACCGAACTCGTCGCGCTGCGCACCGACGCCCCCGTCGAGCCCGTACCGGACCGGGGCCGCAAGGTGTGGCTGCACCACGGCAGTTCGATCAGTCACGGCTCCGACGCCGCGAGCCCCACCGGCACCTGGCCCGCGCTCGCCGCCTCGCTCGGCGGGGTGGACCTGGTCAACCTGGGTCTGGGCGGCAGCGCCCTGCTCGACCCGTTCACCGCCCGCGCGATGCGGGACACTCCCGCGGACCTGATCAGCGTCAAGCTCGGCATCAACCTGGTCAACACCGACCTCATGCGCCTGCGCGCCTTCACACCCGCCGTCCACGGTTTCCTCGACACCCTCCGCGAGGGCCATCCGAGCGCGCCGCTGCTGGTCGTCTCCCCCATCCTGTGCCCGATCCACGAGGACACCCCCGGGCCCAGCGCCCCGGACCTCTCCGCGCTCGCCGACGGACGGCTGCGGTTCGTGGCCGCGGGCGATCCGGCGGAGCGCGCGAGCGGAAAGCTCACCCTGGGTGTGATCCGGGACGAACTGGCCCGGATCGTGGCGCAGCGCGCGGCCGAGGACCCGCACCTGCACCACCTGGACGGCCGCGACCTCTACGGCCCGGCCGACGCCGCCGAACTCCCGCTGCCCGACCGGCTCCACCCGGACGCCGTCACCCACCACCGCATCGGCGAACGCTTCGCCGCGCACGCCTTCGCCGAGAACGGGCCGTTCGCCTAAATCGCCGCCCCGATCGGGCAACTCATTGGCCTGACGGGGAGTTTGGCGGGCATCCGGACAGGAGGAAGGAGGGCCATCGACATGTCGACTTCCATCAAGGCGCTGCCCGCCCGGATGCCCCTGTGGGCGAAGCTGGTGACCGCTGTCGTCCTAGTGCTCGCGGTGTTCTTCGCCGGGATCCGGCTGGCCGTACTCCCGGGTCTGAAGGACCTGTTCGGCACCGAGACGCACGACCGGTCGGGACCCGCACTCCTCAAGTCGATCAAGGACATCAGCCGTTACGACGCCGCCACCGGCGCCTTCCAGGTCGTCGTGGACCTGGAGAAGGACGCCAAGTACCTGCCCGACGCGATCCGCGGCACGCGCACCCTGTACGTCGGGGCGGGCTCCGTGGACGCCTACGTCGACCTCGGCCGGCTCGGCGAGCGGGACGTGACGGTGGGCGGCGACCGCACGTCGGCCGCGCTCCGGCTGCCGCACGCCCGGCTCGGCAGGCCCGCGCTGGACGCCGACCACTCCTACACCGTCTCCAAGCAGCGCGGCCTGATCGACCGGCTCGGTGACCTCTTCTCGGACAACCCCAACAGCGAACACGCCGTCCAACAGCTTGCGGTACGCCACATCGGCGAGGCGGCCAAGGACAGCGGACTGACCGCGCGGGCCGAGACGAACACCACGAACATGCTGGAGGGCCTGCTGCGCTCCCTCGGCTTCACGGAGGTGCAGGTGACGTACGGGGCCTGATCAGGCTCCCAGCACCCCGGGCAGGGCCAGGACCCCGAGCAGTGTCGTGCCGACCAGCAGCCATGCCACGTAGTCGCCGATGTGTCCCGACTGCAGGCGCCGCAGCGGCAGCGCCCGGTCGGGGGCGGCGAGCAGCGCCGGGCGGGTGACCGCCACGGCCGTGAGCCCCACCGCGAGGAGGGCCGAGGCGAGGCCGAGCAGGACGCCGGGCACGGTCCAGTGGACGGAGGTGACGACAACTCCCCCGGAACCGGCCTCGTTGACCGCGTCCGCGACGAGGCCGCCGAAGCCGGGGACCGTGCCGACGGCCAGCGCTCCCGCGAGCAGCAGCGCCGGCACGGCGGTCATGGTGTCGGGCACCCGGGACAGTCGTCGCCGGGTCTCCGGCCGCTCGCCGGCGCCGGTGGTCTCGTACTCCCCGTCGGACTTCGGCCGGGGCCCGAGCCCAAGGAACACCCGCGCGCCGACCCGCAGCACCGCTCCCCCGGTGACGGCGGACGCGGCGACGTAGACGAGGGCGAGGGCGCCGCCCACCGCCTCCTCGGTGACGGCCTTGCCCAGCGCCGTCCCGAACGGAGGCAGCCCGGCCAGGCCCAGGGCGCCGACGCCCCACAGCGCGGCGACGGTGCGCAGTTGCCGCGCCTTCCCGAACAGCGCGAGTTCGTCGACGCTCCCGTACCGGTCGAGGAGGATGCCCGCGCAGGCGAACAGCGCGGCCTTCACTCCGGCGTGGGCGATGAGATAGAGGGCGATCCCGTCGTCGGCCTCGGGGGTGAGGACGCCGATGCCGATGAGGAAAAGGCCGGTGTGGGCGACCGTCGAGTAGGCGAGCAGCCGCTTGATGTGCCGCTGGTACCAGCACATCACCGCGCCGACGACCGCGGTCAGCACCCCGAGCACGACGAGGACCCGCCGCAGGTCGGCGGGCGGGATGCCGCCGGGTCCGGCGAAGACGGTGCCGTACACCCGCCAGACGCCGTACGTGCCGAGTTCGACCATGACGCCGGACAGCACCATGCACACCGGCGTGGGCGCGACGGCGTGCGCGTCCGGCAGCCAGAAGTGGAACGGTACGGCGGCTGCCTTGACCAGCAGCCCGGTCAGGACGAGGACGAAGCTCGCGAGGACGAGCGCGTCGGGTCCGCCGTGCACGGCCGTACGGTCGAGACCTCGCCCGATCTGCGCCATCGCGAGTTCGCCGGTGCGGGCGTACAGCAGGGCGATGCCCATCAGCAGGGCGTAGGCGCCCAGCGAGGTGACGATCGCGAAGGTCAGCGCGCCCTGCACGGCCTTCGCCTCGTCGATCCGGTAGCCGGTCAGCGCGTAGGCGACGACACTCATCAGCTCGAAGAAGACGAACGCGTTGAACAGGTCGCCGGCGATGGCGAATCCGCACATGCCCGCCTGGAAGACCAGCATCAGGGCGGGAAAGGAGCCCGCGTGCCGACGCGGCGGTTCGTCGAAGTAGCGCCAGGAGTACGCCAGTGCCGCCGAGGTCAGCAGGGAGGCGAGTGCGGCCATGCCGAGCGCGGGGCCGTCCCCGATCAGCATGATCCCGACGCTCTCGCCGTTCACGGGCACCCAGCCGCCGGCCCACTCGACCAGCGGCGGGGAGGAATTGAGCAGCAGCGTGATCGCGAGGGCGGCGGTGGCGCCCGAGACCGTGCAGCCGATCGTCTCGGCGGCGCGGCGGGGCAGTCGGCGGCCGCCGGCGACGAGCAGGGCGGCGCCGAGCAGCGGGAGGGCGACGAGCAGCGGCAGGAGGTGGTGCATCAGCCGCGCAGCTCCGAGAGTTCGTCGGGGTCGACCGTGCCGTGCCGCTTGGAGACCTGTAGGACGAGCGCGAGCAGCAGCGCGGTGACGGTGGCTCCGACCACGACGTCGGTGAGGGCGAGTGCCTGCACGACGGGGTCGACGAGGGGGCGTGAACCCGGCTCGATGTCCGAGAAGACGGGCGCCGTGGCGCCGTCGCGGTAGCCGACGGCGAGCAGCAGGACGTAGGTGGCGGACTGGCACACGGCCAGGCAGCCGACGGCGTGGATCAGGTTGCGGCTGGTGGCGAGGCCGTAGCAGCCGACCAGGAAGACCCAGACGGCGACCAGGTACGGCAGCACGTGCGGCACGGCGGTCATGGTGTCCTCACGCCCCGTTCTCCTTCCCGTTCTCCTTCTCGCTTTCCTTGTCGTCCTTGTCGTCCTTGTCGTCCTTGCCGTTGCCCTGCTCGATCTCGACGGCCTGGTCCAGGAAGCGGGCGAGCAGCACGACGACCGCGCAGGCGACCTCCATGCCGATGGCCGCGTTCAGCAGGGGGACGTTGCCGCCGGAGGACAGCGTGTTGAACGTGCCGTACGGCAGCAGTGTGTTGGCGAGGAACGCGGTGCCGGCGAGGACGCCCGCGAGGCCCAGGACCAGGTAGGCGGAGACGGCGAGGGAGTCGGCGACCTCGAACAGGCCGACCGGGCGGACGCGTTCCAGTGCGCGGTAGTCGGCGCCGAGGTAGAGCAGGTGCAGGGCGGTCGCCGCGACGACGCCGCCCTGGAAGCCGCCGCCGGGGCTGAGCTGACCGTGGGCGATGACGTAGAGGCCGCCGACCACGGCGACCGGCAGCACGATCAGGGCGTAGCGGCGGACCGGCAGGTCCACCTCGGCGGGTTCGGGCCGGGCCCGGTGCTCGTCGCGGGCCTGCCGCAGCAGCACCACGCAGCCGAGTACGGCGGCGAACAGGATGGACATCTCGCCGAGCGTGTCGTAGGCCCGCTGGTCGAAGTTGACGGAGGCGATGGTGTTGGCGGTGTGCCGGGCCAGCGCGGCGCGGACGGCGCGCTCGCCGTACGGGTGCGAGGAGCCGCCGAAGGGCGGGAGTTCCAGGCAGGCCGCGACCAGGAGGGCGGCCAGGCCCGTGCCGGAGACGGCCACGAGCCACAGCCGGGTGCGCCGGCTCACCGCCCGCCGTCCTTCGGCTGCCCGCGCCGTTTCACCCTGCGCACCGACAGCATGATCAGCAGCGGGGTGAGGGCCGAGCCGACGGCCAGCTGCGAGAGGCCGACGTCGGGGGCCTGGAGGACGGTGAACAGGACGGCGAGCACCAGGCCGAGGACGGAGAGGACCAGGGCCTGGCGGGCGGGGTCGCGGTTGGCCACGGCCGCGGTCGCGGTGACGGCCACCAGCAGCAGGGAGACGACGATCACCGCGTCAGCCACCGCGCACCCCCCGGAACCCGCCGGACAGCGCCCGTGAGGCGACCACGTTGCCGCCGATCAGCAGCGCGCCGATGACCAGCAGCTTGACCATCGCGCGGCTCGGTCCGACGGCCGCGCACAGCACCACCACGGTCACCGCGCCGAGTCCCGCGGCCGCCCAGGTCAGTCCCCGGGCGCGGGGCGGATCGTCCGTCAGTTCGTCGCTGAGCAGCCGGGCGAAGACGAGCGTGCCGACCGGGCCGAGGAGCGCGAGGAGCAGAGCCAGGTCGACGTAGGACGGGCGGTCGTACCCCTGGGCGAGGAGCAGAAGGCTCGGGCAGACGGCGGAGGTGGACAGGTTCTGGGCCACCACGCGGCGCCGCAGCGGGCCCGTGGACACGCCCCACACGGCGGCCCCGGCGCCCACGGCCAGCAGCAGCGTCGCCGCGAGGTTCCAGTCGTTCACCGCCAGGTCACCGCCCGGCGCGCGGCCCGGGCCGCGAGGGCGCCCACGGCGGCGACGCCCGCGCCGACCGCGCACTCCAGGGGGTCGACCGTGCTGATGAGCACCAGCCACAGCAGGGCGAGGCCGGTCCACCAGGCCAGGAGTTCGCCCGTGGCGACGAGCGCCGTACGCCGGTCCATGCGCCACCTCCTCGGCCGTGATCACCGTTTCTGGCATCCAAGCACCGCCCGGGCCTCGGGGAGCGGCGGCGCGCGGGCCTCAGCGCGGGGTGCCCCGGGAGCGCGAACGGAAACCGGCGGCGCGCCTCGGACGCGGCGCGGAGGGCGGTGTTCCCCGCCCCATCCGGGGTAACCGGCTTGTCACGCAGGGAAGTTGAAGACTGGAGGACCACATGGCCCGTACGGCTATGCGCCTGCGCACCATCTGGGGCGAACGCGCCGGTAAGAGCGGGCGTGCCGACAAGGCCGCCGATCGCACCGGCAAGGCCGGGCGCACCACCAAGTCCGAACGCGCCGGCAAGACCGGGCGCGCCACCAAGCCCGGGCGTGCCGGCAAGAGCGGGCGCGCCGCGAAGAATCGGCGCGCACCCGCGGCACGCGCCGAACACCACACGCTCGCCCTCCCCCTCCGCCTGCTGGCGATGCTCTGCGCCTTCGCGTTCATGGTGGCGTTCGCCGTCGTGCTGGCGCGGCTCACCTTGCAGCCGTCGCCGGCGTCGGCGGCGCTCGCGCACAGCAATCTGCATCCCGGGCGGTCGGTGGAGGCGTATCTGAACCAGCCCGCCCTGCGCGACGCCGTCAAGCAGATCGGCGGGAACCTGCTGCTGGGGGTGCCGTTCGGGGTGCTGGTGCCGGTGCTCGCGCCGCGGGCCCGGGGGATCGTACGGGTGCTGCTGCTCACCGCGTCCGTGATGCTGCTGGTGGAGCTGGCGCAGGGTGCGCTGGTCACCGGGCGCGCCTTCGACGTGGACGACGTCATCCTCAACACCACGGGGGCGCTGGTCGGTTACCTGCTCCTGGGCCGGCGGCTCGGGCGGGCGGTGCACGCGCGCGCACCGAAGAAGTGACCTGACGCCGACGGGACCCCGCCCCGACGCCGCCCGGATATCAGCGCCGAACACTGGTCCGTACCAACCTCTTGACGCCCCTCTTATCTCACTTCTTAAATCAAGTGGCGACACACCATCCCCCCACGGAAGGAGAGCCGTGGCCTCCCCACGCCTGCTCCGCAGATGTCTGTTCGCCGCCCTGTCCGCCGCCCTCGTCGCGTCCGCCGCGATCGGGTCCGCGCAGGCGGACGCCTCCCCCGCCGTCGCCGCCGCCGTGACCTTCTCCGACAGCTTCGACGGGCCCGCCGGCTCGGCACCCGACGCCGCCAAGTGGCAGATCGAGACGGGCGACAACGTCAACAACCACGAGCGGCAGTACTACACGTCGGGCAACAAGAACGCGGCCCTGGACGGCCAGGGCCACCTGGTGATCACCGCCCGGCGCGAGAACCCGGCGGGCTACCAGTGCTGGTACGGCACCTGCCAGTACACCTCGGCCCGGCTGAACACCTCCGGGAAGTTCACCGCGCAGTACGGGCATGTCGAGGCGCGGATGAAGATCCCGCGCGGGCAGGGCATGTGGCCGGCGTTCTGGATGCTCGGCACGCCGGTCAACTGGCCGGACTCGGGCGAGATCGACGTCATGGAGAACGTCGGCTTCGAGCCCTCGACCGTGCACGGCACCATCCACGGGCCGGGCTACTCGGGCTCGGGCGGCATAGGCGCCGCCTACAGCCTGCCGAACGGTCAGGCCTTCGCCGACGCCTTCCACACCTTCGCCGTCGACTGGGCGCCCGACTCGATCACCTGGTCCGTGGACGGCACCGTCTACCAGCGGCGCACCCCCGCCGACCTGGGCGGCCGGACCTGGGTGTTCAACAAGCCGTTCTTCCTGATCCTGAACCTGGCCGTGGGCGGCTACTGGCCGGGCGACCCGGACGGCTCCACCGTCTTCCCGCAGCAACTGGTGGTGGACTCGGTCTCGGTGACGACGGGCGACTCGGCGGCCGGCGTCGCCATCAAGGGGCTGGCCGGCAAGTGCGTGGACGTGGCCGGCGCGAACTCCGCCAACGGCACCCCCGTCCAGCTCTACGACTGCAACGGCACCGGCGCCCAGCAGTGGACGGTCGGCTCGGACGGCACGATCCGGGCGCTCGGCAAGTGTCTGGACGTCACCGGGAACGGCACGGCGAACGGATCCACGGTCCAGCTGTGGGACTGCACCGGCGGCCCCAACCAGAAGTGGGCCGTCTCCGCGGCGCACGACATCGTCAACCCACAGGCGGACAAGTGCCTGGACGTCACCGGCAACAATCCGGCCAACGGCACCCGGCTGCAGATCTGGACCTGCACGGGCGGCGCCAATCAGAAGTGGACGGTCGGCTGAACCCGACCCTGTCTAGCGGGGCACCCAGGTGAACTTGTCGCCGCCGACCCAGCGGACCACGTCCGGATCGTCCAGGTCGTGGACGGTGATGCCGAAGGCGGCGGCGGTCTCCAGGACGTCGGTGACGGCCCTCGCCTCACCGACCACCTCACCGTCGATCTCGACGATGCGGAAGGGCGCGGTCCCGGGCCTGCCCGTCATCACCCCGTGCACCAGGATCCGCGGATTGGAGATGTGGGGGCTCGCTATTTCGGTCATGAATAGAGCGTAGAACGCAAATGGCCATATGGAGTGACGTGCGTCGCCGATCGGTCGGCGCCGGGGAACACTGCAGGTGGAGGTGGCGATGGATCCCGTCGAGGCACTGGACCGGATCGCCTTTCTGCTGGAGCGGTCCCTGGCGCCGACCTATCGCGTACGGGCCTTCCGCACCGCCGCGCAGGTGCTCGCGGCACTGCCCGCGGACCAGGTCGCCGAGCGCGCGGCGGCCGGAAACCTTCAGTCGCTCCGGGGCATCGGCCCGAAGACGGCCCAGGTGGTGCGCGAGGCCCTGGCCGGCGAGGTACCCGGCTACCTGCGGACCCTGGAGGAGGAGGCCGGGGCGCCGCTCGCCGAGGGCGGCGAGCGGCTGCGGGCGCTGCTGCGCGGGGACTGCCATCTGCACTCCGACTGGTCCGACGGCGGCAGCCCGATCGAGGAGATGGGCCGCAGCGCGGCGCGCCTCGGCCACGCGTGGGCGGCGCTGACCGACCATTCGCCCCGCCTGACGGTGGCCCGCGGCCTGTCTCCCGAGCGGCTGCGCGAGCAGCTGGACGTGGTGGCGGAGCTGAACACCACCTGGGCGCCGTTCCGGCTGCTCACCGGCATCGAGTGCGACATCCTGGACGACGGCTCGCTGGACCAGGAGCCGGAGCTGCTGGAGCGGCTCGACGTGGTCGTGGTGTCCGTGCACTCCAAGCTGCGGATGGACGCCCGCTCGATGACCCGCAGGATGGTGGCCGCCGTACGCGATCCGCACGCCGACATCCTCGGGCACTGCACCGGGCGGCTGGTCACCGGGCGCGGGCGGCCGGAGTCGGAGTTCGACGCGGACGCGGTGTTCGCGGCGTGCGCCGAGTCGGGCACGGCCGTGGAGATCAACAGCCGTCCGGAGCGGCTCGACCCGCCCCGGCGGCTGCTGCGCCGGGCCGTCGACGCGGGCGTGCTGTTCTCGATCGACACCGACGCGCACGCGCCGGGACAGCTGGACTGGCAGATCCACGGCTGCGCCCGCGCCGAGGAGTGCGGGGTGCCCGCCGAGCGCGTGGTGACCACGTGGCCCGTCGAGGAGTTGCTGGCCTGGACCCGGGAGGGCCGTACGCCGTCGCGCGTGGCGGGCGCGTGACAGCAGAAGGCCCCGACCGCGACGGGGGAATCACGGTCGGGGCTGCCGAGCGGTGGGCGCGGACGGCGGTCGCCTCTCGGCGAAATGCTCCACAGGGCTTCAGCCGAACGATCGTCCCTGTGGGCGAAAGGTGAGGCCCGGGGACACTGTCCCGTCCACACCCACGATCCGTTCAACGGGCAACCACCTCCGGCTGTTCCGGTCGCGCGTCCATCGCGGCGGTGATCCGCGTCACCCCGGTGTTCCGCTTGACTTCGAGCGCGCTCCAATTCGTAGCGTCTCGGCCATGAGCACTACGGCACAGCACAAGATCGGTTCCGGCTTCGACGCCCGGAGCACCGCCGACGACGTCCTGCGGGGCATCGACCTGACCGGGCGGCTCGCGATCGTCACCGGTGGCTATTCGGGCCTCGGTCTTGAGACCACCCGCGCGCTGGTCCGCGCGGGCGCCCGGGTGGTCGTCCCCGCGCGGCGCCCGGAGACCGCCCGGGAGGCACTGGCCGGCCTCGACGGCGTCGAGGTGGACGCGCTCGACCTCGGCGACCTGGAGAGCGTGCGCGGCTTCGCCGAGCGTTTCCTGGCCTCCGGCCGGACCGTCGACTTCGTGATCAACAACGCGGGGATCATGGCCTGCCCGGAGACCAGGGTCGGGCCCGGCTGGGAGGCGCAGTTCGCCACGAACCACCTCGGGCACTACGCCCTGGTCAACCGCCTGTGGCCGGCTATCGCGCCCGGCGGCGCCCGGGTCGTCTCCGTCTCCTCGCGCGGCCACCACTACTCGGGCATCCGGTGGGACGACGTCCAGTGGCGCGAGGGCTACGACAAGTGGCCGGCGTACGGGCAGGCGAAGACGGCGAACGTGCTGTTCGCCGTGCACCTCGACAAGCTGGGCCGGGACGCCGGTGTCCGCGCCTTCTCCCTGCACCCGGGCGGCATCCTCACCCCGCTGCAGCGGCACCTGTCCCGCGCGGAGATGGTCGAGGCCGGCTGGATCGACGAGAACGGCGACCTCGTGGACCCCGAGGCCTTCAAGACCCCGGAGCAGGGCGCGGCCACCCAGGTGTGGGCGGCCACCTCACCCCAACTGGAGGGTAAGGGCGGGGTGTATCTGGAAGACTGCGACATCGCCGAGCCCGCCCCCGCGGACGGGGCACGGGCGGGCGTGAAGGACTGGGCGACGGACCCGGAGCAGGCGGCCCGGCTCTGGGAACTCTCGGCGGAGCTGACCGGCGTGGACGCGTTCCGGGGCTAGCCCCGGTCGGGCGACTGTCCGGCGGACAGGAAGTCCCGCAGGTCGGCGGTGATTTCGGCGCCGTGGGTGGCGAACATGCCGTGGCCCGCGTTCTCGTACACCTTCAGGGTGCAGTCGGGCGCGAGCCGGGCCACGCGGGCGCCGGTCAGCTCCAGCGGCGCCGACGTGTCGTGCGTGCCGTGCAGCACCAGCACCGGCAGATCGAGCTTGGGCACCTCGGCGGTGACGTCCAGGGTGGTGACCAGGTCCATGAGCGCGCTCGTCGCGCGGGCGGTGGCGACCAGGCAGCGGCCGCTGAGGTAGTGGACGTAGGCGGGCGACACCTCGTTGCCGGGCAGGTGGAGCGCGAAGAACTCCCGGATCGCCTCGGGGTCGTTGAAGGACGCCGGCCGGTCCCGCAGCCAGGTCTCGTTGGCGGCGCGCATGGCCGCCGGGTCCCAGCCGTCCGGGTTGTCGGCGCAGCGGGCGAGGCCGGGGGCGACGCCGGCGACAAGGGCGACCCGGGCCACGCGCGCCGTGCCGTGCCGGGTCAGGCACCGGACGATCTCCGCGCAGCCCACCGAGTGCCCGACCAGGGTCACGCCGCCCAGGTCCAGGTGGTCGAGGAGTCCGTGCAGATCGTCGGCGAGGGTGTCGAGGTCGTAGCCGCCCCAGACGTCGTCGGAGCGGCCGTGCCCGCGCCGGTCGAGTCCGACGCAGCGGTAGCCCTCCCCCGCCAGCGGCGGCATCTGGTACTCCCACATCTCGGTGCCGAGGTACGAGCTGTTGACGAACACGGCGACGGGGCCGTCGGCCGGGCCGTAGTCGACGTAGTGCAGACGCGTGCCGTCGGCCGGGCTGTCGAAGTACGGCATGGGGGATCCTCCTGAATCCGCTGGGGAACGCCGAGTGGTACGTCCTTCGTGCTGCTGCGTCCTGACGTCCTCCATGCTTCCGGGGGCGGCGGCGGGCGTCGATTACCTGCCGGGTCATGGCACGTACCTGCCAGGCACGGCACCGGTGGCGGAGTGCCATCGTCACGGCCCGGTGGCGACGCATGCGAGGCGGTGGTGTGCTGGAACTGTCCCCTGGAGGGCCCATGCACCATCCTTGGCTCGCATCCCTCATCCGTCCGTCGTCGGCCGCGCCGCCCGGACCGACCGGGGGTCTGCTCCCGCGGCGCGGGCTCGCGCCGGCCTGGTCCCTGATCGCGCTGATCACGGTGATCGCCTGGGTGCTGACCGTCGGACAGGCCGAGGACATGGGCACCGGGCCGGGCACCATGGGGCTGGCGCTGCCGCTGTTTCTGCTGCTGTGGCTGACGATGACGGCCGGCATGATGCTGCCGTCGGCGACGCCGGTGGCCCTCACCTGGGCGCGGGCGATCGGCCGTTGCTGCGGCGACTGGGCGCGAACGGCGCGGACCCTGGTGTTCGTGTGCGGCTATCTGCTGGCCTGGACGGTGTTCGGGCTGCTCGCCTACGTCGGCCTGGCCCTCACCGGTTCCCTGCTGGACTACCGTCCGGACGCGGCCCGCTGGATCGCGTCCGCCGTCTATCTGCTCGCCGGCCTCTATCAGCTCGCCCCGCTCAAGACCCTCTGCCTGCGGCACTGCCGTGCCCCGATGCGCCACCTGATCCGCCGCGAACGCTCGCGCCCGCCGGTGCGCGACCTGCGGGTGGGTGTGCGCCACGGGACGTACTGCGTGGGCTGCTGCGCCGGTCTGATGGCGGTCCTGATCCCGCTGGGTGTGATGAACCTGGGCGCGATGGCCGGCCTGACGGTGGTGATCTTCCTGGAGAAACTGGCGCCGTGGGGTCCCCTGCTCGCCCGGGCCGTGGGCGTGCTGTTCCTCGTGCTCGCGGCGCTGGCGCCGTTCCACCCGGTGCTGCTGCCGGGACTGCAGAGCCCGATGCCGGCCATGACCGGCATGTGACCACCGCCGAGAGGAGCGCGAGGTGAGCAGCGCGATGGGAGGCGCCCGGGTCGTCGTCACGGGTGCCACCGGCCATGTGGGGACGAGCCTGCTGCGGCTGCTCTCCGAGGATCCGCGGACCGGGTCGGTGCTGGGGCTGGCCCGCCGGGTTCCCGAGGAGGCGCCGCCGAAGACCGAGTGGGCCTCGGTCAACCTGGCCTCGGAAGGGGTCGACCCGGCCCGGGAGTTCACGGGCGCGGCCGCCGTGGTGCATCTGGCCTGGGCGTTCCAGCCGACGCACGATCCGGCGGCGACCTGGCGGACCAACGTCCTCGGCAGCATCCGGGTGTTCGAGGCGGCGGCGCGGGCGCGCGTGCCCCTCCTGGTGCACGCGTCGTCGGTCGGCGCATACTCGCCGGGGCCGAAGGATCACGCGGTGGACGAGTCGTGGCCGACGCACGGCTGGCCGGACGCCGCGTACTGCCGGGAGAAGGCCTATCTGGAGCGGGCCCTCGACAGCTTCGAGCGCGATCACCCCGCGATGCGGGTGGTGCGCATGCGTCCGGCCTTCCTCTTCAAACGGGAGTCGGCGAGCGAACAGCGCCGTATCTTCGGCGGCCGCTTCCTGCCGGGCACGCTGACCCGCCCCGAGCTGCTGCCCTTCCTGCCGGACATCCCCGGTCTACGGGTCCAGGCGCTGCACACCGACGACGCGGCCAAGGCGTACTTCCTCGCCCTGCACGCGCCGGTGCGCGGGGCCTTCAACCTGGCGGCCGAACCGCCGGTCGACGCCGAGCTGCTGGGCGAGATGCTGGGCAGCCGCCCGGTGCGGCTGCCGCGCACGGCGGCGCGCTCGGCGATCGCGGCCGCCTGGGGACTCCATCTGCTGCCCGCCTCACCGCACCTGTTCGACGCGGTCCTGCGCCTGCCCCTGATGAACTGCACCCGCGCCCACACGGAACTGGGCTGGTGGCCGGAGCACCTCGCGCCGGACGTGCTGCGGGAGTTCCTGGGCGGAACGCACGAGGAGGCGGGAGCGGAGACGGTCACCCTGCGCGGGCACAGGGTGGGCTGAGAACACGGGTCGCCGGGCCGGCTGGCACGGACGGTCGGGCGGTCGGGGCGTCAGGCGGAGGGTTCGTCCGGCACCGGATGCTCCGGGTGCACCGCCCCCGAGTGCGGTGCGCCCCGCCGCCCCGTCCCCGCCTCGTCGGTGTCCGGGACGTCGTCATCGCCGACGCTCGCGGCGTCCGGGGAGACCTCCCACGGGTCCTCGCCGGCGTCGGCCTGCTGGTCCGGCAGGTCCCGCGGTACGGGCCCACCGTCCTCGGCGGACTCGTGCCCGCGCTGATCGGCCACGGTGTACTCCCCTCGCGTCGGTTCGAGGGCGACGAGTACCTCGGGAAGGGGACACCGAAACGGCATTCCCTACTGGTACGGCGCGCGTTCCTCAAGCGCCGTCCGCCAGGCCGGGAGCCGGTCCTCGGCCGTCGGCTCGGCGCGACGGCCGCCGCGGGCGAAGAAGTCCGCGAGGGGCAGGATCGCGGCGCCGACGGTGACCGCGTCGGGACCGAGCCTGCCGAGGTCGATGGTGACCTTCTCGGCGGGATGGCGCAGCGCGTACGAGGTCGCGTGGCGGCGTACGGCGGGCAGGAAGCGGGCGCCGAGCTGGAGTCCGGCCCAGCCGCCGATCAGGATCCGCTCGGGCTGGAAGAGGTTGATCAGGTCGGAGAGGCCGGCGCCGAGGTATTCGGCGGTCTCCTCCAGGACCGACAGCGCGACCGGGTCGGCGGCGGTGCCCCCGGCCGGGTAGGCGGCGGCCAGCATCGCGGTGAGCGCGGTCTCCTCGTCCGTGCCCTGAGGCGGGCGCCCGCCCTCCTCGGCCCAGCGGGCGAGCAGGGACTCCGCGCCCGCGTAGGCCTCCAGACAGCCGAGCGCGCCGCAGCGGCAGCGCCGCCCCCGGACCCGTACCGTCAGATGGCCCCACTCGACGGCGCGCCCGTGCTCCACCTCCGGGGTGACGAGACAGGCGCCGACGCCGGAGCCGAAGAGCACCACGACCGCGTTGCGGGCGCCGCGGCCCGCGCCGAACCACATCTCCGCCTGGCCCAGCGTCTTGGCACCGTTGTCGATGAAGTACGGGACGGAGTCGGGCAGTTGGGAGCCGGAGCGGAGCAGGGCCTCCAGCGGCACGGCGTCCCAGCCGATCGTCTGCCCGTGCACCACGGCACCCCGGTCCTCGGCGTGCTCGACGATGCCGGGGACGCCGACCCCGACGCCGAGCAGCCGCCCGGGGTCGGTCCCGGCGGCCGCGAGGACCTCGGCGATACCGTCCCGGATGTGGCCGACGATGACCTCGACGTCGTACCCCTGCTGGGTCAGGGGGTGTTCGGCGCGGGCCAGCTCGGTGAGGGTGAGGTCGAACAGCTCGACGCGGACCCGGGTCTCGCCGACATCGACGCCGATCATGTGCCCGCTGTGCGGGGCGACCCGCAGCAGCGTGCGCGGGCGGCCGCCGTCGGAGTCGACGCTGCCGGCCTCCTCGACCAGTCCGTCGGCGATCAGGTCCGCGACGACGTTGCTGACCGAGCCGGAGCTCAGGCCGGTCGCCGGGCCGAGTTCGAAGCGGCTGAGCGGCCCGTCGAAGTACAGCCTCTGCAGCACGGCCGTGCGGTTTCCTCGCCTGAGGTCGCGTACCGTGCGCCCGTTCCGCCCCGCCATGTGGCTCCCTTCGAACCCTGCCCGACCTGCAACATACCTCCGCGGACGGGCTTGGCGCGACATTCCTCCAACCCTTAGTTCACGTTATGAGCTAAGCGACGGCGGCCCGCACGGCCCCGCGGGGCACCCGGAAAACAGGTGGAGCGCTTCCCTGAGGCTCTCTACGCTGGACAAAAAGCCAGTAGGCAATTAGCTAGCCCCCCTAGGTTTTTCGACTCCCGGAAAGACGTGACACCCCATGAGACCACTCACCGAGCCGGCCGTCCGCGACTCGTTCGTCAACTGTTCCAAGGGTGAGGCCAAGCGCCTGGCGGTCCCCCGCGACCTCGCCGAACGCCCGTGGGACGACCTGGACTTCCTCGGCTGGCGAGATCCCGGCGCTCCTGACCGAAGCTATCTGGTCACCGAGCGGGAGGGCCGGCCGGTCGGTGTGTCGCTGCGCTTCCCGTCCTCCCAGCGGGGCTTTCTGCACCGCAGCATGTGCTCGGTGTGCCTGACGACCCACCCCGGCGGCGGCGTCTCGCTGATGACCGCCCGCAAGGCCGGCGCGGCCGGCCGCGAGGGCAACTCGGTCGGCCTGTACATGTGTACCGACCTGGCCTGCTCCCTCTATGTACGAGGCAGGAAGGTGCCCCAGTCCGGCATGCGCTTCGAGGAGAGCCTCACGACCGAGGAGCAGATAGCCCGGACGGCGGGCAATCTGGCCGCGTTCCTGGACAAGCTGTACGTCTGACGGCACCGGCGTGTCCGAAAGGCATCCCTCTTGCGGACACAGCCCGTCCTCAATGAAGGTACGTTCGACCCGTCCGAGGAATGGGAACAGGCCAAGGGATGCCAGACGTACGAAAGTGGGCCACGGTGCCCGCGCGGTTCCTGAAGCGCTATCGAGACCCGATCGTCGTCCAGACGCTGCGGTCGGCCACCGCGGCGACGATCGCCTACGTCCTCGCGCTGCGCCTGAGTCCGGAACCCGCGCCGCTGACCGCGCCCCTGACCGCCCTGCTGGTCGTCCAGGTCACGCTGTACGCGACGCTCACCAACGGCATCCGCCGGGTGAACTCGGTGGTGGCCGGGGTCCTGGTCGCCATCGCGTTCAGCCTGCTGGTGGGGCTGACCTGGTGGAGCCTCGCGCTGCTGATCGTGGCCTCGCTGGCCGTGGGGCACCTGGTGCGCGTCGACGAGTACGTACCCGAGGTGGCCATCAGCGCCATGCTGGTGCTCGGGGTCACCACGGTCGGCAACACGGCCTGGGCCCGGGTGGTGGAGACGCTGATCGGCGCGGTGGTCGGCCTGGCCTGCAACGTGCTGCTGCCTCCCCCGGTGTGGGTGGACGAGGCCGGTGAGTCGATCGAGGGGCTGGCCCGCCGGGTACGGCAGTTGATGCTGCGCATGGGTGAGGAGGCCGCGGGCCGCATCCCGTGGCAGCAGGCGGCGGCGCGGCTGCACGAGGCGCGCCGGCTCGACCACGACATCGTCGAGGTGGACGCGGCCCTGCGGCAGGCCGAGGACAGCCTGCGGCTCAACCCGCGCGTGAAGGAGGGCCTGCTGCACCGGGTGGTGCTGCGGACCGGGCTGGACACGCTGGAGATCTGCACGGTCGTCCTGCGGGTGCTGGCCCGCTCCTTCACCGACCTGGCCAAGGCCCGCGACCCCGACCCGCTCTTCCCGCCGGAGGCGGGCGCCGTCGTCGAGGAGTTGCTGTCCCAGATCGCCGACGCCGTGGTCAGCTTCGCGGTGCTGGTGACCACCGACCTCAGCCTCAGCGCCGAGTCCGCCGAGGCCCGGCTCACCGCCGAGCTGCACACGGCCGCCGGCACCCGCGACAAGCTGGCGCTGGTGCTGCGCGACGAGGTCGAGCGCGACGCCCGGCACTGGCAGCTGTACGGCGCCGTCGTCACCGAGGTGAACCGGATCCTCGACGAGCTCGACACCGAACACCGCTCGCGTCGCCTGCTGGAGGAACTGGACCGGGTCTCGGGCGAGCAGCGCGCCAAGCTGCCGCGCCTGAGCCGGCTGCGCGAGCGTCTCGGCGTACCGGAACGGCTGCGCCGGAACCGCCCCGGTACCGACGGGCGTTCTCTGTGAGGGGGGACCGGTAGGCACGGCCCCGGGACGGAAGGGAGCGGGCGGATGACCGACACGGCCGTACGGATCGACGGGAACACGCTGCGACTGCCGGGCGGGGTGGTGGTGCGGTTCGTGCGCACGCTGCGGCTGCCCGAGACGGGCACGCACGCGCTGCCGCCGGGTCTGGGCGAGTTCCCGGTCCGGCGGGTGGCGGACTACCCGGACACCGTCCCCGACGAGTGGCGGGCGCGCGGCGGCGTGCTGCTGCCGGTGTATCTGCGCGAGGCGATGTGGCTGAGCTTCGCGGGCACCACGGAACCGGCCGCCCTACAGGTCGGGGTGGGCAAGGTGTGCGCGGTCTCCGGCAAGCGCTGGACCGGCCGGCTGTCCCACAAGCCGCAGAACTACGTCGTACTGCCCCGGCAGCCCTGGCTCGACGGCATCAACTCGGGCAAGGGCACGGTCCGCCAGTTCGTGGCCGTGCCGCTGGGGCTGGGCGCCACGGTGGAGGGGCAGGTCACGGGCGAGGAGGTGTGGGGCGGCGTACAGCTCCAGTCGTTCCCGCTGCGCGACGAGCCGCTGGCCGCCTGGCGCCGGGAGCAGGAGGCCCAGCGGGAGCGGACGCGGTCGGCCGGGGGGTTCGGGGCCGCGCTCCCGGCCATGGCCCCGGCGGCGGCGCCCATGGCTCCGGGAGCGGCCCCGATGCCCGCGGCCCCGGCGCGGCGGGCGATGTCCGCGGCGATGGGGCTCGGCGTCGGCGGTTCGATGCGCCAGGAGGTCTACCGCGACGACCGGCGGCTGAAGGACTGGGCCGAGGAGCCGGCCGGGCGGGTGTTCGTGCACCTGGTGACGCCTCCGGAGTGGCGGCGCATCACGGGCGAGGAGCCGCCGCCGTCGCCGGTGGACCGGGCGGCGTACACCCGGGCGGGTCTGCCCTGGTACGACTACTACGACCAGGACGCCGAGGACCTGGCCCCCACCGACACCCTCGGGGCGGTCAAGCCGGTCGGCGACTGGCTCGGGGACGACCTGGAACCCTGGCAGGAACCCTCTCCCGGGCAGGTGAAGCCGCTGAAGGACGCCCCGGGCAAGCCGGTCGAGGACGGTGACTGGTAGACCCGGCCGGCCCGCGCCCCGCCGATTGCGCTCTGCGCAACGCTCATTGCCGTTCTTGCCTCCATCGGTGGGTCCACGTCATGGTGGCTGTCACGAACCGAGGCAGCCGACGACCTGAGGTGCGGGCATGGACAGTGGTACGGACGCGGGGCGCGGCGGTGTGAGCAGGCGCCGCTTCGTCGGAGCCCTGGCCGGAACCGTCGCCCTGCTGACGGTGCCGGCCCCGGCGGCGCCGCTCGGCGAACCGGAACCACCGGCCGGGCGTCGGCGCGAGCCCCGGCCCGAGGCGGCCGCGAAGACCCAGGCCCCGACCGGGGCCTCCCGTCCCCGCCCTCTCTACCTGGGCACGTACACCTCCGCCGAGGGCGGTGGCACCGGCATCGGCCTGGCCACGTACGACCCGGCGACGGGCCGGATCACCGGCGCGGGAACGCTCAAGGGCGTGGCCGACCCGTCGTATCTCGCCGTGCATCCGGACGGCCGCACGCTGTACGCGGTGGACGAGCGCGCGGACGGCGGGGTGACCGCCGTCCGCCTGGCCGACCGGCGGATCCTCGGCACCCGGAGCACCGGCGGCGCCGGCCCCTGCCATCTGTCGGTCCATCCCACCGGGCGCTGGCTGCTCAGCGCCAACTACGGGTCCGGCAGCGTGGCCGTGCACCCGATCGACGCCGCGGGCGCCCTCGGGGAGCGCACGGACCTGGTCACGCACTCCAGTCCGCCGCCCGGTCCGGGCCAACAGGGCCCGCACGCACATCAGTTCGTCACCGGCCCGGACGCCGGTCACGTCCTCGCCGTCGACCTGGGCACCGACACCGTCTACACCTACCGCCTCGACCCGGCGAAGGGCACGCTCGCCGAGGTCGCCCGGGCCGCGACCCGGCCGGGGGCGGGACCGCGGCACCTCACCTTCCACCCGGGCGGCCGGTACGCCTACCTGGCCAACGAGGTCGACAACACGGTCGCGGTCTGCGCCTACGCCCCGTCGACGGGCCGGCTGACGGTGGGCGAGCCGCAGTCCACGGGCACCGGCTCGGGCACCAGTTACCCGGCCCAGATCCTGGTGACCGCGAACGGCTCGTACGCCTATCTCGCCAACCGCGGCCACAACAGCCTCACGCGCTACGCCGTCGAGGCGGACGGCGCCCGGCTGCGGCTGCTCGACACCGTGCCGGTGGCCGGGGACTTCCCGCGGCAGATCGCCTTCTCGCCCGACGGGCGGCTGCTGTTCGCGGCGAACCAGCGTTCCGGCACGGTCAGCGTCTTCCAGGTGGACGCCGGCACCGGTGAACTGCGGCTCGCGGGCAAGCCGTTCGCCTCACCGGTCGCCGTCTGCGCGCTGCCGCTGTAGCGCCCGGGGGCAGCCGGCGGCGCTCGCCTGGGTCAGCAGGACGTGCATGCGCTCGGTGAGCTGCGCGACGGTGTCGGCCGGCGTGTGGAAGGGCAGGCGTACGTCGCCGTGGGCACGGGCGCGCTCGATGCGCAGCGTCAGTCCGTGCCGGTCCACCGCCAGGGGCTGGACGCGGGTCACCGCGTGCAGGCTGTCGGGGTCGACCAGGCGGGTGAGGCGCTCGACGGCGTCCGGGTGGGCGTCGGCGAGGTGGGTCAGCAGCCCGGCCTCGGCCAGGGCCAGCGGGTCGGATGCGGCGGCGGTGAACTCGTCGCGGTCGACGAGCTCGGCGCCGGAGGGCTGACGCAGCACGACACGGGTGGCCCGGAAGGCGAGCAGGCCGTCCTCGACGGCGAACCAGCCGGCGATCCAGAGCCGGGCGCGGATCCGCTGCCGCACGGGAACGGGCGCGACGTCGGCGAACTCCAGCACGGCGCACGGCTCCCCGCGTGGCGCGCAGATCGCCGCCGCGAGCAACGCGCTGTCCTCGGGCACGCGCAGCAGCACCCGGCCGTCGTCGGTCACGGTGTGCGCGCCGACGAACTCCTCCCGCCCGCCGTCCGCGGTCACCGTGCACGACCACGCGGCGGCGAGCACGGACCGCGCGCGCTCCGCGACCCCGGGCACGGCAGCCCAGTCCTGGCTGTCACCCATCCCGAACCTCCTTAGGTAAGCCTCACCTAACCTATCGAAGATCGGGGTGCGCGCCAACCACGGGGCGGGTCGCGCGTCAGGGGCGGGGTGAGCGTGCCGCTCAGGAGATCACTCCCAGCAGGGCCCGCGCGCACAGATCCCGGACCTGCTCCAGCGTCAGGTCCGAGTCGCGCAGCCACTCCAGGCACACGGCGGTGGTGAAGGCCAGCCAGCCCCGGACCGCGAGTCGTACCTCGGGGCGGCTCTCCAGCGCGGGGCCGAACTCCGGGTCCGCGGCCAGGGCGGCCAGGATCTGCTGCTCCTGGGTGGCCAGGGCGCGCTGGTAGACGCGGCGCACGACCTGGTCGCCCGCCGCGTCGGCGCGGTGGAAGGCGCGATAGCCGTGGGCGTGGGCGCGGACGTGCGCCAGATAGGTGTCGAGGCCGGCGGCGAGCTGCTCGCGGACCGGTACGCCGGGCACGGCCGCCGTCATCCGGAGCATCCGCTCGCTCTCCTGCTCGACGACCGCCGCGAAGAAGTCCCGTTTCGTCGGGAAGTAGTGGTACAGCAGCCCTCGGGAGACTCCGGCGATCTCGGCCACCTGCTCGATCCACACGTCGTCGTACGGACTCTCCGAGAACAGCTTGGCCCCGACCGACAGAAGCTGCTCCCGGCGCTCCTGCGTACTGAGTCTGCGGCGGGTGCGCTCGCCCGGTTTCGCGGCCATGTCGGCACTTTACTTGACGCCGGTTCAACAACGGGACCAGACTGAGCGCGTTATTGAACCCACGTACAACACGCTCAGACCTGCCGGTGCATCAAGGGAGATCGCGTCATGGCGGAGACGTCGACGGAGACCACGGGGGCCGGCGGCGACGAGCTGCCCAGGGGCTTCCGCAGCGCCGAGCGGGGCTGGCCCGAACTGCACCGCATCCCGCATCCGCCGCACCGGATCCCCCTGCTCGGCGACGTGCTGGGCGTCGACCGGCGCACGCCCGTGCAGGACTCGCTGCGCTTCGCCCGCATGCTCGGCCCCGTCTTCCGGCGCAAGGCGTTCGGGAACGAGTTCGTGTTCGTGTGGGGCGCCCGGCTCGCGGCCGACCTGGCCGACGAGTCCCGGTTCGCCAAGCACGTCGGTCTCGGGATCGCCAACCTCCGCCCGGTCGCCGGGGACGGGCTGTTCACGGCGTACAACCACGAGCCCAACTGGCAGCTGGCGCACGACGTCCTGGCCCCGGCCTTCAGCCGCGACGCCATGGCCGGCTACCACCCGATGATGCTGGCCGTGGCCGGGCGGCTGACCGATCACTGGGACCGGCAGCTGGCGGCCGGGCGTGCCGTGGACGTGCCGGGCGACATGACCAAGCTGACCCTGGAGACGATCGCCCGTACCGGGTTCGGGCACGACTTCGGGTCGTTCGAGCGGGATCGGCTGCATCCCTTCGTGACCGCGATGGTGGGCACCCTCACCTACGCGCAGCGCCTCAACACCGTGCCCGCGCCGCTGGCCCCGCTGCTGCTGCGCCGGGCCTCGCGGCGCAACGACGCCGACATCGCCCACCTCAACCGCACGGTCGACGACCTCGTGCGCGCCCGGCGCCACTTTGGCGGCGGGGAGGGGGACCTGCTCGACCGGATGCTGGAGACGGCCCATCCCGAGACCGGGGAGCGGCTGTCGCCGGAGAACGTCCGGCGCCAGGTGATCACCTTCCTGGTCGCCGGACACGAGACCACCTCCGGCGCGCTGTCCTTCGCGCTGCACTATCTGTCCCAGCACCCGGAGACGGCGGCGCGGGCCCGCGCGGAGGTGGACCGGGTCTGGGGCGACACACCGGAGCCGGACTACGACCAGGTCGCCAAACTGCGCTATGTGCGCCGGGTGCTGGACGAGTCGCTGCGGCTGTGGCCGACCGCGCCCGCCTTCGCCCGCGAGGCACGGCAGGACACGGTGCTGGCCGGGGAACACCCGATGCGGCGTGGCGCGTGGACGCTGGTGCTGACGCCGATGCTGCACCGCGACCCCGAGGTGTGGGGCGCGGACGCCGAGCGGTTCGATCCGGACCGGTTCGACGCCAAGGCCGTACGAGGGCGCGCCCCGCACACCTTCAAGCCGTTCGGTACGGGGGCCAGGGCCTGCATCGGCCGGCAGTTCGCGCTGCACGAGGCGACGCTGGTGCTGGGTCTGCTGCTGCGGCGCTACGAGCTGCGGGCCGATCCCGGTTACCGGTTGCGGGTGACCGAGCGGCTGACGCTGATGCCGGAGGGGCTGCGTCTGCACCTGGACCGGCGGACCGCGCCGACGCCGGCTGCAGCCGCCGACTCCGGCGCTCCGGTCACCGTGCCGGACGCCCCCGCCTCAGCGCCGCGCTGCCCAGTGCACGGGGCGGGTGACTGAGTCCGGCAGCCGGGTGCCGTCGCTGCCCCGGGCCGCGGCGAGCTGCGGCTGGGTCAGGAAGAACGCGCCGGTCAGGTCCGCGTCGGTGAGGTCGGCGTCGCGCAGGTCGGCGCCGATCAGATCCGCGCCGCGCAGATCCGCCCCGGTCAGGTCGGCCGCGATGAGATAGGCGCCGCGCAGGCTGACACCCCGCAGGTCGGCACCCCGGAGGCGGGCGCCCATGAGATCGGCGCCGCGGCGGTCCTTCCTCTTCCCCCGCACCCCGGCCCGCGCCAGCTCGCTGGTGCGCAGCAGAAGGACGTTGACCTCCTGACGGTGGGCGGCCACGTCCAGCGCGGCCAGTTCCTGCGGGGTCTGCCGGGTGAGCCGTTCCGTCTTCTCCGCCGCGGCGCGCAGGTCTGCGTGGACCGGGCGGGCGGCGGGCAGGCCGAGCGACTCGGTGAGGTACCAGAGCAGTTCGTGGAGCTGTCGTACCACCGGGAACACCTCGAACACGCGCCGCGCGTGCTCCGCGGAGCCGGTGCGCCAGTCCCGCCCCTCGAAGATGACCTGGGAGACCTTCTGCCCGGCGCCGAAGCAGTCGTAGACCGTGCAGCCGGTGAACCCTTTCTGCCGTAGCTCGGCGTGGATGCCGCAGCGGTGGTCGCCCTGGAGGTTGGGGCAGGGCTTTCCGGCGGGCTTGTCGAGCGCGAAGTCGGCAGAGGCGGCGAAGGGCAGGGCGACGCAGCACAGCCCGAAGCAGTTCGCGCAGTCACCCCGCAGTTCCGGCCGGCCGGCTATCTGATCTGGCATGCCGTCCAGCCTACTGACCTGCGGAACCCTCTCGACTTCCCGTGCGACCTCAACGGGGACCCCACCCACGAGCGGCCGGTGTCAGTGCTCCAGGGCGGGTAGTTCGAGGCGGGCCAGGCGCTCGGGGTCGGCCAGGATGTACATCCCGGTGATCCTTCCGTCGGCGACCGTGACGGCGGTGACCGACAGGGGCCGGTCGTCGGGGGCGGTGATCAGGCCGATCGAGTCGTTGACCAGGACGAGCCGCGCGGAACCCGCGAACTGCGCGAACATGGCGGCCTGTTCGGCCACCGCCTTGGCCCCGTGCACGAGCTTGGACGCGGCCGCCCCGCGCACCAGGGCGCCCGCGTCGGCGCGCAGCACGACGTCCGGGTGGAGCAGGGCGACCAGTGCCTCGAAGTCGCCGCCACGGGAGGCGGCCAGGAAGGCGTCGACCACCTCGCGCTGGCGGCCCAGGTCGCGGTCGGCGGACGGGGTGGCCCCCTGCACCCGGCGGCGGGCGCGGCTGGCCAGCTGCCGGGTGGCGGCCGAGGTGCGTTCCACGATCGGGGCGATGTCGTCGAAGGGCACGGCGAACAGGTCGTGCAGGACGAACGCCAGCCGCTCCGCGGGCTCCAGCGTCTCCAGCACCACGAGCAGGGCCAGACCGACCGAGTCGGCTTCGAGGACCTCCTGTTCGGGGTCGATCCGCGACAGGGGCCGGACCACCGGGTCCGGGACGAACGTGTCGTCCATCGGCTCCTCGCGGCGCGCGGTGCGCGAGCGCAGCATGTCGAGGCAGACCCGCCCCACCGCGGTGGTCAGCCAGCCGCCGAGGTTCTGGATCTCGTCCGCGTCGGTACGGCTCAGCTTCAGCCAGGCCTCCTGCACGGCGTCGTCCGCCTCGGCGAGGGAGCCGAGCATGCGGTAGGCCACCGCGCGCAGATGTCCGCGGTGCTCCTCGAAACGGTCCGCGAGGATGTCCGGGTTGGTCATGGGTGTTACCTGCCGAAGAGTTCGAAGGTCACCGCGGGCGTCCCGCCGAAGCGTTCACCGGCGGTCGTGGCGTGCGTGACCAGGAAGCGGCGGACGTACGCCTCGGGATCCTCGTCGGTCAGCGCCTCGATGTAGGTGCGGTGTTCGAGGAGGGAGCGCACCGCGCGCTCCAGACCGGGCGTCGCGTCGACCGCGTGGGTCGGGGTATCGGAGCCGGCGACCGCCACCCAGCGGACGCCGCTGAAGGGTTCCAGCCCCTGCTCGGTGAGTTCGGGGAAGATCCAGCGGTTCCCGGCGTCCGCCGCCGCGTCGAGGGTGGCGCGGCCGACGGCGACGTGGTCGGGGGTGTTCCAGGCGACCCCGCCCCAGGTGTCCCGGTGGTTCAGGGTGATGACCAGTTCCGGGCGGTGGCGGCGGATCGCGGCGGCGATGTCCCGGCGCAGCGCGGTGCCGTACTCGACGACTCCGTCGGGGTGGTCGAGGAACTCCACCTTCGAGACGCCGACGACGGCCGCGCTCGCCCGCTGCTCCCGCTCGCGCACCGGGCCGCACTTCGCGGGCTCCAGGGTGTCTATGCCCGCCTCACCACGGGTCGCCAGGACGTAGCCGACCTCGCGGCCGGCGTCGGTCCAGGCGGCGATCGCGGCGGAGCACCCGTATTCGAGGTCGTCCGGGTGCGCCACCACGGCGAGCGCCCGCTGCCAGTCGGTGGGCATGGGCTGAAGCTCGCTGATCTCCGGCTCGCTCATGGGCGCAGACTATGCCGCCACGACCCGCCGCGATCCCTTTTCCGCCATCCTCGGTACGTCGTCACCACGCCGTCCCCGAGCCCTCCCCCGCGTCGTCCCCGCGTCATCACCGCGTCATCTCGGCGCTGTCACACCTCGTCGCGGGTGAGCGCCAGCAGACGGTCCAGGACACGGGGCGCGCCGGCCCGCAGGCCGTCGTGCTCGAACTCGTCGGTGACCCAGGTGCGCAGGCCCCGGATCGCGTGCGCGGTCCGCAGCGAGTGGGCGGTGTCGACGTACATGTCGTCGTGGTAGACGGCCGCGGCCACCGGGACCTCGTTGGCGGCGAGGCGGGCCGGGTCGTACAGGGGCCGCCAGTCGGTGCGGGCGGCGAGCAGGTCGGCGGTCTCCCGCAGGGGCCGCAGCGCGGGGTCGCAGTCGAACATCCAGGGGTGGATGGTCTCGCCGGTGAACAGCACCGGCGCGTCGCCCGCGACGGCCTTAGCCGCGTCGAACTGCGGGAACTCGGCGCGGACCCGGTCGGCCGCCCAGGCGGTGGGGCGGGCGTCCTGGCCGTAGATCGACTCGTGGACGAGGGCGAACAGCGGGCGCGAGGCGTGCGAGAGCAGGCCCTGGACCTCCTCCTGGAAGGCGTCGGACAGCTCCGTGCCCGCCGAGGTGCGGACGAACGCGTCCTCCAGGAGGTAGTGCAGGCGGTGGCTGCCGTCGCCGTAGCCCAGCATGAGGCCGAGGGACTGGAAGGCCTCGACGGTGAGGCGGTAGCCGTTCGGCAGGACCACGTCGTGGGTCAGGAGGTGGTCGGCGACGCGGCGGGCGCGCTCGACGTCCTGCGGGTAGCGCAGGTAGTGCGCGGCGACCTTGCGTTCGATGCGCGGGTAGGCGGCGCGGTAGATGTCCTCGGCGTGGGCGTCCAGGGAGGGCAGGCCGCCGGTGATCAGGGCGGTGCTCAGGCCCTCCGGGGCCAGGGACAGATAGGTCACCGTGCAGTAGCCGCCGAAGCTCTGGCCGAGAACGGTCCAGGGGGCGCCGTCGGTCAGCCGGGCGCGGATCAGCTCGCAGTCGCGGACGATCGAGTCGGCGCGGAAGTGCGTGAGGTAGTCGGCCTGCTCGGCGGGGCCGCCGCGCAGCGCGAGGGTCTGCCGGTTGGCGGGCGTGGAGTGGCCGGTGCCGCGCTGGTCGAGGAGCAGGACGCGGTACTCCCGCAGGGCGCGGTCGAGCCAGGCCTGCCTGCCGATGAAACGGTTCGCCCCGTAGCCGGGGCCGCCCTGCAGGTACACCAGCCACGGCAGGTCCTGGTGCGCCTTGTCACCGGCGACGACCTCGCGGGCGTACAGCTCGATCGTCTCGCCGCCGGGGTCGGCGTGGTCCAGGGGCACGGTGAAGTGGCGGTCGGTGAGGACGACGCCGGGCTGGCGGTAGCTGAGGCTCAACGATTCTCCCGGGACGGACGGATGGTCGCGTCCCAGTTCAGCACATGTCCGTCCGCGGTCCGAGACCCGGGATCATGGATTCTTACTGAATACCGGATCAGCGCAGGCCCGCCGGGCGGGCGCGGGGCGCGCATCGGCGCGCGCCGGGAGAGACGGCTGGAGGGGCGCACGGCGGAAGAGGCGCACGGCGGAACCGGCGAGTGGCGCGGGCGGAGTGTCAACGCGCGGCGAGGCTGGAGCGGCGGACCACCAACTCCGGCTGGAGCACCACCCGCCGGTGCTCGTGCGTCCCCGATCCGTTCTGCGCCTCGGTCTCCTCCAGCAGCAGCTCGGCGGCGAGGGCGCCCATCGTGACGGCGGGCTGCCGTACGGAGGTGAGCGGAACGGCGGCGGCGGCCGCGAACTCGATGTCGTCGTAGCCGACGATGGCGAGGTCCTCGGGGACGTTCACGCCGGCCGCGTACATCGCCTGGAGCAGGCCAAGGGCGAGCAGGTCGTTGGCGCAGAAGACGGCGGTGGGCCGGTCGGCGAGACCGAGCAGGCGGGCGCCGGCGTCCCGACCCGCGGCCACGTCGAGACGTTCGGTGGGCAGCTCGCGCAGGGCGTCCGGGCCGAGTCCGGCCTCGGCGAGGGCGTTCAGCGCGCCGGTGCGGCGGTCCCGGACCTGGTTGAAGCCGGGCGGACCGCTCACATAGGCGAGGGAGCGGTGCCCGGCGTCCACCAGGTGCCGCACGGCCAGGGCGCCGCCCGCGACGTCGTCGACGGAGACCGAGCACTCGCTGGCGCCCTCGGCGACGCGGTCGACCAGTACGAAGGGGATGCCGTGCCGGCGGAACGCCTCGATGTTGCGTCCGGTGGCGTCGGCCGGGGTGACCAGCACGCCGCGCACCCGCTGCTCGGCGAAGAGCGACAGGTACTCCGCCTCCTCACCGGCGCTCTGCGCGCTGTTGCAGACCATCACGCCGAGCCCGGCCTCCCGGGCGGCCCGCTCGGCGCCGCGCGCCACGTCGACGAAGAAGGGGTTGCCCATGTCGAGGACGAGCAGGCCCATGATCCGGCTGCGGCCCGCCCGCAGCTGCCGGGCCGACTCGCTGCGGACGTAGCCGAGCCGGTCGATGGCGGACTGCACGCGGGCGCGGGTCTCGGAGGCCACCGAGTCCGGACGGTTGATGACGTTCGACACGGTGCCCACCGAGACTCCGGCGGCACGGGCGACGTCCTTGATACCCACCGACTGGGCCATCGGGCAGAGACCTCCAGCTGAACGAGGGCGGCGGGACCGCCTTCACATTACCGCCATCCCGTCGCACAACAGACGGGTCGATCGACCGGCGCGAAGTCCACGACACGCGGTGCCTACGGGGTCGCACCGGTCAGGCGAGGTGGAACACCTCGGTGAGCGGTTTCATGGCCCGGTCGGGCCGGTCGCCGTCCGGCGACTCGAAGAACGGCGCCATCTCCGCCTGCCACCGGGCGTTGACGTCGGTGGCCTCCATGCCGGACAGGGCGGCCGCGAAGTCCTCGGTCTCCAGGTAGCCGACGAGCAGGCCGTCCTCGCGCAGGAAGAGCGAGTAGTTGTGCCAGCCGGTGGCGGAGAGCTCCGCGCACAGCTCCGGCCAGACGGCGGCGTGCCGCTCGCGGTACTCGTCGAGGCGGTCCGCCCGGACCTTCAGCAGGAAGCACACGCGTCGCATCAACAGCCCTCCGGGGGCGGGAAGCCCGCCGGTCAGAAGTCGTACCGGTCGATGTTCTCGGCGTCGAAAACGGTCGGCTTGCCGAGGTTGATCACGCCGTCCTTGCCGAGGGTGTACGTGGTGGAGCCGGCCGTGAACGTCTCGCCCTCCTTGCCGGTGATCCGCCCGGAGACCAGGGCGACGGCGGCGCGGGCGGCCAGGTCGCCGAGCTTGGCCGGGTCCCACAGCTCGAAGGCGTCGACGGTGCCGTTCTTGACGTACTTGCGCATGTCGTTGGGGGTGCCGAGGCCCGTCAGCCGGACCTTGCCCTTGTACTTGGAGCCGGACAGGTACTGGGCGGCCGCCTTGATGCCGACGGTGGTCGGGGAGATGATCCCCTTCAGGTTCGGGTACTCCTGGAGCAGGCCCTGGGTCTGTTGGAAGGACTGCTGGGCGTCGTCGTTGCCGTACGCGACCTTGACCAGCTTGACGTCCTTGTACTTCGGGTCCTTCAGCTCCTCTTTCATGAAGCCGATCCAGGTGTTCTGGTTGGTCGCCGTCTGCGCGGCGGACAGGATCGCGATCTCGCCCTTGTAGCCGATCTGTTCGGCCAGCAGCCGCACCTCGGTACGGCCCAGGTCCTCGGCGCTCGCCTGCGAGACGAAGGCGTTGCGGCAGTCGGCGGTGGTGTCGGAGTCGTAGGTGACGACCTTGATGCCGTTCTTCATGGCCTGCTTGAGCGCGGTGCACAGGGCGCCGGGGTCCTGCGCGGACACGGCCATCGCGTCGACCTGCTGCTGGGTGAGGGTGTTGACGTAACTCACCTGGCCGGCGGTGTCGGTGGCGCTGGACGGGCCCACCTCCTTGTACTTCGAGCCCAGTTCGGTCAGGGCCTGCTCGCCGCCCTTGTCGGCGGAGGTGAAGTACGGGTTGTTGACCTGCTTGGGCAGGAAACCGACGGTCAGGCCCTTCTTGAGGGCCGCGTCCGGGTTCGCCTTGCCGGCGGAGGAGGCGGCGGCGCCGTCGTCCTTGACGTCGTTCTTGGTGGTGCCGCCGCAGGCGGTGGCGGCGAGCGCGAGGGAGGTGACGGCGGCGAGGGCCGCGCAGGTATGGCGGAGGGATGACGTGCGCATCTTCGGATCCTTTGCGGGGAGGTGAAGGGCGGTGAAGGGAGGTGAGTGGACGCGCCCTTGGGGGCGCGGGGCTGTCGTACGGCCTAGCCGGCGGTGCGTGCCGCCCTCGCCACGGCGATCTGCCGCGCGACCCTGGGGCCGAGCACGGAGACGACGAGCAGCACGCCGGTGACGACGATCTGCGACTGCGCGGAGACGTTCGACAGGCTCATCACGTTCTGCGCCGCGCCGAGCAGGAACACCCCGGCGACGGCGCCGCCCAGCGTGCCCCTGCCGCCGTCGAAGTCGATGCCGCCGAGCAACACGGCCGCGACGACGGAGAGTTCGAGGCCGGTGGCGTTGTCGTAGCGGGCGCTGGCGTAGTGCAGGGCCCAGAAGACGCCGGTGAGGGAGGCCAGCAGGCCGGTCACCGTGAACAGGATCAGCTTGTGCCGTTTGACGCGGATCCCGGCGAAGCGCGCGGTCTCCTCGTTGGCGCCGATGGCGAACAGCGAGCGCCCGAACGGGGTGGCGTGCAGGGCGACGACGGCGATCGCGAGCAGCACGAGGAAGGGCAGGAATGCCTGCGGGAGGAAGGTGTCGCCGAGGCGTCCGGCGGCGAAGTCCAGGTACTGGGCGGGGAAGTCGGTGACCGCGTTCGAACCGAGGACGATCTGGGCGATGCCCCGGTAGGCGGCGAGGGTGCCGATGGTGACGGCGA
The DNA here is from genome assembly GCF_021538895.1 of Streptomyces olivochromogenes. Lineage (GTDB taxonomy): Bacteria > Actinomycetota > Actinomycetes > Streptomycetales > Streptomycetaceae > Streptomyces > Streptomyces olivochromogenes_A. The sequence continues at coordinate 84,188 of NZ_JADDRL010000006.1, read as the reverse complement.
GGGACGGCAGCCCGAGCCGGGTGACCAGCAGACCGTTGACCAGCCCGCACACCACGCCGAGCAGCAGGCACAGCGGGATGATCGTCTCGATGGCCATGCCCTCGTTCCACAGCCGGCCCATCACCGCGCCGGACAGGCCGGCCGTGGAGGCCACCGACAGGTCGATCTCACCGGCGACGACGAGCAGGGTCATCGGCAGGGCGATCAGCGCGATGGGCAGGGTGTTGCCGATCAGGAACGACAGGTTGAGGGCGTTGCCGAAGCCGTCGACGAAGGAGAAGGACAGCAGGAACAGGACGATCAGGAGCGCGCCGACCACCGTGTCCCAGCGGACGGCACGGCTCAGGGACTCGGACATGGCGGGTGTCCCCCTTCTCAGGGCTTCTCAGGGCTTCTCAGGGCTTCTCAGGGCTTCTTCGGCGCGGACTCGACGGAGGCCGCTGCGGCGGTGGCCGGCCGTACGGTGGCCGACTTCTTCTTCAGGGCGGTCGCCACCCTGAGCGCGACGATCCGGTCGACCGCGATGGCGAGCAGGAGCAGCACCCCGTTGATGGCGAGCACCCACACGGAACTGACGCCGAGGGCGGGCAGCACGCTGTTGACCGACGTCAGCAGCAGGGCGCCGAGGGCGGCGCCGTAGACGCTGCCGGACCCGCCGGTGAAGACGACGCCGCCGACCACCACCGCGCTGACGACGGTGAGTTCGTAGCCGCTGCCGGTGCCGGAGTCCACGTTGCCGAACCGGGCCAGGTACAGGGCGCCCGCGAGACCGGCGAGGCCGCCGCAGAACGTGTACGCGAACAGGATCCGCCGGCGGACCGGGATCCCGGCGAGCCGGGCGGCCTCCGGGTTGGAGCCGAGCGCGTACAACTCGCGTCCGCCGGCGTAGTGCTTGAGGTAGTACGCCGTCACCACCAGGACGGCGAGGGCGATCAGGGCGAGCCACGGCACCGCGAGGATCCCGCCGGAGCCGAAGTCGACGAATCCGCCCGGGAGATCGGCCGCCGTGATCTGCCGGGAACCGACCCAGATCGAGTCGACGCCCCGGACGATGTAGAGGGTGCCGAGCGTGACGACGAGGGCGGGCACCTGGCCGAGACTGACCAGCAGCCCGTTGAGCAGCCCGAAGCCGACGCCGAGCAGGACCGCCAGGGCGAGCGCCACGACCGCGTTGCCGCCGCCCTGCAGACAGGTCCCCGCGGCGAAGGCGCTGATGCCGAGCGTCGAGCCGACCGACAGGTCGACGTTGCGGGTGATCACGACCAGGGACTGGCCGGTGGCGACCAGCACCAGGATGGTCGCGTTGAGCAGCAGGTCCTTGATGCCCTGCTCGGACAGGAACTCGCTGTTGCCGGCCTGGGTGACGGCGATCATCACCAGGAAGACGACCAGGATGGCGAGTTCACGCATCCGGAACACGCGGTCGACCAGCCGGGTGCCGCTGGACTTCGGTGCGTCGACGAGGGGGGTCCGGCTCGGGGTCGTCACCGTCATGCGGCGGCCCTCCCCGTGGCTGCGGCCATCACGGTTTCCTCGGTGGCTTCGGAGCGGGGGATCTCGGCGCTGAGCCGGCCCTCGTGCATCACGAGCACGCGGTCGGCCATGCCGAGGATCTCGGGCAGGTCGGAGGAGATCATCAGGACGGCCACCCTGTCGGCCGCCAGTTCGGACAGCAGCCGGTGGACCTCGGCCTTGGTCCCGACGTCGATGCCCCGGGTGGGCTCGTCGACGATCAGCACCTTCGGGCCGGTGGCCAGCCACTTGGCGAGGACGACCTTCTGCTGGTTCCCGCCGGAGAGGGTGGAGACGGCGTCGGCGATCCGCGCGTACTTCACCCGGAGCCGTACGGCCCAGTCGAGGGACCGGCTGCGCTCGGCGCCGCGGTCCACGAACCCGGCCCTCACGGTCGTACGGAGTCCGGTCAGGCCGATGTTGCGCTCGATGGACATGTTCATCACCAGGCCCTGGGCGCGGCGGTCCTCGGGCACGAGGGCCAGCCCGGCGGCCATGGCGACGGAGGGCGCCCCGTTGGTCAGCGCGCGGCCCTCGACCTCGACCTCGCCGGCGTCCCACCGGTCGATGCCGAAGACGGCGCGTGCCACCTCGGTGCGGCCCGCGCCCACCAGCCCGGCGAGGCCGACGATCTCGCCGCGCCGCACCTCGAAGGAGACGTCGGTGAAGACGCCCTCGCGGGTCAGCCGCCGCACGCTCAGGGCGACTTCACCGGGTGTCACGTCCTGTTTGGGGTAGAGCTCGTCGAGGTCGCGGCCGACCATGCGGCGCACGAGGTCGTCCTCGGTCATGCCGTCCAGCGGTTCGGTGGCGATCCAGGCCCCGTCGCGCAGGGTGGTGACCCGCCCGCAGATCTCGAAGAGCTCCTCCAGGCGGTGCGAGATGAACAGCACCGCCGCGCCCTGGTCGCGCAGGGTCCGTACGACACCGAAGAGGCGGGCCACCTCGCTGCCGGTCAGGGCGGCGGTCGGCTCGTCCATGATCAGGACGCGCGCGTCGAAGGAGAGCGCCTTGGCGATCTCGACGATCTGCTGGTCGGCGATGGACAGGCCGCGCGCGGGCCGGTCGGGATCGAGGGCGACGCCGAGCCGCCGCATCAGGTCGGCCGTGGCCGCGCGGGTGGCCCTGTGGTCGATGCGGCCGAAGGTCCGTCGAGGCCGGCGCCCCATGAAGATGTTCTCGGCGATCGACAGGTCGGGAAAGAGCGTGGGCTCCTGGTAGATGACGGCGATTCCGGCGTCGCGGGCGTCGCCGGGACCGTGGAAGGCGACCGGCTCGCCGTCGAGCAGCAGTTGGCCGGCGTCCGGCCGGTGGACTCCGGCGAGGGTCTTGATCAGCGTCGACTTGCCCGCGCCGTTCTCCCCGGCGAGGGCGTGCACCTCGCCGGGGAACAGCTCCAGACGGACGCCGCGCAGGGCGCGTACGGCGCCGAAGGACTTGGCGACGTCCCGCAGCGCCAGCACCGGGGCCGGTCCCGTGTCGGACGGGTGGGTCATGGAGGGCTCCTCGACGACGCCGGCGGATCGGTCCTCACGGCGCCGTGAAAGGTTTCAACTGGATGGCCGGGACGGTAGGCACCCCGGACAGGTCGCGTCAATGGGTCCCGCTCGAAAATCTTCGAGAACGGAAGGTCGCACCCGAGTCGAGGAGAGCGGGTCGGGACGGGGGTCTTGACACGTCCGAAGAGGGCTCATAGCTTCCCGTTCTGAATCGTTTCACACGGTAGTCGTAGGGAAGCCTTTCCGACCCGATGTCACAGGAGCCCGAAGTGACCGACCTCGCCGCGGTGAAGGCCGCGCTGAAGACCCAGCGGATCGAGACGCCGTCGTGGGCGTACGGGAACTCGGGGACGCGCTTCAAGGTGTTCGCCCAGCCCGGTGTGCCCCGCACACCACGGGAGAAGGTGGCGGACGCGGCCAAGGTGCAGGAGTTCACCGGCGTCGCGCCGACCGTGGCGCTGCACATCCCCTGGGACACGGTGGACGACTACGCGGCGCTCGCCGCGTACGCCGAGGAGCGGGGGGTGGGGCTCGGCACGATCAACTCCAACACGTTCCAGGACGACGACTACCGGCTCGGCAGCATCTGCCATCCGGACGCGGCGGTGCGCCGCAAGGCCGTCGCTCACCTGCTGGAGTGCGTCGACATCATGGACGCGACCGGTTCGCGCGATCTGAAGCTGTGGTTCGCGGACGGCACGAACTACCCCGGGCAGGACGACGTACGGTCCCGGCAGGACCGGCTGGCCGAGGGGCTCGCCGAGGTGTACGAGCGGCTCGGTGACGGTCAGCGGATGCTTCTCGAGTACAAGTTCTTCGAGCCGGCCTTCTACACGACGGACGTCCCGGACTGGGGCACGGCCTACGCGCACTGCCTGAAGCTGGGCCCGAAGGCGCGCGTCGTGGTGGACACGGGGCACCACGCGCCGGGGACGAACATCGAGTTCATCGTGGCGACGCTGCTGCGGGAGGAGAAGCTCGGGGGGTTCGACTTCAACTCGCGGTTCTACGCCGACGACGACCTGATGGCGGGGGCGGCCGACCCGTTCCAGCTGTTCCGGATCATGTACGAGGTCGTGCGTGGCGGCGGGTTCACCTCCGAGGTGGCGTTCATGCTCGACCAGTGTCACAACATCGAGGCCAAGATCCCGGCGATCATCCGGTCCGTGATGAACGTTCAGGAGGCCACCGCCAAGGCCCTGCTGGTCGATGGGGCGGCGTTGGCCGAGACGCAGCGGTCGGGGGACGTGCTCGGGGCCAACGCGGTACTGATGGACGCCTACAACACGGATGTGCGGCCGCTGCTGGCCGAGGTGCGGCGGGAATCGGGGCTGGATCCCGACCCCGTGGCCGCGTACGCCCGGTCGGGGTGGGCCGAGAAGGTGGTCGCCGAGCGGGTCGGTGGTCGGCAGGCCGGCTGGGGAGCGTGAGCGTCCGCCGGGATCCGATCGTCGCGGGCCGCGGGTCGTGTGCGGTCGATCGCTCCCCCAAGTTCTCGGCTTCGCTCGAACAGGGGGACCCCCATCGCGGCGGAGCCGCGCATGGATACAGCCCCGCGCCCCTCGGGGCACTTCACCGCTGTCTTCCGCAAAGGACGGGAAGTTCATGGCACAGCACCCCGAAGCCGCCGCGCTCCTCGCCCGGTCCCATCGGCTCGGCGCCGATCCGCGCAACACGAACTACGCCGGGGGCAACGCCTCCGCCAAGGGCACCGGCACCGACCCCGTGACCGGGGGCGGCGTGGAGCTCATGTGGGTCAAGGGGTCCGGCGGTGACCTCGGCACGCTCTCCGAGGACGGGCTGGCCGTGCTGCGGCTCGACCGGCTGCGGGCGCTCGTCGACGTCTACCCGGGCGTGGAGCGCGAGGACGAGATGGTCACCGCGTTCGACTACTGCCTGCACGGCAGGGGCGGGGCGGCCCCCTCCATCGACACCGCGATGCACGGGCTCGTGGACGCCGCGCACGTGGACCATCTGCACCCCGACTCCGGGATCGCGCTGGCCTGCGCCGCCGACGGGGAGAAGCTGACCGCCGAGTGCTTCGGCGACCGGGTGGTGTGGGTGCCGTGGCGGCGGCCCGGGTTCCAGCTCGGGCTGGACGTCGCGGCCGTCAAAAGGGCGAACCCGGGGGCGATCGGGGTGATCCTCGGCGGGCACGGCATCACCGCGTGGGGGGACACGGCTAAGGAGTGCGAGCGGAACTCGCTGCACATCATCCGGACCGCCGAGGCGTTCCTCGCCGAGCGCGGGAAGGCGCAGCCCTTCGGGTCCGTCGTCGAGGGGTACGAGGCGCTGCCCGAGGCCGAGCGGCGGGCGCGGGCCGCCGCCCTCGCGCCGTACGTCCGCGCCCTCGCCTCCCAGGACCGGCCGCGGGTCGGTCACTTCACCGACTCCGACGTCGTCCTCGACTTCCTCGCCCGCGACGGGCATCCGCGGCTCGCCGCGCTGGGCACCTCGTGCCCCGACCACTTCCTGCGGACGAAGGTACGGCCGCTGGTGCTCGACCTGCCGGCGACCGTGCCCGTGGCGGACGCGGTCGACCGCCTCAAGGAACTGCACGCCGCGTACCGGGAGGAGTACGCCGCCTACTACGCGCGGCACGCCCGGCCCGACTCCCCCGCGATGCGCGGCGCCGACCCGGCGATCGTGCTGGTGCCGGGCGTGGGCATGTTCAGCTTCGGCAAGGACAAGCAGACGGCCCGGGTGGCGGGCGAGTTCTACGTCAACGCGATCAACGTGATGCGCGGCGCACAGGCGGTGTCGTCGTACGCGCCGATCGAGGAGTCGGAGAAGTTCCGCATCGAGTACTGGGCGCTGGAGGAGGCCAAGCTGCGGCGGATGCCCGCGCCCAGGCCGCTCGCCACGCGGGTGGCGCTGGTGACGGGCGCGGGCAGCGGGATCGGGAAGGCCATCGCGCACCGGTTGGCGGCCGAGGGCGCGTGCGTGGTCGTCGCGGACGTCGACGCCGAACGGGCCGGGCAGGTCGCCGACGCGCTCGGTGGGCCGGACCGGGCGGTCGCCGTGACCGTGGACGTGACGGACGAGGCACGGATCGCCGCGGCCTTCGAGGCGGCCGTGCTCGCCTTCGGCGGGGTCGACCTCGTGGTCAACAACGCCGGCATCTCCATCTCCAAGCCCCTGTTGGAGACCACCGCCCGGGACTGGGACCTGCAGCACGGCATCATGGCCCGCGGTTCCTTCCTCGTGTCGCGCGAGGCGGCCCGGGTGATGATCGCGCAGGGGCTGGGCGGCGACATCGTGTACATCGCCTCGAAGAACGCCGTCTTCGCCGGCCCGAACAACATCGCGTACTCCGCGACCAAGGCCGACCAGGCCCATCAGGTGCGGCTGCTGGCGGCCGAGTTGGGCGGGCACGGCATCCGGGTCAACGGCGTCAACCCGGACGGGGTGGTGCGCGGCTCCGGGATCTTCGCGGGCGGCTGGGGCGCCCAGCGGGCGGCCGTCTACGGGGTCGGGGAGGAGAAGCTGGGCGAGTTCTACGCGCAGCGCACGATCCTCAAGCGCGAGGTGCTGCCCGAGCACGTGGCGAACGCGGTGTTCGCGCTCACGGGCGGGGAGCTGACGCACACCACGGGCCTGCACATCCCGGTCGACGCGGGCGTGGCGGCCGCGTTCCTGCGATGATCGGCGCCGTGACGTCGTACGCCGCGGTCGACCTCGGTGCCTCCAGCGGGCGGGTGATGGTCGGCCGGGTCGGCGCCGACCGCCTGGAGCTGGCCGAAGCCCATCGTTTTCCCAACCGGCCCGTCCGGGTGCCGGAGGGGCTGCGCTGGGACGTCCTCGCGCTCTACGCCGGGGTGCTCGAAGGGCTGAGGGCGGCCGGACAGGTGGACTCCGTCGGCATCGACGGGTGGGGCGTGGACTACGGGCTGCTCGACGCCGACGGAGCCCTGCTCGGCAACCCCGTGCACTACCGGGACGCCCGCACCGAGGGCGCCGCGGAGAAGGTGTGGGCGACCGTGCCCGCCGCCGAGCTGTACGCGGCGACCGGACTGCAGTACGCACCCATCAACACCCTGTACCAGCTGACGGCGGCCCGCGACACCCGGCAACTCGCGCATGCCGAGCGCCTGTTGCTCGTCCCCGACCTGATCGCCTACTGGCTGACCGGCGAGCAGGGCACGGAACTCACCAACGCCTCCACCACCCAGCTCATCGATCCCCGCACGCGCGAGTGGTCGTACGACGTCGCCGCCCGCCTGGGCGTCGACCTGAGCCTCTTCGCGCCGCTGCGGCAGCCGGGCGACCCGGCCGGTGTGCTGCGGGCCGAGGTGCTGGAGGAGACGGGGCTCGCCGGGCCCGTGCCGGTGACGGCGGTCGGCTCGCACGACACCGCGTCGGCCGTGGCCGCGGTCCCGGCCGTCGGCGAACGGTTCGCCTACATCTGCACCGGCACCTGGTCCCTGGCGGGCCTTGAGCTGGACGCGCCCGTACTCACCGAGGCGAGCCGCGTCGCCAACTTCACCAACGAGCTGGGGCTGGACGGCACGGTCCGGTATCTCCGCAACATCATGGGCCTGTGGCTGCTGCAGGAGTGCGTACGGGCCTGGGGTGAGCCGGATCTCGACGGGCTGCTGCGCGAGGCGGCCGGGGCCGCGGCGCTGCGGTCGGTCGTGGACGCGGGCGACCCGGCGTTCCTGGCGCCCGGCCGGATGCCGGAGCGGATCGCCGACGCCTGCCGGGCGACGGGGCAGCCCGTTCCGCGCACCCCGGCCGAGGTCACCCGCTGCATCCTCGACTCCCTCGCCCTGGCCCATCGCCGGGCGGTCGAGGACGCCCAGCGGCTGGCCGCCCATCCGGTGGACGTCGTGCACGTGGTCGGCGGTGGCACCCGCAACGCGCTGCTGTGCCAACTCACCGCCGACGCCTGCGGGCTGCCGGTGGTGGCGGGCCCGGCGGAGGCCGCCGCCCTCGGCAACGTCCTGGTCCAGGCGCGCGCCCACGGTCTGGCCGGCGATCACACCGACCTGCGCCGACTGGTCGCGCGCACCCAGCCGCTCACCCGGTACGAACCGCTCGGCACGACCGCGCGCTGGCAGGAGGCAGAAGCCCGACTCGCCGCGCGATGAGCCGGGGTCTCCCCGCGCCCGTCCCCGCCCATTAGGCTGCACTCATCCGATGATCGACCCCAGGGAGCCGCGATGCGTGTCGCTCTGTTCCTGACCTGCGTCAACGACACGCTCTATCCGGACACCGGCCGCGCGGTGGTGAAACTGCTGACCAGACTGGGCGTCGAGGTCGACTTCCCGATGGCCCAGACCTGCTGCGGGCAGGCGCACTACAACACCGGGTACCGGCACCAGACCGAGCCACTGGCCCGGCATTTCTCCGATGTCTTCGGGGAGTACGAGGCGATCGTGACCCCGTCCGGATCGTGCGGGGCGATGGTGCGGGAGCTGTATCCGCGGCTGGGCGAACGGGCCCGGGCCGAGGGGCGCGGGGAAGGACTGGCCCGGACCCTGGCGCCCGTGGTGCCGAAGACGTACGAACTGACGGAGTTCCTGGTGGACGTGCTGGGCGTGACAGACGTCGGGGCCTACTACCCGCACCGGGTGACCTACCACCCGACCTGCCACGGGCTGCGCGGTCTGCGCCTGGGCGACCGTCCGCACCGGCTGCTCCGGGCGGTCGAGGGGCTGGAACTGGTGGAGCTGCCGGGCGCCGAGGAGTGCTGCGGCTTCGGCGGGACGTTCGCGGTGAAGAACTCCGACGTCTCGGCGGCGATGGGCGCGGACAAGGTGCGGGCCGCCGAGTCGACGGGGGCTCAGGTGCTGTGCGCCGCCGACAACTCCTGTCTGATGCACATCGGCGGCACCATGGCCCGGCTGCGGACCGGCATGCGGCCGGTGCACATCGCGGAGATCCTGGCGAGCACGAAGGAGGAGCCGGCCGCATGAGCGGGACGTTCGTAGGGATGCCGGCCTTCCCGAAGGCCGCGCACGACGCCGTGCGGGACGGGACGCTGCGCGCCAATCTGCGCCACGCGACCCACACCATCCGCGCCAAGCGGGCCAAGGCCGTCGCGGAGGTGTCCGACTGGGCGGCCCTGCGGGAGGCCGGCAAGCAGATCAAGGACCATACGCTCCGTCATCTCGACGAGTACCTGGTGCGGTTGGAGCAGTCGGTCACCGCGGCGGGCGGCACCGTCCACTGGGCCGCCGACGCCGAGGAGGCCAACCGGATCGTCGCCGGGCTGATCAGGGCGACCGGCGAGACGGAGGTCGTCAAGGTCAAGTCGATGGCCACCCAGGAGATCGGGCTCAACGAGGCCCTCCTCGCCGAGGGCATCCACGCCTACGAGACCGATCTCGCCGAACTGATCGTGCAGTTGGGCAAGGACCGGCCCTCGCACATCCTCGTCCCGGCGATCCACCGCAACCGGGGCGAGATCCGGGACATCTTCCGCGCCGAGATGGGTGCGTGGGGCCGCCCGGCCCCGGAGGGTCTGACCGACACCCCCGCCGAACTCGCCGAGGCCGCCCGGCTGCACCTGCGGGAGAAGTTCCTGCGCGCCAAGGTCGGCGTCTCGGGCGCCAACTTCATGGTCGCCGAGACCGGCACGCTCGTGGTCGTCGAGTCCGAGGGAAACGGGCGCATGTGCCTGACCCTGCCCGAGACGCTGATCTCGGTCGTCGGCATCGAGAAGGTGGTGCCGACCTGGCGGGACCTGGAGGTCTTCCTCCAGACCCTGCCGCGCTCCTCGACCGCCGAGCGCATGAACCCGTACACGTCGATGTGGACCGGCACCACGCACACGGACGGGCCCCGCACCTTCCACCTGGTCCTGCTGGACAACGGCCGCACCGACACCCTCGCCGACGAGGTCGGCCGTCAGGCGCTGCGCTGCATCCGCTGCTCGGCCTGCCTCAACGTGTGCCCGGTGTACGAGCGGGCGGGCGGGCACGCGTACGGCTCGGTCTACCCCGGTCCGATCGGCGCCATCCTCAGCCCCCAACTGCGGGGCACGCAGAGCGAGATCGACGCCTCGCTGCCGTACGCCTCCTCGCTCTGCGGGGCCTGCTACGAGGTGTGCCCGGTGGCCATCGACATCCCGGAGGTGCTGGTGCATCTGCGCGAGCGGGTCGTGGAGGGCGGGCCGGTGGTCCGGGAGGGCAACAAGGTGGTGCTGCGCCCGGCGAAGGGGCACGCCGCCGAGCGTGCCGCCCTGCGCGCGGCACGCTGGGCGTTCAGCCGGCCGGGAGCCCTGCGCGCCGGCCAGCGGCTCGCCTCCCGCACCCGGCGCCTGCATCCCCGTACCCTGCCGGGCCCCGGCCGGGCCTGGACCGGCACCCGCGAGCTGCCCACGGTGCCCGCGGAGCCGTTCCGCGACTGGTGGCAGCGCACCCAGGGCGGCAAGAAGGAGGCCGAGTGAGCGGCAGGGAACGGATCCTGGGCCGGGTGCAGCGCGCGCTCGCGGCCGTACCGGCGGGCGACACGCCGTACGAACAGGCGGTCTCCCGGGACTATCTGCGCGAGCACGGGCAGCGCACCGTCGCGGAGGCGGTCGATCTGCTGGCGGAGAACCTGGCGGACTACCGGGCGCGGGTGCACCGCTGCTCGGCCGGTGAACTGCCCGCCGTCATCGCCGGGTTGCTGGCGGCGCGGACGTCGGCCTCGGTGCTCGTGCCGCCCGGGCTGGACGAGGGGTGGCTGGCGGACACGCAGGTCACCCGGGTCGCCGACCTGGCGGAGAGCGGCGCGCGCGAGCTCGACGGGGTGGACAGCGTGGTCACGGCGTGCGCGGTGGCGATCGCCGAGACCGGCACCCTCGTGCTGGACGGCGGCCCCGACCAGGGCCGCCGGCGGATCAGCCTGGTCCCGGACCACCACATCTGCGTGGTCCGCGTGCCCGAACAGGTCGTCTCCTCGGTCCCCCAGGCCCTCGGGCGCCTCGACCCGACGCGCCCGCTGACCTGGATCTCCGGTCCGTCGGCGACCAGCGACATCGAGCTGGACCGGGTGGAGGGCGTGCACGGGCCGCGCACGCTGGAGGTCGTCCTGGTCGGCGGGCCCGGTCAGGAGCCGCCGGGCTCGGTGGCGGGCGGCGGCTGATGCGGCTGCGGTTCCCGGCGGTCGGGGCGGGAGCGGTCCAGCAGGCCGAACGCCCAGCGCTCGTTGAAGCCGGCCAGGAACCCGACGGCACACCAGAAGCCCCAGAACGCGGTGCCCGCGCCGTCCTGGCGGGCCGTGCAGATGCCGGTGGTCGTGGTGGGCGTCTCGATGACCTGCACGATGCCCGAGTTGAGCAGGAAGTACACCGCGAGGGCCAGGATCCAGCCGACGAAGACCCGGTACACGCCCTCGTGGCGCATTCCGCGCGCCAGTTGTCCCGGGGCCACGGCGCCCCGGTCGCCGTTGGTCCTGCGCCGGGCCAGGGTCTCCCCCTGCCGGCGCAGTCGCACCAGCACGCTGAGCACCGCGCCGAAGGCCCCCACTCCCGCGCACACGAAGGCGCCCATCAGGCTCCAGCGGTCGCTGCATCCGATGTCCACCCGCAGGAGGTCGAGGAGTCCGGCGGCGCCCACCGCCAGCGGCGTGGTCAGCAGCACCACGCTGATGAGCGCGCCCAGGCCGAGTCCGATGTTGAGGCCGCGGCTCACGGCGAGCGCGCGGTCCTCCTCGATCCGGGCGCGCAGGCCCGCGACCTCCTTGGTGAGGTAGTCCTTCAGATGCCTGTCGCACTCCCCCGCGGCCAGTCGCGGGTCGTGCAGCACATTGCCCAGGACGCAGCCGACGGTGATCCGCAGCGACTGCCGGGTCTCGTGCTCGAACGCCCGCTGGGCCTCGCCGTGGATCAGCTGGAGGTACAGGTGCTGCGCCGGATACGCGGCGATGAACCGCTCGTAGGCGGCCTCGCGGCCCGGGTCCACCAGGTTGGCCAGGCCGTCGGCCTTCGCGTCGGTGCGGGCACCGAGCACCGCGTCACGTAATCTCCGCCACCACGGCCGGTGGCGTCCCCCGTTGTTCGTCATGGACAACCACTACCGGCACGGCCCCGGGCCGGGAAAGACGCCCACGGCACCAGTACGGTCACCGACGTCACCGCACCGTCACGGCACGGATTCCGAAGATCCTTCTCAGCCGGATCCGGCCGTCTCAGCCGACTCCCGCCGCGTCCAGCAGCGCCGCCGCCGTCTTCGTCGCCAGGCCGTCGTCCAGGCGTTCCACTCCCGAGCCGGCCCGGGCGCTGGCGCCGTCGAAGACCAGCACGAGCTGGCGGGCGAGCAGGGCCGGGTCGTGTGCGCCGCCCTGTTCGGCCTCGGCACGGAAAAGTGCCTCCAGGCGCCGCTTGACCATGTGGGCGACCTCACGCGCCGGGTGCTCCGGGTCCTTGAGCTCGACCAGGACGGCCAGATACGGGCAGCCGTGGTAGCCGGGCTCCACGGAGGCCTTCTCCAGCACCTCGAAGACGTTCATGATCCGCTCGCGGGGCGTCGCGGCCTGCGGGTCGGGGAGCGAGAACTGGGACTCGTACCACGGGACGCGCCGCTCCAGGCTCGCCGCCAGTACCGCTTCCTTGCTGTCGAAGAGCTGGTACATCGACCGCTTGGAGACCCCTGCCGCCCGGCACAGGGCCTCGACCCCGATGGAGACGCCCTCCGTGTAGAAGAGCTCACCGGCCGCGTCGAGCAGCCGGTCCCGGGGGGACGCCTTTTCCGTGGTGGTCATACGGCGAGGTTACCGCGCCGTACGAGATTGGGAAACCGATCGGTATACCACCGGGGCCCCGGCCGCACAACCCCCGTGACAGCGGAGGTGAACAAGCGCTTAGATAGGAGCAGGCACCCGTTCCCCGACCCCGCCGGAGGCCCCGTTGTTCTCTTCCGTCGACGACGTCTCCGCGCGCCTCGCCGAGACCGGCTACCTCGCCTCCCCCGCCGTCGCCACGACCGTCTTCCTGGCCGACCGGCTGGGCAAGCCGTTGCTGGTGGAGGGCCCCGCCGGGGTCGGCAAGACGGAGCTCGCCAAGGCCGTCGCCCAGGTCGCGGACGCCCGGCTGGTCCGGCTCCAGTGCTACGAGGGCGTGGACGAGTCCCGCGCGCTGTACGAGTGGAACCACGCCAAGCAGCTGCTGCGCATCAGCGCGGGCCGCGACGAAAGCTGGGACGAGGCCCGCACCGACATCTTCAGCGAGGAGTTCCTGCTCCCGCGCCCGCTGCTGACCGCCATCCGCGGCGACGACCCCAAGGTCCTGCTCATCGACGAGACCGACAAGGCCGACGTCGAGGTCGAGGGGCTGCTCCTGGAGGTGCTCAGCGACTTCCAGGTCACCGTCCCCGAGCTGGGCACCGTCACCGCGACCCGCCGCCCCTTCGTCGTGCTCACCTCCAACGCCAGCCGCGAGCTGTCCGAGGCGCTGCGCCGCCGCTGCCTGTTCCTGCACATCGGCTTCCCGGAGGAGGAGCTGGAGCGGCGGATCGTACGGCTGAAGGTGCCGGGCCTGAGCGAGGCGCTGACCGAGTCCGTGGTGCGCGTGATCGGCGCGCTGCGCGCGATGGACCTGCGGAAGGTGCCGTCCGTCGCCGAGACCATCGACTGGGCGCGCACGCTCCTCGCGCTGGGCGCCGACACCCTCGACGAGACCGTCGTACGGGACAGCCTGGGCGTGATCCTCAAGCATCAGGACGACATCCAGAAGGCGGCCGCCAAGCTCGACCTGGACGCCCTGTGACCACGCCCGCCGGCGTCCCCGAGCGCCTGACGGGCCTTGTCGGGGCGCTGCGCGCGCACGGTGTCCGGGTCGGCACCGGCGAGACCGTCGACGCCGCCCGCGCCGTCGAGGCGCTCGGGCTCGCCGACCGGGAGCTGCTGCGCGAGGGCCTGGCGGCGACGCTGTTGCACGGGACGGGCCACCGGACGGTGTTCGATCCCGTCTTCGACCTGTACTTCCCGCGCGGCATCGGCGCGCCCGGCACCGGGGCGGCGGACCGCGAGGAACTGCGCGACCGGCTCGCCGAGGCGCTGGCGGCCGACGACCGGGCCCTGATGGCGCGGCTGGCGGCCGAGGCCGTCGACGGGCTGGGCGGATACGGGAGTTCGCCGGACTCGGACGGCTGGTCGGCGTACCAGACCCTCGACCGGCTCCGCCCGCAGACACTGCTGGCCCGGGTGCGCACGGGCGTCCGGGAGCGGAACGGGGGCGGCGGCCCGGAGTTCGCCGACCGGCTGCTCGACGACGAGATCCGGCGCCGTATCGAGGCGTTCCGCGCGATGGTGGGGTCGGAGGCGCGGCGGCGGGTCGCCGAGCGGCGCGACCGGGACATGCTCGCCCGGCGCGCGGTGCGGCCGACCGCCGACCGGGTCGACTTCCTGTTCGCGGGCCGGGACCAGCTGGCCGAGCTGCGCCGGGCGGCGCAGCCGCTGGCCCGGAAGCTGGCCACCCGGCTCGCCGCCCGGCGCCGGCGGGCCGCGCGCGGCACGATCGACCTGCGCCGCACCCTGCGCGGCTCGCTGTCCACGGGCGGCGTGCCGATGCGGCCGGTGCTGCGTCGGCGCCGGCCGGTCCGCCCCGAACTGGTGCTGCTGTGCGACGTGTCGGGCTCGGTGTCCGGCTTCTCCGACTTCACGATGCTGCTGGTGCAGGCGCTGCACGACCAGTTCAGCAAGGTGCGGGTGTTCGCCTTCGTCAACCGGATCGACGAGGTGACCGCGCTCCTCGACCACGGCACGGCCGACCCGGAGGGGCTCAGCGCCCGCATCGGGGCGGAGGCGACGCTCACCGGCTGGCACGGCAGCAGCGACTACGGCGTCGCGCTGGGCGAGTTCGCCGAGCGGTACGGCGACGCGGTCGGCCCGCGCACGACCGTGTTCGTCCTCGGGGACGCCCGGACGAACCAGAGCGACCCGAACCTGCCCGCCGTCCGCCGCATCGCCGAACGGGCCCGGCGGGTCTACTGGTTGAACCCCGAGCAGCGCTCCCAGTGGGGCACCGGAGACTCCGCCGCGCCCGCCTACGCGGAGTTGGTCGAGATGCACGAGTGCCGCACGGCCCGGCAGCTCAGCGGGCTGGTCGGACGGCTGCTGCCGGTGTGAGGCGGGCGGCGCCGATGTGTGGTCGACTTGCCGCACAGCCGCCGCATCCACCGCAGACAAGAAGGACGGACGACATGACCCATCCGCCCGTGGAACTCGGCACCTTCCCCACTCCCGTGGAACCGGCGCCCCGGCTGGCCGCCGCGCTCGGGCTCGGCCCGGACGACCTGTGGGTCAAGCGTGACGACCTCACGGGGCTCGGCGGTGGCGGCAACAAGATCCGCAAGCTGGAGTGGACCGTGGGCGCGGCGCTCGCCGAGGGCGCCGACACGCTGGTGACCACCGGAGCGGCACAGAGCAACCACGCCCGGCTGACGGCCGCCGCCGGCGCCCGGCTCGGCCTGGACGTGGTCCTCGTCCTGCGCGGGTCGCCGGGCGCGTCGCGGTCCGGGAACCTGGCCCTTGACGGCCTGTTCGGGGCGCGGCCGGTCTGGGCCGGCGAGGTGGACCGGGCGGGCCTGGACGCGGCGGCGGCCGCCGTCTGCGAGCGGCTGCGCGAGAAGGGCGCCCGGCCCGCGCTCGTCCCGTTCGGCGGCTCCAGTGTGCTGGGCGCGCGGGGCTACGTGCGGTGCGGCGAGGAGCTGCGCCGCCAGGTGCCGGACCTGCGGACGGCGGTCGTCGCCCTCGGGTCCGGCGGGACGATGGCGGGACTCGTCGCAGCCCTGGGCGCGGACTCGGTGCTCGGGGTCGATGTGGGAGCCCTGCCCGATCCGGCGGCCGCCGCGGCGGAGTTCGCGGCCCCGCTCACCGAGGAGAGCGTCGCCCCGGACCGGCTGCGGGTGCGGCGCGACCAGGTGGGCGACGGGTACGCGAGGCTCACCGGACCGGCGGCCGAGGCGCTCCGCCTCGCCGCCCGCACCGAGGGCCTCGTCCTGGACCCCGTCTACACCGGGCGGGCGCTGGCCGGACTGGCCGCCGCCGTGCGGGACGGTGACGTCCGGCCCGGCGAGCGGACGGTGTTCGTGCACACCGGCGGGCTGCCCGGCCTGTTCGGGCACGCGGAGGCCGTCGCCTACGCCGAAGAGGGCGCCGTCCCCTACGACTTGTGACGGCGCCGGTCCCCGGGGCCGCCCGCCCGTCATCCTCCGGGACTACGGCATCCCCCGGATGCCCGGCCGCCACGGCTCGCCCTACGCTGCCGACAGAGCGAGGGGGAGCCCATGAAGGCAGTGGTCCAGGACCGGTACGGCGCACCGGACGTGTTGCGACTCAGGGACGTGGACCGGCCGGTGCCCGGCGACGACGAGGTGCTGGTGCGGGTACGGGCCGCCGCGCTGAACGCCTACGACTGGCACCTCATGCGCGGCGACCCGTACGTGGCCCGGCTGGCGCTGGGACTGCGGGCACCCCGGGCCACCGTCCGCGGCCGGGACTTCGCGGGTGAGGTGACGGCCGTCGGCCGGAACGTGGCCGGTCTCCGGCCCGGTGACGAGGTGTTCGGCGAGGTGGACGGAACCCTCGCGGAGTACGCGTGCGTCCCGGACGCGGCGGTGGAACGCAAGCCGGCCGGCCTGACCTTCGAGCAGGCGGCGGCGCTGCCGCTGGCCGGCAACACCGCCCTGCGCGGGCTGCGGGACGTGGCGGGCCTGCGGCCGGGGCAGCATGTGCTGGTCAACGGTGCCTCGGGCGGGGTCGGCACGTTCGCGGTGCAGATCGCCACTGCGCTCGGCGCGGAGGTGACCGGCGTGTGCAGTGCGCGCAACGCCGACCTGGTGCGCTCGCTCGGCGCGGACCACGTGATCGACTACGCCCGGGAGGACTTCACGCGCGGCGGGCAGCGCTACGACGTCGTCCTCGACCTCATCGCCAACCACGGGATCTTCGCGCTCCGGCGCGTCCTGCGGCCGGGCGGCACCATCATCCTCGCCAGCGGCGGCAGCCCCGGCCGGCTGCTCGGCGCCGTCGGCCTGCTCCTCCGGGGCGTGGTGCTCTCCCCGCTCGTGCGCGGACGCGTGCTGCCGCTCGTCGGACCGGCTCCGAGCAAGGAGGCCCTGGTGGCGCTGCGGGAACTCGCCGACTCCGGGAAGCTCGCTCCGGTGATCGACCGGACGTACCCGCTGGGCGAGGCGGTCGAGGCCATCCGGTACCTGGAGGAGCAGCGCACCCGCGGGAAGATCGTCGTCACGGTCTGACCGGAGGCGGCCCGTCGTACGGGTGCCCCGCGGTGGCGTTCGCCGAGGGACCCGGCGCACCGCGGGGCGTCAGAGGTGTCCGGGTCAGATTTCCGGAGCCTTCGCGTACCGCTGTGCCGTGGGTCCCGCGAAGTCGTACATCACGACCTGCTCGTCCCCCACGACCCAGGCGTCGTGCCCGGGCGGGCACACGAACACGTCGCCGGGGCCGACCTCGCACTCGCCGCCGTCGTCCATGCGGATGTGCAACCGGCCCTGCACGACATAGGCGCTGTGCGGCACCTGGCAGCTCTCGGTGCCCGCGATCGGCGCCACGGACTGGGACCAGCGCCAGCCCGGTTCGAACGTGCTCACGGCGAAGTCGAGCCCGGTCAGGTGCACGGCTTCGAGGTGGCCACGGGGGAAGTCACGCCGTTCGTCCGGCTTCTCGACCGTCTTCACTTCCAACATGCCGATGTCCTCCCTTCCGGCCGTGCGCCACGGCCGACTCCATCGTCTGCCCGTCAACTCGGCGGCGCCATTCGGCGGAAGGGCGCTTCGTGCCGGGCGTCCGGGCAGCGAAGTCGCGCAGCCTGATTGACATGCTCACGCCCATCACCTCAGACTCGGCTACCTGCGCGCCGCCCGCCCGCCCCGCAACTCCCCGCCACGCGAGGCCGTTTCCGCCGCACCTCCCGCACGCAACGCCCCCTGAGCCATGAAATAAGCCCAGACAACGTTGTCAACACTCCGGACGGAGGCCTCTCATGGCAGCCACCCCAACCAGCAGCTTCCCGGCCGACCCCCCGGGCGCCCGGCTCACCCGGCGCGCCCTGCTGCGCACGGCGGCGGGAGCCACGGCCGCGCTCGCCGCGCTCGGCGGCCCGGGCGCGGCACCGGCGTCCGCCGCCGCGCCCGGACCGGCCGACCCGGCGCTCGCGGACGACGTACGCCAGGAGTTCCTCACCGCCTGGACCGCCTACCGGCGGCAGGCCTGGGGCCGGGACGAGCTGCGGCCGGTGAGCGGCACCGGCTCGGAGTTCTTCATCAGCGGGGTGCCGCTGGGCCTGACGATCGTGGAGTCGCTGGACACGCTGTACCTGATGGAGCTGGACGGCGAGCTGGACGCGGCCGTCTCCTGGATCGCCGGGAACCTGGACTTCGACCGCGACGCGAGCGTGCACGTCTTCGAGACGATCATCCGGCTGGTCGGCGGCCTCCTCTCCGGCTACCACTGCACCGGCAACACCGTCCTGCTCACCAAGGCCCGCGACCTGGCCGACCGGCTGCTGCCCGCGTTCACCTCGTCGCCGACCGGGGCGCCGTACCGGTACGTCAACCTGCGCACCGGCGCGGTCAGCGGCAACCAGGTGCCGCTCGCCGAGATCGGCAGCAACATCACCGAGCTCGGATGGCTGTCCCAACTCACCGGTGACCAGAAGTACTTCAACGCGGCGAAGCGGGCGCTGAAGGCCCCGTACGACCGGCGCTCCGCGCTCGACCTGGTCGGTACGACGCTCAACGTGGAGACCGGCGCCTGGACCGACCCGACCGCCCGGGTGGACCCGCCCGTGGACTCGTACTTCGAGTACCTGTGGGACGCCTACCAGTTCTTCGGGGACACCGAGATCCGCGGCTGGTACCGGACGCTGACCGCGGCGGTCCTGCAACGGCTCGGGGAGACCTACGGCGGGCGGCTGTGGTTCCGGGCGGTCGACATGAACAGCGGGGCGCTGGTGGGCCGGGGACAGTCCGAACTCACCGCCTTCTACGCCGGGTTGCTCGCCCAGGGCGGGAACGTGGCCGAGGGCGAGTCGTACCACTCCTCGTGGACGGCCGCGCTGACGCAGTACCGGCTGCCGCCGGAGGCCATCGACTACACGACGCTCGCCGCGACCAGCAACGCCTACCAACTCAGGCCCGAGTACGTGGACTCGGCGCTGTTCCTGTGGCTGCTGACCGGCAAGGAGGTCTACCGCGACCGCGCCAAGTGGCTGTGGACGGCGCAGAAGTCGCACTGCAAGGTCGCGGGCGGCTACACGGTCGTGTCGGACCTGCGGACGAACCCGACGACCAAGGGCGATCTGACCCCCGGCTACTGGTACTCGGAGAACATGAAGTACTTCTACCTGCTGTGGGCGGGTGCGCCGCGCTTCGACTACACCACCAACTACCTCACCACCGAGGGCAATGTGCTGCGCGGCGCCGTCCGGGTCGCCGCGCCCGCCCCGAACGGGACCTTCCGGCTGCTCAACCGGGCCACCGGGCGCGCGATGGACGTGAGCGGGTCCTCGACCTCGGACGGCGGCGCGGTGATCGTGTGGACGGCGCACTCTGGGGCCAACCAGCGCTGGATCGCCACGACTTCGGGCGGCTACACCAAGCTGACCAGCCTGCACAGCGGCAAGGTGCTGGAGGTGCCGCGTTCCTCCACGGCGGACGGCACCGCCCTGAACCAGTGGGCCCACAACGGCACCGCCACCCAGCAGTGGACGGTGCAGCCGGTGGCCGACGGTTATCAGCGCCTCGTCGACCGCAACAGCGGCAAGGCGGCCGACGTCGACGGGACCGGCAACGGGGCCGCGGTGGTGCAGCGGCCGGTGAGCGGCGCGGCCTCGCAGCAGTGGCGGTGGGAGAGGGTGTGACGCGGAGGCGTTCCGGGAGCGCGCGCCGGTGACTACTGTGGCCCGGTGACCCCAGCAGACGTGATCTCCCTCGCCGTGGACGAGACGGGGGACCCGCCCCTGAGACCGCTTCCCCCCGAGGCCGCCGAGCTGCTGCACACGCTGAATGCCCCGCCCCGGCTGGTGGCGCACCTCCGGGCGGTGCACGAGGTCGCGGCGCAACTCCTCGACCGGCTCGCCCGGGAGTGCCCGGCGCTGGAGGTCGACCGGGACGCGGTGCTCTTCGGTGCCGCCACGCACGACATCGGCAAGGCCCTGCACCCCGCCGAGCTCTCCGGGCCCGGCGCGGAGCACGAGGAGGCGGGGCGCGCGCTCCTGTTGGCGCACGGGGTGCCGGCCCGCCTCGCCCGGTTCGCCGGCACGCACGCCTCGTGGGACGCGCCGGAAGCCGGCGTCGACGACCTGCTGGTCAGCCTGGCCGACAAAATCTGGAAGAACAAGCGCGTCCCGGCGCTGGAGGACCTCGTCGTGGCCCGCCTCGCGGGCGCCGGCGGACGCCCGGTCTGGGAGGCCTTCCTTCGACTGGACGAGGTCCTCACGGACATCGGCGAGGACGCCGGCCGCAGGCTGGCCTACCAGATGTCCCATCCCGTGACGCGAGGAGGGGGCCTGTGACGGTCGGCCTGTGTCGAGCGGGTACGGCCCGCCCGGTCCACGCCACCCAGCGACGGCCCCGCCACCGCTACCAAGAACGTGCCGCCCGCAGCAGATGGTCACGGACTCGGGGCACGTCGGGGTTGTCGGGGGTGCCGGGGCGTTGGACCAGGAAGGCTGTGTTGATCGGTGGGTCGTCGGGGTCGTGGAGCGGTACGAGGGTGCCGGCGGCCAGCTGGTCGTGGCAGAGGTAGCGGGGCAGCACGGTGAAACCGGCGCCCGCGACCACCGCGGCCAGGACTCCGCGCAGGTCCGGTACGGTCAGCGCGGCGGGGCAGGAGAGTCGGCGGCCGAAGACGTGGCGCCAGTAGCGCCGGGCGATCGGCAGGTCCTCCGCGTAGGTGATGAGCGGTACGCGGTGCAGCGCGGCGGGCCCCTCGACGGCCAGCGGCTCCTTCAGCCGCTCGGCCCACACCGGTGCGGCGACCAGGACGAACTCCTCGTCGGCGAGCGGCGCCGCGCTCAGGGTGCGGCCGTGTGGGCGCCGGGTGGCGATCACCAGGTCGTGGCGTCCGGCGCGCAGTTCGTCGAGCAGCGGATCCGTCAGCCCCGTCGCCACGCGCAGCCGTACGCCCTCGGCGACCAGGGGGGCCAGGGCGGGCAGTACGCGGGCGCACAGCACTTCGGCGGGGCCGGCGAGGTGGACCGGTTCGGCCCGGCCGCCCGGCGCCGGGTGCGGACCGGCCACGGTGGCGAGTTGGTCGAGCGGCGCGGCGACGCGGGCCGCCAGCTCCTCGGCCACGGCCGTCGGCGCGACGCCCCGGGGCAGCCGCTCGAACAGCTCCCGCCCCACCTGCCGTTCCAGCGTCCGCATCTGGGTGGTCACCGTGGGCTGCGACAGCCCCAGCAGCTGCCCGGCACCCGTGAAGGAGCCCGACCGGTACACGGCCAGGAAGGTGCGCAGCAGATTCAGGTCGAGGGATGAGCTTTCCACTCGAACGAGTATCCACACCGACCGGGCCGCACGGCTCTTCGAGCGTCACGTCTTCGAGTCTCGCGTCTTCGAGCCGCATGCTGGCCGAACGGCCGAGCATGCAGCCGCGTTGGCCTGCCGGTGACGCCGTGGCGGGGCTAGGTTGGCGGCATGAGCAATCTTGACCGTCAGTCGGTGCCCAGTGTGTGCGGCGGCCGGGGGTTCGTCGTCGCCGAGCCCGTCCGGGAGCTGCTGAGTCCTCGCCAGGTCCGGCTGGGCGAGTCGACCGAGGTACGGCGGCTGCTGCCCAACCTGGGCCGCCGCATGATCGGCGCGTGGTGCTTCGTCGACCACTACGGCCCCGACGACATCGCCGACGAGCCCGGCATGCAGGTCCCGCCGCATCCCCACATGGGACTGCAGACGGTGAGCTGGCTGCACCAGGGCGAGGTGCTGCACCGCGACTCGACCGGCAGTCTGCAGGCCATCCGGCCCAAGGAGCTCGGGCTGATGACCTCGGGCCGGGCGATCAGCCACTCCGAGGAGAGCCCGAAGCCGCACGCCCGCTTCCTGCACGGCGCGCAGTTGTGGGTCGCGCTGCCGGACGAGCACCGCCACACCGAGCCGCACTTCGAGCACCACCCCGACCTGCCCACGGTCACCGCGCCCGGCCTGACCGCGACGGTGATCCTGGGCGCCCTCGACGGCTCGACGTCGCCCGGTACGGCGTACACACCGATCGTCGGTGCCGACCTCACGCTGACCCGTGGCGCCGACGTCCGGCTGCCCCTCGATCCCGACTTCGAGTACGGCGTCCTCGCGATGTCCGGCGAGGTGCACGTGGACGGGGTGCCGGTGCTGCCGGGCACGATGCTCTACCTCGGCTGCGGCCGCACCGAACTCCCCCTGCGCGCCGAGTCGGACGCCGGGCTGATGCTGCTCGGGGGCGAGCCCTTCGAGGAGGAGCTCATCATGTGGTGGAACTTCGTCGGGCGCACGCAGGCGGAGATCGAGCAGGCCCGCCAGGACTGGACGGCGGGCTCCCGCTTCGGCGAGGTCAAGGGCTACGACGGCGCCCCGCTGTCCGCGCCGGAGCTGCCGCCGGTGCCACTCAAGCCGCGAGGCCGCGTGCGCTGAGCGACCTCACCCTCGCCGGATCACCTGACATACGCCATGCGGTCGACCCACTGGGACAGGGTGAGGGAAGCGGACCAGGCCCGGCCGGCGGGGCCGCGGCCGCGGCGCTGACGCGTGGTGGCGGGGCCGGAACCGGACGGGTGCGAGCGCCGCTGGGGGCACATGTGGGGGGCCAGGGCCCCGCGCAGCGAGGACAGGTGTGCGGCGACCGCGGCGAGGCAGTCGTACTCGTCCTTGCACGCGCCGCAGCCGCCCAGGTGCGCGATGACGGCGTCGGCCCGCTCGGGAGGAAGGAGCCCGAGCGCGTGGTCGGCCAGTACGTCACGGAACGCGCCACACGCGTCGTGGGAAGGGGAAGTGGCCATCATCTCGGATCCTCTCCGTACTGCGCTGCCCGGCCGCCGAGGCGTTCCACAAGGTCCAGATGGTTCAGGGGGCCGTGCGAAGCATGGATTCAGCCCTTGTGGCGCAGATCCAGGTTGGCCGAAGACCACCCCTGTGCGCGTCGTCCCCCCGCAGTGATTACCGGGTACTGCGACCGCAGTACCCGGCGGGAGGAACTGCTCCGCATGGGGAGAAAGGGGCGCCCGGCTGGGCCTTTGTCATACGGAGAGGGAGGAGGGACCGCGATCCGTCGTCGCGCTGACCAGGCCGCACTGGTAGGCGATGACGACGAGCTGGGCCCGGTCGCGCACGTCGAGCTTGCTCATGGCGCGGTTGACGTGCGTCTTGACGGTCAACGGGCTGACGAACAAATGTTCGGAAATGTCGGCGTTCGACAGGCCGAGCGCGACCAGCCTCGCCACGTCGCGCTCCCGAGGGGTGAGGCAGGCCAGCTGCTCGTGCACCACGCCGGTGCGGGGTTCGGGCTGTGCCAGGAAGCGTGTGATCAGGGCGCGCGTGGCCGCCGGGGACAGCAGCGCCTCACCGGCGGCCACCGTGCGGACGGCGTCGAGGAGCTCGTCCGGCTGCGCCCCCTTGCCCAGAAACCCGCTCGCCCCGGCCCGCAGGGCCTCCGCGACGTACTCGTCGTTCTCGAAGGTGGTCAGGATGAGGACCTTCACGGCCGCGAGGTCCTCGGCCTCGCTGATGGCCCGCGTGGCGTCCAGGCCGTCCGTCCCGGGCATCCGGATGTCCATCAGGACCACATCGGGGCGCTGCGCGTGCGTCAGTTCCACGGCCTCGTGGCCGTCGGACGCCTCGCCCACGACCTCGATGTCCTCCGTGGAATCAAAAAGGATCTTGAAGGTGCCCCGCAGCAACGCCTGGTCGTCAGCGAGCAGAACGCGGATCGTCATGTCCGGCCCTCCGGTGGTACGGGCGATGCCGCGCTCCCCGCTGCCGCGGCGGAGCGCAGAGGTAGTTCGGCGATCACGGTGAATCCGCCCTCGGGCCGCGGCTGTGCGGTGAGTGTCCCGCCCACGCTGGCGGCCCGCTCCCGCATGCCGATCAGCCCGTGGCCGGTACCCTGCCGCGGCCCCTGCGCGAACGCGCGACCGTCGTCCTCGACGGTGATGGTCAACCACCGAGGGGTGTAGCTCAGGCCCAGCCGGGCCTTGTCCGCGCTGCCATGCTTGCGCACATTGGTCAGCGCCTCTTGAACGATGCGGTAGGCGGCCAGATCGACCGCGGGAGTCAGCGGCTGGGCCGTTCCCTGGCGGGTGCACAGGACGTCGAGGCCGACGCGTTCGAGCGAGGCGAGCAGGGCCGGTACCTGGGCCAGGCCGGGGATGGGATCGCGCGGTGCGTCGCTGTCGCCGGACTGGCGCAGCAGGCCCACCGTGACCCGCAGCTCGTCCAGCGCCGAGCGGCTGGTCTCCTCGATGTCCTTGAGGGCGGCGAGGACGTGTTCGGGGCGCCGCTTCCCCACGTGGGCCGCCACACCGGCCTGAGCGTTGATCAGGGCGATGTGATGGGCGACGACGTCATGCAGCTCGCGGGCGATCCGGACGCGCTCGGCCGCCACGCGCTGCCGCGCCTCCTGTTCACGGGTCCGCTCCGCGTGCTCCGCCCGTTCCTCCACGGCCGTGACATAGGCGCGGCGCGAGCGCACTCCGTCCCCGACGGCCGCCGGCAGGGCCGTCCACGCCACCATGGCGGCGTTGTCCGGTTGCAGCCAGGACCGCGGGGAGTGCACCACGGCGGCTCCGACCAGGACGGCCGCCGAAGCCGAGGCCACTGTCAGGGCCGTACGGCGGTCCGTCAGCGCGGCCACCGAGTACACGGACGCGATGACCGGGCTGGTCACCAGCGGGCTCTCCCGGAACCCGAGTAGCTGGAACGCCGCCCCGCAGCCGACCGCACAGGCCACCACGGCGAAGGGGTAGCGGCGCCGCCCCAGCAGCGCGAAACAGCCGACAGCGGCCAGCAGGACAGCGGGCCAGCGCAGTACGAAGCGGTGCTCGTGCGGGACGACCGAGGCGGCCACGACGGACAGCACGAACAGCCCCGACGCGCCCAGCACGTCACGAGTCGCACTTCGGGTCGCCCGCAGACGGCCGCTGCTCACTGCCATGGCAACACCGTAGGGACGCCGCTCGCGCGATGCCGAGCCGGCGAACGCGGCCCGCACCCCGAATTCCGGCTCCCAGCAGCCCAGTCAGACCATCGCGGGAACTGATCTCTTCGAGTGACGAGCCGTCGGCGGACCGGTCGGTGGGCCGCTGGACCGTCACCTTGTCCGGTGACCGCGGACGCGTGTCACGGAGACATCCGGTGTCACATCGCGCCCTCTCCGTCGGAACTTCCGGCATGGGGCCGGGCCAGCCCGTGGTCGTAGGCGAAGATCACGGCCTGCACGCGGTCGCGCGCGCCGATCTTGGCCAGGACCCGGCCGACGTGGGTCTTGACGGTCGACTCGGACAGGACGAAGTGCGAGGCGATCTCGCGGTTGGTCCAGCCCTTGCCGATGGCGACGAGGATCTCGCGTTCGCGGTCGGTGAGGCTGCTCAGCCTCGGATCCTCGGGAAGCCCACCCGTGCGGGGCACGAGCTGGGCGAACTCGTGCAGGAGGCGGCGGGTGAGCGCGGGAGCGATCACCGCGTCGCCGACGGCGACGGCCCGGATCCCGGCGAGCAGTTCCTCGGGGCGGGCGTCCTTGAGCAGGAAGCCGCTGGCTCCGGCGCGCAGGGCGGCGTGGACGTATTCGTCGAGGTCGAACGTGGTGAGCACGAGGACGCGGGAGCGGTCGCCCGCGGCGGTGATGCGGCGGGTGGCCTCGATGCCGTCCATACCGGGCATGCGTACGTCCATGAGGACGACGTCGGGGCGCAGTTCGGCCGCCCTGCGCACCGCTTCCGCGCCATGGGCGGCCTCCCCGACGACCTCCGTCCCGGGGACCGAGTCGAGGAGCATACGGAAGCCGTAGCGTTGCAGCGGCTGGTCGTCCACGACGAGCACGGTGGTCACCGGGCACCGCCCGGGGACACGGGGTCGAGGACGGCCTGCACGGTCCAACCGCCGTCGGCGGGACCCGCGCTCAGGCTCCCGCCGTAGAGAGCCGCCCGTTCGCGCATACCCACCAGACCCTGTCCTTCCTCGTTCGCCGTGCCAGGTCGGCCGGCCGTTCCACCGCCCGTTCCACCGGCCGGCCCGCTGTCCTGGATCCTGACGGTCAGCTCGCTGTCCTTCAGGACGATCGACAGGTTCACCCGGGTGTCGGCTCCGGCGTGCTTGAGCGTGTTCGTCAGGGCTTCCTGAACGATGCGGTAGACCGCCAGCTGTACCCCGCTGTCGAGCGTGCCCACCTCACCGGCGGTCCGGTAGACGACGGCCAGGCCCGCGGCGCGTACCCCTTCGCAGAGTGCGTCGATGTCCGTGAGGCCGGGCTGCGGGCTGAGCTCCGGGCCGTCCGGCCGGCCGTCCGCCACGTCGCGCAGGACGCCGAGCACGCGCCGCAGTTCTCCGAGGGCCTGCCGGCCCGTGTCACCGATGATGAGGAGGGCTTCCCTGCCCCGTTCCGGAGCGCGTGCGGTGGCGTAGGCCCCGGCGTCCGCAAGGGTGATGATGACGGACAGGTTGTGGCCGACGATGTCGTGCATCTCGCGGGCCACGCGTGCCCTTTCGGCCGCCGCGGCGAGCCGGCTGCGCTGGTCGCGTTCGACCTCCAGGCGGGCCGCCCGGTCGCGCAGTCCCGCCAGCTGGGCCCGGCGGATGCGCACCACGAGGCCGAGTGCCAGGGCCGCGGTCGCCGTGCTCAGGAGGAAGAACAGCGCGTCCCCGACCGAGACCACCACGGACACCCGCGCCGCGACCAGCGCCATCGCACCCGCCATGACCCCGCAGGCCCAGGGCAGCTGCCGCAGCCGTCCGTGCAGGGCGAGGCTGTACAGGGCGACGAACAGCGCCATGTCCGCGCGCAGCGCGGCACCCAGCGACCACTGGACGACGAACACCACCGTGACGGCGCCGAAGGCGACCGCGGGTCTGCGGCGGCGCCACAGCAGGGGCACGACCAGCCCGGCCTGCAGCGCCAGCATCCCGACGAGCGGAAGCCGGGTGAACGCGAGCCGGAAGCGCCGTGGACCGTCGCCGTCACCGCCGCCGCCCGCGTGCAGCAGGTCCGGCAGACAGACCATCAGGAAGACCAGCGCCGCCACCGCGGTGTCCAGCACCCAGGGATGAGCCCGGTCGGCCTGGCGCAGCCGCTGGCCGGCCCGGGACAGCCGGGCGACCAGCGGTCCCATCCCGCCGATGTCTTCGTCGGGCACGGTGGCCTCGGAGGTCACGGGGGTCACCTGATCATCATGCGGGGTGTCAGACGTCGCTGCGCAGCAGCCGGTACGCCGCCCCGGACAGCGCGAGCGCGGTCCAGCCGAGGAGAACCAGCAGCCCGGCCCCGGGCGGCAGGCTGGTGGCGTCGTGGGTCAGGGCGAACATCGACTCCCCCGCGTTGCTCGGCAGACAGGGGCTGATGTCGTCCTGCCAAGAGCTGGGGAGCAGGGTGACCAGTCCGGGAATCAGCATCAGCGCGGCGACCAGCACCGAGATGCCGCCCGCCACGGAGCGGAGCAGCGAGCCCAGGGCGGTGCCGATCACGCCGACGAGGCCCAGGTAGAGCCCGGCTCCCAGCAGGCTCCGCAGGACCCCGGCGTGCGAGAAGTCCATGCCCGCGGGTGTGCCGGCCACGATCCGGCTGCCGAACAGGAAGGCGACGAACACGCCGATCGTGCCGATGACCAGCGCCACCAGGCCGAGCACGGCCGCCTTCGACCAGAGCACCGGGAGACGCCTCGGTACGGCCGCCAGGGTGGACCGGATCATGCCGGTCGAGTACTCCCCCGCGGTGACCAGCACACCGAGGAAGCCCAGGGCCAACTGGGCGAAGTTCGTGCCGAAGAGCGAGAG
The DNA here is from genome assembly GCF_021538895.1 of Streptomyces olivochromogenes. Lineage (GTDB taxonomy): Bacteria > Actinomycetota > Actinomycetes > Streptomycetales > Streptomycetaceae > Streptomyces > Streptomyces olivochromogenes_A. The sequence continues at coordinate 56,278 of NZ_JADDRL010000006.1, read as the reverse complement.
ACTCACCGCGGTCGAACGGGCGAAGTCCCGGTCCATGCGGCCGGAGCCGAGCCCGGACTTGTAGCGGCCGGCGGCGATCAGCCCGAACGCGACGAGGAACAGCAGTCCCAGGCCGAGCGTGATCCAGGTCGACCGCAGCGACCAGAGTTTGGCCCATTCCGAGGCGAGCACGCGCCGACCGGTCACCCGGTAGGCGGGACGGGCGGGCGCGGTGGGAGCCGCTTCGGTGGCCGCCGTGAGGGTGCTCATGCGAGCCTCCCGACGGACTCGACGGTCCTGGTGCCGGTGGTGGAGCCGTGATACTCCACGGCATCCCTGGTCAGGTTCATGAACGCCTCCTCCAGCGACACCTGGCGCGTGCTCAGTTCGAACAGCGCGATCCCGTGTTCGGCGGCCGTCAGGCCTATCTCGCGCGCGGTCAGCCCGGTGACCTGCAACTCCTCGGAGCCGATCCGCCCGGTGACGTCGACGCCCGGCCCGGCCAGGACGTCCCTCAACCGCGCCGGGTCCTGCGTGGCCACGCGCACGGTGTCGCCGCCCGCCTCGCGCACCAGGTCCCGCACGGTCGTGTCGGCGAGCAGCCGGCCACGCCCGACGACGATGAGGTGGTCGGCCACCAGCGCCATCTCGCTCATCAGGTGCGACGACACGAACACCGTGCGCCCTTCCTCGGCGAGCGACGTGAGGAGGTTACGGATCCAGAGCACGCCTTCGGGGTCGAGCCCGTTGACGGGTTCATCCAGCATCACCGTCTGCGGGTCGCCCAGCAGGGCCGCGGCGATGCCGAGCCGCTGGCCCATCCCGAGGGAGAAGGAACCCGCCCGCTTCCTGGCCACGCCGCTCAGGCCGGCGATGTCGACGACCTCCTCGACGCGTCGGCGGGGGATGCCGTGCGTCAGCGCCAGCGCCCTGAGGTGGTGGTAGGCCGATCGGCCCGGGTGGATCGACTTGGCCTCCAGGAGGGCTCCGACCTCCTGGAGCGGTGCCCGATGCCGGCCGTAGCGGTGGCCGTTCACCGTGACGGAGCCGCTCGTGGGGGCGTCCAGGCCGACGACCATGCGCATCGTCGTGGACTTGCCCGCTCCGTTCGGGCCCAGAAAGCCGGTCACCGTGCCCGGCTTCACGACGAATTCCAGGCCGTCCACGGCCGTCTTCTCGCCGTACCTCTTGGTCAACTGCCGTGCGTCGATCATGGGCGCTCTTTCTCTCGGGCTCGGCGTCCGTCGTATCCGACGCCACACCCACAACCTAAGTTCGAGATCGCCCCATTTCGGTGGTACCGGAGGCTGAACCCGGGCCCTTCGGTGGTACCGCGGTACTACGGGACACCGAGCCGACGTGGCACGGAGCAGGGCATGCGAAAGTACCGGGATATCACCGATGCAATTCGCCTGACCAGGGATTTCCTCAAGGTGTTCAGGTTGCGGTCAGACTGCCGGCCCGCTTTTGAAACTCATGCATTTGAGGCGTCAAAACAATGGCAAAGGCATCTGTGGAACCGGGACTTCACCGTGTCATCGTGCGCGTCATGACCACAGAGCACCTCCTCGACGACCGCCCCCTCGCTCCCCTCCGGCCCCTGCTGAACAAGGTGCCGGAAGTGACCGTCTACTTCTGGATGATCAAAGTCCTCACGACGGGCATGGGTGAGACGGCATCGGATCTGCTGGCCCGTCTGCTCGGCCCGGTCCCGGCGGTCGCGCTGGGCGGTCTGGCCCTGGTGGCCTCCCTGGTCGTCCAGTTCGCCGTCCGCCGGTACGTCGCCTGGGTGTACTGGACGGCCATCGTCATGGTCAGCGTGTTCGGCACGATGGCGGCCGACGTCCTGCACGTCGGCCTCGGCATCTCCTACACGGTGTCGACTCCGCTGTTCCTCACCGCACTGGCCGCCGTCTTCGCCCTGTGGTACGCCAGTGAGCGCACCCTCTCCATCCACAGCATCCGCACCCGCCGCCGCGAGGCCTTCTACTGGGCGGCCGTTCTCGCCACGTTCGCCCTCGGCACCGCGGCCGGCGACCTGACCGCCACCGTCGGCTTCGGATACCTGGGTTCCGTCGCCCTGTTCGCCGCCGCGATCTGCGTGCCCGCCCTCGCCCACCGCTTCGCCGGACTGAACGCCGTGACGTCCTTCTGGACCGCCTACGTGATCACTCGTCCCCTCGGCGCGTCCCTCGCCGACTGGATGGCACTCGGCCATGCCCGCGGCGGGCTCGGACTGGGGCTGGGGCCGGTCACCCTCGCCTGGACGGTCGCCATTGTGTGCTTCGTGGGTTACCTGGCCGTGTCCCGTCAGGACGTCGAGCGCTAGGGCGTACGACGGACAGGGCGTACGACAGGAGGAGGCGCGGCTCGGGAACCCTCCTGGTCCGGGGTTCGTCTACAGTTGCGTAGACGGTCTACTTTTCTGTGGTCATCCGCTCGCTCGGGGGCGACCGCCCGGTGGCCGCCCGAGACGCCCCTCGCACGTACGAGCATGGCCGCAGGGCCGACGGAGGATCATGCGACCCAAGATCCTGGTTGTTGAGGACGATCACGCCCTGCGGGACGTGCTGCGCCGAGGCCTGCAGGACGAGGAGTTCGAGCCGGTCCTCGCCCCCGACGGTGCCACCGCCCTGCGGCTGGCGACCGCCGACACCGCCGCGGCCGTCCTGGATGTCGGCCTGCCCGACTCGGACGGGCGGGACGTCTGCCAGGCCATGCGCGCCAACGGCTTCCTCGCCCCGGTGATCTTCCTGACCGCCCGGCACCATCTCACCGACCGCCTGTCCGGCTTCTCCGCCGGGGGCGACGACTACCTGCCCAAGCCCTTTCATCTCGCCGAACTCGCCGCCAGGCTGCGCGCGGGGATCAGACGGGCCGCCCCACGCCCCAGCACCGCGACCGGCGATCTGGTCCTCGACGCGGTGGACCACAGTGCGACCGTGCACGGGGTCCGCACCGACCTCTCCCCGACGGAGTTCCGGCTGCTGGCCACACTCGTCGCCGCCGACGGAACGCTGGTGCGGCGCCGTGATCTGGTGCGGGCCGGCTGGCCCGAGGGCACGCACGTCACCGACAACACGGTGGACCAGTACCTGACCCGATTGCGCCGCAAGCTGCGCCGGGCCGGCAGCCGGCTGACGATCGAGACGGCACGTGGCGTCGGACACCGCCTGTCATGAACCGCGTCCTGCGCCGCTCGCGCCGCCTGGTCCCGCGTACCCTGCGGGGCCGGCTCTCCCTCGTGGCGCTGGCCACCGCCGCCCTGCTGATGACGGTCCTGACCGTGGCGTTCAACGCCGTGATGGACGAGCACCTGCAGCACCAGGTGGACGACGAACTGCGCACCAGAGCGGCGGCGGTGACCACCACCGTCGACACCAGCGGTCCCCGGGTGCGCATCCTGGAGACCGTCAACGACCGCCTCCTCGACGCGAACGTGTGGATCTACGCGGGCGCCCGCCTGCTGGAGAAGCCCCCCTCCGCCACCACGGGGAGCCCGCTGACCCGGGCCGCCGGCCGGCTGGCCGCACAGCCGAAGCCGGTGTGCGCGACGGCCGACGGTCACCGGCCCGTCCGGCTGTGCTCCCAGCGGATCCCCGGCCGCGACGCCACGGCCACGGTCGTCACCGCCCTGGACCTGGCTCCGTACCGCAGTTCGGCCGACACCCTGCTGCTGGCGTCGCTCGTCCTGGACGCGGTGATGCTCGGATGCACGTACGTCCTCACGCGCCTGTCCGTCGGCCGGGCGCTGCGACCGGTGCGGACGATGACCGACCAGGCCACCCAGTGGAGCGCCGTGGGCTCCGACGACCGCTTCGGCGCGGCGGACCACCCGGTCGAACTCGCCCGTCTGGGCGGCTCGTTGGACGCGCTCCTCGACCGCATACGCACCGTCCTGCGCCATGAGCAGCAGCTGACGGGAGAGCTGTCCCACGAACTGCGCACGCCGCTCGCCCGGATCATCATGGAACTCGACTGGTGGCGGGCCCGCCCGCGCTCCGAAGCCGAGACCCAGGCCACTCACGAGGTGATCAGCGAGGCCGCCCAGTCCATGCGCTCGATCTGCGACACGCTCCTCAACGACGCCCGCGAGAACGCGCTCAACCCGGCGACCGCTCCCGCGACGACCGATGTCGTGCCCGTGCTGAGTCACCTGCTGCGGAGCCTGGACCCGCCGGACCGGGTGAAGGCCACGGTGGAGACGGGCACGCGGGTGCTGGAGGCGGGAGTGGCATCCGCCCTCCTCGAACGCATCGTCGGCCCGCTGCTCGCCAACGCCGTCCGCTATGCCCGCTCCAGCGTGGTCGTGTCCGCGCGACGCCTGCCCAGTGGCGTGTGGATCGACGTCGTCGACGACGGCCCCGGTGTGCCCGAGCCGTTCGTGGACGAGCTGTTCCAGCCCGGCCGCCGTGCCGACACCGGCGACGGCCACGACGGCGCGGGCCTCGGACTGCCGCTCGCGCGACGTCTGGCCCGCGCCGTCGGCGGCGAGGTTTCCTACGATCCCGGGCACACGCCCGGAGCCAGGTTCACCGTCAGTCTCCCCGCCGGGTGACCGGCTACCGCTCCTCGTGCGCCGGCGCGGTGGCGGTCCGGCGCTCCTGCATGTGGGCGTAAGCCATCAGCCCGAACAGGAGGACGAGCAGCACGGCGGACGAGCCCGCGGTGCCGAGGTCCAGGCCGCCCTTGGCGACCGGCTTGGTGAGGAAGTCGCCCGCGGTGGCGCCCAGCGGGCGGGTGAGGACGAAGGCGATCCAGAACAGCAGCACGTTGGGCACGACCGGCACCTTCATCAGTGCCAGGAGCACGCCGAGCGCCCCGGCCACGAGGAGCGCGCCACCGGCGTAGCCGAGGCCGGAACTGTCGGACAGGAAGTCGCCCATCGAGGTGCCGAGGGTGTTCGACACGAGGATCGCCGCCCAGAACAGGGCCTCGCCCCTGAACGTGACGATGTCGCGGATCTGGAAGGTCATCCCGCTCAGCTTCCAGGCGAGGAAGATCGCCAGGAGGATCGAGATCAGGATCGCCGCTCCGGCGGGGTAGCCCAGGCCGAGGCCCTGTGGGCCCCAGCCCAGCTTGGTCGCGCCGTTCGAGAGGAACTTGGCGCTGGCGTCGCGGTTCATGAAGTCGGACATCGTGGTGCCGGCCATGCTGGTCGACAGGATCACGGTCCAGTAGAAGAACGGGTTGTAGCGGCTGGATCGCAGCTGCACCACGAGGGTCACCACGAAGATCACGAACAGCGCGATCGTGGTGAGGAAGTAGCCCAGCTTCAGGGTTTGTGCGAAGAGGTCGCCCGCCGTCTCGCCCAGGGTCGTCGCGGCGATCTTCATGATCCAGAAAGCCAGCGTGACCTCGGGCAGTTTCTTCATCACCGACTTGGTCGTTCCCGACGTGTTCGCCACGTCGAGGTCGGTGAAGACCTCGGATTTCTCCAACTCAGCTTCTCCTTGTCCGGTCGAACGACAGGGCGCTCGCCCCCGGAGTCGGGACGAGCGCCCTGTGAGTTGAGTCGGCCGCCGACGGCGGCCGAGATCGATCTCTTCGACCGTGGCACAGAGATCCTGAACGCATCCTGAACACGTAATGGGTACAGGTCACACCGTCTGTCGGCCGGTCCGCTCCGGCGTGGCGACGTCCTTGCGGGTCACCCCCAGGTACACGACCAGACCCAGGATGACGGTCAGGAACAGGGAACTGGTGATCACCGTGCCGAGGCCCAGCCCGCCGTCCGAGGTCGGCTGGGAGAGGTAGTCACCGATCGAGGCGCCGAGCGGCCGGGTGAGGATGTAGGCGATCCAGAAGCTCTACGGATCACGGACGCGGGCCGGGACCTGTACGCCAAGGCCTCCGCCGAGGGCTCGGCCGTCGCCGACCGCCCCTACGCGGGCATCTCCGAGGAGGACCGGGCCGTCGCCGGCCGCGTGCTGACCCTCGTGACCGAGCGGGCCAACGCCGAGCTGGCCGCCCTCGGCGAATAGCGGAATGAAGTAGTGGAATATTGAACCATCCGCCTCCGTTGTCGGCCTCGAAGGAGGTCACGAGTGGAGACTCAGGTGGAGACGACGTACTACGACCACGGAACGGCGGCGGAGCGCTGGGAGCGTGCGCGGCAGTTCTTCGACGCCAAGGACTACGCGGGCGCGGCCCGTGTCCTGGCCGGGCTGGTCGAGGAGGTGCCGGAGCAGACCGGACCCCGGCTGCTGCTGGCGCGCGCCTACTACCACTCGGCCCAACTGCGGCGCGCCGAGGCCGAGTTGCGCGTGATCGTCGAGCGCGACCCGGTGGAACACTACGCCCGGCTGCTGCTGGGCCGCACGCTCCAGCGGCAGGCGCGGGACGCGGAGGCGGAGCCGCACCTGCGGATCGCCTCGGCGCTCGTCGGCGACCTCGACCGCGACTGATCACGGCGGCGTCGGACGGCGCCGACGCACGGCACACGGGGCCCGGTTCACCTGAACCGGGCCCCGCGCACGCGCTCGACGCTCCGGGCCGGCACCGTCACCGGGCGGCCCGTGGCATGCTGACCCGATGGCGACTCCCCATGACCGTGCCGAACGCGCGCCCCTCGCCGAACGGGTCGAGCAACTCCTCGCGGGTGACGGCCCGTTGCCCATCGTCGCGGCCGGCGACCCGGTACTGCGGCGCGGCACCGAGCCGTTCGACGGCCAGCTGGAGCCCGCCCTGCTGGCCCGTTTCATCGAGGCGCTGCGCCGCACCATGCACGCGGCCCCGGGCGTCGGACTGGCCGCGCCACAGGTCGGAGTGGAACTCCGGCTCGCGGTCGTCGAGGATCCGGCGCCGGTCCCGGACGAGGTACGGCTGGCCCGCGGCCGGGTCCCGCAGCCGTTCCGCGTCCTGGTCAACCCGTCGTACGAGCCGGTCGGCACCGCCCGCGCCGCGTTCTTCGAGGGCTGCCTGAGCGTGCCGGGCTGGCAGGCCGTGGTCGCCCGCCACGCCGAGGTGCGCCTGCGCGCCCAGGACGAACACGGCCGCACCGTCGACGAGACGTTCACCGGCTGGCCCGCCCGCATCGTCCAACACGAGACGGACCACCTCGACGGCACTCTCTACCTGGACCGCGCGGAACTACGTTCCCTGTCCTCCAACCAGTCGATGGTGGAGCGCTGGACACAGCCGACGCCGGAAGCGGCGGCAGCGGCGCTCGGCTTCCCCCTTCCCCTGACCAGGGAACTTCCCACGGGCCGGGAAGGGGAAGGCCGCTAGCGGGCGGTGAGGCCGGGGCCGGTCAGGCGCCGTCCCGGTACGCCTCCAGCAGGCGCAGCCAGACCTCGCTGATCGTCGGGTAGGACGGGACCGCGTGCCAGAGGCGGTTGACCGGGACCTGGCCGGCGACCGCGATGGTCGCCGAGTGGATCAGTTCGCCGACGCCGGGGCCGACGAAGGTGACGCCGCGCAGGATCTCCTCGTCCAGGTCGACGACCATGCGGGCACGGCCCCGGTAGCCGTCGGCGTACAGGCCCGCGCCGGCGACCGAGGAGAACTCGACGTCGACGGCCCGGACGCGGTGGCCGGCCTGTTCGGCCTCGGCGAGGGACAGGCCGACGGCGCCGGCCTCGGGGTCGGTGAAGACGACCTGGGGTACGGCGTGGTGGTCGGCGGTGGCGGCGTGGGCGCCCCAGGGGTCCGACTCCAGGATGGGCACGCCCAGGGCGCGGGCCGCGATGGCGGCGCCCGCGATGCGCGCCTGGTACTTGCCCTGGTGGGTGAGCAGGGCGCGGTGGTTGACGTCGCCGACCGCGTAGAGCCAGTCGCTGCCGGTCACCCGGAGGCTGTCGTCGACGGGCAGCCAGGAACCGGGCTCCAGGCCGATCGTGTCGAGGCCGATGTCGTCGGTGTGCGGGGCGCGGCCGGTGGCGAAGAGGATCTCGTCGGCCTCGATGCGGTCGCCGGCGTCGGTGACCGCCACGACGGTGCCGTTCTCACGGGTCACGGACGCGACGGAGGTGCCGAAGCGGACCTCCGAACCGGCCTCGGTGAGCGCCTCGGCCACCAGTTCGCCGGCGAAGGGCTCCATACGGGGCAGCAGGCCCTTGCCCCGAACGAGGAGGGTGACCTGGGAGCCGAGGGCCTGCCAGGCGTTGGCCATCTCGGTGGCGACCACGCCGCCGCCCACCACGATCAGCCGGCCGGGCGCGGACTGGGCGCTGGTGGCCTCGCGGCTGGTCCAGGGCTTGACGTCGGCGAGTCCTGGCAGGCCGGGCAGCTGGGCGCGGGTGCCGGTGCAGACGGCGACCGCGTGCTGGGCGGTGAGGGTCGTGACGTCGCCGTCGGGGCCGGTCACGGTGACCGTGCGCGGTCCGGCGAGGCGGCCGTGGCCGCGGTACAGGTCGGCGCCGATGCCGTCGAGCCACCCGACCTGGCCGTCGTCCTTCCAGTGCGAGGTGTAGTCGTCGCGGCGGGCGAGGACCGCCGTGGTGTCGAGGGGACCTTGCACCGCCTGGGCGAGGCCGGGCAGGCGGCGGGCGTCGGCGCGGGCGATGACCGGGCGCAGCAGGGCCTTGCTGGGCATGCACGCCCAGTACGAGCACTCGCCGCCGACCAGCTCGCTCTCCACGACCGCGGTGGAAAGGCCGGCCGCGCGGGTGCGGTCGGCCACGTTCTCCCCCACGGGTCCGGCCCCGAGCACCACGACGTCGTACGCGATGGATTCCGTTTCCGTCATGGGCACAGTCTGCTGGGTGGTGTGCGCGGGGGCCACACGGGTACGAGCGCGGAATACCTCACCGGGTGGCCGTGTTGTGCCCACGGCTTCGCCCCCACAGCAGGAAGAAGGAAACGCGCATGAGCAGCACCGTGGAGCTCACCAAGGAGAACTTCGACCAGACGGTCACGGACAACGACTTCGTCCTGATCGACTTCTGGGCGTCCTGGTGCGGGCCGTGCCGTCAGTTCGCACCGGTCTACGAGAAGGCCGCCGAGGAGAACCCGGACCTGGTGTTCGGCAAGGTGGACACCGAGGCGCAGCCGGAGCTGGCCGAGGCCTTCGGTATCCAGTCGATCCCCACGCTGATGATCGTCCGCGACCGGGTCGCCGTGTTCGCCCAGCCGGGCGCCCTGCCGGAGGCCGCTCTGACGGACGTCATCGGCCAGGCCCGCAAGCTGGACATGGACGAGGTCCGCAAGGCCGTCGCCGCGCAGCAGGCGGAGGGCGGCGAGCAGTAGGCCGGCAAGGCCCCGCGGGGTCCGGCTCCGGTCCGGACCGCGGGCCGGTGGAAGAGATGCTGATGGGTACCGCCCGCGGCGCGTCGCGCGCCGCGGGCGGTTCTGCGTCCGCTGCGGGACGGCCGGCCCGCACGGAGTCCGCCGTCAGGTGGAGTCGCGGTGCACCACCGACGCTCCGAGCACCTTGTGGGTCTCGGGTTCGGCGCCGGGGTCGCGCACCGCGCGGTCGACCAGTTCGGCGAGGTCGCGGCCGGAGGGCAGGTCGATGCGGACCGTGCTGAGCCGCGGCCGCAGCAGCCGGCCGAGCATCAGGTCGTCGGCGCCGATCACCGCCGCGTCCTCGGGGACGCGGACACCCTCGTCCTGGAGGGCGCGCATCAGCAGCATCGCGTACTCGTCGTTGTAGGCGAAGACGGCGTCGAGTCCCGACTGCCGCCAGCGCGCGGCCAGTTCGGCGGCCGCCCGCTCCTCGTGGGCGAGCGGCAGCTCGGTCACCGTCGCGTCGGTGTCGCGCAGGGCCTGGCGTACGCCGTCGAGGCGGGGCCGGGAGAAGACCTCCAGGCCCGGTTCCTCGGGTACGACGACGCCGATCCGGCGCCGGCCGCGGGCGTACAGGTGGGTGCCGGCGCAGTGGCCGACGCTGTCGTGGTCCATGAGCAGCGCGTGGGCCCCCTCGACGCCGTCGGGGCCGAGCGTGACCACGGCGCGGGCACCGGCCCGCTTGAGGACCGCGACGCCCTGGGGGCCGAGTTCCGCGCCGGGCGCCAGTACGGCCACCGGCCGCAGTTCGGCCCAGGCGCGGGCGGCCTCGTCGCCCCGCAGACCGACGGTGCCGAACTGCACCACCGTGTAGTCGAGGCGGCCGAGCGCCCACTGGAGATCGTTGATGAACTGGCTGTAGAGCGGGCCGACCGGCACGGTCGGGGCGGGCATCAGGACCATGCGGCTGTGTCCGGCGCGCAGGCTGCGGGCGGCGGCGTGGGGCACGTAGCCGAGTTCCTCGGCGGCTTCGCGGACGCGACGGCGCGTGGCCTCGCTGATCCGCACGGCACTGGTGTTGTTGAGGACGTAGGAGACGGTCGCGCGCGATACGCCGGCCAGTCGGGCCACATCGGCGCTCGTGGGAACGGAGCGCGGTGCGGGCGACGCGGACGAGGGCGTGTTCGGTATCTGCACCATGACGTACCGCATCTTGGCAGAAGCCCCAAGGCCCGAACCCGGCGGGGGAACACGGGATTCCCGACCCACGGACACGCTGCGACGAACATGTTCGTCGCGTACTTGTTCTTTACGAACATGTTCGTTAGCGTGAAGGCATGACAGCCCGCCCCGACTCCCCCCGCAGCCGCCGCGAGCGCCCGGCCAAGCCCGCCCTGACCAGGGAGGGCATCGTGGCCGCCGCCGTCGACGTGCTGCGCGCCGAGGGACTCCGGAAGGTCACCATGCGCCGCCTGGCCCAGGAGCTCGACACCGGCCCGGCCTCGCTGTACGTGTACGTGCGCAACACCGACGAGCTGCACGCCGCCGTCCTGGACGAACTGCTCGGCACCGTCGGACCGGCCCCGGCCGAGGGAACCTGGCGGGAACGGCTGGAGCGGGTGCTCACCGCGTACACCGTGATGCTCCTCGAACACCCGAGCCTCGCCCGCTCCGCACTGTCGGCCCGCCCCAGCGGCCCGCACTACCTGAACCTGATCGAGACGCTGCTGGCGCTGCTGGACGAGGGCGGGGTGCCGCCCGCGCAGGCCGCGTGGGGCGTGGACCTGCTCCTCCAGCACGCCACCGCGACGGCCGCCGAGCACGCCGGCCAGGACGCCTCGCCCCTGGCCCGGGACGACTGGGACGCCCTGACCCGGGCCCTGCGCGAGGCGTCCGACCGCACCCACCCGCACATCGCCGCGACCGCCGGCGAGCTGGTGTCGGGGGCGCCCGAGACCCGCCTGTCATGGGCGTTCCAGGCACTGATCGTCGGCATCGAGCGGACCGCCGTACCGAACTGACCACCCACCGGACCACCCACCGGGCCGAACTGACGCTCCCTCGGGCCGAACCCACCCTCCCCCGGGCCGACCGACCACGCCCCGGACCGAGTGGACCGCCACACCCCACCGAGCACACCTCAGGAGGCCACCATGACCCTGCCCCACCACCCCATGGCCGTCGTAGGCGCCGGACTGGGCGGGCTCGCCCTCGCCCGGGTCCTGCACGTGCACGGCATCGAGGCGGCCGTCTTCGACCTCGACGTCTCACCCGAGGCCCGCACCCAGGGCGGCATGCTCGACATCCACGACGAGTCCGGGCAGGAGGCCCTGCGCGCCGCCGGACTGCACGAGCGGTTCCTCGCGCGGGTCCTCCCGGGCGGCCAGGAGCTGCGGGTCCTCGACAAGGACGCCGTGGTCCGCATGGCCGAGGCCGACGACGGCACCGGCGGACGGCCCGAGATCGACCGCGGCGCGCTGCGCGACCTGCTGCTGGACTCGCTGCCGCAGGGCACGATCCGCTGGGGCGCGAAGGTCACCGCGGCCCGCCCGCTCGGCGGCGGCCGGCACGAGGTCGTGCTCGCGGACGGCAGCGGGTTCACCACGGACCTCCTGGTCGGCGCGGACGGCGCCTGGTCCCGGATCCGCCCGCTGCTCTCCCCCGCCCAACCCGCCTACACGGGCGTCTCGTTCGTCGAGGCGGACCTGCTGGAGGCCGAACTGCGGCACCCGGTGGGCGCGGAGGTCGTCGGCGGCGGCATGCTCTTCGCGCTCGCGCCCGGGCGGGGCTTCCTCGCCCACCGCGAGAGCGACGGCAGCCTGCACGTGTACGTCGCCGTGGTGGCCCCCGAGGAGTGGCTGAACGGCATCGACTTCGGCGACACCGAGGCGGCCAGGGCGGCCGTACTGGAGCACTTCGCGGACTGGGACAAGAGCCTGCGGTCGCTGGTCGCGGACGCGGACGGCGCGCTGGTGCCGCGGCGCATCCACGCCCTGCCGGTCGGCCACCGCTGGGACCGGGTCCCCGGTGTCACGCTGCTCGGCGACGCCGCCCACCTGATGTCGCCGTTCGCGGGCGAGGGCGCCAACCTGGCGCTGCTCGACGGCGCCGAACTGGGCCTGGCCATCGCCGCGCACCCCGGCGCGACCGAGGCGGCGCTGGCCGCCTACGAGGAGCGGCTGTTCCCGCGCGGCGAGGCGGCCGCGGCCGCCTCCGCACGCGGCATCGAGCTGCTGTTCGGCGCCGACGCCCCGCAGGGGCTGATCGACATGTTCACCGCCGGCGGCTGAACGGGGCTCGGCGGGACGGATTCGTACCCGCGGACGACCGCGCAACCGTCACGCGGACGACCGCGCCCCCGTCATCCTGCCGCCTCCGTGCCCGTCACGCGGGCGACGAGGTCGAGCCAGCCGGCCTCCAGCCGCTCCAGGGGCATCCCGCACTCCCGGGTCAGATGGAGGATCAGGGCGGGGTCGAGGCGGCTCATCAGCGTGTGGGCGAGGAGCTCGCAGTCGGCGTCCGGCTGAACCTGCCGGAGCAGCACCATGACGTGCGTGTGCAGCGCCCGGACCGAGGGGTGGGAGAACCGGCGGGCCCCGTCCGCCTGGGCCGCCAGCTGCAGGTCCAGCTGCTCGGCCGTGCGGTAGAGCACCGCCACGCCGAACGCCCGCAGCCGCTCGACCGGCGGTGCGCCGGGCCCCAGCGGCGGCGGCCCGCAGAGGAAGTCCGCCTGCAGCTTCTTCGCCGAATGGTCCAGCAGCGCCGTGAGCAGGCCGGTGCGGTCGCCGAAGCGGCGGAAGACCGTCCCCTTGCCCACCTCGGCCGCGGCGGCCACCGCCTCCATGGTGACCCCGGCCGCTCCGTGCTCCGCGACCAGCCGGGCGGCCGCCTCCAGCAGCCGGGCACGGTTGCGGGCCGCGTCGGCACGCAGGCACGGCTCGTCGGGCGCGGAGCCGACCTCCAGCAACTGGGGTGTTTCGACGGGCTCCTGGGGCTGCTTCGGGAAGGGCGGCAGGGCGCTGGACATGAAGACAGCGTAAAGCACGGGAAGAAAACTGGACCGCGGTCCGCTTGGGGTGCTAGAAACTAAGCGGACCCCGGTCCGGATGTAGCGGCAGTGTTTCACCCCCCTTGGAGTTCCCCATGTCTGTTCGTATCCTCGCGCTCGTCGGCAGCCTCCGCGCCGGTTCGCACAACCGCCAGCTCGCCGAGGCGGCCGTCAAGGTCGCTCCGGAGGGCTCCGAGGTCAACGTCTACGAGGGCCTCGCCGAGATCCCCTTCTACAACGAGGACCTCGACGTCGAGGGCAGCGTGCCGGCCGCCGCCGCGCGTCTGCGTGAGGCCGCCCAGGCCGCCGACGCGTTCCTGCTCTTCTCCCCCGAGTACAACGGCACGATCCCGGCCGTCCTGAAGAACGCCATCGACTGGCTGTCCCGCCCGTACGGCGCCGGCGCCTTCGGCGGCAAGCCCGTCGCCGTGATCGGCACCGCCTTCGGCCAGTACGGCGGCGTGTGGGCCCAGGACGAGGCCCGCAAGGCCGTGGGCATCGCCGGCGGCAAGGTGATCGAGGACATCAAGCTCTCCATCCCCGGTTCCGTGACCCGCTTCGCCGAGACCCACCCGGTCGACGACGCCGAGGTCGCCGCGCAGCTGACCGAGGTCGTCGCGCGCCTGCACGGCAACGTGGGCGCGGCCGCCTGATCCGGGCCCCCGCACACCGAAGGGGCCGGAGCTCACCGAGCTCCGGCCCCTTCGCGCCGCCCGCTCCCGCCTCGGCCACCGGATCCCGCCCTCGCCCGGCGCCCCCGACCGCCCCGGCCCTACCTGGCCTCGTCAGTCGAGGTCGGCCAGCCGGCGCACGGCAGGCGCGGCGAACCGCTCGATCCACTCGGCCGTCTCGCCCAGGCGCGGCGCCAGGATCACCGTGTCGATGCCGAGCTTCGCGTACCCGTCGATGTCGCGCAGGAAGGCGTCGAGGTCGCCGGTGGTGGCGGGGTCGCCGGTGTAGGCGAAGGTCTTGCGGACGGTGTCGTAGTCACGGCCGACCGCGTCGCAGTGCCCGCGCAGCACCGCCAGCTTGTGCCGCAGTTCCTCGGGGGACGAGGGGATCAGGTTGCAGGCGTCCGCGTACTGGGCGACCAGCCGGAGCGTCTTCTTCTCTCCCCCGCCGCCGATCATGATCTCCGGGTGCGGCGCGCTCACCGGCGCCGGTACGCACAGGGTCTCGGCGAGCCGGTAGTGCCGGCCCTCGAAGGGGCCGTTGTCCCGCGGGTCCCACATCTGCAGGCAGATCCGCAGGGTCTCCTCCAGCCGCTCGAACCGCTCGGCCAGCGGCGGGTAGGGCACGTCGAGCCCGTGGTGCTCGCGGTCGTACCAGGCCGCCCCGATGCCGAGTGTGGCCCGGCCGCCGGACAGCACGTCGAGGGTGGTGGCGATCTTGGCGAGCAGCCCTGGATGGCGGTACGTCACTCCGGTCACCAGCGCGCCGAGCCGGACCGTGGAGGTGTGGCCGGCGAGGTAGCCCAGCGTCGTGTAGGCCTCCAGCATCGGTGCCTCGGCGCCGCCGTTGAACTCCATCTGGAAGTAGTGGTCCATCACCGACAGCCAGCTCACGCCCGCCGCCTCGGCCGCGGCACCCGCGGCGGCCAGTTCGCCGCCGAGCGCGGGCCCGCCGCCAAAGTGGTCGAACCGGTTGATGTGCACGCCCACGCGCATGTCCGTCTCCTCGCGCCCGGATTCTCGCCGTCGCACACGAAGCTAGGGCCTGTCCGGCGGATCAGGTCGGAGTTGGTCAACGGCGCCAGTACAGCACAGGTGAGCGGGGCTTGGCGCGTGCAGCTGCAAGGCGGAGGAGGGCGGCGACGCGGAGCGTCGGCAACCGACGACAACGCCGCAGATGGGCGTGCCAAGCCCCGCGTCTCCGGCATGATCCGACTGACAGGCCCTAGGACTTCGAGTGCTCTCGAAGTCAACCGGCGCCCGGTTGCGCGGCGAGTGTGTCGCCCAGGGGAGTGCGTCGGTAGAGCACGCGCCGCCCGTCGCGGGCGCGGGTCACCAGTCCGGTGCCGTGCAGTACCCGCAGATGCTGGGAGACGGCGCTCGGTGTCACCCCGAGGCGGCGGGCGAGCTCCACCGTCGGGAGGGGCTCGGCCAGCAGACGCAGGACGGTCGTCCGGGGCGCGCCGAGCAGGGCGGCGAGCGCCGAGGCGTCGGGGCCGGGTCGCGGTTCCCAGAGGGTGGCGGCGCCCCGGCCGGGGTAGGCGACCATCGGCGCCTCGGCGGCGCTGATCGGCGGCGCGGGCTTGTGCGCGAACAGTGACGGGACAAGTCTCAACCCCCGCCCCGACGCGTCCACTTGATGGTGGCCGATCATCTTGTCGACGGTCAGCACGCTGTCCCGCCAGCGCAGGTTCGGGTGCAGGTCGACGAAGAGCAGCCGCGCGCCGCCCATGGCCAACTGCCGGGCGCGATAGGTGATGTCGCCCTCCAGCACGAGCCGCATCCGGGGCCAGTGCGGCAGCAGGGCCTCCGCCCAGTAGCGGCTCAGCACCGCGCAGAGGGCGTCGACCAGGTCCCGCACGACCGCGTCACCGGGTGCCGCGGCCTGCCGCAGGGCGTGCGGGAGAGGCCGGGGCGCGTGGGCGGCGAGCAGGTCGCGCCGTACGACCTCCACCGGGGTGGCCCGTACGGCGGCCAGCTCGTCCTCGAACGCGGGCGCGAAGTCCGTCGGGCGGGGCGTCAGGAAATCGGGCAGCGCCAGGGTGTCGCCCACCAGGGCGGACAGCAGCGGCAGATCGGCCGGGTCGAGGGTGCCGAGGACGCGGGCGCGCCACCGGGCGTGCAGCGGGTAGAGGGCGGGGGCACGCAGCGCGCGCAGGCTGCCCATGACCTCGGACAGCGGAGAGATCGCGAACCGGGTGTCCGCGAGATCCTCGGCACCGAGCCGGAAGCCGATCATGTAGCCCCCGTCTTCATTCTTTGGCAACCGCCCGTCCGTGCCCTGGACTTCGACGCATGACGGATCACATCCACCGGCAGGCTACTGCGGCCGCGCCCGTGTCGTCCCGGGTGATCGCCCTGCTGGCGCTCGCCTGCGGGGTCGCGGTCGGCAACGTGTACTTCCCGCAGACCATCGGCCCGCTCGCCGCCGCGGGCCTGCACGTCTCCCCCGACGCGGCCACCTCCGTGGTCACCGCGACCCAGTTCGGCTACGCGGCGGGCATCTTCCTGCTGGTCCCGCTCGGTGACCGGTTCCCGCACCGCCCGCTGCTCGTCACCCTGCTCGCGCTGACCGGCCTCGGACTGGCCGTCGCGGCCGCCGCGCCCGGGCTGCCGCTCCTCCTCGACGCGAGCGCCCTGGTCGGTGTCACCACGGTGATCGCCCCGCTGGCCGGGCCGCTGGCGGCCGGTCTGGTCCCCGAAGGGCGGCGCGGGGTGGTCGGCGGCACCCTGCTGAGCGGCGCCATCGCGGGCATGCTGCTGTCCCGCGCGATCGGCGGCACGCTCGGCGAACGGCTGGGCTGGCGGGCTCCGTACGTCCTGGCCGCCCTGCTCTCCCTGACGGTCGCCGCGCTCCTGGCCCGTACGCTCCCGGCCACGGCGCCCTCCGCCGGGGACCGCTACCCGGCCCTGCTCGCCGAGCCGTTGCGCCTGCTGCGCGCCGAGCCCCCACTGCGCCGTTCCTGCCTCTACCAGGCCTCGGTGTTCGCCGGATTCTCCGCCGTGTGGACCGGCGTCGCGCTGCTGCTGACCGGCCCCGTGTACGGCATGGGCGCGGACGCCGTCGGACTGCTCGCGCTGGTCAACGCGGCGACGATGCTGGTCACGCCGGTCGCCGGACGTCAGGTGGACCGGCGGGGCCCGGACGCGGTGAACCTCGTGTGCTTCCTGGGGGTGGCCGTCTCGGCGGCGGTGCTGGCGTGCGGCGGGGTCGGCGGCGCGGCGGGGCTGACGGCCCTGGTGGTGGGCACGCTGCTGCTCGACGTCGGGATGCAGTCCGGCATGGTCGCCAACCAGGTGCGCGTCTACGCCCTGGGTGCCGAGTTCCGCAGCCGCCTCAACACCGCCTATATGACGTGCGCCTACCTCGGTGGCAGTCTGGGCTCCTGGCTCGGCGCCCGCGCCTACGCCGCCTTCGCCTGGCCGGGGGTGTGCGCCCTGGTGGCCGTCCTCACCGCCGTGGCCCTCGGCCGGCACCTGGCGAGCCTGCGGAGTCCGACGCGGCGGACGGGGCAGACGGGTCGGGACGAGGCCACCCGCCGGACGGCGGGCGGCTTCCGCCGTCCGGCGGCGCCCGGTTCGCCCGCCGCGCGCGGAAGATGACTGATGTCCCAGTGGCCAACAGGAGGAGATGCCATGAGCTCGGCCCCGCCCCCGTTCGACCCGGAACTCGCCGCCTCGCTGGAGTTGATCAAGGACGTGGTCTCGCCGGGCTTCACCCCGGACGAGATCGACACCGTCCGGCAGGGCGCCGCGAGCGGGGGGCTCATGCCGCTCGACCTCACCCTGGGCGGCGCGTTCGAGGTGGCGGACCGGGTCGTCCCAGGGCCCCGGGGCGCGCCCGACATCTCCCTGCTGATCTGCCGCCCCACCGCCCCGGCCACCGTCGGCCCGCTGCCGGTCGTCTACCAGGTGCACGGCGGCGGAATGGTCCTCGGCGACAACAGGTTCGGCCTGGACAGTCCGTTGGAGTGGGCGAGGGAACTGGACGCGGTGGTGGTGTCGGTGGAGTACCGGCTGGCGCCGGAGCATCCGCACCCGGCCCCGATCGACGACGTCCACGCGGGTCTGCTGTGGACGGCCGCGCACGCCGAGGAGTTCGGCGCCGACCCGGAACGGATCGTGATCGCCGGGACCAGCGCGGGAGGCGGCCTCGCCGCGGCACTGGCCCTGCGGTTGCGGGACGAGGAAGGGCCGCGGGCCATCGGGCAGATGCTGATGTGCCCGATGCTCGACGACCGCAACGACACGCCGTCCACCCATCAGATGGCGGGGCTAGGTGTCTGGGACCGTACGGCCAACGAGACCGGCTGGAGCGCGCTGCTCGGCGACGCGCGGGGCGGGCCGGACGTGTCGCCGTACGCCGCCCCGGCCCGCGCCACGGACCTGTCCGGTCTGCCGCCCGCCTTCCTGGACGTCGGATCCGCGGAGACCTTCCGCGACGAGGTCGTCGCCTACGCCTCGCGCCTGTGGCAGGCCGGCGGCGTGGCCGAACTCCACGTCTGGCCGGGCGGCTTCCACGGTTTCGACGGCTTCGCCCCGCAGGCGGCGCTGTCGCAGGCGGCGCGTGCGGCGCAACTGGACTGGCTGCGCAGGCTGCTGGCGCAATAGGCGCGGGCCCGGTCAGCCCTGGGCCGGGTCAGCCCTGGGCCGGAGGGCTCGCCGCGGCGGCCTGCTTGATCGCCTCGCGGATCCGGGCGTAGGTGCCACAGCGGCACACGTTCTCGATGCGGTCGATGTCGGCGTCGGTCGGGTGGGACGTCCTCTTCAGCAGAGCGGCCGCGGCCATGATCTGCCCGGGCTGGCAGAAGCCGCACTGCGCCACGTCGCGGTCGATCCAGGCCTGTTGGACGGGGTGCAGGGTGTCCCCGTCGGCCAGCCCCTCGATGGTGGTGACGGTCCGGTCGGCGCAGTCCGCGACGGGCACGACGCAGGGCTGGATCTCCGCGCCGTCGAGATGGCTGGTGCAGGCGCGGCAGACGCCCACCCCGCAGCCGTACTTGGGGCCGGTGACGCCGAGCAGGTCGCGCAGCACCCACAGCAGCGGCATGTCGTCGGGTGCCTCGACGGTGACGGGTTTTCCGTTGAGGACGAAGGAGTACGAACGCATCGGGGCCTTCTCGGAAGTCGATCAGATGGGGAGTTCGATCAGGAGCTGATCGCCAGCGATCGGCGGCGATCAGAAATGGATCAGAAGTTGAGCGGGAAGCGGCGGGGCCTGGTGCCGGTCGCGCGGGCGTACGCGTTGGCGACGGCTCCGGCCGCGGCCGGCACGCCGAGTTCGCCCGCGCCGCCCGGCTCGCCGTGGGAGGGCATGACGTGCGCCTCGAAGCGCAGCGGTGCCTGTCCCTGACGGGCGTAGCGGAAGTCGGCGAAGCTGCCCTCGCGGACGGCGCCCCGGTCGATGTGCAGGCCGGCCTGCAGGACGGTGGAGATCCCGTCCATCGCCGTGCCCATCAACTGGGCTTCCAGGCCTCGCGGGTTGACGCACGTGCCGACGTCCGCCGCCATGACCACCTTGGTCACCCGGGGCTTCTTCGGGTCGGTGGCGTCGATCTCGACGAGGCAGGCCACGCAGGAGCCGTACTCCTCGTGGACGGCCACGCCCTGGCCGGTGCCGGTGGGCATGGCGCGGCCCCAGTGACCGGCGGCGGCGACCTTGTCGAGTACGGCCTTCACCGCCTTGCTCCGCAGCGTGGTGCGCCGGAAGGCGACCGGGTCCTTGCCCAGGGCGCGGGCGACCTCGTCGACGACGACCTCCTCGGCCGTCCGCATCGTGCCGGAGTCCACCGACCGCCAGGCGCCCAGCGGGATCGGCAGCTGGATCCCGCCCGAATTCCCGCCGACGCGGCCGAAGTTGTACAGGCCGCTGTCGCTGGGCAGCGGGCCGGCGGCGCGGGTGACGCCGCCCTGCGCGGCCAGGCCCTTCCCGTCGAACGACTCGCCCACCGAGGCCATCAGGTGCTCGAAGGCCACCACCCGACCGCCCGAGACGCTCGCCCGGATCCGGTGGTGGCTGGCCGGGCGCATCCGGCCGTGCCGGATGTCGTCGGCGCGGGTCCACATCAGTTTCACCGGGCGGCGGGCCGCCTTCGAGATCAGGGCCGCCTCGATCGCGGCGTCGAAGTTCAGCCGCCGTCCGAACGAGCCGCCGCCGCGCACGACATGCACCCGGACCTTGGACGCGGGCAGCCCGACCGTCTGGGCTAGGCTGTCGCGCGCGTCCATCGGTGTCTGCGTGGAGAACCAGAACTCCGCGCGGTCGGCGCGGACGTCCGCGACCGCCGTCAGCACCTCCATCGGGGCGTGGCTGACGAACGCGAACTCGAACTCGCCCTGCACCTGTGTCGATCCGCGCGGCGGCGTGGAGGACCGGGGGACGGCGGCCTTCAGCCGGGACCGGATCGCGGCGTCCGAGAGCGGCGCGAGCGGGCCCGGGGCCCAGGTGATGCGCAGCGCGTCCCTGGCCTTCAGGGCGTAGTGGAAGGACTCGGCGACCACGGCGACCGTGCCGGCGGTCTTGACGATCGCGAGGACGCCGGGCATGGCCCGGGCCGCCGTGTCGTCGACCGAGACCAGTTTGCCCCTGACCGTCGGCGGCCGGGCCACCACGGTGGGCTTCGCCCCGGCCGCCGGCAGGTCGCCCGCGAACCTGGCCCGGCCGGTGACGATGTCCCGTGCGTCGATCCGGTTCGTCGGCCGGCCGATCACCCGGTGCCGGGAGGCCGGCTTGGGCTTGTCGGAGACGGCCGGGTGGCGGATCCGGGCGGCGGCCTCGGTGAGCGCGCCGAAGGTGGCGTTGCGCCCGTCCGGCGCGACGACCCGGCCGTTCCAGGTGCGCAGGGTCCGCGCGGGCAGGTGCCACCGCTGGGCGGCCGCGGTCACCAGCTTGGCGCGGGCCGTGGCGGCGAGGTGCCGGGCCGGTCCGTACAGCGAACTGACCGAGTTGGAACCGCCGGTGTACTGGTTGCCCTTGGTCCGGGCGTCGGCGAGTGGGATGTCGACGTCGGCGAGCCGGGCGTCGAGCTCCTCGGCGATCATCATGGCGACCGCGGTGGTGATGCCCTGGCCGACCTCGACGCGCGGCAGCCGGACGACCACCTTGTTCTGCGCCGTGACCTCCAGGACGAGCATCTCCTCGTCGGTGCCGGTCACCAGGACGTCGGAGGCTCGCGCGCCCTCGGCGCCCTGGGCGGACGGGGAGTCGCAGGCGAGCGGCGCGGCGACCGTGAGGGTGGTCGCGGCCAGCGTGTAGACCATGAATCTCCGGCGGGACAGCCCGCCGTGCCGCTCGGGCGCGGTGCCGTCGTTGAGGTCCAACCGAGGACTCCTGTCGATTGTCTGTGCGTCGGTCGGTGCGTCGCGACTCGGTTCTCGACAGGTATGAGGGTTCCACCTCATGCTCGGTTGCGTGCCGGGCCCGGTCTCCTCGAACGGTGTGCGGATGACGGATGATGGGCCGTATGAAGGAGCTGGCCGGGCGCCTGGCCGCGGTGGATCCGGATGCCGGGGCCGCCGTCCGGGTCATCGCCTACTTCGACCGTCTGACCGAGACCCGGGCCGGTCTGGAGGCGCTGGTGCGCGGCGCCGCCGTCCTGTCGGGCTGTCCCGCGCGGCTCGTCGACGCCGAGCGGCGGGTCGGGATGCGGGTGGAGCCGGACGGGCGGCGGGTTGCGGCGGACGGGCTGCCGGACCCGGGCTGGCCGTCCGCGCCCCTGGTTCCGGGCGGGCCGCCGGCGCTGTGGCTGGAGCGGGCGCCGGCCGGGCCGAGCGTGGTCGACGCGGTGATCCTGGAGCGGGCGGCCTCGGCGGTACGGTCCGTGCTGGACCGCACCCGGGGCCGCGCCCCGGCCCCGCCGGTCGACGATCCGGCGCTGGTCGAGACGGTGCTGGACGCCACGGCCCCCGTACGGACCCGGCTGCACGCGGCCCGCGGCCTCGGCCTGGACACGGCCGACCCGGCGGCCCGGGCCCGCGTCGTCGTCACACCCCAGGGTCCGCCGCGGATCCGGGCCGCCACCGGGGACACCGCACGGGGCCGGGCGGCCGGCCTGGACCTGCCGCCCGGCCGGGTGGGCATCGGCCCGGCCGTCCCCCTGCCGGAGCTCCCCCGCTCCTGGGCCGCCGCCCGCACCGCCCTGCGGTTCACCGCCGAAGGGAGCGCGCAGGACCCGGGGCAACGGGTCGTCCGCGCCGAGGAGTTGGGCGGCATCGCCCTGCTCGCCGACCTCGTCGCGCCCGGTGCCGCGCCGCCCCCCGACGTCCTGGCCGTCGAGGCCGCGGCGGCTGACGCGCCCTGGATGCTGCGCACGCTGCACGCGGTCGTGTCGACGCCGAGCCTGCGGGCGGCCGCCGCCGAGGCCGGCGTGCACCACTCCACGCTCCAGGACCGGCTGACCCACGCCGAACACCTGCTGGGCTGGCCGGTACGGTCCCCGCAGGGCCGGTTCCGGCTGCAACTGGCCCTGGCCATGCGGCACTTGGCGCGCGGTCAGGCGCCGTCCGCAGCGGTCGACGGCGGCTAGTAGACGTCCCGCACGTACCTGCGGTCGGCGGCGAGCTGCTTGACGTACGCCGCCGCCGCGTCCTCGGTGAGGCCGCCGTGGAGCACGGCGATGTCACGGAGAGCCCGGTCGACGTCCTTGGCCATGCGGGAGGCGTCGCCGCAGACGTAGAAGTGGGCGCCGTCCTGGAGCCAGGACCACAGCAGGGGGCCGTGTTCGCGCATCCGGTCCTGGACGTAGACCTTGGCGCGCTGGTCGCGGGAGAACGCGGTGTCGAGGCGGTCGAGGGCGCCCTCGGCGAGGAAGCCGGTCAGCTCCTGCTCGTAGTAGAAGTCGGTGGCCCGGTGCTGTTCGCCGAAGAACAGCCAGTTGGGCGCCCGATGGCCGCGCGCCCGGCGTTCGTGCAGGAACCCGAGGAAGGGGGCGACGCCGGTGCCGGGGCCGACCATCACCATGGGTGTCGACGGGTCGGCGGGCGGCCGGAAGTGCGCCGACCGCTGGATGTGCACCGGTACGGCCGTGCCGGGTTCGGCGTCGGCGAGGAAGGGGGAGCAGACGCCTTGCCGGGAGCGGCCGTGCAGGTTCTCGTACCGGACGACGGAGACGGTCACCGACACCAGGTGGGGGTCGGTCAGCGGGCTGGAGGAGATCGAGTAAAGGCGGGGCTGCAGGCGGCCCAGGACCGCGGCCCACTCGGGCGCGCCCGCCCGGGCGCCGAACTCGCCGACCACGTCCACCGCCTGGCGGCCCCAGGACCACTTGGCCAGCTCGCCCTTGTTGTCCGGGCGCAGCAGTTTCCGCAGCTCGCGCGGGTCGCGGGTCCGGTCGGCGACGAAGCGCAGCAGGTCCGGGGTGATCCGGGTGATGTCCAGATGGCGCAGGAGCGCCTCGCCGAGGGCGACCTCGCCCACGTCCGCGACCTCGACCGGCGCGTGTGCGTCCAGGCCGGTGACGGTCAGCCACTCGTCCACCATTGAAGGGGAGTTGAGCGGTCGTACGCCGAGAGCGTCCCCGGCTTCGTAGACGAGCGGTGTCTCGCTGTCGCGGGTGTCGAAGGTGAAGCGGCGCACCTCCTTGCCCGCGCCCGGCAGGCTCAGCAGCCGGTTGCCGGTGAGGCGGGCGGTGACCGGGGCGGGGCGGGGACGGCGCGGCGGCGCGGTCGGCGTCGATGTGGGCGCCTGGGCCGGGCCCGCCGAGGTGTCCTTGAGGGCGGTGAGCACCTGGTCGAACCAGTCCTCGGCCGCACTCTCGTAGTCCGGTTCGCAGTCGGTGCGCGGTGCCAGCCGGACCGCGCCGAGCTCGTCGAGGCGGTGGTCGAGACGGCGGCCGTGGCCGCAGAAGTCGTCGTACGACGAGTCCCCGAAGGCCAGGACCGCGTAGCGGCGTCCCTCCAGGCGATCGGCGCCGGGCGCGGCCAGGGTGTCCCAGAAGCCGGTGCCGTTGTCGGGGGCGTCGCCGTCGCCGAAGGTGCTGGTGATGAGCAGCAGATCGGCGTCGGAGGGCAGCGCGGCGGGGTCGGCCTCGTCCATGGCGACCAGGGCCGGGGCATGGCCGTGGGCGGTGAGCCGCTCCGCGGTGCTGGCGGCGAACTCCTCGGCGTTGCCGGTCTGGGAGGCCCACAGGATCACGATCTGCCGCCCGGGCACCGGATGCGTGACCGGGGCGGAGACGGCACGGGAGTACATGCCGGCGAGGGTGCCGTTCACCCACCGGGCGTGCTCGGGGCTGAAGGGGGCGTCCGGGGGCAGGACGGGCACGCCGGGGGCTCCGACCGGGATTCCGGCGAGGAAGCCGACCAGGTACTGCCGTTCGGGCTCGGTCAGGACGGGCGGGGGCGTGGCGGCGAGGCCGAAGACGGCGCCGGCGGCGGACGGGGAGGGCGGAGGGGACGAGGCCGCGTGGACGGCGGCCGACAGGAGCCCCGGCGGCGCGGCACCCGGTTCGAGGCCCAGCGCTCCGGGCCCGTGGCCCGCTGCCCCGGAGCCCGGCTCGGGACCCGCTCCCACGGCCGTCGGCGGCCGCACGGTCACCGGCGTGTTGACCTTCGTCAGCGAGACCGCGCACACCTTCAGCTCCGGCTGGAAGGACAGCGGGTCGACGGCGTCGCTGGTCACCGCGTTGACGCTCAGGTACTCCCCGAACAGGTCGTTCCAGTGGAAGGGCGCGAAGCAGCAGCCGGGCAGCACCCGGTCGGTGACCACGGCGGGCAGCACGGCCCGTCCGCGCCGTGAGGCGACCTCGACCGAGTCCCCGTCGGCGATGCCGAGACCGGCCGCGTCCTGCGGATGCACCTCCACGAAGGGCCCGGGGTTGAGCTTGTTGAGCTTGGGCACCTTCGCCGTCTTGGTGAGGGTGTGCCACTGGTGCTGGAGGCGGCCGGTGTTGAGAAGGAACGGGTAGTCGTCGTCCGGCAGTTCGGCCGGCGGGACGTGCGGGCGGGCGTGGAAGACGGCCCGGCCGCCGGGGGTGGGGAAGGTGAGGGAGCCGTCCGCCTCGACGTACCGGACGGGGTTGCGGGCGGGGCCGTCGGGGGTCGGCGCGGGCCACTGGACGGGGGTGGAGCGCAGCCGCTCGTAGGTCACGCCCCGCAGGTCGTAGCCGGTCTTGGGGTTGTGGGCGCGCTTGATCTCCTCGAAGACCTGCTCGGCGCTGTCGTACGCGAACCCCTCGTAGCCCATCGCGCGGGCGACGGCGGCGATGATCCGCCAGTCGGCCGTGGCCTCGCCGGGCGGGTCGGCGGCGGGCCGGGCGAGGGTGAGGTTGCGCTCGCTGTTGACGAGGACGCCCTCCGTCTCGGTCCACAGGGCGCCGGGCAGGACGACGTCGGCGTACGCGTTGGTCTCGGTGTCGGTGAAGACGTCCTGGGTGACGACGAACTCGGCGGCCTCCAGGCCCTCGATGACCGTCTTGCGGTTGCCGACGGAGGCGACCGGGTTGGTGCAGATGATCCAGCACGCCTTGATGTCGCCGTCGGCCATCCTGCGGAACATGTCGACGGTGCCCTGGCCGACTCCGTCGGCGCGGACCGTGCCCGGGGGCAGCTCCCACAGGTCCTCGGCGAAGGCGCGGTCGGCGTCGACGAGGACGGAGCGCTGTCCGGGCAGCCCCGGCCCCATGTAGCCCATCTCCCGTCCGCCCATGGCGTTGGGCTGGCCGGTGAGGGAGAAGGGCCCGCTGCCGGGGCGGCAGATCGCGCCGGTGGCGAGGTGCAGGTTGATCAGGGCGTTGGTGTTCCAGGTGCCGTGCGTGGACTGGTTGAGGCCCATGGTCCAGCAGCTGGTCCACTCCCCCGCCTCGCCGATCAGCCGGGCGGCCTCGCGCAGGTCGGCCTCCGGGATGCCGGTGAGCTCCGCCACGGTGGCGGGCGGGTAGTCGGCGAGGAACTCGGGCATCGCCTCCCAGCCCTCGGTGTGGGCGGCGATGAAGGCGGGGTCGGTGCGGCCGTTCTCGTGCAGGAGGTACAGCAGGCCGTTGAGCAGGGCGAGGTCGGTGCCCGGCCTGATGCGCAGGAACAGGTCGGCCTTGGCGGCGGTGGCGGTGTGCCGGGGGTCGACGACGATCAGCTTGGCGCCGGCCGACTTGATCCGGTCCATCATGCGCAGGAAGAGGATCGGGTGGCAGTCGGCCATGTTCGAGCCGATGACCAGGAACAGGTCGGCGTGGTCGAAGTCCTCGTACGAGCCGGGCGGGCCGTCCGCGCCCAGCGACAGCTTGTAGCCGGTGGCGGCACTGGCCATGCACAGCCGGGAGTTGGACTCGATCAGGTTGGTGCGGATGTAGCCCTTGGCCAGCTTGGTCGCCAGGTACTGCGCCTCCAGGCTCAGCTGCCCGGAGACGTAGAGCGCGACCGCGTCCGGTCCGTGCTCGTCGATGATCGCCCGCAGCCGCCGCGCGGTCTCCGAGACCGCCGTGTCCAGCCCGGTGGGCACCGCCTCCTCGCCCCGCTCGGGCCGCAGCAGGGCGGTGGTGAGCCGGCCGGGGGCACTGAGCATGTCGGCCGTGGTGGCGCCCTTGGTGCACAGCCGGCCGGCGTTCACCGGGTGCTCCTTGTCGCCGGACGCCTTGAGCACCGTACGGCGGCCGTCCGGTCCCCGTCCGATGTCGAGGACCATGCCGCAGCCCACTCCGCAGTACGAGCACACCGTGCGTACGGTCGACCCGTCCTCGGTGAGCGAGTCCGGCGGGGCCACGGGCGCCTCCTGTCCGCTGATCGGCCTGTTCCGTCCCAGCCGACCTTAGGAAGGGCTGATTACGCGGACGTCACCTCGGCTGATCATCGGGAGTTAAGCGCACCGCACAGGGCCCCGCCGGGCGGTGTGAGCGGACCGGTTCAGGCCCAGGCCGGCGAGTAGCCGGCCGTCCGATATCTCAGACACAGTTCGAGAAATCGGTCAGACCCCCAGCGGGAGGCAGGTGCACGTCAATGTCTTCAACATGGCTGGATGACACCTGTGCGAAACCTGTACTCCGCCCCCGGTCCGGACGTTACCGTTCGGTAGACAACGTGCTCACGGAGGTGTCCCGCAATGACGCTCGACCGTTCCGCAGGCCTGGCGGAGTCCGCTCGCGCACTGGCCGAAGGGGAAGTGACGTCCCGTGCGCTCGTCGAGCGGACGCTGGCGCGGATCGAGGCCACCCAGGGGACCCTGAACGCCTTCCGGATCGTCCGCGCCGAGGCCGCGCTCGCCGAAGCGGACGCCGCCGACCGGGAGTTGGCGTCCGGAGCGCGGCGGCCGCTGCTCGGGGTGCCGGTGGCGGTCAAGGACGACATGGACGTGGCGGGCGAGCCGACCGCCTTCGGCTGCCCGGGCGAGTACCCGCCGGTGGCCGAGGACGGCGAGGCGGTACGACGGCTGCGCGCGGCCGGTGCCGTGATCGTCGGCAAGACGAACACCTGCGAGCTCGGCCAGTGGCCGTTCACCGAGGGACCCGCCTTCGGCGACACCCGCAACCCGTGGAACGGGGAGCACACCCCGGGCGGCTCGTCCGGCGGTTCGGCGGCGGCGGTGGCCGCCGGTCTGGTGCCGGCCGCGCTCGGCTCCGACGGCGCCGGATCGGTCCGCATCCCGGCCTCCTGGACCCACCTGATCGGTATCAAGCCACAGCGCGGCCGCATCTCGACCTGGCCGCGCGGCGAGTCCTTCCAGGGCATCACGGTCAACGGCACGCTGGCCCGGACGGTCGCCGACGCGGCGCTGCTCCTCGACGCGGCGAGCGGCAACCACGCGCGGGATCCCCACCGGCCCCCGGCCCTGAGCGCCTCGGAGGCGGTCGGCCGCGAACCCGGGCGGCTGCGCATCGCGCTCTCCCTGAAGCCGCCGTTCACCGCGGTACCCGCGCGGCTGCGGCCACAGGTGAAGGCCCGGATCCTCGAACTCGCCGGGAAACTGGCCGCGTTGGGGCACACGGTCGAGGAGGCGGATCCGCCGTACGGACAGATCGGGCTGACCTTCGTCCCCCGGGCCACCGTCGGACTCGCCGAGCACGTCAGCGAGGCACCGCACCCCGCGCTGCTCGACCGGCGCACCCGCGACGCGGCCCGGCTGGGCCGGCTGCTCGGCGGGGCCCCGCTGCGGGTGGCCCGGCGCGCGGAGGCGACGCTGCACCGGCGCATCGGCGCGTTCTTCGGGACGTACGACGTGATGCTCGCCCCGACGACAGCCGCTCCCCCGCCCCGCATCGGCGCGATGCTCCCGCTGGGCGGTATGGCCACCGACCGCGCCATGATCGCCGCCTGCCCGTACGCCTGGCCGTGGAACGTCCTCGGCTGGCCCGGGGTGAACGTCCCGGCCGGCTTCGTCGACGGGGGTCTGCCGGTCGGCGCCCAGCTCCTCGGCCCGGCGAACAGCGAGACCCTGCTGCTCTCCCTCGCCGCCCAGTTGGAGGCGGAGCTGCGCTGGCACGAGCTGTGGCCGCCGCGGCATCTCGCCACGGATTCCCCGGCGGCCTGAGGCCCTTGGGCACGTACCCTGTGACCATGGACGATGCGTCGTTGGTCGGGCTCATGGGGCGGGTCACGGGGACGATCGGGCCCGGGCTCGTCGGCGAGGTGATCGTCCGGGTGCGCGGGGGTGCGGAGCACTTCCTCGCGTACGCCGCGGACGGACGCGGCCGGATCGAGTGCGGAACGGTGGTCATGGTGGTGGAACACCTGCCGCCGAGAACGGTCTACGTCACCGCCGCCTACGACAATTGAGCGTGCTCCGCCGCAGGTGAGAAGCCGGTATCAAGATTGCGACAAGGAACCGTCAGCGTCTTCACCCGGGCCTTGCACGGGAGCACACTCCCTTCGTTCGGTGCCGAAAGGGCACCATGCAAAGGGGGCGTATGCCGATGGTTGTCGGCGTCGTTGCGGGAGTGGTGGTCGTTGCCGCTCTCGCGTTGATCGGTCTCTTCAAGATGATGTGGCGGGTCGCCGAACCGAACGAGGCGCTCATCATCTCCGGTTCGAAGCACCGGACCGAGGGTCTTGAGGAGGGCATGGGATTTCGCATCGTCACCGGGCGCGGCACGCTGGTGCTGCCCGGTGTGCAGGCGGTGCGCAAGCTCTCCCTGGACCTGAACGAGACCGAGCTGCAAGTGGACTGCGTGACGCACCAGGGCATTCCGCTCAAGGTGCGGGGCGTGGTCATCTTCAAGGTCGGCGACGACTTCGTGTCGATCGCCAATGCCGCCCGCCGTTTCCTCGACCAGCAGAAGCTGATGTCGGAGCGGGTGCACAACGTCTTCGCCGGTCATCTGCGCTCCATCGTGGGCGGGTTGACCGTCGAGGACATGATCCGCGACCGGGAGAAGCTCACGGGGCAGACCCGGGCGGCCTGTGGCACGGAGATGGAGAAGCTCGGCCTGATCGTCGACTCGCTGCAGATCCACGAGATCGAGGACCCGACGGGGTACATCCAGAACCTGTCCATGCCGCACGCGGCGGCCGTGCAGCGGGACGCGCGCATCGCGCAGGCGGAGGCGAATCGTCTCGCCACCGAGGCGGAGCAGCAGTCCTACGCCCGGATGGCGGAGGCCACCCGGGACAGCGAGATCCTCCAGGCCGGCTACCAGGCCGAGCGGGACAAGGCGGGGGCCAAGGCCCGCCAGGCCGGTCCCCTCGCCGACGCGGCCGCCCGGCAGGAGGTCGTGGTCCAGGAGACGCGGGTCGCCGAACTGGAGGCCCACCGGCGCGAGCAGCAGCTCCAGGCGGACGTGCGCAAGCCCGCCGATGCCCGGGCCTACGAGAAGCGCACGCTGGCCGAGGCCGAGCGCGACGCCCGGATCTCGGCCGCGCAGGCCAAGGCAAAGGAAACGGAGCTCGCGGCGGCGGCCGAGGCGACCCGGGTCAAGACGGCCGCGGGTGCCGAGGCCGAGGCGACCAAGACCCGTGGTGCCGCCAGCGCGGCGGCCACCCGGGCCACCGGTGAGGCCGAGGCCGCCTCCGCCCAGGCGAAGGGTCTGGCGGAGGCCGAGGCGACCAAGGCCAAGGGTCTCGCCGAGGCGGAGGCCATCAAGGCACGCGCCTTTGCCCTCGCCGAGAACCAGGAGGCGGTCGTCGCCCAGCAACTCGCCGAGAACTGGCCGGAGATCGTCCGGGCGGGCGCGTCCGCGTTCGGCAATGTGGACAACATGGTGCTGCTCAACGGCGCCGACGGTATGTCCGAACTGTTCGCGAAGGCGCTCACCATGGGCGGTACCGGTCTGGGCCTGGCCCGGCAGCTGCTCGCCTCGATGAACCAGAACGGGCAGACCCCGTCCGGGACTTCGTCCCTCAACGGGGTCGCGACGCCGCCGCCGTCCCAGAAGGTGCCGGTGGAGAAGGAGTAGAGGTGGTGACGCACTGACGCGGTTCACGGGAGCACCCTCTAAGGTGCCCCCGTGACTGCGTTTACCGAAGAGAACGTCCCCGGCCGCCAAGGCCCCACCGCGACCACCGAGGCCGACCCCCGCGAGGTGGGCCGGGTGCGCACCGAGTACTCGCCCGCGCACGACGGCGACCCGGATCCCGGCGAGATCGTGTGGACCTGGGTGCCCTTCGAGGAGAACGACGGGCGGGGCAAGGACCGGCCGGTCCTCGTCGTCGCCCGGGAGGCCGCCGGAACGTTTCTCGCGGTGCAGCTGTCCAGCAAGCGGCACGACGGCGACCGGGAGTGGGTGGCGATCGGCAGCGGTCCCTGGGACCGCACGGGGCGCGACTCCTGGGTGGACGTGGACCGGGTGCTCCGGCTGCACGAGGAGGGCATGCGCCGCGAGGCCTGCGCCCTGGACCGGGGCCGGTTCAACCTGGTCAGGCACCGGCTCCACGAGCGCTACGGCTGGAGCTGAGGCTCCCCGAAGGCCCGTACGAAGGCCTCGCGCACCACGGCCCCCGGCGTGCGGTCCAAGATCCCGAACACCACGTGCTCGAAGGTCCCCGCGAACCGGCCGCCGGGGCCGATCAGCGCCCGGAAGGCGCCCGCGACCTGGGCAGGGTCGTTCTGGAAGACCCCGCAGCCCCAGGCGCCCAGCACCAGTCGCCGATAGCCGTGCGCCGCGGCGGTCTCCAGCACCCGCTCGGCGCGCACCGCGAGGGCTCGCGGCAGTTCGGGCGTCCGCTCCGGGGTCGTGCGCCGCACGACCCCGGCGTTCGGGGCGGCCGCCGTCAGGAAACCGGCCGAGAACGGCTCGGCCAGCAGACTGCCGCGGTCGTCCCGGAAGACGGGCACGGCGGGTGAGTGGATGACACGGTCCGTGTAGAACGGGTCGCGATGGGCGCGGTGGTGGTCGTAGAACTCCCGGGCCCGCAGCAGGCAGGTGTACAGGGCCGAGGCGCGGCACAGGGCCTCTTCCTGGGCCTGGGCGCCATTGAGGTAGCCGCCGCCGGGATTGCGGGCCGAGGCGAAGTTCAGCACGGCGACCGGTTCTTCGAGGCGGCGGGCCGCCTCCAGGCTGCTCTCCCCGGTGACCTCGACGACCGTGGCCGTCCCGGGCACGTCCGGGACCGGGACCGGGTCGGGCCCGTACATCCGCGTGCCCTCGCACGCGGCGTCGATCGCCGCGGCCAGGGACACCTCGCGGCCGCCGGGCGCGTGGTACGCCCCGGCCGCCACGATCCGTTCGGTTTCCTGCGCGATGCCGCGCAGCCGCGCGCTCATGGCGCAACCCCCGTGTGCGCCACGACCGCGCGCCGCGCGGCTTCCCCCGTCGTGCTCATGAACGCATCGTGAGCGATGCTGGTCCTCAGGTGCAACAGAGTTTTCCGGCCCCGGAAACGCCCGGGAAACGGAGATTACGTATCGCGAACGCGCCGAAGCGCACCCTTGTGCGAATCGGCGCGAGCGTCTTGGGTGGGACGAGTGCCTCCGAGCCGGCCTTGTCGAACACCGGAGCGGTGGCATCGCGGAATCTCTGAGAGGATCCCGATATGTCCGATTCGGTACGTGACTGTGGCGACTGTACGGATTCCCGTACGGCCGTCACCGAGGCCGAAGTGGAGGCCCTGGTCCGGGGCATCTGCTTCAAGACGGGCCCGCCCAGGTGTCTCGGGGTCGAAGTGGAATGGCTCGTCCACGAGCTGCGCCGGCCGCAGCTCCCCGTCACACCCGAACGACTCGAAGCGGCCTATGCCGCACTGCGCACCGTGCCCCTGGGGTCGGCGCTCACCGTGGAGCCCGGCGGCCAGCTGGAGCTGAGCTCGCCGCCCGCCGCCTCCCTGATGGAGTGCATCGGCACCGTCTCCGCCGACCTGGACGCCGTGCGCGCCGTACTGGCCGAGGACGGCCTCGGCCTCGTCGGCTTCGGCCACGACCCGTGGCACGCTCCCCGCCGTTTCCTGCGCCGGCCGCGCTACGACGCCATGGAGACCTGCCTGGACCGTACCGGCACGGCGGGCCGCCACATGATGTGCTCGTCGGCCTCCGTGCAGGTGTGCGTGGACGCCGGACACGAGGAGCCCGGCCCGCTGGGCCACGGGCGCCGCTGGTGGCTGGCCCACCAGCTGGGCCCGGTCCTGGTGGCCGCGTTCGCCAACTCCCCGCTGGTCGGTCACCGGCCCACGGGCTGGCGGTCCACCCGGCAGCTGCACTGGACGGAGATCGGCCCGGACCGGGCGGGCGCTCCCCCGCTGAACGGGGACCCGCGCGGGGCCTGGGCGCGGCACGTGCTGGACGCCCCGGTGATGTGCGTACGCCGGGACGACGGCGCGTGGGACGTGCCCGAGGGGCTCACCCTGCGGGACTGGACCCGGTCGGGCGTGCCCCGGCCGCCGACGCGCGAGGACGTGGACTACCACCTCACGACGCTGTTCCCGCCGGTCAGACCGCGCGGCCACCTGGAGCTGCGCATGATCGACGCACAGCCCGGCGACGACGGGTGGATCGTGCCGCTCGCGGTGACGGCGGCGCTGTTCGACGACCCGGAGGCCGCCGAGACGGCCTACCGCACCGTGAAACCGCTGGCCGAGCGGGCCCTGAACCTGCCCGCTCCGCACAACCCGCTGTGGATCGACGCGGCCCGGGACGGGCTGGGCGACCCCGAGCTGGGCGAGGCAGCCACGGTCTGTTTCGCGGCGGCACTTCAGGCCCTGCCCCGGCTCGGCGCCACACCCGAGGTCACGGGCGCCGTCGCGGCGTACATCGACCGCTATGTCGCGAGGGGCCGCTGCCCCGCCGACGACCTGCTGGACCGTGTGCGCGGCACGCGTCTCCCCCCGTCCCGGCTTCGCTCGACCAGGGGCACCTCCACCATCCACGGGAAGGACATCCGCACATGACCGCCCCCGAACTCGACGCCGAGGACCTGCGCCGGCGCGCGCTGGCCTCGCTCCTCACCGCCCGCGACCGCACCACCCTGCTCACCAGTTGCGTCGAGGACCCCGATCTCACCGCCCAGCACTCGCCGTTGATGTCCCCGCTGGTGTGGGACCTCGCCCACATCGGCAACCAGGAAGAGCTGTGGCTGCTGCGCACGGTCGGCGGCCGGGAGCCGATGCGGCCCGAGATCGACAGCCTGTACGACGCGTTCGAGCACCCGCGGTCCGAACGGCCCTCGCTGCCGCTGCTGGCGCCCGCCGAGGCCCGCCGGTACGCGGCCGACGTGCGCGGCCGGGCACTGGACCTGCTGGAGAGCACGGCCCTGCACGGCACGCGGCTGACCGAGGCGGGCTTCGCCTTCGGGATGATCGCGCAGCACGAACAGCAGCACGACGAGACGATGCTGATCACCCATCAGCTGCGCAAGGGGCCGCAGGCCCTGACCGCCCCGGACCCGGACCCGGCACCGCCGTTCACCGGCCCCACCGAAGTCCTGATACCCGGCGGCCCGTTCACCATGGGCACCTCCACCGAACCCTGGGCGCTGGACAACGAACGCCCCGCGCACCGGCGCGAGGTGGCGCCCTTCCACATCGACACCGCCCCGGTGACGAACCGCCGGTACCAGGCGTTCATCAAGGACGGCGGCTACGAGGACGAGCGCTGGTGGGCGCCGGAGGGTTGGGCGCACATCCGGCAGCACGCCATCACCGCGCCGCTGTTCTGGCGCCGGGAGGGCGGGCAGTGGCTGCGGCGCCACTTCGGCGCCACCGAGGTCGTCCCGCCCGACGAGCCGGTGCTGCACGTGTGCTGGTACGAGGCCGACGCGTACGCCCGCTGGGCCGGACGCCGGCTGCCCACCGAGGCGGAGTGGGAGAAGGCGGCCCGCCACGACCCCGCCGCCGACCGCTCGACGCGCTATCCGTGGGGCGACGCGGATCCGGCGCCGGAGCACGCCAACCTGGGCCAGCGGCACCTGCGGCCGGCGCCCGCGGGCAGCTACCCGGCCGGCGCGTCCCCGCTGGGCGTACGGCAGTTGATCGGTGACGTGTGGGAGTGGACGGCGAGCGACTTCCTGCCGTACCCGGGCTTCACCGCCTTCCCGTACAAGGAGTACTCGGAGGTGTTCTTCGGGCCCGAGTACAAGGTGCTGCGCGGCGGTTCGTTCGCCGTGGACCAGGTGGCCTGCCGGGGCACGTTCCGCAACTGGGACTATCCGATCCGCCGACAGATCTTCTCCGGCTTCCGCACCGCCCGCTCGGGGGCCGTCTGATGTGCCGTCATCTGGCCTACCTGGGCCCCGAGGAGCCGCTCGGCCGACTGCTCGTGGAGCCCCCGTACGGCCTGTACCGCCAGTCGTGGGCACCGCGCCGGCAGCGCTACGGGACGGTCAACGCCGACGGATTCGGGGTGGGCTGGTACGCGGCGGACGATCCCGTGCCCGCCCGCTACCGGCGGACCGGCCCGATCTGGGCGGACCCGTCCTTCACCGACCTGGCCCGGGTCGTGCGCACCGGCGCGCTGCTCGCCGCGGTGCGGGACGCGACCCTGCCGGGCGCGGACGGGGAGGCCGCGGCGGCCCCGTTCGCCGCGGGCCGCTGGCTGTTCAGCCACAACGGCGCCGTCGCGGACTGGCCGCGGTCGATGGCGCCCCTGGTCCCCGGGCTGCCCGCGGTGGACCTGCTGTCGATGGAGGCGCGCACCGACTCGGCGTTCGTCTGGGCCCTCGTCCTGCACCGGCTGCACGCCGGGGACGAGCCCGGGCAGGCCCTGGCCCACACGGTCCGCGCGGTCGCCGAGGCGGCCCCCGCGTCCCGGCTCAACCTGCTGCTCACCGACGGCGAGACCATCACCGCCACCGCCTGGGGCGACACCCTCTGGCACCGCACGGAGCCCGGCCGTCTCACGGTCGTCGCCTCCGAGCCGTACGACGACGATCCGCACTGGCAGAAGGTGCCCGACCGCACGCTGCTCTCGGCGAGCCGAACCGGCGTGCGGCTCGCCCCGGTCGAGGACCGGGCACCCTCCCCCACCCTCGACTCCGTTCGAGCGGGGGAATCCCCATCCCCGAAGGAGCCCTGTACGTGAGCCCGCTGTACGTCACCCGCACACTCCCCGAGGACGCGACGGACGCCGCGCTGCGCGCCGATGTCCGAAGCGGCCTCACCGCCACTCCCAAGACGCTGCCGCCGAAGTGGTTCTACGACGCCCGGGGCAGTGAGCTGTTCGACAAGATCACCGAACTGCCCGAGTACTACCCGACGCGGGCCGAGCGCGAGATCCTCGACGTCCGGTCCGGCGAGATCGCGGCGGCCGCCCGCGCCCGCACGCTGGTGGAACTGGGCTCCGGCTCCTCCGAGAAGACCCGCTACCTGATCGACGCGCTCACCGGCCTGGACACCTACGTGCCGGTCGACGTCAGCGAGAGCGCGCTCACCCGGGCCGGGCAGTCGCTCGTCGAGGAGCGGCCCGGGCTCGCCGTGCACGCCCTGATCGCCGACTTCACCGGCCAGCTGACCCTGCCCGCGACGCCCGGCCCCCGGCTGATCGCCTTCCTGGGCGGCACGATCGGCAACCTGCTGCCCGCCGAACGGGCCGAGTTCCTCGCCTCCGTACGACAGTTGATGTCACCGGGCGACAGCCTGCTGCTGGGCACGGACCTGGTCAAGGACGAGCGGGTCCTGGTGCGGGCGTACGACGACGCGGCCGGGGTGACCGCCGAGTTCAACAAGAACGTGCTGGCCGTGATCAACCGGGAGTTGGGCGCCGACTTCGATCCGGACGCCTTCGAGCATGTGGCGCGGTGGGACGCGGAGCACGAGTGGATCGAGATGCGGCTGCGGTCGCTCACGGAGCAGTCCGTGAAGGTTCCGGCGCTCGAACTCGCCGTCGACTTCGCGGCGGGCGAGGAACTGCGCACCGAGGTGTCCGCGAAGTTCCGCAGGGACGGTGTCGCCGCCGAACTCGCCGGAGCGGGGCTGGAGCTGACCCACTGGTGGACGGACGCGGAGGGCCGGTTCGCGCTGTCGCTGAGCACGGTCCGGTGAGTCAGCCGAGGCCCGGCGCCAGGGCGTCGGTGATCCGGCGGGAGGCACGGCGGGCCTCGGCCTGCGGGTCGGCGCCCCCGAGCACCCGGGTCATGTACTCCTTGATGGGGTTGTCGGCCTCGACCGCCGTCCACTGAGGCGTGCTGGGGGTCGCCCGGCCGTGCGCGGCTCCGGCCGCCATGGCGGCGACCCCCTCCTCCCCGGACACGGCGCCCGCCAGGGTCGTCTTGTTGGGGACGTAGTTCATGGTGCGGGCCAGCTCGGTGTCCCACTTGGCGCCGGTGAGCGCGGCGACGACGGCGACGGCGCCGTCCTCGTTGCCGGTGTTGCGCGGGACGACGAGGTCGGATCCGCCGGTGAAGACGGTGCCGGGCCGTTGCGCGGACTTGCCGGGCACGGGGAAGTAGCCCAGTTCGCCGTCGAGTTCGGGGTTCTTCTGGACGATGGCCTGGGCGAGGCCCGGCACGGCCACGATCTGTGCCACCTTGCCGTTCGCGAACACGCCTGCCTGGGGCGGGTGTTCCTCGTCCGAGCCGACGGGTCCGGCGCCGAGCGCCTGCAGCCGGCGGTAGAAGTCCATGCCGCGCAGGGCGGCCGGGGAGTCCAGGGCGCCCTTCCAGAGGCCGTCCGTGTGCCGGGCGAGGTCGCCGCCCTCGTCCCAGATGAACCCGGAGAGCGTGTACCAGTCCTGTCCGGCCAGGTAAATTCCCTGGTTCCCGCCGGAGTTGAGCCGCTCGGTGTCGGCGAGCCACTGCTCGCGGGTCTTCGGCGGGGCGCTGATGCCCGCCTTCTCGAACAGGTCCTTGCGGTAGATGACGACGCGGTTGGCCGCGTACCAGGGGATGCCGTACTGCTGGGTGTCCTCCCGGCCGGGTTCGGCGAGGCCGGGCAGCCAGCGGTCCTTGCCCCAGTCACGCATCGACTCCAGGGTCAGGTCGGTGAGCCGGCCGCCCTCCACGTACTGCGGGACCTGGGTGTTGCCGACCTCGATGACGTCGGGCCCGTGGTCGCCGTCCGCCTTCAGCGCGGCCTGCACCTTGTCGACGATGCCGGTCCACTGCTGGATGCGGATGTCGAGCCTGAGGTCGTCGTGGCCGCGCTCGAAGTCCTCGGTGAAGCGGCGCAGGAACTCCTTCGAGGCGCTGTCCTTCATCAGCCACACGGTGACCGTCCGCCGGTGGCCACCGCTGTCCGGCAGCACGCCGCACCCGGCGGCGAGGGAGGCGGACACACAGACGAGGGCGAGGAGACGGCGTCGCAGCGGAGCGTGCCGCACATCGTGTCTCACGAGGGGTCCTGTTCTGTCTGACGGACAGGGCAAACGGGCCCGACGTGGGGGGAACGAGCACATGGCTCGTACGGGTGTGCTGATTTTGGTATGGACCAATGCGACGGTCAAGGGCTACCCCGGGGTACGGCCCCGACATCTCGCGCTCCGCCCGCGCATACGGCACGGTGGAGTGACGCGTGACACATCCGTCACGGCGCAGCGGCGCAGAGGAGTTCCCGCATGTCCAACCACACCTACCGGCTCACGGAGATCGTCGGCACCTCGCACGAGGGCGTCGACGAGGCCATCCGCAACGGCATCTCCCGCGCCAACGACACCCTGCGCAACCTGGACTGGTTCGAGGTCACCCAGGTGCGGGGCCAGATCGAGAACGGGCAGATCGAGCACTGGCAGGTCTGCCTGAAGGTGGGCTTCCGCATCGAGGGCGAGGACTGACCGCCCCGCGCGGGCGGACCGCTCCCCCCGGCCTCACCGCGCGCCTCAGGTACGGCCCTCCCGCTCCTGGGCGTCCTTCAGCGCGGCTGACTTCTTGGCCCAGCGCGCCCGTACGACCGTGAACCCGGCCCGTTCGGCGTCGTCGCACACCAGCTCGTCGTCGTCCACGAGGACGCGGATCACCCGGTCGCGGGCAAGGCGGCGCAAAATCTCCAGCTTGGTGTTCCGGGCGGGCCTGCGATCGGCGTCCCGCCGCATGTACACACGCCCTTCGGGCAACCCGTGCCGGGCGAGCCAGTCCAGCGTGTCGAACCGGCAGCGCTCGGGCCGCCCGGTGAGATACACGATCTCGCACTCCCCCGCCAGCTCGCGGAGCAGGGCCACCCCCTCGGCGAGCGGCGGATCCTTCGGCGCCGCCGCGAAGAACCCCGCCCAGTCCCGCGGCCTGCGCTCCAGGAACCGCTGCCGGTGCCCGGTGTCGGCGAGGGTGTTGTCGAGGTCGAACACGGCGACCTGGGGTTCACTGCTGTCAGCCACCCGACCACCCTAATCTGCGTCCCACCGGACGGTCCGGGAATCCTGCGGCCTCCCCGGTGTTGACATCCGTGTGACCTCGTTGACCGCCCGGACCCGGTTCTCCGTTCTCGACCGCTCCCGTACGCGGGAGGGGCACACGCACGCCGAGGCGCTGCGGGACACCGTCGCGCTGGCGCGGGAGCTGGAGGGGCTGGGGTACCACCGGTTCTGGGTCTCCGAGCACCACGGGGTGCCCGGGGTCGCCGGGTCCGCGCCGACCGTGCTGGCCGCCGCCGTGGCCGCCGCGACCCGCACCATCCGGGTCGGCACCGGCGGGGTGATGCTGCCCAACCACCAACCCCTGGTCGTGGCCGAGCAGTTCGGGGTGCTGGAGTCGCTGTTCCCGGGGCGGATCGACATGGGTCTGGGCCGGTCCGTGGGCTTCACCGACGGCGTACGCAGGGCGCTGGGGCGCGGCAAGGACGACGCCGAGGACTTCGCGGCCCAGCTCGACGAGCTGCTG
Organism: Streptomyces olivochromogenes; assembly: GCF_021538895.1. Classification (GTDB taxonomy): domain Bacteria; phylum Actinomycetota; class Actinomycetes; order Streptomycetales; family Streptomycetaceae; genus Streptomyces; species Streptomyces olivochromogenes_A. The sequence continues at coordinate 17,321 of NZ_JADDRL010000006.1, read as the reverse complement.
GGCTGGTTCCGGGGGACCTCCCCGACCGGGGTGCACGCCCGCCCGGCGGAGGGGCTGAGCGTGCCGCCGTTCGTGCTGGCCATGGGCGAGGGCGCCCGGATCGCCGCCCGTGCGGGGCTGCCGATGGTCATCGGCGACCTGCGCGACCGCGAGCGGATGCGGCGCGGCATCGACCACTACCGGGAGCAGTTCCGGCCGTCGCCGTGGGCGTCGGAGCCGTACGTCGTCGTCTCCGGCACGGTCGCGGTGGCCGGCACGCCCGAGGAGGCGCGGCGGCTGCTGATCCCGGAGGCGTGGTCCATGGCGTACTCGCGCACGCACGGCGCCTTCCCGCCCCTGCCGCCGGCCGAGGACGCCGCCGCCCGCGCGATGACCGCGAAGGAGCGGGACTTCTACGCGTCCGGGCTCGCCGGGCACCTGGCCGGCACCGAGGAGCAGGTCGCCCACGAGCTGGAGACGCTGCTGAAGGAGACCGGCGCGCAGGAAGTCCTCGTGACCACCAGCACGTACGACCGTGGGGCCCTGCTGGACTCCTACCGGCGGCTGGCCGGGATCGTGAACCGGGCGAAGAACACCGGGCCCTGAGCCTTTGCGGGCCTTCGGGCCCCGAGCCTCCTCAGCCGGTCTCGTCCGTCTTCCGCGCCCCGGCCCCGGTCGGCTTGTCCGCGCGGATCACGACGGCGCCGTCGGCCGCGTCCACCACGGCCCGGTCGCCCGGGGCCAGTTCGCCGGACAGGAGCAGATCGGCGAGCCGGTCGTCCACCTCGCGCTGGATGGTGCGGCGCAGTGGGCGGGCGCCGAAGTCGGGCTGGTAGCCGATGTTTCCGAGCAGATCGGCGGCCGTGTCCGTGACCTCCATGTCGACGTCCTGGGCGTGCAGCCGGCGCCGGGTGTGCTCCAGGAGCAGGTCGACGATCTGGCGCAGCTGGCCGCGGTCCAGGCCGCGGAAGACGATGATCTCGTCGATGCGGTTGAGGAACTCCGGCCGGAAGTGCTGGTTCAGCACCGGCATCACCGACTCGCGGACCTTGGTGTAGTCCTCCACGCCGGAGGCCAGGATGCGGTCGGCGCCAATGTTGGACGTCATGATCACGACGGTGTTCTTGAAGTCGACCGTGCGGCCCTGGGAGTCGGTCAGCCGGCCGTCGTCGAGCAGCTGCAGCAGGGTGTTGAAGACGTCGGGGTGGGCCTTCTCGACCTCGTCGAGCAGCAGCACGGCGTACGGTTGCCTGCGCACCGCCTCGGTGAGCTGGCCGGCCTCCTCGTGGCCGACGTATCCGGGAGGCGCTCCGACCAGCCGGGAGACCGTGTGCCGCTCCTGGAACTCGCTCATGTCCAGCCGGATCATGCGGGTCTCGTCGCCGAAGAGGGCGGCGGCGAGGGCGCGGGCGAGCTCCGTCTTGCCGACACCGGTGGGGCCGAGGAAGAGGAAGCTGCCCACGGGGCGGTTGGGGTCGCTCATGCCGGCCCGGGCGCGGCGGACGGCCCGCGCGACCGCGGTGATCGCCTCGTCCTGGCCGACGACGCGTTCGTGGAGGTGCTCCTCCAGTTTCATCAGCCGCTCGCGCTCCTCCTCGGTGAGCTGGGCGACGGGGATGCCGGTGGTGCGGGAGACGACCTCGGCGATGTCCTCGGCGGTGACCCTGGGCGCGTGCTCGTCCGCCTTGCCCATGTCGGCCCGCTCGCCCTCGACGGCCTTGATCCGGTCGCGCAGTTCCTTGGCGCGCTCGTACTCCTCGTCGGCGACCGCCTGGTCCTTCTCCCGGTTCAGGGCGGCCATCCGGTCCTCGATCTCCCGGATGTCGGCTACGGGGGTCTTGGCGCGCAGCCGGACCCGGGCGGCGGCCTGGTCCATCAGGTCGATGGCCTTGTCGGGCAGGAAACGGGAGGTGATGTAGCGGTCGGACAGCTCGGCCGCGGCGACGAGCGCCTCGTCGGTGATGCGGACCTGGTGGTGCGCCTCGTAGCGGTCGCGCAGGCCGCGCAGGATCTCGATGGTGTCGTCGACGGTGGGCTCGCCGACCAGGATCGGGGCGAACCGGCGCTCCAGGGCGGCGTCCTTCTCGATGTGCCTGCGGTACTCGTCGACGGTCGTCGCGCCGATGAGGTGCAGTTCGCCGCGGGCCAGGGCGGGCTTGAGCATGTTGCCCGCGTCCATGGCGCCCTCGCCGCCCGCGCCGGCGCCGACGACGGTGTGCAGTTCGTCGAGGAAGAGGACGAGCTCGTCGGCGTGCTCCTGCACCTCGTCGAGCAGCTTCTTCAGGCGTTCCTCGAACTCGCCCCGGTACTTGGTGCCGGCCACCATGCCCGCCAGGTCCAGCGAGATCAGCCGCTTGCCCTCCAGGGTCCTGGGCACGTCCCCGGCGGCGATGCGCTGCGCGATGCCCTCGACGATGGCCGTCTTGCCGACGCCGGGGTCGCCGATGAGCACGGGGTTGTTCTTGCTGCGCCGGGACAGGATTTCGATCGTCTGTTCGACCTCGTCGTCCCGTCCGATCACCGGGTCGAGGCGGCCGGCGTGAGCGTCCTCGGTGAGATCGCGGCCGTACTCGTCGATGGTCGGCGTGCTGCTGGGCTTCCTGCGCTCGGCCGCGCCCTCGACGGGCATCCGGGTGGGCTCCCAGCCGCTCTCGGCGAGCTCCCGCCCGGCCGTCGATTCCGGATTCAGGGCGAGGGCCCGCAGCAGGTGCTCGGGACCGATGTAGGAGGCCTCCTCGGCCCGGGAGAGCTGGTAGGCGTCCAGCAGGGCGCGCTTGGCGGCCGGGGTCAACGTGGTGGGCTCGCTCTTCTGGGCGCCCTCGGCGGCGCCGAGCCGCTCCCGGATCCGGTCGGGGTCCGCGCCCGCCTCGGTCATCAGCCGCCGGGTCGAGTCGTGCCGGGTGGCGGCGGCCAGCAGATGCCGGGCGTCGAGTTCGTCGCTGCCCTCCGCGGCGGCGACCTCCCGGGCCTCGGCGACCAGCTCGCGGGCCCGTTCCGAGAGCAGGCTGCCGATGTCGACCGTCTGTACCCGCCGAGAGGGCGAGGCCGGACCGGCCCCACCGAAGAAGCGGTTCATCAGCTCGTCGAACTCCTCGAACGGGCTGCGTCCGAATCCGAAACCAGGAGTAGTCATGGGACGGACCTTTCTGCGGGAACAGGCGTCCGTTCTCCAAGCTCGCACAGGGCCGGGCACCGTGCATTCGGAGGCCTGCCGAGATGCGAACCGCGTCCGGGGCGGTGAGGCTGGGACGCGGGGGCCTCTATCAGGCAGGAGGGTTGCCATGTCCATCATGGACAAGCTCAAGGGCATGCTCAAAGGCCACGAGGACCAGGCGGGCAAGGGCATCGACAAGGCGGGCGACCACGTCGACGACAAGACCCAGGGCAAGTACCGGTCCCAGGTCGACACGGCCCAGCAGAGGATGAAGGACGAGCTGGGCGGTCAGCAGCGGGACATCCCGCCGCACCCCTGAACCGCGACGGCGGGAAGGCAGGGCCGCGCCGGCGGGGCGCACCGGGCCGCGGGCTAGAATCGCGGGGTTTGTCCCCGCCCGGCCGGCCCGTACGGAGTTCCCCCGATGCACAGCCCTCACGACCCGTACGTCCGCGTCCGCGGCGCCCGTGAGCACAACCTCAAGGGCGTCGACGTGGACATCCCGCGGGACGTGCTGGTCGTCTTCACGGGCGTGTCCGGCTCGGGCAAGTCGTCGCTGGCGTTCGGCACGGTGTACGCGGAGGCGCAACGGCGCTACTTCGAGTCGGTGGCGCCGTACGCGCGCAGGCTGATCCACCAGGTGGGAGCGCCGAAGGTCGGGGAGATCACGGGGCTGCCGCCGGCGGTCTCGCTCCAGCAGCGCCGCTCGTCGCCGACCTCGCGCTCCTCCGTCGGCACGGTCACCAATCTCTCCAACTCGCTGCGCATGCTCTTCTCGCGCGCCGGCACCTATCCGCCCGGCGCCGAGCGGCTCGACTCCGACGCCTTCTCCCCCAACACGGCGGCCGGAGCGTGCCCCCAGTGCCACGGCCTCGGGCGGGTGCACCGCACGACCGAACAGTCGCTGGTCCCCGATCCCTCGCTGTCCGTGCGGGAGGGCGCGATCGCGGCGTGGCCGGGCGCCTGGCAGGGCAAGAACCTGCGCGACATCCTCGACGCGCTCGGTCACGACGTGGACCGGCCGTGGCGCGACCTGCCCGCCGAGGAGCGGGAGTGGATCCTGTTCACCGACGAGCAGCCGGTGGTCACGGTGCACCCGGTGCGGGACGCCGACCGCATCCAACGCCCGTACCAGGGCACGTACATGAGTGCCCGTCGGTATGTGATGAAGACGTTCGCGGACTCCAAGAGCCCGACCCTGCGGGCGAAGGCGGAGCGCTTCCTGACCAGCGCGCCCTGTCCGGTGTGCGGCGGCGCCCGGCTGCGGCCCGAGGCGCTGGCGGTGACCTTCGCGGGCCGTACGATCGCGGAACTGGCCGCGCTGCCCCTGGCCGAGCTGGCCGGGCTGCTCGACGGCGGGTCCCAGGCCGCGCGCGTCCTCACCGACGACCTCAAGTCCCGTATCGCCCCGGTCGTCGAGCTCGGTCTCGGCTACCTCGGCCTCGACCGCGCCGCCCCCACCCTCTCGGCCGGTGAACTCCAACGGCTGCGGCTCGCCACGCAGTTGCGCTCGGGACTCTTCGGTGTGGTGTACGTCCTCGACGAGCCGTCCGCCGGTCTGCACCCGGCGGACACCGAGGCGCTGCTCACGGTGCTGGCCCGGCTGAAGGCGGCCGGCAACTCGGTGTTCGTGGTGGAGCACCACCTGGACGTGGTGCGCGGCGCCGACTGGCTGGTGGACGTGGGCCCGCGCGCCGGCGAGCACGGCGGACGGGTGCTGCACAGCGGCCCGGTGGCGGACCTGGCGTCGGTCCCGGAGTCGGCGACGGCCCGCTTCCTCTTCGACCGCTCCCCCGCGCCGGCGCGGCCGGCGCGTTCGCCGCGCGGCCGGCTGACGGTCGGGCCGGTCACCCGGCACAACCTGCGCGGGGTGACGGCCGAGTTCCCGCTCGGCGTGTTCACGGCGGTCACCGGTGTGTCGGGCTCGGGCAAGTCGACGCTGATCGGCGAGATCACCGAGGAGGCGGCGGGGGTGGGGCGGCTGGTCTCGGTCGACCAGCGGCCCATCGGGCGCACGCCGCGCTCCAACCTGGCCACCTACACAGGGCTGTTCGACGTGGTCCGGAAGGTGTTCGCGGCCACCGACGAGGCACGGGAGCGCGGTTACGGCGTCGGGCGGTTCTCCTTCAACGTGGCGGAAGGGCGCTGCGAGACCTGTCAGGGCGAGGGTTTCGTCAGTGTCGAGCTGCTGTTCCTGCCGAGCACATACGCGCCCTGCCCGGACTGCGGCGGGGCCCGCTACAACCCCGAGACCCTGCGGGTGACCCACCGGGGGCGGAACATCGCGCAGGTCCTCGACCTCACGGTGGAGAGCGCGGCGGAGTTCTTCGCGGACACCCCGGCCGTGGCCCGCAGCCTGGGCACGCTGCTCGACGTGGGGCTCGGCTATCTGCGGCTCGGGCAGCCGGCGACGGAGCTGTCCGGCGGGGAGGCCCAGCGGATCAAGCTGGCGAGCGAGCTGCAGCGCGGGCGGCGCGGCCACACCCTGTACCTGCTGGACGAGCCGACGACCGGTCTGCACCCGGCCGATGTCGAGGTGCTGATGGGCCAGTTGCACGGGCTCGTCGACGCCGGGCACACCGTGGTGGTCGTCGAGCACGACATGTCGGTGGTCGCGGGCGCGGACTGGGTGATCGACCTGGGACCGGGCGGCGGCGACGCGGGCGGCCGCATCGTGGCGGCGGGCACTCCGGCGCAGGTGGCCGAGGCGAAGGACAGCGCCACCGCGCCCTACCTCGCCCGCGTCATGGTCTGAACCGGGCCCACCCGCTGCCCTGCGTGCCGAGCCGGGCCCACGCCACCGTCGTCCGCGTCCCGTGGGGCGGCGACAGCGGCGTGGGCCCGGTCAGGCGGCGCTCGGGGAACGGCCGCTGTCGGCGACGACGGCCGTGTGGGTCCAGGTCGGCTCGCCCATGACCGGCTCGGCGGCGCGGGCGAGGGTGCGGCGGTCGGGGTACGAGCCGGGACGGATCGCGTCCCGCACCTCCACCTCGGCCGTCAGCCCCCGCGCCTTGACCACCCGCCACATCGAGGCGAGCAGCGAGTCGTCGCCGACGAACGCGGCGGCGGTCCCGGCGGCCCCGCCGTCGAGCCGGTAGCGGATGCCGACCGGCTGGACCGGCACCCCCGCGTTCAGCGCGGCCTGGAACACGGCACGCCGGAAGTGGCCGTGCGCCCGGCCGCACCAGGTGCTGCCCTCGGGGAAGACCGTGACCGCCGCGCCGCCGCGCAGGGTGTCGGCGATCCGCTCGACCGTGTCCGGCAGCGCCCGCAGCCGGTCACGCTCGATGAACAGCACGCCGCCGCGCGCGGCGAGCGGGCCCGCCACCGGCCACTGCCGTATCTCGGACTTGGCCAGCATCCGGGCCGGCCGCACGGCGGCCAGCAGCGGGATGTCCAGCCAGGAGATGTGGTTGGCCACCAGGAGCAGTCCGCCGGTGGGTGCGGCGGTGCCGGTGATCCGGATCCGGACCCCGGCGACCCGTACGATCGCCCGGCACCACCACCTGACCGGCCCGGCGGGGATCCGCCCGCCGAGCGGGAGCAGCACGACCCCGGCCAGGACCAGGATCACGACCCCCGTGAGCCGCAGCACGGCACGTGGTACGGCCGTGGCGGACCCCGCCGGCTCCACGCACGCCCCGGGGGTGCAGGGCGCGCTGGGCAGCCAGACGCTCATCAGGACGGCACGAGCGAGAGGAAGTGCTTCAGGTAGCGCGGGTTGACCCGGCGCATCGACAGCAGCACGTACAGGTCCGCGACCCCGAAGTCCGGGTCGTGCGCCGGCTCGGCGCAGACCCAGGCGCCGAGGCGGAGGTAGCCGCGCAGCAGGGCCGGGAGCTCGGCCCGCTCGGTGGGGGCGGGCTGGTTCGGGATCCAGGGCAGCAGCGGCCGTACCCGGAACTCCTCGGGCGCCAGGTGCTTGGCCTGGACGCGGTCCCAGGTGGCGCTCGCGAGGGCGCCGCCGTCGGCGAGCGGGATGGAGCAGCAGCCCGCCAGCCACTCGTGGCCGCGGTCGACCATGTAGCGGGCGATGCCGGCCCAGATCAGCCCTATGACCGCGCCGTCGCGGTGGTCGGGGTGCACGCAGGAACGGCCGACCTCGACCAGGCCCGGTCGGATCGAGTCGAGCGGGGCCAGGTCGAACTCGCTCTCCGAGTACAGCCGCCCGGCGACCGCGGCCCGCTCCGGCGGCAGCAGCCGGTAGGTGCCGACGACCTGCCCGGTCATGGTGTCGTTCACGAGCAGGTGGTCGCAGTACGCGTCGAAGGCGTCGATGTCGTACCCCGGCTGCGGGCTGGACAGCAGAGCGCCCATCTCGCCGGCGAAGACGTCGTGCCGCAGACGCTGCGCGGCACGCACGTCGGCCTCGTCACGGGCGAGGGTGACGGTGTAGCGGGTGGGTGCCGCGGGCTGCGGGGGACGGTCGAGGGTGGAAACGCCGGTCATGGCTCTCTCCTGGTCACGGGCCGGTTCGGCGACGGAGGCGACGGGCCGGTTGCGTACGGCCCGCCGCTCCTGTTCTTCCTATGCCGGTTGGCGTGCGCGTGACCTGCGTCAGGAGAGGGGATGTGGGGATGTTGAACGCCGGGTCCCGGACGTTCAGCCGAACTTCGTCACGCACCCGGCGAGCAGGCGCCCGGCCTCCTCCGGAGCGAGCACGCGCTCCAGGACGACGTCGCCCGTCATGTGCGGGAAGAACCGGCCCGCGGGCCGGCTCCGCTCGTACGGCGGCGGGTCCAGGACGAGCAGCCGGACCCCGTCGACCAGCGGGATGTCGCTGGGCGTCCCCTCGTTCCACACCCATTCGCCGGTGGGGGTGACGAGGTTGAACGAGCCGGTCGTGTGCACCTGCCCGGGCCGGTCGCGGCAGACGGCGGCCTCGGGGTGGCGAAGCGGGACCGGGGATGAGCACCACTCCCGGTCCCGCCCGTCCGCCCGCTCGGCGAACGTCTGGTGCGCGAGCGCCGTCAACTCCGTCGAAGGCGCTACCTCTTCGCGCCCTTCCGGGTGGCCCGCAGCCACTCCTTGTTCATGCTGGTGATCGACACCAGCGGAATCCCCTTGGGACAGGCGGTCGCGCACTCGCCGGCCAACGTGCAGCCGCCGAAGCCCTCCTCGTCCATCTGCGCCACCATGTCCAGCACCCGCGTCTCGCGCTCGGGCGCCCCCTGCGGCAGCACGTTCAGGTGGTTGATCTTGGCGGAGGTGAACAGCATGGCCGCCCCGTTCGGGCAGGCGGCCACGCACGCCCCGCACCCGATGCACTCGGCGTGCTCGAAGGCGAAGTCCGCGTCCGGCTTCGGCACCGGCGTCGCGTGCGCCTCCGGCGCGGACCCGGTCGGCGCCGTGATGTACCCGCCGGCCTGGATGATCCGGTCGAACGCGGACCGGTCGACGACCAGGTCCTTGATCACCGGGAACGCCGAGGACCGCCACGGCTCGATGTCGATCGTGTCGCCGTCCCGGAAGGACCGCATGTGCAGCTGACAGGTCGTGGTGCGCTCCGGCCCGTGCGCGTCGCCGTTGATGACGAGCGAGCACGCGCCGCAGATGCCCTCGCGGCAGTCGTGGTCGAAGGCGACCGGGTCCTCGCCGCGGAGGATGAGCTCCTCGTTGAGCGTGTCCAGCATCTCCAGGAAGGACATGTCGGAGGAGATGCCGTCCACCTCGTACGTGGACATGGCGCCGTCGGCGTCGGCGTTCTTCTGCCGCCAGACGCGCAGGGTGAGCCTCATGCGTAGCTCCGCTGGGTGGGGTGGACGTACTCGAAGACCAGGTCTTCCTTGTGCAGGACGGGGGCCACGCCGGTGCCGGTGAACTCCCAGGCGGCCGCGTAGGAGAACGCGTCGTCCTGGCGGGCGGCCTCGCCGTCGGGTGTCTGGGACTCCTCGCGGAAGTGGCCGCCGCAGGACTCGGCGCGGTGCAGCGCGTCGAGGCACATCAGCTCGGCGAGCTCCAGATAGTCGACGACGCGGTTGGCCTTCTCCAGCGACTGGTTGAACTCCTCGCCGGTGCCGGGCACCTTGATGCGCCGCCAGAACTCCTCGCGGATCTGCGGGATGCGTTCCAGTGCCTTGCGCAGTCCCGCGTCGCTGCGGGCCATGCCGCAGAACTCCCACATCAGTTCGCCGAGTTCGCGGTGGAAGGAGTCGGGGGTGCGGTCGCCGTCGACGGCGAGGAGCAGGTCGAGCCGGTCCTCGGTCTCGGCCAGCACCTCCTGGACCGCCGGGTGTTCGGCGGTGACCCGCTCCTGGTGCGGGTTGCGGGCGAGGTAGTCGTTGACGGTGGCCGGGAGGACGAAGTAGCCGTCGGCCAGGCCCTGCATCAGCGCGGAGGCGCCGAGCCGGTTGGCGCCGTGGTCGGAGAAGTTGGCCTCGCCGACCGCGAACAGGCCGGGGACCGTGGTCTGCAGGTCGTAGTCGACCCACAGTCCGCCCATCGTGTAGTGCACGGCGGGGTAGATCCGCATCGGCACCTCGTACGGATCCTCGTCGGTGATCCGCTGGTACATGTCGAAGAGGTTGCCGTACTTCGCCTCGACGGCCGCCCGGCCCATTCGCTTGATCGCGTCCGCGAAGTCCAGGTACACGCCCTGCCCGCCGGGGCCCACTCCCCTGCCCTCGTCGCAGACGTTCTTGGCGGCGCGGGAGGCGATGTCGCGCGGGACCAGGTTGCCGAAGGACGGGTAGATGCGCTCCAGGTAGTAGTCGCGCTCGTCCTCGGGGATCTTGTTCGGCGGCCGGGTGTCGCCCTTGGCCTTGGGCACCCAGATCCGGCCGTCGTTGCGCAGCGACTCGCTCATCAGGGTGAGCTTGGACTGGTGGTCGCCGGTGCGCGGGATGCAGGTGGGGTGGATCTGGGTGAAGCACGGGTTGCCGAAGTAGGCACCCCGGCGGTGCGCCCGCCAGATCGCGGTGGCGTTGGAGTTCATGGCGTTCGTCGACAGGTAGAAGACGTTGCCGTAGCCGCCGCTGGCGAGGACGACGGCGTCCGCGAAGTACGTGTCGATCCGGCCCGTGATCAGGTCCCGCGCCACGATCCCGCGCGCCCGTCCGTCGACGACGATCAGGTCGAGCATCTCGGTGCGCGGGTGCATTTCCACGTTCCCGGCCGCGATCTGCCGCGACAGCGCCTGGTAGGCGCCGAGGAGGAGCTGCTGTCCCGTCTGGCCGCGGGCGTAGAACGTGCGCGAGACCTGGACGCCGCCGAAGGAGCGGGTGTCGAGCAGGCCGCCGTACTCGCGGGCGAAGGGCACGCCCTGCGCCACGCACTGGTCGATGATCTCCACGGAGATCTGTGCCAGGCGGTGGACGTTGGACTCGCGGGCGCGGAAGTCGCCGCCCTTGACGGTGTCGTAGAACAGCCGGTGGATCGAGTCGCCGTCGTTGCGGTAGTTCTTCGCCGCGTTGATGCCGCCCTGCGCGGCGATCGAGTGGGCGCGGCGCGGGGAGTCCTGGTAGCAGAACTGGACGACGTGGTAGCCCTGTTCGGCGAGCGTGGCACCGGCGGAGCCGCCCGCGAGACCGGTGCCGACGACGATCACCGTGTGCTTGCGCCGGTTGGCGGGGTTGACCAGCTTGGCCTCGAAGCGGCGCTTGTCCCAGCGCTCGTGGATCGGGCCGGAGGGTGCCCTGCCGTCGACGACGGGCGAGCCGGTCTCGTAGTTCGCGTAGGTTGTCATGTCAGCTCACCACTCCGGTCATGACGCCCACGGGTACGGCGATGAAGCCGGCCGTGAGCAGCAGTGCGAGAACGTCGGCGACGGCCTTGAGGGCGCGGTCGCGGGTGCGGCTGCCGACGCCGAGGGTCTGGGCGGCGCTCCAGAAGCCGTGCCGGATGTGCAGGCCGAGCGCCAGCATCGCCACGATGTAGACGACGTTGCCGTACCAGGTGGAGAAGGTGTCCACGACGTTCTGGTACGGGCGGCCCTCCTGGAAACCGCCGGAGTGCACGGTGCCGGTGGTCAGGTCCAGGAGGTGCCACACGAGGAACAGGCCGAGGATGATCCCGCCCCAGCGCATGGTGCGCGTCGCGTAGCTCGCCCGCGGCTTCTTGTGCACGTACTTGCTGGGCCGCGCCCTGATGTCGCGGCGGCTGAGCTGGTACGCGGACGTGGCGTGGGCGATCACGGCGGCCACGAGGACCACGCGGATGAGCCAGAGCGTCCACTCGTAGTGCATGAACGGTTCGCCGACGGTGCGCAGCCAGTGGGCGTAGTGGTTGAACTCGCCCGCCCCGAAGTAGATCTTCAGGTTGCCGATCATGTGGGCGACCAGGTACAGCAGCATGATCAGCCCGCTGACCGCCATCACGGTCTTCTTGCCGACGGTCGAGTCCCACACGGTGCGTGCCATGGACGGCCGTCGGTCCGTCCGCGTTGCCAGAGCCATGAGTCAGCACGCTAGGGCCGAAGGTCCCGATCGGTCCAAGACATGATCCGGCTCGTTTCCATAGGCCAGAGCTATCCTGAAGCCATGCAGTTCCAGCAGCTCCACTACTTTGTGGCGGTCGCCGAGACCCGGCACTTCACCCGGGCCGCCGAGCTGGTCCATGTCGCACAGCCGTCGCTGTCCCAGCAGATCAAGGCGCTGGAGCGGGAGCTGGGGGCGGATCTGTTCCTGCGGGCCCGGGGCAACATCACGCTCACCGACGCGGGCGAGGCGCTGCTCCCGCTGGCCCGGCGGATCCTGGCCGACGCCGACACCGCCCGGCACGAGGTGCAGGAGCTGGTGCAGCTGCGCGGCGGCCGCGTACGCCTGGGCGCCACCCCGAGCCTGTGCACCGGGCTGCTCCCGGACGTGCTGCGGGCCTTCCACGACCGCTATCCCGGCATCCGGCTGCTGATCGAGGAGGGCGGCTCGCACGATCTCGTACGGGAGCTCGCGCGCGGCGCCCTCGACCTCGCCCTGATCGTCCTCCCCCTGCCCCCCGCCTCGCCCGCCCTGACCACGGTGGAGCTGCTGCGCGAGGACCTGGTGGTGGTCTCGTCGACGGAGGCGCCCGCGCCGGGATGCCGGGACGGACTGGTGATGCGCGTCGCCGACCTGGAGGGCGAGCGCCTCGTGATGTTCCGGCACGGCTACGACCTGCGCGAGCTCACCGTGGCCGCGTGCCGCTCCGCGGGGTTCGAGCCGCACTTCGCTGTCGAGGGGGGTGAGATGGACGCGGTGTTGGGGTTCGTGCGGGCGGGGCTGGGCGTGGCCGTGGTGCCGCGCATGGTCGCCACGCGGGCCGGACAGGGGCTCAGGGTGACGCCGCTCGCCCGGCCGGGGCTGCACCGCACGATCGCGCTGGCCCACCGCAGCGATGTGGCTCCGCCTCGGGCCGCGCGGGAGTTGCAGCGGATGTTGCTTGAGCGGTGAGGGTGGGTTTTGGCCGGGTGCGTCTGCCGTTTCAGCGCCGTTCGGGGGTGCCGGTTCGTCGTGGCTGGTCGCGCAGTTCCCCGCGCCCCTGGCGGGTGGGGGTGGGCCTTTGGCCCGGTGCGTCTGCCGCTTCAGCGCCGTTCGGGGGTGCGGGTTCGTTGTGGCTGGTCGCGCAGTTCCCCGCGCCCCTGAAAGGGCAACTGCGCGACCCGTGCTTCGGAGTTCAGCCCGTTGCGTCCACCAGGGCCAGGTCGTGCAGGCGCTCCGGTGGGCCCGGGCGGGCGTAGTACCAGCCCTGGGCCGTGTCGCAGCCCAGTATCCGCAGCTGTTCGGCCTGCGCGCCCGTCTCCACGCCCTCCACGGTGACCGCGAGGTCGAGGCTGTGGGCCAGCGAAACGATCCCCTCGACGATCTTGAGGTCGACCGGGTCCGCCGGGAACTGCTGCATGCTCTGCGTGAAGGAGCGGTCCAGCTTGAGGATGCTCACCGGCAGCCGGCGCAGGTTGGCGAGGTTGGAGTAGCCGGTGCCGAAGTCGTCGAGGGCGATGTCGACGCCCATCTCGGCGAGCCGGCGCAGCGGTTTGAGCAGGTCGTCGTCGGCGCCGATCAACGCGGACTCGGTGACCTCCAGGCACAGCGAGTCCGGCTGCACGCCGAGGCGTTCCAGAATGTCCACAGTGTCCTGCACCAGCCCGGGATGGGTGAGCTGGCACGGCGAGAGGTTGACGTTGATGCGCAGCGGGCCGGAGTCCGTCTGCTCGCCATGGCGCTCGCGCCACTCGCGGGCCTGACGGACCGACTCCTCCAGGACCCAGCGGCCCAACGGCACGATGAGCCCGGTGTGTTCGGCGAGCGGGATGAACCGGTCGGGGCCGAGGACGCCGTGCTGCGGATGCAGCCAGCGCACCAGGGCCTCGGCGCCGCGGACACTGCCGTCGCCGAGGTGGACCAGCGGCTGGTACTCGATGAAGAACTCGCCCCGGTCCAGGGCCGCGGGCAGCGCGGTGGTCAGGCCGTGCCGGGTGATGGCGCGGGCGTCGGCCTCCGGGTCGGCCAGCTCGGAGCGGTTGCCGCCCGCCGACTTGGCCCGGTACATCGTGATGTCGGCGCTGCGCAGCACCTCGGCCGGGGTGCGCTCGCCCGCCGGGCCCTCGACGATGCCGATACTGCCGCGCACCAGGAGTTCACGGCCGTCGATGCGGATCGGGGTGACGAGCGCGTTCATGATGCGTTCGGCGAGGTCGTCGACCTCGCTCTCGGTGGCGGGACCGGTGGTCAGCGCCACGAACTCGTCGCCGCCGAGCCGGGCGACCATCTCGCCGGGCGCGGTCGCGCAGGACTGGAGCCGGTCGGCGACCTCGACGAGCAGCCGGTCGCCGGCCGCGTGGCCCAGGCTGTCGTTGATGGTCTTGAAGCCGTCAAGGTCGAGGTAGCACAGTCCGAAGCGCTGCCCCTCGGCCGCGTTCAGGGCCTTCTCCAGGCGCTCGAAGAACAGCGTGCGGTTGGGCAGTCCGGTGAGCGCGTCGTGCGTGGCCTCGTAGCGCAGCCGGAGGTTGAGCAGCCGCCGCTCGGTGGTGTCCTCCATGAGGGCGAGCTGGTACTGCGGGTTGCCGTCGGCGTCGCGCAGCAGGGAGACCGTCAGGTTGGTCCAAAGCACCGTGCCGTCGGGGCGGTTGAACGCCTTCTCGACGTGGTAGTGGTCGCGGTCGCCGCGCACCAGCTCGTCGTAGAGCCGCCAGGTCTGGGGCGCGTCCTCGGGGTGGGTCCACTCCATGACGTTGCGGCCTCGTACGCTCTGTTCGGAGCCGCCGAACATGCGCAGCAGCGCCCCGTTGACCTGGAGCACGTTGCCGTCGAGGTCGGCGATGCCGATTCCTATGGCCGCGCCCTCGAACACCGCGCGGAAGCGGGCCTCGGTGGCGTGCAGCGCCTGCGCCACGACTCCCTGGGCGCGCAACGCGGCCTGGGCGATGGCCTCCTGCTCGCCCAGGGTGCGCTCGCGCAGCGCCTGGGCGAACCCGGCCGCCATGGCGTGCTGGAGCCGCGAGGAGCGCATCCGCAACTCCTCCTGCGGGCCGTCCTCACCGCAGTAGAGCACCAGGTAGGCGTCGACGCAGTCCAGGGTGCGGGTGAGCGCCTCGGGGTCGGTGCAGTGCGCGCCGATGAGCGCGGCGCCGACCGCCTTGGCCTCGTCGGCGTCGAAGCTCCTGGTCCGCAGCGCCCCGCTCAACCGGCGGGCGAGCGGCAGGAGTTGTTCCTCGAACTCCGGCCGGGTCAACGACGTCGAGGTCACCGGGAAGACCGCCCGGCTCCAGATCGTCGCGAACCGGCGCAGTCTGTCCTCCGGGCCGTCCGGCTCCGCGGTCACGCCGTACGCCCCACGCCGGCGAATCCGGAGAAGGCATACGGATCCTCGTCCTCCGGCGCCGATTCCGGCCGCCAGCGCGGCATCGGCACCAGTCCGGGTTCCACCATGTCGTACCCCTCGAAGAACCGCGCGATCTCCTCGCGCGAGCGCATGATCAGAGGATTGCGAATGTCCTTGTATACGTCCACCGCGCCCTCGGCCCGCTCCGGTGACAGCGGGATTCCCTCGTACGAGGCATGCGTGAGGATCAGCAGGCTGCCGGGAGCGAGCGCGTCGCTCAACTCGGCCACCGCCGCATACGGGTCGTCCGCGTCTTCCACGAAATGCAGTATGGCAACGAGAAGCAGCGCCACTGGCCGATTCAGGTCGATGAGCCGCTCGACCTGGTGGCTGGAGAGGATCTCCTGGGGCTTGCGGAGGTCGGCGGCGACGACGTCCGCGTCCTCGTTGCCCGCCAGGACGGCATGGCTGTGCGCCACGGCCACCGGGTCGTGGTCGACGTAGACGACCCGGGTGCCGGGCCTGGCCGCCTGGGCCACCTCGTGGACATTGCCGAACGTGGGGATGCCGGAGCCGATGTCGAGGAACTGCGTGATGCCCTCGCCGGCCGCGAACCGCACGGCGCGGCGCATGAACGCCCGGTTCGCCTGCATGATCTTGGGGAGTCCCGGCATGAACTCCATCGCCTTGCGGGCCGCCTCACGGTCGACCTCGAAATTGTGCGAACCGCCCAGGTAGTAGTCGTAGATACGCGAAACGCTCGGCACCGTGATGTCGATGCTCCGTGGGGCCCAGGCGGGACGCTCCATGTATCTCTCCAAGGGGGTAGGCGACAGGTCCAGGCGATCCGGTGTTCGAGCAGAGGCTACTGATCGCCCGCCAAAGGAGCGACCCGAACCGGAAATTGACCGTCCGTTCCCGGTCACCACGTCTGGCCTGTGACAGTACGCAACGCGGCAAAGGGTCCGCCCCCTCCGTGCGGTGCGGAGGGGGCGGACCCGGTGGTCGGGCGTCGGTGTGGGACGACCCTGGGGAGGTGATCTCTACTTGGACGCGCCGACCAGCTTGCCGTCGGGGCGGACGGCGTACCACGTGCCGCCGACGCCCTGACCGTTGGTCTCCCCGGGAGCCTTGTCGCCGGAGAAGGTGTAGATCGGCCAGCAGTCGACCGTCATCTGCTTGACGCCGTCGGACCGGGTGAAGCCCATCAGGCCCTTCTTCTCGACGCCCTTGGTGTCATTGGCCTGGACCGGAGCGACCGCGGGCCACTTCTCCAGGCAGGCTCCGGTGCAGTTGGACACGGACTTGGGCCATGCCTTGTCCTTGATGAAGCGGTAGACGGTCATGCCGTTGCGGTCGACCACGATCTCGCCGAGCTTGGCGTCCTTGCGGGTCGACAGGCCGGCCGAGCTCGCCCCGCCCGCCTTCTTGCCGTTGGGGGCCAGCGCGAACCACTTGCCGCCCACACCCTGGCCGTTGACGTCACCGGAGTTGACGTCCTTGGCGTAGCGGTAGGCCGGCCAGCCGCCGACGGTCAGCTGCTTGGTGCCGTCGGCGCGGGTGACCTCGCCGAGCAGGGCCTTGTCGATACCGGCGCCGGCCGTGGCGTCGTCCGCGGGGACCGGCGGCCAGGTGGTGGCACAGTCGCCGTTGCAGTTCGACTTGGGGGGATTGGCGGTGTCCGCGTCGAAACGGTAGAGGGTGAGGCCGGCCTTGTCGGTCAGCACACTGCCCAGCTCCGGGTTCTTCGCCACGGACAGCTCACCGGCGGGCGACGCGGCCGCGGTCGGGGCGCTCGAAGCCTGGCTGCCGTCGGCGCCGTAGCCATTGCCCGCACCGGTCCCGGCACCCGCCGTGACACTGCCGTAATCGCCCGCGGCCGCCGTCGCACCGACGTTCTGGGCCGCCGACGACGGAGTGGTGGCGTTGTCCTGACCGCACGCCGTCGTCAGCACCAGCACCGACGCGGCCGTCGCCACCATTGAGGCGCCCCGCCAGGAGGTCTTCATCGTCAACTCCCCATTATCGCCTGGATGTTGCAGCGCCTCTGTGTCGCCGCACGACATTGGGTACGGACGGGACGGGCCGATGTGTTCAACGCGGGCCCAAATTTCTTTCCGGAACCTGTGACACCCCCGGCCACTCCCCGCACAGGCGTGCACGCCGGACGGCCGCCGGGGACGGGGCTTTCAAACCGCCGTACGCCCTTTGTCCCCCCTTCGGGCCATTCCCCGGGCACCCCGGCGTGACAGGGCCTTTGGCGGCTCATGATCTCGGTCGTGCATGGACCCGTACGGACCCGATTCGCGCCCGCCGCAAGGATGTTGACCCTGTTGACGCTGACGTGGGTGTGCGTGGGCTGCCCGGCAGGCCCGGCGGCGGCCGACGCCTGCGCGTACGCATCGACGGGGCCGGACGGCACGGTGGCGGTGGCCGTCGCAGGCGGCGGCTCCTG